>SVNK01000004.1 GCA_015066935.1 Ruminococcus sp. | reverse complement strand
ATTGTTTTTTTGAATTCTTCACTGTATCGTGGACTTTTCTTTCCTGCCATTTCTTTTTCCTCCTGCCCTTTTCTTTTATTATACCTTGTCTTTCTCTTTTTGTCTACTTTTTTAGTATAGCACCACATAATAGAAAGCATTTTTCATCATTTAGTTGTAAAAGGTGGATACAGAAAAACAGATAAATGGGAAAACAGCAAACCTATCCATTCTAATGTATTTGAAGAAGATGGAAAGAAGAAAAAATACATTATTACAACCGCAACAGAACTTGATACACCAAGGGAAGAAATGATGGATTTTGAATTCCTGATAAATAAAGTAAAGGAAAAGAAGCTCATATCCTTGACCGGTAAAGCTTACCCATACCTGAAAGCTCTTAAAACTATCAGAAATAAAGTGCATTTGCATATTATAAGATTTGCAAACGATACAGATTATGTTTCAATTAATGAATATGATTACTTGATGGCAAGGTATATGCTTTACACAATATTGAGAGATGATGTTTTCAAGCCAAATGATGAAACGGTATTGAATTTTATCAAGCTTTCTTCTGAAGAGCATACAAAGCTGAAAGAAGAAATTGAGAGAAGAAAAAGCTGAAAGAAGAAAAAGAGGAAGAATAAATGGACAAACTCAAAATGCACACCCCGAACAAAGCTGACGAGAACTTTGCCAAGCTTGCGGCGATGTTCCCGAACGCAGTAACCGAGACTATCAACGAGAACGGCGAAGTTGTCCGTGCAATAGATAAAGACGTTCTCATGCAGGAGATAAGTACAACTGTTGTTGAGGGCAAAGATGAACGCTATCAGTTCACCTGGCCTGACAAGAAAAAAGCCGTACTTGCGGCAAATTCACCGATAGCTAAGACTCTCCGTCCTTGCCGTGAGGAAAGCGTTGACTTTGATAATACAGAAAACCTCTATATCGAGGGCGATAACCTTGACGTTCTCAAACTTTTGCAGGAAACCTATCTCGGCAAGGTAAAGATGATATACATCGATCCGCCCTATAATACGGGCAACGACTTCGTTTACAATGATGATTTTGCGGAGAATACAGAGGATTATCTTGACAGGAGCGGACAGTTCGACGAGGAAGGCAACCGCCTTGTGCTGAATACTGAAAGCAACGGCAGATTCCATACAGACTGGCTTAATATGATTTATCCGAGATTGAAACTGGCTAAGGATTTACTGAGTGATGACGGTGTTATTTTTATTTCTATTGATGATAATGAAGCAGCAAATCTAATAAAAGTATGCTCAGAGATATTTGGAGCTGAATGTTTTGTTGCTGATATTGCATGGCAAAGAACGTATTCCAAAAGAAATGATTCCAAGGGAATAGCAGTTGAAAAAGAGCATATTATTGTGTATTCTAAGCAACTTGGGTGGAATCCCAAAAGGTTACCTCGAACAGACGAAATGGATGAGCATTATGGAAGTCTTGATGGTGATCCACGTTTGTGGGCCTCAGTTACAATAAATGCCCCTGGAGCTGCAACGCATCAAGGCATGGTATATGCAATTCAACATCCAATAACTGGCGAATACTTATATCCACCACAAGGGCGTTGTTGGAGTTTAGGCCAATCTCAGATGTTTACATATATGAATGAATGGGCTGAATACGAATTAAAGCCAATTGATGATTATGAAAAAAGATGTGAATTATGTGGAAAAACAGAAGGAGTGCCTTCATCACTTCCTGCGATTGTATTAAAGAATCTTATTTCCGCCAAGAAACAAGCCAAAACCAGATATGAACGAGGTGAAAATAAAGAGCAACCTTGGCCAGTATTGTATTTTACAGGTCACGGCTTAGGTGGTATAAGAAGAAAACAATACTTAGATCAAAGTGCAGGAAGAGTTCCAACTAATCTATGGTCGCATTCAGAGGTAGGGCATACAGGAGAAGCTGCGACTGAGCTGGCGGAATTATTTAATAATAAAGCTCCATTTGATACCCCAAAACCTGTAAGATTAATTGATAGAATATTGAGTATTTCAACTGACACTGATGATCTAATTATAGATTTCTTTTCAGGTTCTGCAACAACTGCACATGCTGTTATGAAGAAAAACGCAGAAGATAATGGTAATAGAAAATACATTCTTGTCCAGCTTGAAGAAGAAAGCAAGTCCCCTAATTATGCTAATCTGTGCGAGATAGGCAAGGAAAGAATACGCAGAGCAGGCGCTAAGATAAAAGAAGAAAACCCTATGACTACCGCCGGACTCGATACAGGCTTCCGTGTCCTCAAGCTTGACAGCACCAATATGAAGGACGTTTACTATAACCCCGACGAGCTTACCATTGAAACGCTTATGGGTACTGTCGATAACATCAAGGAAGACAGAACTCCCGAGGACCTGCTTTTCCAGGTAATGCTCGATCTCGGAGTGCTCCTTTCAAGCAAGGTAGAGCAGACCGTTATCGGCGGCAAGACCGTTTATAAAGTCGCTGACGGCTTCCTCATTGCCTGCTTCGATGAAAATGTCACCGAGGAGACTATTACTGCTGTCGCAAAAATGAAGCCGTATTACTTCGTTATGCGTGACAGCTCAATGGCAAGCGACTCCGTTGCCGCTAACTTCGACCAGATCTTTGAGGCTTATTCTAAGGATACGGTTAGGAAGGTGCTGTAAGTGAAGTTGAATGTAGAAAATGTTACCGCTATTATAGAAGGAGCAGCAGTTTTAGTTGCTTTATATGCAAACCATCAAACCAAAAAGGAACTCTGTCAAGCAAAAAACATTGAGCTTTTAGATAAGAGAATAGAAATACTTGGCAAAATAGAAAATGATGAAGATGTATCAGAAAACATTGTAAAACTAATGTTTTCTAAACACGAAAAAGATTTATTTCAAAATTTGAACGAGATGAAAAAAGAAAAGGAATTATGTTTCAAACTTGAAAAAACATTTTTTTCGCTTTGGCGTGAACCGGACGGTGAAGGTGGTTATAGTAATGAAGTATATGAAACAATAGCAACTATTGAAGATAGAATGACGCAAGATGACTCCATTAGTTTAGAGATAGAGCTTAAAGAATACTGTGAAAATCACATAGCATTTGAGTCTAATACAGGTGATTCATATAATTATTACGAAATCAACCAAAGAAAGAATACCGCCAATAAAAGAATATCCGAATATAAAACAGCATTAATCGATTCTATGAAAAAATTCATAGAGAAATCAATAAAAAAGTAGGAAGTTGAACTATGAAATTCAATTTTAAGATACAACAGTATCAGACCGATGCTGTCGAAGCTGTTGTGAATATATTCAAAGGTCAGGGACTTCACGAGCGTGTGGGTTATCTCCGTGATATTGGTACACTTGAAGAAAACAAGCAGCTTTCTTTCCTTGCGGAGGACACTGCCGAAGATGAAGAACTCCTCGACATCGAAAACTGCATGGGCTACAAGAATGAAGCCGTACAGCTTACAGATACTGAACTGCTGAAAAATATCCACGAAATGCAGACTGCTAATAATATCCGTCTCTCTCCGAATCTTATAAAGGAGCTTGGCAGATGCAGCCTTGACATCGAAATGGAGACCGGTACGGGTAAGACCTATGTTTACATAAAGACTATGTTCGAGCTGAACAAGCGTTACGGCTGGAGCAAGTTCATTGTTGTTGTGCCGAGTATAGCTATCCGTGAGGGTGTAAAGAAGTCCTTTGAGATAACCGTGGATCACTTCATGGAGCATTACGGCAAGAAGGCGAGATTTTTCGTGTACAACAGCTCTAACCTCAATCAGCTGGACAACTTTTCGTCAAGCGCCGGTATCAATGTAATGATAATCAATACGCAGGCTTTTGCAGCTTCTCTCAAAGAGGACGGCAAGAGCAAGGACGCTCGTATCATCTACTCGAAGCGTGACGATTTCGGTTCACGCCGTCCTATCGACGTTATCAAGGCGAACCGACCTATCATTATACTTGATGAGCCGCAGAAAATGGGTGGAGCGGTAACACAGAAAGCACTGAAGAACTTCAATCCGCTGTTCAGCCTTAACTACTCAGCTACTCACGCTAAGCAACATAACCTTGTCTATGTTCTTGACGCCCTTGACGCCTATAATAAACGTCTTGTCAAGAAAATAGAAGTCAAGGGCTTTGAGGTGAAGAACCTTCGCGGTACGGATAAGTATCTGTATCTGGAGAGCATTGTGCTCTCAAACAATAAGCCGCCTATGGCAAGGATAGAACTGGAAGTCAAGTACAAAGATCATATAAAGCGTGAGACCAGAGTGCTCGGCGTTGATGATAACCTCTATTACAAATCCAATGAAATGGAGCAGTATAAGGGTTATCTTATCTCTGACATTGATCCTATCCGTGGTACAGTTACATTCACTAACGGAGAGATATTGCAGACTGGTGAGATCACAGGTGATATTTCTGAGAAGGATATGCGCCGAATCCAGATAAGAGAGACTATTCTTTCTCACTTTGAAAAGGAAGAAAAGCTCTATAATATGGGTATAAAGACGCTTTCGCTGTTCTTCATTGATGAAGTCGCAAAGTATCGTCAGTATGATGAAAACGGCGATGAAATGCTTGGTGAATACGGTGAGATGTTCGAGCAGGAGTATACCAGTATCCTGAACGATAACCTCACTATGTTTGATACTGACTATCAGAAGTATCTCCGAAGCACTTGCAGTGAGGTTACAAAAGTACATCGTGGTTATTTCAGTATTGACAAAAAAGGCAGGAGCGTAGATAGTTCCGTCAAGCGTGGTAGTGATATATCAGATGATATTTCAGCTTATGATCTTATCCTTAAAAATAAGGAGCGTCTGCTGAGCTTTGATGAGCCTACTCGTTTTATCTTCTCACATTCCGCTCTTCGTGAAGGCTGGGACAATCCTAATGTATTCCAGATATGTACATTAAAGCATTCGGACAGTCAGACCTTGAAACGTCAGGAAGTAGGACGAGGACTAAGATTATGTGTGAATCAGTCAGGTAATCGTATGGATAATGACTCCTGTGGTGATAACGTTCACAGTATTAATATGCTGACGGTTATTGCAAGCGAGAGCTATAAGAACTTTGTAGCAGATTTACAGGCTGATATAAAGACAGTACTCTATGACAGACCATCAAAGGCAACTATAGAATACTTTGTAGGAAAAACTGTTATGAATGGCGAAATCCCTGTTGTTATCGATAATAAGCAAGCTAAGGCGATATATAAGTATCTTCTTAAGAACGACTATATTGATGATGATGACAATGTAACCGATGAGTACAGAAATGATCTTGCAAATAATACTCTTATTCCGGTTTCGGAAGATTTAAAAGATATTGAAGCTGGTATTCATAAACTGGTACAGGGCATATTTGACGATAGTGTGCTGAAAGATATGGTATCAGATGGACACGAAACCAAAGTTAAAGACAATCCGCTTAATGAAAATTTCTATAAGAAGGAATTTCAGACTCTATGGAAATCCATCAATCATAAGTATGCATATACCGTTAACTTTGACAGCTCAGAATTAGTACAGAAAGCAATAGATCATATAAATAATAATCTGTATGTTTCTGAACTGCAATACACCACTACAACAGGTCAGCAGAAGTCTGATATAAATCAGTATGAGATTGAAAGGAACGACTCCTTTGACACTGCAAAGACAAGGACTCAAACTCTTCGTCACGCTCAGATCAGCCAGATACGTTATGATCTTATCGGTAAGATAGCAGAAGGAACTGTTCTTACAAGAAATACTGTTGCTGCAATTATAAAAGGATTGCGGATAGACAAGTTTGCAATGTTTAAATACAATCCTGAGGAGTTCATTGCTAAAATGATTCGTCTTATTCGTGAGCAAAAAGCGACAATGATCGTTGACCATATAAGCTATAATCAGATAGATGGCGAATACGATTCTAATATCTTTACTGCTGATAAGAGCAATCAGAGCTTTGATAAGGCATTTAAGGCACAGAAACACGTTCAGAACTATGTATTTACTGATGGTACTGCTGAAAAGAGCGTAGAACGCAGATTTGCAGAAGATCTTGATTCAGCATCAGAAGTATGTGTATATGCTAAACTTCCGAAGGGATTCAATATACCAACTCCTTTAGGCCATTATTCACCTGACTGGGCGATAGCCTTTAACGAGGGAACAGTAAAGCATATATATTTTATTGCTGAAACTAAAGGTTCAATGTCAAGTATTGATCTCAGACCTATTGAAAAAGCGAAAATTGACTGTGCGAGGGTTCTGTTCAACAAGGTCAATACAAGTGAAGTTCTATATGATGCGGTTAATAATTATCAAGAACTCCTAAATATGATTAAGCTGTAATAGAGCTATTAATGAGCCTCCGAGAGGAGGCTCTCAATCTACTTATCTTATATATGAGGCAATAAAAGTGAATAAGGATTATAAATGAAAAATAATATATTAATACTCAACGGCAGCATGAGAAAAAATGGCAATACTGCACGGCTGGTGCAGAGCTTTGCAGATGGAGCTGTCCAGAATAATAACGTTGAGATAGTGTATGTTGCCGATTATAATGTCAATCCCTGCATAGGCTGTAACAGCTGTTTCGTGCGAGAAGGCAATAAATGTTTCCAGGATGATGACATGGTGAAGATATATGAGAAGCTAAGAAATGCGGATATTGTCGTCATTGCCTCGCCTGTGTATTTCTATGGTATCAGCGCACAGCTTAAAGCTATCGTGGACAGGCTTCACACTCCCATGAGGAACACGTTTCATATCAAGAAACTCGGACTTTTGCTTGTAGGAGCAGCATATCTTCCGAATCTGTTTGATCCGATACTGATGCAGTACCAAATGGTGCTGGAGTTCTTCAAGCTTGAAAGTATAGGTACAGTATTAGTGCGAGGAGTAAATGACATCGGCGACATTGACGGTAACTCGGCGCTGAAAGAAGCGTATGATATGGGAGTTTCCATAGAATAATCACACATACGGAGGTACATAAATGAAACGTGAATTAGGTATCGCACGATGCGGACTTGCCTGCTGTCTGTGCTCGGAAAATGCTGAGTGCAAGGGATGTAAGCAGGACGGCTTTCTCGACCTTTCATGGTGCAAGGATGCCGAATGGTGCGAAAACAGAAAATGCGTACTTGAAAAGAATATAAGCGGCTGTTACGAGTGCAAGCCCGAAAGCTGCCGCAAGGGACTGTACAAGGAGAAGATAAAAGCTCGGGCATTTGCTGAGTTCACAAGGAGATTCGGCGTTGAGGAGCTTCTGAACTGCCTTGAACGCAACGAAAAATCAGGAATTGTCTATCACCGTGAGGGAATAATCGGCGACTACGACGACTTTGATGACCTTGAAAAGCTGATAGACTTCATTAAGACAGGAGAAAAATAAAAAGTTGAAAACAACGGAGATCAACGGCAGAACCTGCCATATCAAAATAAACGGAGCTGACCTTCCTACGATATACTGGGGCGAGACGAAGAACAGCTCCGAGACCATTGAAAAAGTCCTTGCACTGTGTAAGGGTGTAAAGTGCAATTATATTGTTTACGAAGTCGAGGACTGGAACACGGACTTCTCGCCGTGGGCGTTCACGCTCAACAAAAAGATGTCCTTTTCGGGCGGTGGACGCAAAATGCTGGACTGGCTTTTGAACGACGGTGTTCCCTGCTGCGAGAAAGAGTACAGTCTGACGGGAAAGCGTATCATCTGCGGATACTCTCTTGCAGGACTTTTCAGTCTGTGGGCATTCTATGAAAGCCTTGCATTCAGCGGAGTCATCAGCTGTTCGGGTTCACTGTGGTTCGGAGACTGGATAAGCTACGCCGAGAGCCATATCGCTCTGCAGAATAGTTCCGTATATCTCAGCCTCGGGGACCGTGAGGAAATGGCGCGGGACCGCATTATGGCAACTGTCGGAGACTGTACCCGCAGGCAGTATGAGCTTTTGTGCGGCGATAAAAATGTGTCCCGTCATATCCTTGAATGGAACGACGGCGGACACTTCAATGAGCCTGAGAAGCGCATAGCTAAAGGCATAAGGTGGTATGTGAAATGAGAAGATCAATAGCTCTGACAGCTGCTGCTTCTTTATGTTTGTTGCTGTCAGCCTGCGGTAATGAAACAAGTTTGCCGGAAAGTGTTCTGTCGGAGGTTCCGACTGCAACATTCTCTGAAACGGCAACATATCAGCAGATAACACAGGAAGAAGCCGAGGAGATGATGCGGGCTGACGACGGTCACATCATCGTCGATGTACGGCGGTAGGACGAGTTCGACAGTGGTCATATCCCAGGTGCGATTCTTATTCCCAACGAGTCTATCGGTACGGAGCAGCCAAAGGAATTGCCCGACCTCGACCAGGTAATTCTCATATACTGCCGAAGCGGTCGGCGCAGCAAGGAGGCTTCACAAAAGCTGGCTGATATGGGATATACGCATATTTACGAGTTCGGCGGGATCATCGACTGGACCGGAGAGGTAGTAAAAGAGTAAGACCAGCATGACAAACAAGCGACGGTAATTTAAGCAACATAATGTATTTAAGTTCGTCCCCGCAGAAGCGGGGGCGTAGAGAAAAAACGAAAAATTTGTAGACGATTACGTTTTTTTGAAAAAATGAAATTCAAAAATTCTCAAAAAGTACCTCTTTTTGAGAAAAACGCAATATGATTTTTCTGAAAAAACGTAATTGCAATGAAAAAATGTTATTTATGATCCGAACGATAGATAGTGTATCATATTGAAGGGAGAATACTATGGCACAGTATGCGAACTTAAAAGATTGCTTTCAGAATGAACATATCAGGTTGATCCAGGATGCTATTTCTAATTACATGAAGGATGATCCGCAGATAACCGAGACCGTCATTTGCTCTCTTGTATGTACTGACGATGATGCAAAATATAACGCTGAATTTGACCTAGGAGTATCCGTGAAGGCTGTTGGTGCTGTAGAGACTGATGATCTCAGCTTCATTGTTACAGTAAGAGGAAATCTCGAACAGAGATTCAGGGATATAAATATTAAAGAAGTAAGAAGAGTCACCAGCAATATGTTCCCAGAGGATAATATTCTGAGTCAGTTTATTCTACCTGATATCCCCAAGGATAAAATCGAAGTTATCGGAAACAATCTTTATGGATTCTGTGCGGGCAAGGGCTTATTTGTAAATTATAAACTTCATATAGAGAAACTTGTCTCCGACGGAATGATTTATTTCGCACCTCTTCCGAACAACTGCCTAGGCCGAGTCATTCTCTCCGAGGCTGATGTTGAGATCATTCAGAATGTTCAGACAGAGTATGGTCTGAAGCCTGAAAAGTTTACCATACGCGCGGCTCATGGCACCATTCTTCTTAATTATGAAAAGTATGCAAAAGAAATGGACGGTGGACTGCGTATAACTGTTGCTCACGAATTGGTACACACACTGTTCCATGACAGATTCTTGAAATTGCTCCAGCTTTTGGGTAAAGAAAAAGTTGACCTGCATTCTTCAACAGAGCCTATTACTTTCGACGAAAATATGTCCGATATACAGAAAGCACTCTGCATAGCTGAGTGGCAAGCCGATATTCTTGCTATGACCCTTGCGATACCTGCAATTACTGTCGAGGCTGCCATACAAGAAATAGCGAACGATCCTTCAACGTATTATACAAACTATGGCGACAGGATGCAGGCATCCGTCAATAAGTTTGCAAAGGTTTACGGGGTATCTCCTTATGTTGCCAAGGAGCGTTTACGTCAGTTAGGATACGACTTCGTTGACGGAACGTGTCTTGAATATGAAGACAACGGAATGAAAATACTGGCTGCTCCTTTTTATTTTAAGCCTGGCACATTGAAAGACAACGAGACTTTCGTCATTGAACGTAATAGTTTCGAGAAGCTGCTGCTTGAGAACGAAGAGTTTGCCAAGCTTATAGAAAAACGGTATTTTGTGTATACAGGATATGTAGTATGCTTGTATGATGCAAAGTATATTAAGCCTGCTGTAAACAATGGACAGATTGCTTATGAGCTTACCGACCACGCTCGTGAACACGCTGATGAGTGCTTGATAAAATTTAAGTATAAGATACTTGTGAACTCAGACTACATCTATCCATATGAATTCAAATCATATCTCAATAAAATACCGGACTACAACGAAGTTGTTCCAGAGTCTTTTGAGTTGTGCAAAGAAGACCACGGATTACATCTGTCGATTATTGAGATGATAAATAAGTACAACGATGAACTCAACGAATTGAGCAGTGATAAATTGAGTACCTTTGCCAACACACTTATATATCATATGAGGGGAAAAAGAATTGATGATAAGGAACTTGTAAAACGGACAAGACTTAAACCTGCTGCGATAAGTAAGATTCTTTCAGGAGAAACTAAGAAACCTGATTTAAGGAATGTGATGACTATTTGTATTGCTTTGGAATTATCTTTGGCAGAAAGCTATGATATGTTTATGAAAAAACCAATTAAACACAATATAATGGATGATACTCTTCAGAATAGAGCTTACAGGTTTATTATTGAAAATCAGTTTTTTAACATAGATGAATGCAACAGCATCCTTCGTTATTTTAACCAAGATGAATTGCCGTATCATAAGGGCCAGTAGTGGAAAAAAGAGAACTTAAAAAACTTAAAGTTTCATTCTAATAATTATAAAGACCGATATACCGTTGAGTCATTAATATGACTCAACGGTTTTTTGCGTATAATAGCGCATTTTACATAAACTTCAAGTTGAATAGAACGATTTACAATTTGCAATTAATATCGTATAATATCCGCAGAGACTGCTGAAAAGTATGATCTCGAAATAAACTAAAGGAGTGGTGTTGTGTCCAATAACTGGATGCTCGATTCACGTTGGGGAGAAATTTACCGTGAAAATATGGAGAAGTACGGTACCAATGATTATGAAATTATCTCAAAGATGAAAGCCTATGCAGAAAAAACACTTGAATCTGAGGCTGACTCAAGGGCAAATTCAAAGATTGTTGATATGCTTCCTGAAATAAAGGCAACTGAACACGCCGAAGCTGTTAAACAAGTAAGAGCTGAATTCAGTATGTCAGACGGTAGAAGAATATACGGTTTGTCCCCTTTTAACAGCGAAGACATCATTATCAACGGACATAAGTTTTATCTCAACAGTTTTATACCTGATAGAGCGGTTAATGATCCGATTGGTGAAGATATGAGACTAAACTTTGACGATAAGAGCGATAAATGGCTTGTGAGAGTCAAGAACGGCTCACCTAAGCTGATATCGCGTTTCGTTGTAAATGGATGCCTTATCGTCAATGCCAGTGGCCCGGGAATGTGCCGTGCATTTGTGGTGTTCTTGAAGGGCGAGGTTAAACCTTTAATCTTCTGGGACGGCGTTATAGAGGCTTCTGAACTTCGCAGACAAACCCAATTTCATCAGAAGGGGTTGAGTTATGCACGGAAGGACCTATACCACGAATCCTTTATGCGAGCGTTGAGTATGTGCACATCAGTATACTTCCTGACATTGCCAACCCACGCAGGCTGGAATTGCACTCCAGAAGGTTCACGAGTTTTTGTTGATTCAGCAATGATGAGGACTGAATTCGAGGGCTTGTTCCTTACTAATGATGCAGAGGATAAGAAAAAAAGTGCAATAAGAACAAGATGCACAATGTCTTCCTTGATATCTCTTTAGAATTAACGGAACGCAAGTTCGATGATGTTGTGGCAGACTATCATAGCCTGCTCCCAGATACCCTACCTATTATGATAGGTACAGTTATTTCTGCAACCAGTCGTCTTCTTCCTCAATATAAGGAAGAAGGGCTTGTACAGGACAGACTATTGGTAATGGAAACATCAGATGATGATACTGCAAAAGCTATAATAGCGGTGATGCAAAACAGAAATCATAGATCGACAGAAGCTCTCTTTTCCTCGATGCGCATGCCCAATATCGAGGAGGAGATAACGCACTATGTCGACTGTGTGGCTATTATGCGTCATTCCTGCACTATATGCTCAACGCATGATTGTGATAAAATTATAAAATATTTATATGAGCTATTGCAAAATGGATATGCTGATGACGACCTCAGAAGGTTAGTACCTGTGTTGTTTGTAGATAACGCAGGAATCATCCCCGAGGATTTCCAGATACATCAGATTTCTATTGCTGATAGGCTCAAGGTCGATAGCATCGAACAAATCCTGAAAGTAGCCGGAGAGCTCGACTATTATGTTGTGAAGCTTGCGGAACAGAACCCAGATGCGGTTAAGCAGCGTATAAAAGCTGCGGTAACGAACGCTAAAGAGATTGTTCTCACACTTCCGAGGAGAAGTCAGAGCAGTTCGGCGGTAATGCTTCTTTCTACTGCAATTATGCTGAAAGAAGGCGGTGTTTTTAAAGATGCTGATGTTAATAGAGTTCAAGATTGGCTTCGGACAGAAGCAAAGTCGAGGACTTCAATGAGCCGATGCGTTTGTAATTCAGTTAGTGCAGCGCTTAGTGAGGCGATATGCAACGGAAGGCTTCCAATAGCGAAACAATACGGTTCGCCTTTCTGGACATCTGACAGTGCTTTTGTTGCTGTGGATGATTCAATCAACGTAACTAAGGATACACTGGACGACTATCTCTTGACAGACGTATCGGTCGGAAGAAACACAGCACTTCAATACCTACAGGACGAGGACGTGCTCTTTAAAGAAAAAGAGTCAAAGGGGGAACAAAAAACTTGGACTGTCGAGACTGAAAACGGTGTAAAGAAACCACGGCGCTTCTATTCACTTTCGCGGGATTTACTTACTCCTAGGGCAAACAGGATAGTTGATGAGGCAGTAGCTTCTGACCTCTTCCACAAGTTGGATAAGCCTATCAATAACTTCTTCCCATTCATAAAGCATAAGTATCTGGATATGATTGCTGGTCAGGTAATAACTGACTACAAGCACGGAAACACCTTCATCGAGGTAACCGGAACTCCTGGTTCAGGTAAGACAGATTGGATTATGATGCAAGCTCTACAAAGAGCAAAGGCTGGAGATGTTGTAATTGTGCTTGATCCCACTAATGCTTTTTGCAGGGAGGAGCTTCTTGGACACAGGATTCCGGAGAAAATAATAGATAATTATTTTACCTTCTGGGATATGAGTACACAAGGCTGGCCCGTTAACATTCTCGACTTTGAGAGCTGTGAGGATATAACTCAACGTGTTCAAAGGCTGTCAAGTTTGCTCATCTCAGGAATGCATCTGACTGGATCGAATCAAATACCTATAGTTATGACTAAGGCTGAAGAATGGCTCCAAGAATATGAGATAAATAACAGCCTCAGCCTTCATAACTTACCGGCAAGATTTGATGGAAATGCTAAAGAGCGAGAGCTGCAAACAAAGCTTAAGGCGCTATTGAGTACTGTCAAAGATATGAAAAACGAAGTGCAACCTCCCGGCTGGAACAACTTGCTCACTGAGCGAGGAAAAGTGCTTGTTATATCGGCTGGAAATGCAACTATCAACAGTGATGCGAATCCCTATGACATACTTTTTGACACTCTGTATTCCTTCAAGGACAAGAACAGGGATGGTAAGTTGACTGTTATACTTGATGAGGTTCAGACGTTGAACCATGGAAGTAATAGTACTCTTGTCAAAATTCTGAGCCGAGGTAGAAAGCTTGACATTTCTGTTATCCTTGCATCACAGGATTACCTGAACAGAAGTCTTGCAGCGGTATATAAGCATTGCGGCACACACATCCTCTTCAGACCACTTGGTGAGGAATGCATTAGGGCTGTAGCTGAGCTCACCAAACTCGATATCAACGTTATCAGGACTCTTCCGGATTTCTGTTGCGCGATTATGGGAGCTATATACAGCGAATACAGTAAGAAGAATAAACAACTGGAATCTGCTGTAATTGGTGAGACCTATCGCCCACCATACGTCGGTAACTATGATAAAAACAATTAAACAGGGGCGGCCTTGCGCCGCTCTCAAGGCTCAATCAAGGAGGTGAACATAATGGCAAAAAAGATAGCACGCATAACGCTGTACCGCAGAATCTGGTGTAAGATCAGATACTGGCAGCAACTCAAGGACATTTCGGATACAGAGCTGGCATCATATTTGCAGGTTGGTGAGAGGACGCTTCACGAGTACGACAAAAGTGCTCAAAACATTACTCTCGGAAGAGTGGACAATCTGCTTTATGTGACAGGCATGGAGCTTGATGAACTCATGGCTCTGTAATTAACCCACTTTACATTTTCAGCAGAAGGTGGTATAATGTATGTAACGTTTATACCACCTTCTACATATATTTTGAAAGGTGGATCAAAATGAGATCACAGAAACCAGTGAAAGCACAGATTTTACCATCAGGACGTTTCCGTACCCAAGTCGTTTATGGCAAGGACGAAACCGGCAAAAACCTTACAAAATCCTTTACTGCTGATACCGCATGGGAAGCAATTAAGCTGGCGGAGGACTTTAAAAGGCTACACGTCGATATTACTCCGACAAAGATTACGGTAAGGGAAGCTGTCTCTGCTTATATCGACTCCAAACGCAGCGTTATCGCAGCATCTACACTTTACGGCTACGAGGTTGCGGCAAAGAACAGGCTTCAGTCCATACAGGGATACAATATAACAGATTTAAAGATAATTGATATCCAGAGAGCCATCAATATTGATGCAGAGCGTGGTTTGGGATATAAGTCTATCAAGTCTGCTTACGACCTAATCAGGAGTGCTGCATCAGTTTTTGAAGTTGAACTGCCCTCCGCACGAAAACTTAGGTTTCCTCCTAAAAATGTTAAGGAAGAGCTGCCTGCACTTGATAAAGCCTTGAAAGTAATAATAGGATCAAGTGTTGAGCTGCCGTGCTTGCTTGCTGTATGGTGCGGAGGTATGCGTATCTCAGAGGTTAGAGGGCTTCAGTTCGGAGACATCTTTGAGGACGAAAGCGGCAGATACATAAAGGTCAGACGTGCGAGAGTTTGTATCAATGGCCATGATGTCATTGAAAACAGGAACAAGACCGAGTTATCAACAAGAGATGTTCCGCTTCCGGACTATATCTACAATCTTATTCAGAAGGTGCCACACAAGAATGAAGGTGATTTTATCATTAATGAGAACTACGGTAATATCAAAGCACGTTATGATAGACTGTTGAAAAAGCATGGGATGAAGATGACCTTCCACGACCTGAGAGCACAGTTCGCAACTACAATGAACGGGCTTGGTGTTCAGAAAGAAGTACTTGAGAAGCTCGGAGGCTGGGCTAATTCTAAGGTTCTTGATTCTGTCTATATAAGAACTCCGAAGCAGCGAGTAAGAGACAGCCTTAAAATCTTTGACGACTTCATGTACGGTGTTATACGAGATACACGCACTGAGAAAACTGATGGCGCAGCGTGATTTTCTCTTTCACACGAACTTCACACGGAACAGTTTAGTGCTTAAAAATCCTCCGAAATATAGGCGAAAATCAAGTGTGTATGGAGATGCTTCGAATCCCTCTCTGTCCGCCAGATACCGTTGTTTTGAGAAATCAAAGCAACGGTTTTTTATGTATAAAAGCCCCACCACGACACTTGTACATAATAAAAAACGGCAGGCTCGAAGAGAACTGTTTTATCTCCGCAGAACGGGCAGATCAGCCACCTCCTTCAGGGTATAAGAAAACCGCCCTGTTACAAGCGGTTAAGATTATTAATACCACATTATTGTTTTTTCTGACGATGCAATATTTTTCCCGATAAGTGATTTCAGATATTTCTTAGCGTGTGCTATGTGAGATTTGCACCACTCATAATTTTCAGGCATATCAAATCTATCGAATTCAGCTTTTGATTCGCTGAATGACAAGTCGATTCTTTGCTTACAGTCCTCAACATAAGCAACGCAAGTAATACAACCGTTATTTCTTGTTATTTCCGTTAATATTATCATAATACTCACGTGCCTCCTTCTCATAATTGTATTTACGTGAGGTTAACAAATGTGCATCAACCTGTGAATATCCCTGACTTATCAGTTCTTTTTCCATTTTCTCATGTTTAATCAGCGTCAAATCATGCGGAAGGATATTTTTACCGTCAATAAGTCTCTGCCACGATTGAGCCATAAAATAATCAGGTTCAAAATAATCAATTCTGTCTCCGAGGTCGTGCTTTTCATTGAAAATAAAATCCTTGATAGACTGAATGCTTTCTTCGGAATATCCGATGTTCTCAGCAATACGCTTAACATCAGTCTGCATTTTTCTGACAGCTTCATAATACTACTCAGCATGCTTATCAGCACGTTCACTATCCGGGTTCAAGGCACCACCGATAGCTCCGCTTATTCTTATTTTATCATTATCACCGTTGTTTGTCAACCCTCTGAACCTGCCGAGATTCCGCTGCTCAAGCTCTTTTGCTGCTCATCGGTAAGGACTGACGGCGACGGAGCGCCTTCTCCGACATCGGGTACTTCCCACGAACGCTTCGACCATACATCCTGACGTTGTCTGCCGTTCTCGAAGGTAACGGAACATCCGCGGTTATCGTGACGGCGGAAATATCCACTGTGACTCACTAAATGCTCCATTTAATAGTAACGACGTACATCATATATCAGCACTCATATCCAGATGCGCAAACCTGTATATCTAAAGCGAAGTATCTACATTGTTAAACCAGCAGACAGTTACACAATTGCTAAAGATGTAATGACCCTGATTGCTGATACCGATAACCTAAGCACAAGCATTTTCACAACTACTGAAACTACCACATATAATACTTGTATAAAATAAAAAACGACAGGTAAATACTGTCGTTTTGCTGTAAGTATGTTTTGTGAGAAGACCGAGATGGGTGAGGTTATAGATGCATGAGTAGTAAAAATTGTATGTTTTAAAGCGTAAATAATTCGATTTCAGGAAACAAATATGCAGACTTTTTGCTGCAATATAGCCATTCGACAAAAAATTTCAAGGCGGTATTGACTTTGCTCGGAATATGTCGTATAATGTAAATGATACGTTTTTTTAAATACTATAAAACGGAAGGGTGTTAATTATGCGTGCAGAAATAGAAAAAATAATAACAAGCCTTGGAATATCTGAAAGTCTTCTTGGGTATAAATACATATGTCTGGCGGTTGAGATGGCACTTGATGATGAGGAGATAATTAATAATATGATTGATCGGCTATATCCTGCGGTTGCAACGAGCTATGGCAAAACGGCGTCAAGCGTTGAAAGAGCGATGCGTCACGCTGTATTCACGTCATGGAATAAGGGCAACAGAGTCATATGCAGTGCGTTTGAAAAAAAGCCTGATAATTTTCATCTGATCAGGTATATAGTTGATGCCGTAAACCAGAATTGTCCGATGTGAATTAAATGTGAATTTTTTGGAGAAAATTTCTCAAAAACTATTGACTTGTTTTGAAATATGTTATATAATATAACCGTCGGTGTTGTTTTTTTAGATGGTTATATTGATGATGCCGTTTTCATAATCTGGGAACGGCATTATTTTATGGCTTTTCTAAAAAAATAAATCCGATTTCAGGATTGCTCATGAAATCGGATTTAACTGGTCTGAGTGACGGGACTTGAACCCACGGCCTCTACCACCCCAAGGTAGCGCGCTACCAACTGCGCCACACCCAGACGTGTTGTACATCAACGATATATATTATAGCATGAAAATAATCCTTTGTCAAGCTTTTTTTAAAAATAAAAAGATAATTTTTTGTTTTAACTAAAATGGAGGGGTGCTTTTTAGAAAAATATGTTAGGTGCAGTAACATAAAAACAAAAAACAAAAACAGAAAACAAAAAAATTCAAATGATAAATGCTCGTTAAATTTATGGAGGTGTTTATTATGAAGAATTCAAAAAGGGCTGCTTCGTTTATTTCAGCAGCGGTAATTACGGCTGTATGTACGTGCGGAAACATTTTAGGTGCGGTTGCACTTAAAAAACCGGCGGATATGGCTGAACAGGAAAAAAAGGTCTCTGTGTCTGAGACTCTGCCTGATGAACAGAGTGAGGTAAGTGTTTCAGAATCAGCACAAAGCGAGGAAACTTCAGAGTCTGATAAGTCTTCATCGACCGAAATTGTGACTCCTGACACTGATGCTGTAAATGAACAGCAGGAATCTGTCACCGAATCCGATATACCCGAAGATGAAGAAACGGATGAAGCGGCAGCAGCAGACTTTGATGCAATGGCTGAAGAAATGGCGATTCTTATTAATGAAGAAAGAGCTGCCGAAGGTCTTGAACCTCTTTACTTTACGCCTTATATCTGTGAAATTGCCGATATGCGTGCTAAAGAATGTGCAGTTCAGTTCAGTCACAAGCGTCCTGACGGTTCGAGTCTTGTGGATGCAGTTGACATCAAAAAGATGCCGTACTCAAAAATAGCTGAAAATATTGCCGGCGGAAAAACAACTCCGGAAGAAACTATGGAGCAGTTCCGTGGTTCTTCCAAGCATTGGCAGTCGATAATGAATCCCGGCTTTACACATGTAGGAATCGGCGTAACATATATTGAAGGAAGCATGTATGGTTGGTACTGGACACAGGTTTTCGTTAATCCGTGTGTTGACCTTGAGGGACAGCGAATCGTTCAGAGAGTTTCCGAAGAAGATGAAAATCTGTCTGAGAGCGTCGGCGTGAACTTTGGAGACGTCAACGAGGACGGAGTAATTGATTCATATGATTTCGATGTTCTGCTTGGTCATGTAAGCGGAAGAATAATTCTCAGTCATCTTCAGAAGATGGCTGCGGATGTGCTTAACGACGGCATTATTGACTATTCGGATGTGCTTGTTCTTGCAATGTATCTCAACGGAACATACGATAAGCTCCCGATATAATATTATAATATTTTATCAGCTTATTCGACAATTTTTTAAAAAATATCTATTGACTCGGGTCGAAAAATACAGTATAATTTTGCTGTCGGTATATTACCGAATCTATATTCCGTCCAGGATAATTAATCCGTAATCCACATTAAAACGTCGTCTTTTCAAGGCGGCGTTTTACTTTGTTTTGATTTCGGTATTGCAGCAATGTCTGATGTGTGGTATAATAAATGTAATTGAATTTTGAAATCGTTGTTATTATAAGTGGAGACATAAATATGTGTTACGGATTCTATGGATGGGAGAGTGCCTGTATTTCTCCCGTAAATCAGCAATTTGCGGCAGCAGAGTCGCCGTGCAGGCTTTATGAGATATTGTCTGAGCTGTGGTCGGCGGAGACGTGTGCTCCAAGGCTCAGGGAAAGGTGGTCTTCCGAAAACAGGACGCTCGGACAGTGTTCTGTGACCGCATTTCTCGTGCAGGACATTTTCGGCGGAAAGGTTTACGGTATACCTCGGAACGGCGGAAATTTCCACTGTTATAATGTTGTGGTAGACTGCTGTTTCGACCTTACAAGTGAGCAGTTCGGTGATGAAGCGGCTGAGCTTGTTTATGCGGGTAATCCCGAACAGTTTCGTGAGGTTCACTTTGCATCGGAGGAAAAAAGACTCCGCTACGAGAGACTGAAAGGACTTCTTGTGGAGTTCCTTGACGGAATATCGGTGAATTCGGAGGAGAAAGAATGATTTATACAGTAACTTTCAACCCTGCTGTGGACTACGTTGTGCATACAGAGGAACTTACGGCAGGAACAGTAAACAGGTCGGTGAGCGAGGAGATATACTTCGGCGGCAAGGGAATCAACATTTCACTTGTGCTTGCAGAACTTGAAGTTCCGTCAAAGGCACTCGGATTTGTTGCGGGCTTCACGGGAGAAGCAATTGAAAAGGGTCTGACGGAATACGGCATACAGACTGATTTTGTACGCCTTGAAAAAGGATTTTCACGTATCAATGTAAAGATAAAGTCGGGAACGGAAACGGAGCTTAACGGTCAGGGACCTGATATACCTCCGCATAAGCTGGAGGAGCTTTTTTCCAAGTTTGAGGGTCTGTGTGAGGACGATACGATAATTCTTGCAGGAAGCGTACCCAAGTCGCTTCCGTCGGACATTTACGAGAAAATTCTCGGATACTTCAGCGGAAAGAACGTGAGAACGGTTGTTGACGCAACAGGAGAGCTTCTGCTGAATACTCTGAAATACAGCCCGTTTCTTGTTAAGCCGAATAATTTTGAGCTTGGAGAGCTGTTCGGCGTGAATATTGCGACTGCTGATGATGTGGTTGAATATGCGGAAAGACTCAGGGAAATGGGTGCACAGAACGTCCTTGTTTCAATGGCTCAGGACGGAGCTGTACTGCTTGACAGCGATGGTCGGACTCATATCTGCGGAGTGTGCAGCGGAACTGTCAGAAACTCTGTGGGTGCAGGTGATTCAATGCTTGCAGGATTCATCGCAGGCTATGAAAAAGGCGGATATGAGTACGCATTGAAGCTCGGAACTGCGGCAGGCGGAGCAACCGCCTTTTCAGAGGGACTTGCAAAAAGGTCGGAGATACTTGCACTTCTTGAACAGTTGTAAAAAATAATACACCGCACAATTATTGCTATGCGAAAAGCTGCATTGATTGTGCGGTGTTGTTTTTTGATTATTTATGCCAGTAGTCGTTCAGGAAGCTGACTCTGCTGCGGAGCCATCTGCCAAGATAATCGGCAGCCTCTCCATGAGTTTTGCAGGCAGCTGATTCCTTTGAAAGCTCGTTGGAAAACTCGGAATTATTGACGATGTTGTTCCAGCGCTTGTAATTTCTTTCGAAAGCCTTGCTGAGCTGAGTTTTATCGTCCTCAATCATTTTGTATGCACGGTCGAAAACGCCGCTGTCGTAAAATGAGGTCCATTTTTCCCTTACGATTTCACGGAACCACTCCTCGTTCATGAGAACGGCAAGCCATGGGTTGATTGTCTTGTATTCTATGCCGTTAACGTCGGGGACGATGTTTGCGGCATAGAAGCCTGTACCGTCGGCACACCTGTCCTTATTGCCCATTGCCGAGTCGAAGTCCCACGGAGCTTCAAAACGGAGTTTTTTGCTGCCCTGTGCACCGAAATCGGCTGACATGAAGAAGCTTGACCAGTAAATATCGGCGTCGCAGGTAAGTTCGCTTATGATATACATATCGGCAAGTGATGAAAGGTCAACAACTCTGCCGACCGCCTCCTGAGGAGTGATTTCTGTGGATTCGGAGAGAGTATTCATATCGGCGTCGAATACCAGAGCCTTATCCTCGTAGGCGGCAGCGTACATGATTTCATATGCGGAGTTCACAAAATTTGCGATGAAATCCTTCTGCTCCTGAGAATAGATGTCACTTTTGATTGAAATGCCGATATTCTTTTTGCGGTCCCCGGCTTTTTCGGGAAGACAGGTAATTGTCTTGCCGCCGCCATCGTCGCTGCCGTCGAATGGCACGAGGGGAGCGTTGTCCGCATAATCGACGTAGAAGCTGTGGAGAGTATCCTCATTGGAGTAATAGCCGTCGAATTCGAGGAAATATCCGATGTCAGTACCCTGATAATCAACGGCAGGCTCGGTAATGTTCACACGGTCGGGATTAACCTGCTGCTGTTCGGTGAGGAGGTACATTCCCCAGTACTGACCGTTTATTTCAACTTCGACAAAGCGTGAATCTGCACAGTACAGACCGCTGCTGCCATAAAGCTCGGACGCTATTGAAAGTGCGGTTTTATTTCTGAGCATCGAACCGTCCTTGTACTCGGCGAGGAGAATCCAGTTTCTCATTTCACCGCCGTCGTTCATACCGAGAAGATTCTGTTTTGTGTCGAATTTGATTCTGAGAGGCTTTTTTGCGTAATTTGTGGTCCAGTTTCCACGGACTTTGACATTTGCCGTCTGATTGTTTGTCAGCACAGAGCCGTCGGTGTCGGTGAGAGTGACGGTGCAGGCTTCGTAATAGGGAGCAGGCGGCTTTTTATAGCCGGGAGTCCACGTTGCAATCTGTGACGAAACGTAATCGTTGACAGGTTTTGTCACGAAATCGAGAACATTTTCGCTCTGGCTGACGGTATTGATTGACAGAAGCGGAACACAGTCTGCATTTGTCATATAATCGCCTATGGGAGCATTGACGGTGGTTTCTGTTACGATAGATGTATCTGTATCGTTGCCTGATGAGCCGTTGTTATCCGAGCATGAAGTCATCATCAGTGCTGCCATAGCTGCCGCAAGAATTTTCTGATAGCTTTTCATATTACACCTCTTTTGTGTCAGATGATTTTGGTACTCCATTCCTCAAGATTCAATACGGTGTCTGCAACATCCATATAGAATTCAGGTTCGTGGCTGACCATAAGAACGGTGCCGCTGAAGTCCCTCACAGCTTTCTTGAGAGCCTCCTTGGCGTCAACGTCGAGATGATTTGTAGGCTCGTCGAGGACGAGGATGTTTGCGGGACGGAGCATTATGCGGCAGAGTCTTACCTTGGCGTTTTCACCGCCCGAGAGTACCTTCATCTGCGAGGTTATATGCTCTGTTGTAAGACCGCATTTTGCGAGAGCAGCACGGACCTCTGCATTTGTCATGGACGGGAATTCGTCCCAGATTGTCTGGAGAGCCGTTTTGCTTCCTGCCTCTTCTTCCTGTTCGAAGTAACCGATTTCGATGAACTGGTCGTGTTCGACCGTGCCTGAAACGGAAGGAATGATTTTCAGGAGAGTTTTCAGAAGGGTGGACTTTCCGATGCCGTTTACGCCCTTTACGGCTATTTTCTGACCGTTTTCGATTTTAAACGACATTGGCTTGGTAAGCGGTTCGCCGTATCCGGGTACGAGGTCGGTACACTCTATAACAACACGACCCGGAGTTCTTGCCTTTGCAAAAGAGAAAACCGGCTTTGGTTTTTCGGCAGCAAGAGTGATTTTGTCCATTTTGTCGAGTTTTTTCTGTCGGGATTTTGCCATATTGGTTGTAGCGACTCTTGCTTTATTGCGGGCGATGAAGTCCTGAAGGTCGGCAATTTCCTTCTGTTGTTTTTCGTAAGCCTGTTCAATCTGACGCTTTTTCAGTTCATACATTCTTACGAAGTTGTCGTAGTCTCCTGCATAACGGGTAAGAACGGCATTTTCGACGTGATAAATCACATTGACAACATCATTCATGAACGGTACGTCATGAGAAACGAGGATAAATGCATTTTCGTAGTCCTGAAGGAACTTTTTCAGCCATGCGATGTGGTTTTCGTCGAGGAAGTTGGTAGGCTCATCGAGGATGAGGATAGTTGGGTTTTCGAGGAGCACCTTCGCAAGCAGTACCTTTGCACGCTGACCGCCCGAAAGCTCTGAAACGTCCCTGTCAAGACCGATTTCACCGAGACCGAGTCCGTTTGCGTATTCGGAAATTTTAGCGTCGATGGTATAATATCCGCTATAATCGAGGATGCTCTGGATTTCGCCGACCTCCTCCATAATATCGTTCATTTCCTCATCGGAGCAGTCAGCCATTTTGTCGTATAAACCTATCATTTCCTGTTCGAGGTCGGAAAGGTGGTCGAAAGCTTCTCTGAGGACATCACCGATGGTTTTGCCTTTTTCAAGCGTACTGTACTGGTCGAGGTAGCCGGTGGTGATATGTCTGCACCATTCAATTTTTCCCTCATCGGGCATAAGCTTGCCTGTAATTATATTTAGAAATGTGGATTTTCCTTCGCCGTTTGCTCCTACAAGACCGACGTGTTCACCGTTCAGAAGTCTGAATGAAGCGTCGTTGAGGATCTGACGGGCGCCGTAGCCGTGGGTAACGTGTTCAACATTTAAAATACTCATGATATGTCTCCTTTTGATGATACATCTATTGTATCATATAAAAGGCAATTTATCAAGTAAGAATTTGCTGTAAAACAGGTGCTTCGGTGCTTTGTTCAAAAATTGCTCGGGCTATTGTAATGTTCATAAATTGTTATGGGCATTTTGCCAAATTTTTTTCAAAATAAAAGAGCAATTTATGTAATGGTCAACGCAAAAATTGATTAGTTAATATAAACAAAAGGGATTATAATAAAAATGTAGTATGAATTTAAGCAAAGAGTTTATATAAATCAATTTACTGAAAGGCGGTATCGGATGGAACTTAAAACGAAAAAATATCTTGATGAGTCCCTTTCGGCACAGGAAAGAGCTGAAGCTCTCGTTGATGAGATGTCGATAGAGGAACAGGCAGGGCAGCTTATTTATAATGCTCCTGCGATAGAACGTCTTGGAATACCTGCATATAACTGGTGGAACGAAGGACTTCACGGTCTTGCACGTTCCGGAACAGCTACAATGTTCCCGCAGGCCATCGGTATGGCTGCAATGTTTGACGCCTCGGCTGCTAAGGAGGCAGCAGAAATTATTGCTACCGAAGCCAGAGCAAAGTATAATGCTTATTCTGCTCACGGTGACCGTGACATTTATAAAGGTCTTACATTGTGGTCGCCGAATATCAATATTTTCCGTGACCCACGCTGGGGCAGAGGTCATGAAACCTATGGTGAGGACCCTTTCCTCACTGCCGAAAACGGAAAAGCTTTTGTTGAGGGACTTCAGGGAAACGGTAAGATTATGAAGACTGCTGCCTGTGCAAAGCATCTTGCAGTACACAGCGGTCCGGAAGCACTCCGTCACTCCTTCAATGCCGAAGCAAACGCAAAGGATATGGAGGAAACCTATCTTCCTGCCTTTGAGGCTCTTGTCAAGGAATCAAAGGTTGAATCCGTGATGGGTGCGTATAACCGTGTCAACGGAGAGGGTGCCTGTGCAAGTGAATTCCTGATGGGCAAGCTCCGTGACTGGAATTTCGACGGCTATTTCGTGTCAGACTGCTGGGCAATCCGTGATTTCCACACAAACCACGGTCTTACGGCAAACGAGGTTGAGTCTGTTACCCTTGCACTCAAAGCAGGCTGCGATCTCAACTGCGGATGTACATATACTCCCGATTTTATTATGTATGCTCTCGATACAGGCATGATTTCAGAAGCTGACATCAGAAATGCCTGCGTTCACCTCATGAGAACACGCATAAGACTCGGAATGTTTGATAAGCATACTGAATTTGACGATATCCCTTATTCTGTGGTTTCCTGTGCAGAGCATAAGAAAACTGCACTGAAGTGTGCCGAGCGTTCAATGGTAATGCTGAAGAATAACGGCATCCTTCCGCTTGACGAGAATAAGATCAATACAATCGCTGTTATCGGTCCGAATGCAAACAGCAGAATTGCTCTTGAGGGCAACTATAACGGAACCGCTGACAGATATATCACTTTTGTTGAAGGTATTCAGGACAGATTCAGCGGCAGAGTAATCTTTGCCGAGGGATGTCACCTCTATAAGGACAGAACATCGGGACTCGCTCTTGAGGGCGACCGCTATGCAGAGGCAGAGGCTGCGGCTGAAAACTCTGATGTTGTTGTGCTCTGTCTGGGACTTGATTCCACCATTGAGGGTGAAGAAGGAGATACAGGAAACGAGTTCTCCTCAGGCGATAAGAACGACCTGAGACTCCCCGAATCCCAGCGTATTCTCCTCGATAAGATATTGAAAGCGGGTAAGCCTGTAATCGTAGTATGTGCGGCAGGCAGCGCTATCAATATAGAAAATGAGACCGATGCCCTGATCCATGCATGGTATCCCGGATCAGAGGGCGGCAAGGCGCTTGCGGAGATTCTTTTCGGAGACATTTCCCCGTCCGGAAAACTCCCTGTGACGTTCTATGAAACAGCGGATATGCTGCCGGACTTCACGGACTATTCCATGAAGAACAGAACGTACCGCTATGCCGAGAACAATGTTCTTTATCCCTTTGGCTACGGTCTTACATATTCGGATGTTGTGTGTACGGACATCAGCTATAAGGACGGAATCGTTTCCGTAACTGCCGAAAACAGAGGCGGTGCTGATACCGAGGACGTAATCCAGCTTTATATCAAGGATTACTCCGAATGTGCCGTTCCGAATGTATCTCTGTGCGGCTTCAGACGAGTTTCTCTGAAGGCAGGAGAAAAGCTTACCGTTGAAATCCCTGTTGCGGAAAAGTCGTTCACAGCGGTCAACGATAAGGGCGAAAGAGGAATATACGGCAGCCGTTTCACAATTTATGCGGGAACACATCAGCCCGATGCACTGAGCTGCAGTCTTGCAGGCACGGACTGTATATCAACTGAAGTTAATCTTTAATTTTTAAACCGGAGGTAAATAACCATGCAGAAAGAATTTTTTGAGAATATCGGAAAGATCCCTTATGAGGGCAAAAACAGCACTAACCCCCTTGCATTCAAATACTACAATCCCGATGAGGTTATCGGCGGCAAGACAATGAAGGAGCAGCTTAAGTTTGCTCTCTCATGGTGGCACACAATGGGCGGCGACGGAACAGATATGTTCGGCTGCGGTACAACTGACAAGTCATGGGGTGAGTGTGACGCTACAAAGCGTGCTTTCGCTAAGGTAGACGCTGCTTTTGAAATCATGGATAAGCTTTCCATTGATTATTTCTGCTTCCACGACCGTGACCTTTCTCCTGAGTACGGCTCACTTGCTGAGACAAACGCAGAGCTCGACAAGGTTACAGATTACATCGCAGAGAAGATGAAGGCTGATCCTTCCAAGAAGCTTCTCTGGGGTACAGCAAAGTGCTTTGACCATCCCAGATATATGCACGGTGCAGGTACAGCTCCGTCAGCAGACGTTTTCGCTTATGCAGCTGCTCAGATCAAGAAGGCTATCGAAGCTACAGTGAAGCTCGGTGGTAACGGATATGTATTCTGGGGCGGCCGTGAGGGCTATGAGACTCTCCTCAACACAAATATGGGTCTTGAGCTTGACAATATGGCTCGTCTCATGAAGATGTCTGTTGATTACGCTCGTTCAATCGGCTTCACAGGCGACTTCTACATCGAACCCAAGCCCAAGGAGCCTACAAAGCACCAGTATGACTTCGATACAGCTACAGTTCTCGGTTTCCTCCGTAAGTACGGTCTTGACAAGGATTTCAAGATGAACATCGAGGCAAACCACGCTACACTCGCTCAGCACACATTCCAGCATGAGCTCCGTGTTGCAAGAGACAACGGCGTATTCGGTTCTATCGACGCTAACCAGGGCGATACACTCCTCGGATGGGATACTGACCAGTTCCCCACAAATATCTACGACGCTGCACTCTGTATGTATGAGGTTCTCAAGGCAGGCGGCTTTACAAACGGCGGTCTCAACTTCGATTCAAAGGCAAGACGCGGAAGCTTCACTCCCGAGGACATCTTCCTCAGCTATATTGCAGGTATGGATACATTTGCACTCGGTCTCAGAATTGCTGATAAGCTTATTTCTGACGGCAGAATCGACAAGTTTGTTGACGAGCGTTATGCTTCATGGTCAACAGGAATCGGTGCAGACATTATCAGCGGAAAGGCTACACTTGCTGACCTTGAGAAGTATGCTCTTGAAAAGGGTGAGGTTACTGATTCTCTCACAAGCGGCAGACAGGAAATGCTTGAGTCTGTTCTCAACAATATCATGTTTAGCCTTTAATTAAAGCTTTCTTCATGTTCAGCCTATAAATATGCGACAAAGCCCTCGTTTTCACGGGGGCTGAGTCATATTCAGTGCTGATGACAGATTTAAAGGGAGTGATTTGAATGGCGACGGAAATTTCGTTAGGCAAACTCGTTAAATGTGACGATCTTCGTTCAGTATGGAAGAATGAGGCGTATGATTTTACAATATGGCTTGCCGAGGAAGAAAATCTGAATCTTCTCGGTGAAACGCTTGGCGTTGAGATTGAGTTGATCAATACCGAAGAACCTGCAGGAGCTTTTTCGATTGATATACTTGCGAAGGAAGTTGCAACCAATAGAAAAATCATTATTGAAAACCAGCTTGAAAAAACCAATCATGACCATCTGGGAAAAATAATCACCTATGCTTCTGCAAAACAGGCAGAAATAATCGTCTGGGTTGTAAAGGAAGCACGTGATGAACATCGTCAGGCGATAGAGTGGCTTAATGAAAAAACTGATGAGGAAATAGAGTTCTATCTTCTGGAAATCGAATTATGGAAAATCGGGAATTCAGACATTGCTCCGAAATTCAGCATCATTTCGGCTCCGAATGGATGGATGAAAGCGAATAAGAGTGTCGAGAAAGGTTCGGACCCTAATAATTCGCTAAAGCTTGAATATTGGGAAAAGTTTTGCGAATATTCAGATGCGAATTATCAGTTTATAAAGTCAAACAGGTTGAAGTACGGTTCTCGCAATTGGCTTGATGTAAAAGCCGGAACAAAGTTATGCTCCATATGTTTGGCAATAAGCATTCAGAAGAAACGAATCAGAGCTGCGATTTATTGCAGCAAAAAAACTGGATTTATTGATATATACAAGTCAAATGAAGATGAAATAAATTCGGGATTTGATGAGAAGCTTTATATAACACAAGGAAAAAAAGATGCAACGATTAATATAGTTGAGTCGGCTGACATAACTGACAGGTCTGATTGGGAAAGACAGTTTAAATGGCTGTGTGACACTTGTATGAAACTTAAAGAAGAAATTGTTGATAAATATAAATCTCAATAACACAGGGATTCTTAAGGGCGTATCTGCCCTTAAGTCGGGTCAAGGGCAGACAGCCCTTGCAGGGTACGGGACAGCGTCCCGAAGTGAAAGGAGTAAATTATTATGCGTTATGTAATTGGAATCGACATCGGAACAAGCGGTACAAAGACTGTACTTTTTGATGAAAATGGAACAGTAATCGCTTCAAACACAATAGAATACCCTCTCTACCAGCCAAAGAACGGCTATGCAGAGCAGGAACCTGCCGACTGGTGGAATGCTGCGGCTTCAACAGTAAAAACAGTAATAAGCAGCAGCGGAGTTGATGCAGCGGACATAGTCGGAGTAGGTCTTTCGGGACAGATGCACGGACTTGTAATGCTCGACGAGAATGGCGAAGTTCTCCGCAAGTCGATAATCTGGTGCGACCAGAGAACTGCTGCTGAGGTTGAGGAGATGAACGAGAAGCTCGGCAGAGAGAAGCTCATCGAAATCACCGCAAATCCCGCACTCACAGGATGGACAGCTGCAAAGATTCTCTGGGTAAAGAACAACGAACCTGAGATTTATGCGAAGTGCCGTCACATTCTCCTTCCCAAGGATTATATCAGATATATGCTTACAGGAGAATTTGCAACAGAAGTTTCAGACGCTTCGGGAATGCAGCTTCTTGATGTTCCGAATCGCTGCTGGAGCGAGGAAGTGTGCAATGCACTCGGAATCGACATGTCGATGCTTGCAAAGGTTTACGAGTCCTGCGAGGTAACAGGAAAAATCAGCAAGGCAGCTTCTGAGCTTACAGGTCTTGCTGAGGGAACAATCGTTGTAGGCGGTGCAGGCGACAATGCTGCTGCTGCAGTCGGAACGGGTGTTGTTACAGACGGCAGAGCCTTCACAACAATCGGTACATCGGGCGTAGTTTTTGCCCACACATCAAAGGTTTCGATCGACCCCAAGGGCAGAGTTCATACGTGCTGTGCAGCTGTTCCGGGATGTTGGCACATCATGGGCGTAACTCAGGGTGCAGGACTTTCACTCAAGTGGTTCAGAGACAATTTCTGTCAGGCTGAAAAGGACACAGCTAAGCTCATGGGTGTTGATGAGTATTATCTCATGGACAAGGAAGCTGAGACAGTTCCGATTGGTGCAAACAGACTTATTTACCTGCCTTACCTTATGGGAGAGCGTACTCCGCATCTTGATCCTGATGCAAGAGGAATGTTCTTCGGACTCTCGGCAATTCATACTAAAAAGGATATGCTGCGTGCTGTAATGGAGGGTGTTGCGTATTCTCTCCGTGACTGTGTGGAAATCTGCCGTGAAATGGGAATCGATGTTTCCGACATGATGGCTTGCGGAGGCGGCGGAAGTTCACCTCTCTGGAGACAGATGCTTGCCGACCTATATGCTTGTCCTGTAAAGACTGCTTCATCGAAGGAAGGTCCCGCACTTGGCGTTGCAATTCTTGCGATGGTTGGTGCAGGAATTTACAGTTCAGTACCGGAGGCTTGCGAGAAGATCGTAGGAATTTCGAAGATTCAGCAGCCTGTTGAGGAGAATGTTCCTGTTTATGAGAAGTATTTCCGTCTGTACGACGAGATTTATCCTGCTGTAAAGGAGCAGTGCGGAAAGCTTGCAAAAATATAACCCGACCGCAATAAATGATAAAGGCACTTCACAGAATTGTGAAGTGCCTTTTTATGTCAGAGGGTACAAAAAAGCCGAGTATCTCGAGAGGGTGTGAAATACTCGGCGCAAGCAACACCGCACAATGGCCGGAAACACGGTCACTATGCGGTGCTGCCTGTATATTTAAGGGGGATGAAAGATTACTTGTTTGCAACGCCTTCCCAGTCCTTGAGGAATCTTTCGATACCTGCGTCCGTCATGGGGTGCTTTATCATCTGACGGATAACATTCATGGGAACTGTAGCGATATCACATCCGACTCTTGCGGCAGCAGTTACATGAATCGGATTTCTGATGGAAGCGGCGATAATTTCGGTTTTGATATTCTGAACACTGAAAATATCGACGATTTCCTCAATAAGCTGCATACCTTCCATTCCGATGTCGTCGAGTCTGCCGAGGAATGGAGAAACATAGGTTGCACCTGCATTAGCAGCAAGCATAGCCTGAGCAGCAGAGAAGATAAGAGTTACATTTGTTTTGATTCCCATTTCTGTGAGCTTTTTGCAGGCTTTAAGACCTTCGGCACACATCGGGAGCTTGATAACGATATTCTTGTTGATTTTTGAAAGAGGAATTGCCTCTTCAACCATTTCGTCAGCCTTGAGTGAGATAACCTCAGCTGAAATCGGACCGTCAACAATTCCGGTTATTTCAGTAATGACCTCTTCGAAATTTCTGCCCTCTTTAGCAATAAGTGAGGGGTTTGTGGTAACACCGCAGATTACACCGAGTTCAGCCGCTTCACGGATGTCATCAGTGTTGGCTGTATCAATAAAAAGCTTCATTTCACATTATCCTTTCAATGTACATATTACAGCGAACAGCAGTTAATTTCTGACGTTTACTTTACAATTATATTATACATGGAAAATGCACATATGTCATATCATTATTTGCTTTTTGATTTGCAATATTTGCTTAATTGTGCAAAAATCAGTAAGTAATTGTTATACATTATATATTATGTGCTGAAGCGTTATGCATTTTCTTGAATTCTGTGGGAGTGCATTGTTTTTCCATTTTAAAAATGCGGTTGAAGGTTGTAAGACTTGAAAAACCTGAACGCATTGCGACTTCGGTGATGGAGAGTTCGGGGTCAACAAGGAGACGTTCTGCAAGCTTGATTCGTTTACGGCTTATGTACTGCACCGTTGACATATTATGATACTTTTTAAATATACGGGAAAAATGGTATTTACTGTAGCCTGCAACAGCGGCGAGCTTGTCCAGAGAGATTTCCTCGGTGAAATTCTGGTCGATATATTTCATTACACGGCTGAGTTTTACACGGTCGTCCGAGTTGATGACGAATTCATCGGCTTCATTTGAGATTCGTTTTATCTGGAATTCTCTTATAGCGGTTAACATTATAAGAAGGTTGAGATAGATTCGTGTATCAGAAATCGGAGTTCTTGAGAAATAATCGTTATAAATATCGAGTATGCCTTTTCTTGCTATAAGGTAGAGCTGCTTGTCGATGTCGGGAGTGATATGAAGTGATGAATTGAATACGGGCATAAGCGAATCAAGCACAGCGACATCGCTCAGGAGTGTGTTATCGCATTGAAAGATTATTCGTCTGCCTTCCTTTGCCGGCATGGAGTGAAGCTCTCCGGGAGGGATTATTAGTATTTCTTTTTCTTTAAGGTGATATTCAACGCCGCCTGAAATTACGCAGAAATCATTGGAAAGCGGAATAATGATTTCAACAGCGTTATGCCAGTGAATGGGATACGATTCAGTCTGGTCGTTGTCGTAAAGCATAACTGATCGTTTGTTTTCATATTCAACAATTTCATAAACTCCCGAAAGATTTTTTATCATAAAACCACCTCATGTATACGGAAACCCGTTTGTTATTACATATTATATACCATTTACATATTATTTGTAAATAGCTTTTGATTGTTTTTGTAAAATAAAGCAAAAGATGATTATAGCGTCGCAATATATGGTTAGTATATTTGGTCCGTAAGGGATATAATTAATTCATGGAAAGAACACAGGCTATTAAAAAATGTTCCTTGGGGTGATCTTAAATGGCGGTTGCTTGTTATGAAACAGCATATAAGAATTATGGTAATTGTGTCTGTATGGATAACGGCAGGATAAAACTGATAGCAACAGTTGATGAGGGTCCCAGAATAATATTTTTCGGTTTCTGTGACGGTCCGAATGTTCTCTTTGAGGACTATGAGCGTAATTTCTATGAAATCAATCCCGGTTACGGAGTCTGGTATGCATACGGCGGTCACCGAATATGGTGTGCTCCTGAGAAAATGCCCGAAACATACCTTCCGGATAACTCAAAGGTAGATATCAGCTTTGACGGGAATGTTCTGACGCTTACTCCGCCGAGAACAATTTTTGATAAGCAGTACAGTCTCGTATGCACAATGAATGATGACGATTCTGTTACAATTCAGAACAGAATAACGAATTCTTCCGATAAAGCAATGGAGTTTGCTCCATGGTCTGTGACAGGTCTTGCTCCCGGAGGAACAGAGTTTATTCCTCTCTGCAGAGACAACAACGGTTTTCTTCCAAACAGAACAATGTCGCTCTGGAGTTATGCCGACATCTATGACACAAGATTTACGTTGGCGAATAAATATGCGCTCCTCAGACAGAATCCCGAAGAAAAAACTGCTTTCAAGGCCGGTTTCAATGTAACTGACGGCTACATAGCTTATATACTCGGCAGTCAGATGCTGAAGGTAAGCGTTGAAGAATACCACAGAATCGAATATCCCGATTTCTGCTGCAACTTCGAAACCTATACAAACGAACTTTTCCTTGAATGTGAAATCCTTGGAGAACTCAGAAATTATGAGCCGGGAGAAACAGCTTCAATAACGGAAAAGTGGGAACTCTCCCACGTAAAGGGAAGTACCGACGATGTGGTTGAAGAACTTATTTCCGAAAGAAAATAAGCAAACACCATATTATATTACTAATGTATCGAACGTGCATATTAATGTCGTTCAAATAAATAATAATATTTTCAAAATGGAGGTTTTCACCATGAAAATGAAGAAAGTTTTATGTGGCCTCGCTGCTATGACAATGCTGTTCACATCTACAGCCTGCGGCAAGGAGAAAGACGATAAGGTTACTATCAATCTTATGGCATTCACAGAGGAAGTACCCGGAATGGTACAGAAGTATCTCGATACTCACCCCGATTTCGCAAAGAAGTACAAAGTTAAGACAACTGTAAAGGCTACCGATAACGGTGCATATCAGGATGCTCTTGACCTTGCTCTTGCTAACAACAACAGCGATTCACCCGATATGTACTGTGCAGAGGCTGCTTTCATCCTCAAGTACTCACAGGGCGACCTTTCCAAGTACGCTGCTACTTACGAGGAGCTCGGTATCGAGGACGTTGAAGGCAAAATCAAGGACGCTGAGATCGCTCAGTACTCCGTAGACCTCGGTACAAGAGACGGCAAGGTTGTTGCTCTTGGTTATCAGGCTACAGGCGGTGCTTTCATTTACCGTCGTTCACTCGCTAAGGACGTATTAGGAACAGATGATCCTGCTACAGTTGCAGAAGCTATCGGTGCAGGTACAAACTCATGGGATAAGTTCTTTGATGTTGCTGAGGATATGAGCGGCAAGGGTTACGCTATGCTTTCAGGCGACGGTGACCTCTGGCACGCTGTTGAGAACAGCTCATCACAGGGTTGGGTTGTAGATAACAAGCTCACAATCGATCCTAAGCGTGAGAACTTCCTTGATCTTTCCAAGGAACTCTACGATAACGGCTATATCAATGGTACAACTGACTGGCAGGAAGGCTGGTTCAATGATATGAAGGATGCCGGTCCTAAGAAGGTATTCGGATTCTTTGGTCCTGCATGGCTCATCAACTACACAATAGCTAAAAACTGCGACGGTACTGCAGTTGGCGAAGGCACATACGGTGACTGGGCAGTTTGTCCTCCTCCTGTAGGCTTCTTCTGGGGCGGTACATGGCTCCTCGCTAACAAGGACGCTTCTGATGAGAAGAAGAAGGCAATCGGCGAAATCATTGAGTGGATCACACTTGATGCAACAAAGGATGGTCTCCAGTATATGTGGGCTAACGGAACATATGACCCTGAAGCACCTACAAAGGACTGTGTTGCTTCTGCTAAGGTAATGGCTATGTCTGACGGTAAGCTTGACTTCCTCGGCGGTCAGAACATGTTCGACGTATTCGTTCCTGCTAATGAGTATGCTAACGGTAAGAACCTCACTCAGTACGATGAGAAGTTCAACAAGGCATTCCGTGATCAGGTTACTCAGTATGTTGAGGGCAAGAAGTCACGTAGTGAAGCTATTGAGGAATTCAAGAAGAGCGTTAAGTCTACCACAAAGGTTGAAGTTGACTGATAATTAAGTATTCTGTTCTGCGGATAGGGCAACTTATCCGCAGAATATTACTAAGAACCTGTGCCAATGGGCTTTTGTCAATAAAATGTACAGGAGCTTATTGATACAGGTTCTTATTCTTTTATTTTAATCAGAAGGAGGATATGACAGTGGGAACTCCTAATTCAAGCAAGAGACTGAAACGCATAAGCTATGCAAAATATGGTTATTTATTCAGTCTCCCCTTTATTCTTGCTTATTTGATTTTTTCTCTGTATCCAACAATTTATACAGCAATTCTCGGCTTTACAGACTGTGAAGGTATAGGCAATACTGACTGGAACATTCTTGAAGGCGATGTTTTTGCGAATTTCAAATGGGTTCTTCAGAACGAACTCTTTAAGAAGACTATAAAAAATACAATTGTAATCTGGATTCTCAATTTTATTCCTCAGATTACTATGGCACTCATTCTTACAGCGTGGTTTACATCACGTCGTAATGAACTCAAGGGTAAGGGCGCATTTAAGGTAATTTTCTATATGCCTAACATTATTACAGCTGCTTCTGTTGCGATGCTGTTCTTCACATTATTCCAGTATCCTGCAGGTCCTGTAAACGATCTTCTTACTCGTTTCAATATTCTTGACAAACCCTACAATTTCCATGCAGATACAACTGCATCACAACTTGTAGTTGCGTTCATTCAGTTCCTTACATGGTACGGAAATACAATGATCGTACTTATTTCCGGTGTTCTCGGTATCAGCCCCGACATCTTTGAGGCTGCTGATATTGACGGCGCTAACGGAGTTCAGACATTCTTCAAGATTACAATTCCTAACCTCAAGACTGTTCTTCTTTACACACTCGTAACCAGCCTTGTAGGTGGTCTTAATATGTTTGATATTCCTCAGCTTTACAATCAGGGCGGTCCTGACAACTCTACACGTACATCAAGCGTATTTATCCGAGATCTTGCGTTCTCCAATGAGTTCCTGTATAACAGAGCTGCCGCAGCAAGTATGATAATATTCCTGATTATTGCAGCATGTTCAGCCGTATTGTTCTACATAATGCGTGATAAGGATGAAGCAATGCGTAAAAAGGAAATAAAGGCTGCCAAGAAAGCAAGTAAACTGCGAGGTGGAATGGAATGGTAAAAAACAAATATAGTAAAAGAGGTTCGTCTCCGTTGTTTCTTACGGTTGCATATATAACCTGTATTATACTTGCAATAATCAGTCTGTTTCCGTTTGTGATACTGATTATCAACTCAACAAGAACATCGGTTGAGGTTCAGCAGAATCCTGTTTCATTAATTCCCGGAACAAATCTGTTCAAAAACCTCGAATTCCTTGACGGAAAAAACAACTTCGACCCACTGAAGGGTTTCACAAACTCTCTTATCATTTCTGTAAGTTCAACCATTCTTACAATCTACTTCTCAACAATGACTGCATTTGCTCTTGTTGCGTATGATTGGAGGCTCAGAAAGCCGTTCTTCACATTTATTATGGCTGTTCTTATGATTCCTGCACAGGTTACAGGTATCGGTTTCTTCCAGTTCATGTATAAGATTGGTCTTACAAACAATTACTTAGCACTTATTCTTCCCGCAATTGCGGCTCCGACAGTAGTATTCTTCATGAGGCAATATATGATACCTGCTTTACCGATGGATATTCTCCATTCAGCACGTATCGACGGTGCCGGAGAGTTCAGAATCTTCAACCAGATCGTTCTCCCCATGATGAAGCCTGCTATGGCTACACAGGCTATCTTTGCTTTCGTTACAAGCTGGAACAACCTGTTTATGCCGATGATTCTCATTAATGACCCCGAGAAAAATACAATGCCTATGATGGTTTCACTTCTCAGAGGCGACATCTATAAGACAGAATTCGGTGCAGTTTATCTTGGACTGTTCCTCACTGTTCTTCCCGTACTCGTAGTGTACTTCCTGCTTTCAAAGCACATTATTGCAGGTGTTGCACTTGGTGGTGTAAAGGAATAAGAATCAATTCAGAACATACTTTTATCCCGACGGTTCATAAGAGCCGTCGGGATTTTTCGTTTACCGGACCGTCAGGGTAAAACATGCAAGAATTAAGAGCAATGTCCGTATAGAGGTATATACAGACATTGCTCTTATGTGTGGTTATTTGAAATTATATGGTATTATTCGGGAAGTTTATCGAGGAGTCCGAGTAAGAATTTCTGTATAGCAAGTGCATCCTTGTTTGTAATACCGTCACCGATGTTCGAACAATCGGCATTTACAGCACCCTGTTCTGTGAGAGAATACTTATTCGGATTTGCCTTGTACTGCATGATGAGAATAGCGTCTGCAAGGTTAACGGAACCATCAACATTGGAGTCTCCCAAGTCGGGATTGCTTTCAGGTGAAGAAGATGATGTAGTAACAGCAGACGTTGTGGTAGTTGATGTAGTAGTTGTAGTAGTTGTTGTTGTTACATCATTTCCGCCTGCGGAACCAAGTCCGTCAGCAGATGTACCGTCGGGCTCGATGCCGTAGTAGAGTTCACCGTTAATGTAAGTAGGAACGTAAGGTGAAACGACACCGTGAGCTGTACCGGCAGCGTCAACCGTGCCGCCGTCAAGAACTTCCTTATTTGAAGGGTCATTTTTTGCATCCCAGCCGCTGCCGTAATCAGGCATTACAAGAGCGAGGAGGATTTCGCACTGCTGCATACCTTCCGATACAGGCATTACAGCACGTCCATCGGGGAGATTAACCTCGATATAGTAGATATTTCCGTCGTACTGGATAGGCTTGGAGATTTCAGCGCTCTTAACGCCCTTTGAAGCATACATTGCAGACTGGTCACGGTCACAGCGGATAACGATGTCCTCGGGCTTTTTACCTGCACTGATGACCTCGCTGAGGTCCATGAAGTAGCGGAATGAGATATTATCCTGAACTCTTGCAGGCCAAGCGGAGTGGTTTGTAACCTTGAAGCTGAGAGTGATACCGCTTCCGTCGCTGCCCTTTGTGAGAGTCTCAACGTAGAACTCAGGACCGTCATGCTTTTCAGGCTGAGGGAAAGTCGGGTCGGACTTACCGCCGTATTTGTCAATCATCTTACAGAGGATAGCTGTAAAGCCTGCATTATAGTCTGTAGCAACCTCGTTGTTGATGTAATTGTTTCTGTCGTCCTCGTAGGAACCGTTTTCGCTCGGACCGCCTACGAGTGCACCGTAAAGGATGTGTCTGTTCTGAACAGGCATATAGATGTCATTTTTCCATGAGCCGTGAGCAGTTCTGTGGTGAGCGTTGTGGGCAGGCTTATCGCCGTAGCCGACAACATAGCTCTGACCTGTAGGGTTATCACCGAGAACATAGTTGATCTGGTCTTCATAGAATTCAACGATGGGATCTGTATTATCGTTTTTGAGTACAGTATCGGCAGCAACAGCAGCGATGAATGCAGAGGTCTGGGCATATCTTGCGCAGCCCCAGTTATGGATATAGACGAGCTTGCCGTCAACCTTATTGGGGTTGTTTATAAGGTAGTCAACGTGTTTTCTGACACGTGCGATGTAGGTCTCATCGCCTGTATTGATGGCGTAGAGAAGCATACCACCCTGCATAACGTCGTCCCAGCAGTGAGCCCATGAATATTTAAGTTCGTCTGTACCGAGTTCCTTGCCGAGATTTGGGATGTAGCTTCCTGCCTTATCGAGGTAAGCGTCGTCGCCTGTAGCGATGTAGAGCCAGTTAGCAGCGTAGAAGAGTTCGTCGTAGAAGTGGGAAGAACGATAGAATCCCGAAGCGTTACTGTCGTTGTATACATCATCGCTCTTTGAAGCGTCGGCAAGCTTGAAGATATTTTCAGCGTGTTTAAGGTAACCCTGACGCTTGGTTTCGTCGATTCTGCCTTCAAGAGAGCAGTATCCCGAAGCGAGAGCAGCAGCCATATCTCCGAATACGGCAGAACATCCCTTTGACGCCTTGAAAGTTTCACGGGCAGATTCATAGGAAGTTCCGGCGTCTTCCATACCGTGCTGATAAAGCTCAACGGGACCCCACCATGTATGGTCGATAGTACCGTTTCCGACCTGGAAGACAACCTCATCGCCGAGGTCGCAGTCTACGAAATAATCGAGTACGAATTCGAGGTTATTGACATAGTTTGTCATTTCGCCGCAGCTTTCAATTCCGTCGGGGTACTGGTAGAGTCCCCATGAAATAACGGAAGCCGAATAAGCCATAGGAAGATTGAATTTTACGTGGTCGCCGGCATCGTACCAGCCACCCTTGATTTCGTCGATCATAGTTGAGTCTGCACGCCACTCAACTCTGTTCCACTCAGGAAGCGGACCTGCCTGCTGACATTCATAGAAGAACAGTGATTTTTGCAGAGCCTCTGCGTAATTTGGTGAAGAAGCAGCCTGAACGTCAGGAATGCTCTGGGGGGATACGGTGCTGCCGAGAGTGGTGCACAGCATCACAGCGGAAACGAGTCCGCCTGCAATTTTCTTAATCATTACAGTAAATCTCCTCTCAGTAAATGGAATAAAATGCCGACAGACGTACAGGACCGCTGTTCTCCATACTTCATGTGAATTTTACGGAGTTTTATGCACAGCGATACCGTCATACGGCATTGATTCCTGTGAACAAATCTTTACTTAATTATGACACATATTCTTCCGAAAGTCAAGTATTATTGTGTTATTTTCAGAAATAATGGAGCAAAAAAGCCGCAACACATGGTTGCGGCATAATTGTAAAATATTAAGCTTTTGTAAGTACAGGTTTTGCAGAGGCAGCTTCGGCTGCTTTTCTTTTTTCAAGCTCCATTTTGTTGAATTCTTCCGGAGTGATGAAGGTAGGAACAATTCTGTGAAGCTCGCTTACAGCAAGCTCCTCATTGTTTTCGTTAGCTGCATCCTTGAGCTTATGGAGGTCAACGATAAACTGATCGGCGTTGATTTCGATCTGATTTCCGATGAAAATGAGCTTGTTCGAGGTCTTTTTGAGTCCTTCCTCGTTCATGAGAAGTTCCTCTTTGATTTTCTCACCGGGACGAAGTCCTGTGAACTTAATCTCAATATCTTTATATGGAATCTTTCCGTACATTCTGATGAGATTCTCGGCAAGGGTAACGATTTTGACCGGCTTACCCATATCAAGGACGAATATTTCACCGCCGTTGGCAATAGCAGCAGCCTCCATAACAAGGCTTACAGCTTCAGGGATTGTCATAAAGTAGCGGATAATATCGGGGTGAGTAACGGTAACGGGCTTACCCTGTTCGATCTGCTTCTTGAACAGAGGAATTACAGAGCCGTTTGAACCGAGTACGTTTCCGAAACGTGTTGTAACGAAATCGGTTTTGGAATTTGGCTGCTGTGAATAATACTGAATGATCATTTCGCAGCATCTCTTTGAAGCACCCATGACATTAGTGGGGTTAACGGCTTTATCGGTAGAGATCATTACGAATTTCTCAACCTTATGGAATTCGGAAATGGAAGCGACATTGAATGTACCCACAACATTGTTTTTGATTGCCTCCATTGGAGAGACCTCCATAAGAGGAACGTGCTTATGAGCAGCAGCGTGGAAAACAATCTGAGGTTTATAGCGTTCAAAAATCTGATTGATTCGGAAATAATCACGTACAGAAGCGATAAGAGTAACGAGATTGAGCTTATCGCCGTATTCCATAGTAAGCTCCTGCTGGATTTCGTAGGCATTATTCTCGTAAATATCGAGGATAATGACCTGCTTGGGAGAATACTTGGCAATTTGTCTTACAAGCTCTGATCCGATGGAACCGCCGCCGCCTGTGACCATGCAGACTTTACCGTTGATAAAGCTTTTTATATCGGCGTTATCGAAGGTTACGGGATCACGTCCGAGGAGGTCCTCAACCTTGATGTCACGGATCTGATTCATAAGTTCAACCTTGTCGTCTTCGAAGATAAGGTTTCCGATGAAGGGGATCATTTTAATCGGAACTTTAGCTGCTGAACAGGAATCAAGGATACGTTTGCGTTCCTCGTCGAGACAGGAGGGGATTGCGAAGATAATCTGCTCTATCTTGAACTCGTCAACATACTTTGAAATATCGGCTGTTGTACCGACAACAGGAACACCATTAATGCTTTTGCCGATTTTTGAAGCACTGTCATCGACGATGCAGACAGGTTCGTATGCATTTGAATAGGAACGATGTTCTTCCTTGGCGTGCTCGATTTCTCTGAGCATAATCTTGCAGGCACGTCCGCCGCCTACGATGAGGGTACGTTTTGCACCGCTGCATTCGGGTTCGGAACTTGACATTGTAATAAATGCTGTCTTAAAGAGGTATCTGAAAGAGCAGATAGCTGCCAGAGAAATAACAGAATGAATAAGGGTGTAGTCAATGGGGAGCTTCTTTCCCATGACGATTATTATCAGAGAAGCGATTGCCTGTCCGGACAGGAGGCCGTACAAACAGGAACAGTAGTCTTTTTTCTTGAAATAACGCCACATGATTCTGTATGCACCGAATACAGTAAGCGTAAGCAGACAGCAAATTCCGCTGCACACAATGGAAATAAGAACAAACTTGTTGGCACGGTCTCTGTCAAACACAGCAAGACCGAAATTGGTAATAAGAGCAGATACGGCAATCAGAAAAAAGTCAGCGATCGCAAGGAGTATTTTGCGGACGCTGAATCTGCCTAAATATTCTTTCATAATAAACATTACCCCGTTATCAATATAGTATTAAAGCGGCTTGTCCGGTTACAGTTACCGGTCAGATATATATTGAATCTGCTGCATGGCAACGCAAGCTGTATATGTATCGCTGAGGACAAGCGGTAAACGTGCTGATTTACACTACGTTATTATTATAGCACATAAAATTTCATACGTCAATGATTTTTGCGAATTTCCAGTAATATTATTCATTTGATGACATTTTTTGATTACTATCTGTAATATTTTCACTATGAGATACTGTTCGTAATCAGTGCGCCTTAAAATAAAAGAGCTGCCGAAAATACGGCAGCTCAGCAGAATATCAGTCGCAGTCCTTGCTGTTTGAGTTCTGTTTTGAATCCGAATAAGAATTGTTGTTTGATTTTGAATCAGAACTCTGATTCATTGAGCCGTTCTTCTTATTCTGAGACTTATTATTGTTCTTGCTCATGATAAACCAACTTTCTCCGCACACAGACAGCCTGTAGCTGCCGTGCGGGTGGCAGTGGGATTAAAACAGGATGTCAACGGGAATAGTATTTTCCCGTACATCTATTATTGACTGTTTTCTGCGGTTTATTCATTGATTTTCTTGAATCTTCTCACGTCGCCTGCTTTTCCCGAGAACATCGACTTTGGTCTTGCCCAGACAGTTCCGTCGCTTAAAGATTTGTAGATTACAAGTTCTTCCATTGTCTCGCTGTGACGGGCAACAGCCATAAGCTCATATTCATTGCCTTTGAAGTGACGGTATTTAGCTCCGATTACGATTTCTGTCTCCTTATCCTCATCGGATGACACAACTTCTGTTGTTTCGGGTTCGTTGTTCACGATGTCGTCGGAAACGATAATCATTGCGGAATACGGCGGCATTTTTACATAAGCGTTGCCGTTTTCGACCTGAATCTGCTTGGCGTTCAAAACGTCTACAAGAGCAGTGAGGTGTGTGCCGAAGTTAAGGTCGTATTCATAATCACCGAGATTGAGAGCGACATAGACGGTCTGTTCGCCCTGAACCTTCTTGAACAGAAGCTGCTGATTGGTTATGCTGATTCTTTCGTACAAACCTGTTCTGAGGGCTGAATATGCACGGTAAATACGTCCCAGTTTTACTATATGCTTGTAGAGCTGAGTATTCTCTCTTTCCATATCGGCAAGATGCAGACACGGACGAAGATTGTCATCTGAATTATTTTCCTTTCTGCCCTGAATACCGTATTCGCTTCCGTAGTAGATCGACGGAATACCTGGCATTGTGTACATAAGAGTATAAACAAGCGGCAGATAAGCCTGATTATTCAGTGTACTTGCAAGACGGTTTACGTCGTGGTTGTCAACGAAATTGTAAAGAGCGATATTCTTGTATATACCGCCGTTTGCACCTGATTGACGGTTGATTGAATAATCTATTTCAAAGTAATTCTTGTCGTTGTGAGACGACCAGAGTCCCTTATAGCATTCATAGTTTGTAACGCTGTCGAGCATTTCGGGATTTGCCCAGCGGTTATAGTCGCCGTGGATAATTTCGCCCATGAGCCAGAAATCGGGCTTCTTGCCCTTGCAGAAGCTTCTGATACGTTTGAAGAAGTCGAAGTCGATGCAGTCGGCAGCGTCAAAGCGTATGCCGTCGATACCGAAGGACTCTATCCAGTAGTTGACAGCGTCGATGATATGGTCGCATACGCCGACATTACGCAGATTGAGCTTTACCAGATTGTAGTGACCGTTCCAGCCTTCGTACCAGAATGGGTCGCCGCACGGACTCTGTCCGCCGAAGTTGAGGTTCTGGAACCAATCGCAGTATCCTGACTGCTGACCTTTTTCCTGAACATCCACAAACTGGGGGAATTTTCTTCCGACATGGTTGAATACGCCGTCGAGGATGACTCTGATTCCGTTGTCATGCAGCTTATCACAGATAAAGCGGAAGGAGTTGTTGTCACCGAGGCGTCGGTCAATTTTTTTATAGTCAATAGTATCATAGCCGTGTTCAACGGACTCAAAAACGGGTCCGAAGTAAACAGCATCGACGTTCATTTCTTTGAGATGCGGAATCCAGTCGAGGATTTTGTCGAGACGGTAAGCAACATCGCCGCCGTCGTTGAATTTTGGTGCTCCGCAGAAGCCGAGCGGATAGATGTGATAAACAATAGCGTTATCGTACCAGTTCATAAGAATAACCCCTTTTCTTTTTATTATGTATCGGGAGTGCCCTCAAGGTAGTATGAAGCCTCCATATCGGCGACGTTCAGTGCAAGAGCAAGCGGATACATTTCGAGAGCTTTTCCGATAGAATTCTTATCTTCGATTCCTGAAAAGCCCATATGATAGCGGATTGCGAATGCTTCCTCACGTGTCAGACGGTCGTCACCGTAAAAGAATCCCGAAAGGACGTATACGGATTTTTCGCCGTGTCCGTATGGCAGGGCGTCATTGATTGTGTAATAGGGAACTTTTTCCCATTCGCCCCTGTCGTTTTTACGATTGCGGTAGTCCACGGTATAGAAATTGATTTTGCAGACATCATGGAGAAGAGAAACGATAGCAATAGTTTCATCGGAATAGTCCATGCCGTAAAGCTCTTTTGTTCTGGGACGTGAGAGATAGTCCTTGAGACAGTGGTACACGTTTACGCTGTGCCGGACGAGACCGCCTTCGTAAGAGCCGTGGAATCTTGTACTGCTCGGTGCGGTGAAGAAATCGCTTTTCTGAAGATATTCGAGCAATTTGTCAGCACCTTTTCGTTTGATGTTTTCATTGTAGATTTTTATGAATTCTTCTTTTGCTGTCATAGATAAGCTCCTTTGTGGCTGTTTGAAGGTGTGAACAAAACTATTAGTTATATTATACCATAATATTTACAAATATTCAATACCTGATGACAAATTTTCACAAAAAACCTTTAAAAAAACGAAAAAAGGCAATACTGCACAATAATAACATTAAACTTTTGTACAGTATTGCCACTTATTTAATCATTTGTCGGGAGAGTTTCAATCAGTCCGAGAAGGTGACGCTGGACAGACAGAGCGTCCTTGCCTGTGACGCCGTCGGAGTTACCGCAGACATCGGCGTTTGCAAGTCCCTGAGGAGTGATACCTGTTCCGGAGTCGGGACCGTACTTGGCAGGGTTTGCAAGATACTGCATTATGAGTACGCAGTCTGCCATATTTACATTTCCGTCGCAGTTTGAATCGCCGTAAAGCGTGTCGGGAAGGGGAGGTTCTGCAATTTCGAAGTGTATACCTGTTTTTTCGGCGTAACGCTGGGCAGCTGAGCCTTCCGAGCCGTAGAGGGTGAAATCGTTCATTACTTTGCCGTAAATATTTATGCCGAATGCATTTTCTCCGATTGAGATTACGGAATCGGGAACGGTAACGCTTTTCAGTTTGTTGTTTGCGGCAAAAGCGAAGCTGCCGATTTCCACTATACCTTCTTCGAGCGTGACGCTTTCAAGCTTCGTACAGCCGTGGAATGCGCCCTCGCCGATGCTTTTGACATTGGACGGAACAGTGAGGTGCAGGCGGTTTCTGTCGTAGCGGCCTGCCTGTTCACGGATGACTTCAACGCTTTCGGGAATGGTGTAGTCAGAAGAGAGTGACGGGATATACACAAGTTCACTGAAATCCTTGCTGTAGAGGGCTTTTCCGTCGGTAGCATAGGAGCTGTTGTTTTCGTCGATTTCAAATTCTGCGAGTTTATCGCAGTAAATGAATGCACCGCCGCCGATTGAACTGAGTTTTTCGGGGATTGTGATTTTTCTGAGGTTGCTCATATTGTAAAATGCGAAGTCTCCGACATAAGTGAGACTTTCGGGAAGAACGATTTCCTCAATCCACGACAGACCTGAAAAAGCCTCCTGAGAAAGTCCGACAACAGGCATTCCGTTGTATTCCGACGGAACTTCAAGAAGCTTCTGTTCCTGATTGTTACCGTCATACTGGTATATTTCGTAACCGCCGCCGCAGTTTCTGAAATTGAACAATGAAGTTCGCTTGGTGATATGGCAAAGACGTGGAGCACTTCCGGTATAACCGGCTTCAAGTTCGTAGTAGCAGCCGTCGCCTTCAGCGAGTACATTTCTGTGACCTGAACCTCCGCCGACATCACGGTTGCCGTTGCGTATCCAGCCGTTTATTCCGAGAAGTTTCAGCTCCTCCAGAATGATTGCACAGCTTCCCCAGCAGTCGCCGCCCTTTTTTATAATCATAGAGACATACCCCGAAGCTGTGGGAGCATAATCGTAAGAAGCGGGGAGTTTCACAACAGCCTCAAGTTTTTCTTCAAGAGTCATGTTGTCGGTGATGTTCTCGGCAACATAATCGGAGATTACTTTTTTTGCGTAGTATTCACCGTACTCAAGAACACTCACATTCAGGCAGTAAATGTCATTTTCTGTTCTGACTTCGACCACTGAATCTCCGAGATACGGACGTTTTTCAATGGTTTCTCCCTCAACGCCCCATGATGCGGTTGAGCCGACGCCGCCGTTCCAGTACCAGATTTCGTAAGCGGGTTCAATGAGACCGCTGTCCGTAACGGTTACGGACTCGCCTGAAATCACACGGCAGTCCAGAATCACGCCGTTTTCGTCACCGATATTGTAAAAAGTCGGGATTTCGTCGGGGATTGAGAGGTATTCGGAGTAAGCGGAGTTAAGGGAAAACAGAGTAATAGTATCCTCGGAAGAAGCGGCATCCGCAGCCGCAGGTGCAAATCCGAAGAAAGAAGGTGCGGCCAGTGTGATAGATAACACGGCGGCACAAATTCTGTGCAGATTCATATATTTTCTCCTTATTGAATTATCACGATGCAGTGGATGTCACTGCCTTAACAACATCTTTATTATATCACATCAATCATAATAAGTCAACAGTTGAAATAAAAATGTACACTATGCACAAAAATGTGCCTATTGATATTACAGTCGGGATATGGTAATATAGTATGTGAGGTGAAAAAATGACAAGAAACCGAATTTCAGCGGCGGAGATTATTTTTATTGCGGTAACGGGATTCCTTACGATTCTGATCTGCTCTAAATCCTCGCCGCTTTACCCTATAAACGACTGGGTGGACGCCAATACATATCTTACAATCGGACGAGCGATGCACGATGGTGCTGTTCCGTATCGTGACCTTTACGAGCAGAAAGGACCGATACTCTACTTTCTTCATGCCGTTGCTGCATTAATCTCCGACAGCAGCTTTTTCGGCGTATTTCTCATAGAATCGGCTGCCTGTGCAGTGTTTCTCACGGTGTCATACAGGATTTTGCTGAATTTCGGGATAAGTCGTCCGCTTGGACTGATTCCGCTTATATCAATGGTGATATACTCGTCAGGAGCGTTTTGTCACGGTGACAGTGCAGAGGAACTATGTCTGCCGCTGCTTGCGTGTTCGCTATGCATGGCGTTTGAGACTTTGGGGCGTGGAAAGCCGCTGACGTTCAGGCAGTGGTTTGTTTCGGGAGCGTTGTGCATGGTGGTCTTCTGGACGAAATTCTCGCTTATGGGATTCTATGCTGCTTTTTTTATTGCGGCACTCTCTCTTGCTGTAAAGGAGAATGTGACGGCTGCCGTAAAAGGTGTAATGTGGACTGCTTCGGGTGCAATTTCCGTGACGGTGCCTGTTTTGCTGTATTTTGCGTTTAACGGAGCATTGTACGAACTTTTCGACGTTTATTTTGCCGACAATCTTTTCCGCTACGGTGCATCAACCCCACTGACGGCAAATCTCATCGACGGAGCAAAGTTTTCTTTTATTCATCTGACAATTCCTGCGGTTATTATCATCCTCGGAGCAGCTGCATTTGCGTTCAGAAAGCGGAATCGTGAGTTTTTACTCTTTGTATTTATACTTGCCGTAACATTTTTGTCTGTGTTCGGAGGTCATCTGAGTTATCGCTATTATCCGCTGCCGCTTGCTGTTTTTGTGCCTGTAGCTGTGGGAGCGATTCCGGATGGATACCGATTTCGGTTACCTGCGGTTTCATGTATTGCTGCACAGGCTGTATGTGTGCTGTTCTGTTTTATGAGAAGTCCGAATGTCTATCTTATGAAGTACGCCAAAAAAGAGCTTCCGCAGTATAAATTTGCCGAATTTACCGCTGAGGAGGACTCTCCTTCAATGCTCAACTACGGATTCATTGACGGAGGTTTTTATCTTGCTTCGGGGATTGTGCCTGAGCATAAATACTTCTGCCGCAACAATATGGACGTTCCCGAAATGATAAAGGCGCAGGACGATTATGTGCAGGGAAAATCGGTGGATTTTATTGTCATGAGGAGTGCAGAACCAACTCCCAAAGAAGCTCCCGACGGTTACACGCTTGTGTGTACTGCGGAATTCCCATATTACGAAAAGTATTTTTACTACTATTTGTACAAACTTGGATAACAAAAAAGACCTGCTTTAACAGCAATACTCTTATAGAAATTTTATACGTATTTATCAGGGGAAACCTTTCTGAGGAAAGGTTCCGCCAACAGCGGCGGTCCCCTCTGTCCTTCGGACATCTCCCCACACTGTGGGGAGTCACCCCCGAACCCCCTTCCAAAGACTTTTAATACAAATTTCAGCCCGTTAGGGTGCATAATCCAGATGAACACGGAGTTCAGAAATTACTGGATGCACCCTAACGGGCTGAAATTTCATACTGAAAGTTTTAGGAAAGGAGTTTGAGGAAGAACCCTTTTTCAAAAGGGTTTTCCTCAATAAGTAACGTATATACTTCTGTACGGTTTTGCTCTTAAGGCAGAGATGTTTTGTGGTGCGAGTTTACGAGCCGGTACCGCTGTATTTCATGGCACCGAACATCCAGAATTTATAACTTCCGAAGAAGAACAGGATACCTATAATAGGTGAGAGCCATGTGAGAAGCGGCACGCTGTCGGGACGCAGAATCACGATACTGGGATAATATGCGATGAAGGCTACGGGGATTACAAATGTGAAAATGAACCTGAATACAGGGCTGAAAATTGTAATCGGGTATTTAGCGTAGTCCTTGAAGCGTGTCACGAGGTCGAGCACGTAAAACGAGTTCTGAATCCAGAAGCAGGTTGCAGCTGCGGCGTTCTGGAGCGAAATCATAATCAATGAAGCTGTAATGAGGAAGACTATAAGCTTCAGGAGCATCAGCGGTGAGAAGCTAAGTCCGAGGTGACTCCATGAATAAGCGATTGTGCCGATACCGAAAGCGAGCTGACCGAGTCCTTTGATGTCGAAAACCTCTGACTGATAATAGAAAAAGAGATTTATCGGACGGAAGCAGTATTTTATGAAATCGCCCGAATAAACGTACATACGAAGACTCCAGTTATTGTCGAACAGACACTGTACGGGAGTGAGTGAAACGAGTGAAAAACCGTACAGAAACAGCATTTCGTAGTAGCTCCAGCCGTTGATTGACGGGAAGTTCCTGAACAGAATCCAGAAGCTTACAAAGCCGGCGATGTTGGTAAAAATCATACCGATTGTGGAGATGATGAAGTCCGCACGATAGCTCATTTTGCTTTTGAGGTCCTGAGCGAGTATTTTTCTGTAAATCCGCAGATAGAAGCGTAAACCTTTTCTTTTCATAGTTCAGCCTCCGTTCACGGTAATCTGACGCAGCGACGCTTTCCAGAAAAGCTTGCTGAGGACTGTCATTGCAACGCACCAGAAAAGCTGCATTCCGAATGTGGTAAGCAGTGTTTCGGGGTCTGATTTTCCGTCGAGAAGAATGGAAAGCGGTGCGTTGTAAATTGACTGAAACGGCAGATAATATGTAATAGTTTTAAGCGGTTCGGGGAAGAATGCAATGGGAACCGTAACGCCCGAAAGGAGCATAACGATTACCTGTTTCATGATGTTGATACCCCAGATTGATTCGGTGTAGAGACATATTGTACCTACAAGGAAGTCGATGCTGTAATTGATTGAGACTGCCAAGACTACGGAAATAACAAAAAACAGCAGATTGATTCCGAGGTGGATGGCACCGTGAGTAACGGCTGTCACGACGATGAAAGTCGGCAGGAATGTGAAAAAGAACTGTGTTACGAAAGTTCCCGAATACGACCAGAACAGATACTTCCTGTATTCCATAGGTTTCAGCAGGTCGAGGGCTATTTTGCCCGACTGGATATTTCTGCCGATTTCCCAGACGAAATACATTTCCATGAAGTTGAAAAGAGCTGTTGCAAGTACGAGGTAAATGAGTGTATCGGTGAACGTCATTCCGTTGACGGTATCGGTGCCAGCGGAAGCGTAGATTGCCTTCCAGAGGAAGTACACTACTATAAGATACAGAAGATTTCCTGCGATGATTACGAGTGTTCCGAGTCGGAACTGCAGGGATTCGATTATGCCTGCACGGGTGAGGGTGAGATATTTTTTCGGTCTCATTGAACACCCTCCTCGTAAATTTTTTTGATAACCTCCTCGGTGGAGATTTCTTCAAGCTTCATATCACGGATTTCGTATGATTGCTGAAGACTGTTGAGCACCTCCATAACCTTTGACTTTTCCTCGTCTACGAGAATGGAAATCCACTCGTTATCGGCAGAAACGCTGAAATCAGGCAGTTCCTTGCCGATTTTTTCTGCGGTAGCTTCGGGGGAGCTGTCTGTACGGATTTTCAGTGTTCTGTATGAGCCGAAGAAGCTTTTGAGGTGTTCGATATCGTTATCATAGAGCATTCTGCCCTTGTCGATGATGACGATTCTCTGACAGAGTGCGTCAACATCGCCCATATCGTGGGTGGTGAGAATGACAGTTGTATTCTTTTCCTTGTTTAAGGCGTGGATGAGAGTACGGATTTTCGCTTTCATGGAAACGTCAAGACCGATTGTAGGCTCGTCCAGAAAGACGATTTTCGGATTGTGAAGAAAAGCTGCAAGAATATCACTGAGAGTACGCTGACCGAGTGACATCTGACGTACAGGTTTATGTAACAGCGGCTCAATATCCACAAGAGACTTGTAGAGTGAGAGCATTTTTTCGTAGTCCTCGTCACTTACACCGTAAATATCCTTTAATATCTTAAATGATTCTACAAGCGGAAGTGCCCACCAGAGCTGAGAACGCTGTCCGAATACTACGCCGATATTCTGTGCATTTTTCGACCTGTTTTTGTAGGGGACGCTGCCGTCTACAAGAATTTCACCCCCGGTTGGTTCGAGGATTCCGGTCATCATTTTGATTGTAGTGGATTTTCCTGCACCGTTTGGACCTAAATATCCCACGATCTCGCCTTGCTTAATGGACATGCTGATGTTATCAACCGCACGGACGATTTTGTAGTCTCTTGAAAAGAGGTCCCTGATGCTACCTTTCAGACCCTCACGACGGTTGAGGACCTTGAATTCTTTGGTAATGTTTTTGATTTCAATGATGTCTGACATAATTTTACCTCACTTTCATGTGAGTGGAAGATGAAATTTTGTTTTGTCTTATGACAGGACAACAAACCGACTATTTTAGTATATCATAATAATTGTCTTGTGTCAAGACAAATCAAACATCTGTATCTGTTCTGTAATAAACCGATACTGATTTCATGAATCATTGGAGTGTGAAAAATGGCAAGAATTATAGACGGCGAAAAGATGAATATTATAGGTGAAAATGTAAGGAAGTTCCGAACCGAGCAGAAAATGAGTCAGCAGCAGCTGTCGGCAAAGCTTGAAACAATAGCTGTTTATATCTGTCGGGGTTCAGTATCAAGAATTGAAGACCGCACGAGAACGGTTTCCGATATAGAATTATGGGGATTGGCAAAGATTCTCAACAAGCCTATTCAAAGTTTCTTTGAAGATGCTTCATTATAAAACGTATAGTATTATTTGTTCTGATAATCAGACGATTGGTTAATCTGCACCAATCATATGCGTTTCTTTTGTACTATGTTACAAATCGCTTAAAAACTATCAAAAGTTTATAGAAAACTATTGACATTCTACAAAAGATGTGGTAATATATAATCAAGGAAAAGGAAATACGAAGTTCCTTGAAAGTCAAGTTTACTTGGTCTGAGTTCTACTCAATGTAAATAATTACTGACAGAAAGGTGTGTGGGTCCAATGGAGCCAAGCTTGATTTCAGCACATGAAGCCGGCGGGCTTGCTGAATAATCAAATCTTAAAGTGGGAATATAGGCTTCGTGCTTGTTCCGTTGATTTGAAATGACAGAATATTTGATTGTAAGGCGGACGCTAAGCTGGTTGATTCAGGCTTCATATCTAAACTCAATTTAGATACAGGATTATCTGAAATTCCGACAATGAGTCTTTAGATATATCATATTAAAATTGAATATTACGACATTTTAAATGTCATTGGCTTCTGAGCCGTAAAAATAAATCAAAAAGGTGAGTCCAATGAGAAGTTGATTCATTATCCCAAATCCATGAAAGAATGTGGTACTATGAAAAGATGGATGTATATTAAAGAAATCTGAACCGAAAGGGTGAGTCCACAGGGTAATTCAGCAAAGTGATGAAAGTCGCTTTAAAACATAATAAAAATTCAGCCCCGAAGGTCTCTCGGGGCTTTTTGTTGCTCCACCGACTATGCTTTGCCGTCAGATACCCGTCAAGATTTAGTTGGCGGAGCGATATTTATTTCAGCGAATCGAGCAGCTTTTTGCGATAGAGGAGTGCAGCCTGTTCCTGTTTATTGTCACCGAATTCGTAGTATACACGGTCTTTCAGTGCGTCGGGGAGATATTGCTGCGAAACGTAATGATTCGGGAAATTGTGGGGGTAGAGGTAATGCTGCCCCTTTATTTTTGCCCCTTCGCCGTCGTAGTGGACGTTCTGCAGATGACGTGGAAAGTCAAGTGCATCGCAGCTTCTTACATCGGCTATAGCGGCGTCGATAGCAGCTTCGGCACTGTTGGATTTCGGAGCTGTTGCAAGAAGAATGATTGCTTCTGCAAGAGGAATCCTTGCTTCGGGGAGTCCGAGCTGCAATGCGGAGTCCACACAAGCCTTCGTCACCACAATTGCCATAGGGTAGGCGAGTCCGACGTCTTCGGAAGCTATGCACAGCATGCGTCTGCACAGCGAAATGATGTCTCCTGCTTCAATCAGACGAGCCGCATAATGCAGTGCCGCATTTTCATCCGAACCACGGACGGATTTGTGGAAAGCCGAAAGTATATCGTAGTGCTGGTCACCGTCACGGTCGTAGCGCATATTGCTTCTCTGGGCGAGGATTTCAAGCGATTCAGTGGTGACTGTAATGGTACCGTCACCGATTTCTCCGCACATAACCGCAAGTTCCGCAGTATTTATGGCTTTGCGGACGTCACCTCCGCAGCTGTAGGCGATTTTGTTTATTATTTCGTCGTCAGCCGCAACAGAAATCTGTCTTTCCTCCGAAATTATGCGGAAAGCTCTTTTAATTGCGGGAGCAAGCTGCTGAGCCGTCACAGGTTTGAACTCAAAAACGGTACTTCGGCTGATAACGGCATTGTAAACTGCAAAGTAAGGGTTCTCGGTTGTGGACGCAATCAGCGTAATATCGCCGTTTTCTATGTATTCAAGCAGACTCTGCTGCTGTTTTTTGTTGAGGTACTGAATTTCGTCGAGATAAAGCAGAATTCCGTTTTCAGTTCCGAATGTTCCTATATCGGCAACGACGTCCTTGATGTCGGAGAGGGAAGCGTTGGTGCCGTTGAGCTTATAGAGTGTCATTCCGCAGTTTTCTGCTATAATTCGGGCAACCGTGGTCTTGCCTACGCCCGACGGTCCGTAGAATATCATGTTGGGGACGCTGCCGCTTTCGATTATCCTGCGAAGCGGTTTGCCCTCAGCGAGAATATGCTCCTGTCCGACTACATCGGCAAGAGTTTTCGGTCTGATTTTATCGGCTAACGGTGCGGACATATTATGCCTCCTTTTTGGGAGCTTCAAGAGCCTTTATACATCTGTCAATAGATTCGATATTTGCTTTGTTAATATTTTCTTTTTCCATTTTACTCTTTATTTTTTGCAGTTCTATTGTTATGTTTTTGTAACTGTCGCTATAATTATTTTTATCAGACGTTAGGATTTCATCTAAATGCTTTATCGGAATTGGTTTATTCTTTTCTTTCTCAAATGTATCTTTAATAATAAGAGCATAAATTCTTGAACGTATTTCTTTGATTTTTATGGTATAATTGAACCTGCCTTCTAAAATCTCAACTTCGTCTGATGTGTATTTTCCTGAAAATTGAGAAACACTTTCTTCAGCATCAGGCAATTTGTGGTTTTCTTTTCTTAATTGAAATAACCGTATCATGCTTTCGTTTTTCAGAATAAACTCTATAATTAAAAGACTGATTGTTGTTGAAACCGTACAGGCGAAGAGTATGGTAAAAAAAACGGTATCAAGTTTTACCGGATTGATATATTGTTTTGTACAGATTATTGATAAAGAGAACATGTATAGGAATATTCTTGTTATAGTTTTTTTATAATTGAAGTAAAACTCAATATACGATGCGTTAAGTGTTGGTTTAGAATCAAGTGTATCGTATTTTGCCTTAATGGTTTGTTCTTTATAAGCTAATTTTTCGTTTATGATTATGTCACAGACAATCGAAAAGGCGAGCGTAATTATATCCTCAAAAGATTTAAGTTCTATATAAATTAGAACTGAAATCAGAATTAGAGTGATCAGCAGGGAAACTATCGGTATTATGTCATCTTTGTGAAGCGTTAGAAAAAAGACGAAGAAAGCCAGTAATACCGTAAAAATGAAAAAGACTACTTGCCAAGTGATTGATAGATTTAAAGCAACTGAAAAAATAAATGCAATAAAAAATACAACAAGTAATGCTATAAAGATGCGCTTACATGTTTTTTTACTGATTGTTTTTTTAAACATAGTGTAATCCTCAAAAAAAGGGACGGACAGCCTGTCCGTCCCTTTCGGTAAACTTACTTATAAAGCGGGAACTTTTCGCAGATAGCATTTACGCCAGCACGGATTTCGTCAGCCTTGTTCTCGAAATCTGTAGCGCAGAGGTAGATATACTCAGCGATTTTCTCCATTTCCTCAACGCCGAGACCTCTTGTTGTAACAGCAGGAGTACCGATTCTGATACCGCTTGTTACGAAAGGCTTTTCGGGGTCGTTGTGGATAGCGTTCTTATTTACAGTAATATAAACCTCGTCGAGTCTGTGCTCAAGCTCCTTACCTGTGATGTTGAAGGGACGGAGGTCAACGAGCATGAGGTGGTTGTCGGTACCGCCTGAAACGAGGTTAAAGCCTCTTTTTACGAGACCGTCAGCGAGTGCCTTTGCATTCTCAACGATTCTCTTCTGGTAGTCCTTGAACTCAGGCTTGAGAGCCTCGCCGAAGCATACAGCCTTAGCAGCGATAGTGTGCATAAGAGGACCGCCCTGAGTTCCGGGGAAGATAGCGGAGTTGATTTTCTTAGCGAGATACTCGTTGTTTGTGAGGATAAGACCGCCTCTGGGTCCTCTGAGAGTCTTGTGAGTAGTAGTAGTAACGATGTCAGCGTAAGGAACGGGAGACTCGTGGCAGCCTGCAGCAACAAGACCTGCAATATGTGCCATATCAACCATGAGGAGTGCACCGACTGATCTTGCGATTTCGGAGAGCTTCTTGAAGTCGATAGCTCTTGGGTATGCAGAAGCACCTGCTACGATAAGACGGGGCTTGTGCTTTGCAGCAAGCTTGTAGACAGTATCGTAGTTGATAGTCTCAGTTTCGTCGTCGAGACCGTATGAAACGAAGTTGAAATATTTACCTGAGAGGTTAACGGGTGAACCGTGAGTGAGGTGACCGCCGTCTGCAAGGCTCATACCGAGAACAGTGTCGCCGGGCTGGAGAACAGCAAAATAAGCGGCAGTGTTAGCCTGAGCACCTGAATGGGGCTGAACGTTAGCGTACTTGGCGCCGAAAAGCTCGCAGGCACGCTGGATAGCAATAGCCTCAACCTCGTCAACGCACTGGCATCCGCCGTAGTAACGCTTGCCGGGATAACCCTCAGCGTACTTGTTTGTGAGAACGCTTCCCATAGCAGCCATAACTGCGGGAGAAACGATATTTTCGCTTGCAATAAGCTCAAGATTTCTCTGCTGACGAGCAAGCTCCTTGTTCATAGCCTCGCCCACAGCAGGGTCATAGCTTGAAACAAAGCCGATTGAATCCATAAGGTCATTATACATATTAAGCACTCCTTAAAAATAGTTGCATATAAATACATATTAATTATACATCAAAGTGAAGAAAATTTCAATAGTCTTACATGGTTCAGATGTCAAAAAATGCCGTCGCATGTCAGAGAAAAACAGACAAAGCGGCGGCAGTATTTTGTTGATTTTGTCCAATATCGTCATTACGTACCGGAAATCAATGTATTCCAGTCGGGGATAATATGAGCCGAAGCAGCGGTGTAGTAGCTCAGAATGATTGAAGCGTCATTGGCGGTGAGCTTGCCGTCGAGGTCGGCATCAGCCCTGTATATTAATTCACGATCCGATTCAACATACCCGCCTGTGGCAATATTGGTATAGATTCGGAGGACCGCAGCTGAATCAACTGCATCGACTTTTCCGTTGGCGTTAGCATCACCGTGCTGTGGGTGACAGTTCACCGTATATGAAGTAATCGGCTGATCCTCGTTAATGGGGTAGACTTTGATTTCGGCAGTTTTTCCCTGTGTGAATGCGTCTTTAAGCAGCTTGGGTCTTGCCTCACAGCTTGACGTAACGTCCATTTTGCTTTTTTCGGTAACGATAATCACCTTGCCGCTTCTTTCAACGGGGACTTCCTTTTCTACGTTAATCATAACGCTAAGTCCCTTAAGGTCGATTACCTCATCAGCGTAGAAATAATGGGTTTTGTCGGGGATACCGTCGATTGAGATGGAGGCTGTCAGTGCAAGCGCACGTATTGTGGTATCTTTTGCAACAGTTTCGGGCGTAATATCCCATGATGAGAAAACCTGTTCAGTGTATATGTCCTTGTAGCGGTGAAGGGATGAAGTGTCGATGGCGGAGTAGTCGATAACATCACCTTCGCTGACGGTCAGCTTAAGCCACTCTTTATCGTCGAAATCGAGGAATGTAACGGTATACTGCTGAGTATTCTGTTCATTTTCTTCAGCATGGACTGTATATGAAGCTGTGGCAGTCATGACCATAAGTGCTGTGACTGCGGATAATAATTTTTTCATGGATAAATTCCTTTCCTTGGGGACGTCATTTTCTGCCTGCAAAAAACAAACGGCAGAAGCCTGAGAGCCTTTCGCACAATTCTGCATAACGGTTGTAAGGCATTTTCAGAAGCATAAAATCAGCGGAATTCATTCTGCCTGTTTCCGTATCATAGGCAAGAACGGCGTAGAGTACTACCTCATTCCATTCGAGTCCGTCAGACAGCGAAACGGCTGCGGTACGGTATTCTTTGAGGTATTTTTCGATTTTTGAAATAGTTGTGAAGCCGTTATATGATGAATTGAAAAAAAGTTCAACATTTCTCGTCATGATCGTGAGCTTCCTCCTGTTCGGACAGATTCGGGCGATTCGGCTGATTATTCTTTTTCATACGGATACGGTAAGTCAGGACTCCCGAAACAGCAAAAGCGATCGTAAATGCAATAAGCATCACAATTATGGCGGCAGTTTTTGAAACTTCACCCGATGCCGTATCTGCGGCAAGTACGGCAGACATGGGAATTGTTGTAATAATCGTATTCATTATGAGTCAGCTCCTTTTGCTATGAGCAGTTTATTCGGCGAAAAGAGGCGTTGAAAGGTATCTGTCGCCTGAATCGGGAAGCAGGACAACAATGGTCTTTCCTGAATTTTCGGGACGTTCCGCAAGAATTGATGCGGCTTTTAGTGCGGCACCCGAAGTTATTCCGACGAGTATTCCTTCGGTTGCGGCAAGAGCCTTTCCCTCAGCAAAGGCGTCATTGTTTTCTATAGGGATTATTTCGTCGTAGACCGATGTGTCAAGAATCTCAGGGATAAAGCCTGCCCCTATTCCCTGAAGCATATGCGGACCTGATGTACCCTTTGAAAGTACGGGGCTTCCGGCAGGTTCAACGCCGACAATCATAATATCGGGATTCTGCTTTTTCAGATATTTTCCGATGCCTGTAATAGTGCCGCCCGTACCGATTCCCGCAACGAATATGTCGATTCTGCCATCTGTCTGCTCCCAGATTTCGGGACCTGTTGATGTGAAGTGTGCGTAAGGATTTGCAGGATTCACAAATTGTCCCATGATGACAGAACCTTCGATTTCACGGTGAAGCTCATCGGCTTTTTCAATGGCACCCGTCATACCTTTCGAACCTTCTGTGAGAACGAGTTCGGCACCATAGGCTTTAAGGAGATTTCTGCGTTCAATGCTCATGGAATCGGGGAGAGTGAGGATAGTTCTGTAGCCTCTTGATGCGGCGACGGCAGCAAGACCTATACCTGTATTTCCGGAAGTTGGTTCAATGATAGTTGACCCGCTTCGGAGGAGTCCTTTTGTTTCAGCGTCCTCGATCATAGCAAGTGCAACCCTGTCCTTTACAGAGCCGGCAGGGTTGAGATATTCAAGTTTTGCGAGAATTTCGGCATTATTTATATTCCGTTTCTTTTTATATCCGTTAAGACGCATTATCGGAGTTTTTCCGATAAGTTCGGTTATATTTTCCTTGATGTTGCTCATGATAATTACCTCCGTGAGATTCATATCCGATAATGTCTGCTCATCAACTTAAAATTGGCTTAATAAAGTTTTATAAAGCCAATTTTAAGTTGACAAAGTGCAGGAAAAAATAATGGAATTGATAATTTTTCCTGCACTTTGTTTTGCCCTAAAGGGCAAAATGAGCAAGACATCAATGAATGTGATGCGCAAATTCCTCATATTATAAAGAATTTGCGCTCCCCGAACGAAGTTCGGGGCAATAACCGCCTGACGGCGGTTATTGAGGACACATTAATTATAACATAGTTGCATATAGCTGTCAATCTGTGTATCTGCAAAATATAAACAGAGCATACAGCAGATATACGTAAGGAACAGGAGAGTTCTTGTATTATAATTGCTGTATGCTCTGTTTATTTTATAAAGGAAGATTATGAAAGTGCGGGTTCAGCCTTGGGGAGAGACTTTTGTCCGCAATGAGAATAGCGTTTAAGAATGATTTCAAAAGCCACAAGATTGAGTGCAAGTGCACCGAGCCATGCAGCAACGTCTGCCCACGCAGCAGCAGCAAATCCGAAACGTCCGATGAAAATGACTATAATCGAAATACGCATAACCATCTCGATAATTCCTGAAATCATCGGGATGAAGGGACGTCCCATGCCCTGACAGCCGCTTCTGAAAACGAACAGCAAATCAACGGCGAAAACCATCATACCGCATATTTTAAGGTATTCCGCAGCAAGAGATATTGTTTCGCTGCTGTTGAGCATGAGTCCTGCGAGCCATTCGGGGAAGAAGAACATGACAGAACCAAGTGTGAAATAAGTAATGAGAGCAATGCTGACGCAAACGTGGAGTCCTGAGCGTATACGGTCGAATTTCTTTGCACCGAAGTTCTGGCTTGTGAAGGATGACATTGCAAAACCGGCAGTGCAGGCAGGCTGCATAAAGAGATTGAGATAACGGCTGCATGGAGAAAATGCGGAAGTATAGGCAACTCCGAGACCGTTTACAAAATACTGTACAACCATGCATCCGACTGCTGTGATTGAATTCATCAGAGCCATTGGCAGACCGTTTCTGAAAAGTTCGGGGTACATATTACGGCATCCCTCAAAGTCGGTGCGTGAAAGCTTGAGAATGTCGATTCTGCGGAGCTTTACGAGACAAATTGCTGTGGAAAGAACCTGAGAAATAACCGTTGCGGCAGCGGCTCCCTCAACACCTGTGCCGAGGATATATATGCATATGTAATTCAGCACAACGTTGGTGATTGCCGAAATGATTATGGCGATGAACGGAGTTTTGCTGTCGCCCAAAGCTCTGAGCACGCAGGCACAGAGATTATATGCGATTGTGGTAACGAGTCCGCCGAATATGACATAACCGTATTTCAGACTGTCGTTCATAATTGCGGAGTCGGTACGCAGTATATTGAGGACTCCCTTCAGGGAAGCCAGACTGAGTATCGTCAGGACAACTGTAATCACAGCGGCAAGCTTTATTGAAGCTGCCGTTGCCCGACGCATTTTATTGTAGTCCTTTGCACCGAAGCTCTGAGCTATCGAGACCGAAAAACCGTTTGACAATCCCATTGAAAAGCCGATGACAAGAAATGTCAGCGACGACATATTTCCTACAGCGGCAAGAGCGTTGTCACCCAGTCCCTTTCCGACTATTGCGGTATCTGCAAGAGTGTAAAGCTGTTGGAGCATATTCGTAAGCAGCATGGGGAAGTAGAATTTCAGAATCACAGATGTGACGTTGCCTTTTGTAAGGTCATAAGTTTTTGCCATATATAAAACCTCCTTGTGAAGTGGAGAAAGGTGGCACATTCAATGAATGTGATGCTCAAATTCCTTATATTATAGAGAATTTGAGCTCCCCGAACGAAGTTCGGGGCAATAACCGCCTTAAAGCGGTTATTGAAGACACATTAATTATAATTGGACGAGCAGAAATTTTATATCAGAGAACATTGCATTTATATCAAAAATCTGCTATAATAAAAACAGAGCAATTAATGGTCATATGGCAAATTCTGCTGTGTGATTTTCGGTATGAGGGAGAGGAGTGACGGTATCGTGAACACGAACAGAGACCTGAATTACAGGTTGTTTATTCAGCATAATACAGGCTTTAAGAGGAACCCCTTCCGGAGCGAGCTTGAAGGATACAGATACATTCAGGCGGGCGACGTTGAGACAGTGACGGAACGATTCAAAATAATCAGAAAGAATTTCCTTGAAGGAAAGGGGACTCTTTCCGATGATCCTGTGAGAAATATAATGTATCACTTTGTAACTTCAGTGGCGCTCGTTTCAAGATTCTGCGTAGAGGGCGGACTCGGACACGATGTTGCGTATACACTGAGCGATATATATATTCAGCGTGCAGACAAATGCAGCGACTGTGAATCGCTGCTGGATATTTTTGAGGAGATGCGTATAGATTTTGCAAAGCGTATGCGTGAGCTGAAAAAAGAGAGGGTAGTTTCGCTTCATGTCAGAAGATGCATAGACCATATATATGACCATCTTCATGAAAAGCTCACGCTTGATATGCTTTCGGAAGTAAGCGGACTAAGCAGTTCATATCTGTCAAAACTGTTTGAAAAGGAGACAGGTGTAACCGTAAAGCAGTTCATTATCCGTGCAAAGATTCAGACGGCTGAAAATCTGCTTAAATACTCTGATTTTTCATATCTTGATATTGCGTTGTCACTGGGATTCTCGTCGCAGAGTGCATTCATATACACTTTCAGAAAGCAGAAGGGAATGACACCGAAAGAATACCGTGAAATGTATGCTGTAAGCGAGGAAGATTTCATCATACAGAACGGGAAGTGATTCCTGTGTTACGAAATGCTGCCTCTGCGGTGAAACAAAATACCGAGAAGAAGTATCAGTATTGCAGCGATTCCGCATACGGTCAGCTTCACGGCAGGATTTGCGGACGACGCTGCATCCCGTATAAACGCCATTGCACCTGTTGCAGCGGCTGAATCGGAAAATGCGATATTGTTGCATCTGGCGTATTCCTGTGCATGGGACTCCCTTTCGCCGTATATGGTAAACCCGTCGGAGGACGACGGAGAAGTACCATCCGCTGCGGGAATGAAGCCGACTGCCTCTGTTCCGAAGGCTGTTACCGAGGGCGGAATGTAAAGCTCTCTGAGTGAATTGCACATGTAAAACGAATAGCTTCCGATTTGTTCAAGACGACCGCTTAATGAGACATTTTCAAGATTGGTGCAGCCTGAAAAGCAGAACTTTTCAATCACGGCAATATTCTGCGGAATTATGATGCTCTCAAGTGACGTGCAGGAACGGAAGCATGAGTCGGGAAGGACGTCGAGCTTTTCAGAGATGTGAACCTCTTTAAGAGTCACACAGCCGCAGAAACATCCCATGCCGATTTCTTCAAGAGACGGAGGAAGTTTGATTCTTTCCAGTGAAGTGCAGGCGTAAAAGCAATGATGTCCCATTACTCTGAGAGTATCGGGGAGTGTTATGCTTCTGAGTGAGGTGCAGCTGAAAAAAGCGTTGTCACGGATTTCTGTAACGGGACATCCCTCTATGACTGAGGGGATTTCCAGTGTTTCAGGTTCTCCTGTAAAGCCGATGACGGTAGCCTCGCCGTTGATGATGGTGTAGGTGAAATCGCCGGACTCTGCTTGGGACGTGTAAGGACTGAGAGTAATAAAAATGATTGCGGAAAAAATGAATGGTATAAGCTTCCTGAGCATGATATTCTCCTTTGCGGTAATGATACTATAATAATATATCCGTCCGACGATTACTGCTACACAAAAAATATGACAGTAAACCAAAGAAGTATATGTTTATTTCCGTAAAATAAGTAATTATCTCATAATGAGTCAGTTTATTCTGATGCTTTTGCTCGGAAAAGGCAGGAAAATTCATGCGGAAAAAGTCGGGAAATAATCTGAAAACGCTTGTGGTGTTCGGGGAAATGTGGTAAAATAAGAAATATGATCAGAATATGAAGGGAGAGATTGTTATGCCGCCTGTTGGAGGACCAAGAAGACAAAGCTTTTTGACAGAGGAAGAAAAGAAAAATCGTCCGAAGGTGACGAAAGGGATGCTTAAACGCATTTTTTCATATCTGAAACCTTACTGGAAACAGATGATAATTGTCATGATTGCAATTGCGATTTCATCTGTTCTGAGTCTTATGCCGTCAGTGCTGACGGGTAAGATAATTGACGAAGGTCTTATCGGAAGAAGTATGCGTAAGCTTGTTTTGTTCATTGTTCTGTCGCTTTCGGTGACACTCGGGGCAAATCTTATCGGAGTGCTGGAAAGTTACATGAATACCTGGATTGCACAGCACATTACATACGATATGCGTAATAAGATGTACAGACATCTGCAGAAGATGTCGCAGCGTTTTTTTACGTCGAATAATCAGGGAGACATCATAACCCGAATGACAAGCGACATTTCGGGCGTTCAGCAGATAATCACAAGCACTCTCACAAGCATACTTTCAAATTCAATCACGCTGATAGTTGCACTTGTAGTCATGTTTCAGCAGAGCTGGGTAATGGCACTGGTGGGAATTGCTGTAATTCCATTGTTTATAATTCCAACACGAAGCGCAGGAAAAACACGCTGGTCGATTACAGCCGAGTCGCAGGAATGCAGCGACGAAATCAACGGTATCCTCAACGAAACAATGTCTGTAAGCGGACAGCTTCTTGTTAAACTTTTCGGAATGGAGCGTGCTGAGTACGAGAAGTATGAAGCGTCAAACAAGCGCATGGTGAAGCTCAATATCCGTGAGGGAATGGCAGGACGCTGGTTCCGTGTTGCATTGAGTACATTTTCAAGCATAGGACCCATGCTGCTGTATCTTGCAGGCGGCATCCTCATGATGAAGTTTGACAGTACGATAACGGTCGGTGATATTACAGTTCTTGTGGCACTTCTCGGAAAAATGTATGGTCCTGTGAATCAGCTTCTCAATATACAGGTTGACTGGATACGCTCAATGGCTATGTTTACGAGAATTTTCGAGTATTTTGATATGCCTGTTGAAATTGAGTCTGCTCCCGATGCAGTACGTCCCGAAGGCGAATCGAAGGGTGAAGTGGAGTTCAGAAACGTCGGATTCTACTATGAAAAGGAGCGTCAGATTCTTTCGGACATCAATTTCAGACTTGAAAGCGGAAAATGTATAGCAGTTGTCGGACCTTCGGGTTCCGGAAAGAGTACGCTCATTAATCTCATTCCGAGACTGTGGGACGTTACTTCAGGTTCGGTAACTTTTGATAACGTGGACGTCCGTAAGCTTGACCTTGATTACCTGCGTGACAATATCGGAATCGTGAGTCAGGAGACATATCTGTTCAATGGTACAATACGTCAGAATCTTCTTTACGCTAAGCCCGACGCAACCGAGGAGGAGCTTATCGAAGCGTGTAAAAAAGCGAATATATATGACTTTATCGAGAATCAGGAAACGGGTCTTGATACGGTGGTCGGTAATCGTGGACTCAAGCTTTCGGGCGGCGAGAAGCAGCGTATTTCAATTGCGAGAGTCCTGCTGAAAGACCCCGCACTCATGATTTTTGACGAAGCGACCTCTGCTCTCGATTCAATTTCAGAGCAGAAGATTCAGGATGCCATCGAACCACTTATCACTTCAAGGACGAGCATACTGATCGCTCACAGACTTTCAACGATACTTGCTGCTGATGAAATTCTTGTTATCAGCAACGGTGTTATTGCGGAGAGAGGTACGCACAGTGAACTGATAGAGCTTGGCGGAGTGTATTCACAGCTTTATGAAACGCAGTTCTGTAAGGCGTCCGATGATACTCCGGATGCCTTCGATTATACTGAAGGCGAGGAATAACGGAAAACCGCTTGTTTCAGCAAAGAAAGCTATATTGAAAGAATACGAAATCACAAATATTGCTTATTTTTGTTTTATATTTTTTTCTTTTTCTCTTGAAAAACATTTTTTAATGTATTATAATATAATATGGTAAAAAAGTCATTAATCTGCTCTTTGTGGAGCAGCGGAAAGAAGTTTGTTTATGTTTTATAATAATATCCTTGAAGCTATGGGGAATACTCCCATGGTGCGTCTGAGAAATATGGTTCCCGAGGACGCAGCACAGGTTCTTGTTAAATTTGAGGGTCTGAACGTCGGAGGCTCAATAAAGACAAGAACTGCATATAACATGATCTGTGAAGCGGAAAAACAGGGACTTATCAGCGAAAATACTGTAATAGTTGAGCCTACAAGCGGAAATCAGGGAATAGGTCTTGCATTGATCGGCGCTGTCAAAGGCTATAAAACAATTATTATCATGCCTGATTCAGTAAGTGAAGAGCGTCGAAAGCTTGTGTGTCATTATGGTGCAAAGGTTATACTTGTGCACGATGACGGTGATATCGGCAAATGCATCGAGGAATGTCTTCAGACTGCCATCCGTATGCAGCAGAAAAATCCCGATATTTTTATTCCCCAGCAGTTTGAGAATCCTGCCAATCCCGATGCTCACCGTCTTTATACAGGTAAGGAAATTCTTTCTCAGGTTGACGGTCCCATACACGGATTCTGTGCAGGTATCGGTACAGGCGGTACAATTTCAGGTATCGGAGAAGTCCTTAAGGAAGCCAATCCCGACATTGAAATCTGGGCGGTTGAACCTGAAAACGCTGCTATTCTCTCGGGAGGCAACATCGGAACCCACCTTCAGATGGGAATCGGCGACGGTCTTATTCCCGAAAACCTGAATACAAAAATCTACAGCGATATATACATTGTCTCCGATAAGGAAGCAATCCATACTTCCCGTGCTCTTGCAAGGAAGGAAGGTCTTATGTGCGGAATTTCCGCCGGTACCAATGTCGCAGCTGCAATCGCACTTGCAAAAAAGCTTGGTAAGGGGAAAACTGTTGTTACAGTTCTCCCGGATACTGCCGAGCGTTATTTCAGTACTCCGTTGTTCCGTGACGAGGTTCTCGAATTTACTAAAATCGCTGACGAAAACTGATGATTATGCTATAATAAAGGGCTTATCCTTAAGGATAAGCCCTTTATTTTATAAGTCAATTGTCACGGGAGTTCCTGTTCTGAGACTTTCGGCGACGTCGATGATACGCTGGTTGCTGCTTCCACGGAATCTGATTTCCCAGTTCTTCTGTGCAAGAACAAAGGGACCGTCAATCAGATAATCAGTAACTGAAAGAAGTTCACCGAATCCGTTTTTATGACGGTCGGCATAAAGCTCTTCGAATGTATAGCCCGTATAGGTGACGATATTCAGTCCGAGAGCCTTGATTTTAGTGCCAAGCTCCGCAAGAGCCTCCGCCTGACAGAAAGGTTCGCCGCCGCTGAAGGTTACGCCGTCCAGCAGAGGGTTGCTTTTGATTCTGTTCAGCAGTTCATCCGTATCGGTGATGGTACCGCCGCTGAAATCGTGGGTCTGCGGATTATGGCATCCCTCACAATGATGCGGACATCCCTGCGTAAAAATCGTAAATCTTATTCCGGGACCGTCAACAATAGAATCGTTGGCGGTTCCGGCAATTCTTAATTCCATTATATCACCTTAGACGTCGTGCTTTACACGGTCATGCTCCTCGGAACGCTTACCATTATTGAAGCGGTCGAGAGTACCTACAAGATAACCTGTTATACGGCGGATTCTGTCGAAAGCAACATTGTTGTCGTTTTCGCTTCTGCCGCAGCAGGGGCAGGTTTCTCCGATAATTCCGGTATATCCGCAGCATGGGTCACGGTCAACGGGATGGTTGATAGCGCCGTATCCTATGCCTGACTCCTTCATGCAGCGTACAATCTTTTCGAATGCAGTGAGGTTCTCAAGCGGGTCGCCGTCAAGTTCGATGTAGCTGATATGACCGGCGTTTGTAAGCTCGTGGTAGGGAGCTTCAATCTTAATCTTTTCAAATGCGCTGATGGGGTAATGAACAGGCACGTGGAAGGAGTTTGTATAGTAATCACGGTCTGTAACGCCTTCGATAATACCGTATTTCTGAGCGTCCATGCGTACAAAACGTCCCGAAAGACCTTCTGCGGGAGTTGCGAGGAGAGAGAAATTAAGACCTGTTCTTTTTGCCTCCTCATCGAGACGGTTTCTCATAGCCTGAATGATTTCCATACCAAGCTCACGGGCGTCCTCACTTTCACCGTGGTGGAATCCGATAAGAGCCTTGAGACACTCGGCAAGTCCGATGAATCCTACGGAAAGAGTACCATGTTTGAGGACTTCTTCGATAGTATCGTCAGCTGCGAGCTTGTCCGAATCCATCCAGATACCCTGTCCCATAAGGAAGGGGAAGTTTCTTACACGTTTCTGGCACTGGATGCGGAAACGGTGCATAAGCTGGTCGATAGCGAGGTCCATCATATCCTCAAGCTTCTCGAAGAAAAGTCCGACATTGTGGTCAGCCTTGATAGCGAGTCTGGGGAGATTGATTGAGGTAAAGCTGAGGTTGCCTCTGCCTGTAACGATTTCACGGGATTTATCGTAGTTATTTCCGATAACGCGTGTACGGCAGCCCATGTATGCGATTTCAGAATCGGGATTGCCTTCCTTATAGTACTGGAGATTATAAGGAGCGTCAATGAACGAGAAATTGGGGAAAAGTCTCTTTGCTGAGACTCTGCATGCAAGTTTGAAGAGGTCATAGTTGGGGTCGGTGGGGTTATAGTTCACACCGTCCTTGATTTTGAAGATATGTATGGGGAAGATAGGTGTTTCGCCGTTTCCGAGACCTGCTTCCTGAGCGAGGAGAACATTTTTGATTACCATTCTTCCTTCAGGAGATGTATCGGTACCGTAGTTGATTGAACTGAACGGAGTCTGAGCACCTGCACGGCTGTTCATAGTGTTGAGATTATGGATGAGTGCTTCCATAGCCTGATAAGTGGCACGGTCGGTTTCCTTTTCAGCGTTCTTTGCAGCAAAAGCCTGAACCTTTTCCGCAGTTTCTTTATCTGTATAGTTGAGGAGAAGCTCAAGTTCCTTTTCCTGATAGCTGTTGTCGTTTGCAAGGATGGGTTTCAGGTCGTATTTTTCGAGGATTTCGTTTCTGATTTCCTTAGCGATTTCAGCCTCATTTTCAACGCCTGCAAGAAGTGAGAGGGCTCTTGCGATATTCTGGGTATAACGTGCGGCGTAGGTCTTTTTAACGCCGTCAGCCATAGCATAATCGAAAGTCGGGATACTCTGACCGCCGTGCTGATCGTTCTGGTTGGACTGGATAGCGATGCAGGCGAGTGCTGAGTAGCTTGCGATGTCGTTGGGTTCACGGAGGAAGCCGTGACCTGTTGAAAAGCCGTTTTTAAAGAGTTTTCTGAGATCGATCTGGGTGCAGGTTGTTGTGAGGGTATAGAAGTCCAGATCGTGGATGTGGATGTCGCCGTTACGGTGAGCCTTTGCGTGTTTCGGCTCGAGGACGTACATCTCATAGTATTCCTTAGCGGAAACAGAGCCATATTTCAGCATTGTTCCCATAGCAGTATCGCCGTCGATGTTGGCATTTTCACGTTTGATGTCGCTGTCTTTTGCGGCACTGAAGGTCAGTTCATTGAGTACACACATAAGCTTTGTTTTCATTTCACGTGAGCGTGTACGCTCATAACGGTAAAGAATGTAAGCTTTGGCGGTCATTGCGTGACCTTTTTCGATGAGGGCTTTTTCCACGAGGTCCTGGATTTCTTCAACGGTCGGAACCTTTCCGGGGTTTCTTTCCTCGTAGAGTTTGCATACTTCAGCTGCAACCTCCATGGCTGCATTGAAATCGCTTCCGCCGCATGACTGAGCCGCACGGTAGATAGCATTTGCAATTTTTTCGATATTGAACGGGACTTTTCTTCCGTCCCTTTTCATGATATGGATAATCATTATCTTGTACCTCCGACTACTATATATTGTGTCACCGCTTCTGTTTGTCTATATAAGTATAAACCATTAATGGTAAGTTGTCAATTGTGTATTAAGACAATAAAATGTTCAACTTTCTGTTAAAAACTGTTAATATTGCTGCCGGAAATCTTGCAAAATCCGTGAAACGACGATATATCGTCATTTGCATCGGCTGCAATGACAAGAAAACCGCACTACCATATGTTGTAGTGCGGTTTTTATCATATTAAACGGTGCATGAGAGGATACGATCCTTGATAGCGGTGTATCCCTTGTCAGAAAGACCTCCGTTTTCTGACGAGAATTCAGAAGAAAGTCCACCCTCAACAGATTTGAGGATAATATTTGTGTCAACGCAGTACACACCCGAAGTCTCGGACATGGAGAGAAGTTTCTGATTGTAGCTGTCGATAAGCTTGTTCGTGACGGAAGCTGTTTCCGTTCCTGTTGGCGGGAGCTGCATAATGTAGATTTTTGTATCGGGACACTCTGTTCTGACAGAGTTCACAAGTGCGGAAACACCGTTAATCATATCCTTTTCGGAAGAAGTTCCGAGATCACTTCCGAGCATGATGTAAAGATTCTTCGGATTCTTGCTTTTTACGGTATCGCATACAGTTGAAGTTCCCGAAAGCTGTACGGTATTGCAGTTGACAGCGTTAAGCTGTTCGCTGCCGATTATCTCCATAAAGGAGGTGTCCGCTGCCATACCGAGAAGTGTTGAGTCGGTAACAAGACAGCAATCGCTGAAATATGAAACATCCTTTGGTGCAGACGGAGAAAGCGGATAACTTATGCCGCTGCTCTGAGTTTTCTGAGCTTTATCGGTTTCCGCAGAGGTTTCCGATGGCTGTTCTTCGGTTATAACGACCTTATCTTCCTCGCTGTCAAGAAAATCACCATTGACATTTGCGGCAATCATGTAGAGAGTAAAGCAGCCGGCAATTGAAAGGAAAAATATCAATAGAATTATGCCGATGTTGAACCTCACCTTGGGACGTGAGCGTTTTTTTGCCGATTTTCTTTGTATTGTTCGTTTTTTCTCCATTATTCAATCTCCTGAAAGTTGTATCCGTTGCATATACATATATTGTTATTATACCCTTTATTCGCTGATATTGCAATAGTTTTTTGATTTTTTGTGCAGTTTAACGGTTCGGGGGAGTGTTTCAAAAAAACTGTTGACTATTTTCGGAATATGGTTTATTATAATAGTGTAAATAGTGTTAGGAGAGAATTGATGAGTAAGTTTAAACGGACTGTCTGTTCTGTTGTCGGAATCATGATGACGGGAGTAACCATTGCGGCATCGTATTATTTTTCAGCTGCTGAGGTTAACAGAACAAAATATCCTGTTTTTGGCGTAGATGTTTCAAATTATCAGGGAATCGTGAACTGGAACGTCCTTGATGAACAGAACGTGAAATTCGCTTTTGTAAAAGCAACTGAGGGAAGCGGTTATATTGACAAATCAGCTGCAAGAAATCTTCGTGATGCATCTGAGACCGATATACTTGTTTCAGCTTATCATTTTTTCAGTTTTGACAGTTCCGGTGAAACTCAGGCGGAGAATTTCATTACAGTTGTGGACGCTGATGCTATTGACATGCCGCCCGTTGTTGACATTGAATACTACGGAGATAAGAAAAAGAACAAGCCTTCTGCTGAAGAAGCGGAAGAGATACTCCGTCCGCTTCTTGAACGTCTTGAGAAGCATTACGGATGCAAACCTATAATCTATACAACGCTTCCCGTGTATTTTCGCTATGTCAAGGAAGAATTCAGCGATTATCCGCTGTGGATACGAAGCGTCAACGGTGAACCTGACCTTATTGAATGGGAATTCTGGCAATACAGCGATAAAGGCGTTCTTGACGGCTATTACGGTGAAGAAAAATGTATAGACTTCAACGTTTACAACGGCTCTGAAGAAGAATTCTATGCGCAATACGGGAGGAATATCAGGTGAAGCCATTTGAACTTATACCGCCTGTCAAGGACTATATCTGGGGTGGAACAAGACTCCGTGACGAATACGGAAAAAAAAGCAGTGCCGATAAACTGGCGGAAAGCTGGGAACTGAGCTGTCATAAGGACGGTCAGAGCATCATCGCACATGGAGAATACTGCGGAAGAACTCTTTCGTCTTATCTGGAGGAAAATCCGTCGGCTCTCGGAACAGCCTGTGCAAGATTTGAAGCATTTCCCGTGCTTATCAAGCTGATTGACGCAAAGGACAGACTTTCGGTTCAAGTTCATCCCGATGATGAGTATGCGATGTCTGCTGAGGGTGAATACGGCAAAACCGAGATGTGGTATATAGTTGACTGCGATGACGATGCAGAGCTTATTTACGGCTTCCGTGAAGAGCTTACGAAGGACGAATTCCGTCGTGCCATAGAGGAGAATACGCTTCTTGACAAGGTTCAGCGTGTCAGAGTGAAAAAAGGCGACGTTTTCTTTATAGAACCCGGAACACTCCATGCTATCGGTGAGGGTATCCTCATTGCGGAGATTCAGCAGAACTCCAATACAACGTATAGGGTGTACGATTACGGCAGAATCGGCAATGACGGCAAGCCGAGAGAGCTTCATACAGAAAAAGCCATTGATGTGACGACGCTTGCTCCCGCACGTCCGTACAGTCTTTGCAGACCTGTTGTGCATGAGGGCAGAGAAACTCAGCTCCTTGCCGATTGTGAATATTTCACCGTTTCAAAGCAGGTAATTACGGGAGAATCGGAACTCTGTGCAGATGAACGGTCGTTCAATCATGTGCTTGCAGTGGAAGGAGAAGGCGTTCTCGTTTGCGGCGGGACCGAAATATCCATGAAAAAAGGCTCAAGCGTATTTGTTCCGTCAGGGACAGGTGCGTATAATATAAAAGGCAGTATTACTGTTCTGATTACAGAAATCAAAGAATAACAGGAGGATTTAAAATGAAGTATTACGTAGGAATTGACCTCGGCGGAACAAACATCGTTGCAGGTGTTGTTGACGAGGACTATAACATCATCGCAAAGGCAAGCACAAAGACTAATTGTCCCCGTCCCGAAAAGGAGATTGCCGATGATATGGCAAAAACAGCTCTTCAGGCAGTAAAGAATGCAGGACTTACAATTGATGAAATTGAGTGGATAGGCGTGGGTACTCCCGGAATTGCAAACAGTGCAACAGGAATTATTGAGTATTCAAATAACCTCGGATTCTGCAATACTCCCATGGTGAAGTACATTCAGGAGACTATCAGCAAGCCCGTATTTATCGAAAACGACGCTAATGCTGCTGCTTACGGTGAGTATGTTGCAGGTGCGGCAAAGGGTGCAAAGAATGCTGTATGCATTACTCTCGGAACAGGAGTAGGCGGCGGAATAATCATCGACGGTAAAATCTATTCAGGTTCAAACTTTGCAGGTGCTGAAATCGGTCATACTGTTATAGAGGTTGACGGTGCACAGTGTTCATGCGGACGCAAGGGCTGTTTTGAGGCGTATTCATCTGCTACAGGTCTTATAAGAATGTCAAAGGAAGCCATGGCTGCTTTCCCTGACAGCATTATGAATCAAATGGCTGAAGAAAAGGGAAAGGTTACCGCACGTACATCCTTCGACGCTATGAGAGCAGGCGATAAGGCTGCTAAGGATGTTGTTGACAAGTACATAAAGTACCTTGCCGCAGGTATCACAAATACCATAAATATTTTCCAGCCTGATGTACTCTGCATCGGCGGAGGCGTGTGCAACGAGGGAGATCCTCTCCTTCTTCCCGTAAAGGCACTCGTAAAGGACGAGGTTTATACAAGAAATTCTGAGAAAAACACTGAAATCGTAATTGCAAAGCTCGGAAATGACGCAGGCATTATCGGTGCCGCATTCCTCGGAAGAGCAAATTCGTAAATAAAAACCAAGAGCTGCCATAAAAAGGCAGCTCTTTTGGTGTATCCGTTAAATTGTTTCGTTTCTGTACTGATTTGGCGTAACTCCAACTGAGGCGAGGAATTGTCTGAGAAAATACTTATAGTCCACATATCCGCATTTTTCGGCGATTTCAGCCATTGAAAAAGGTGTGACGGAAAGACAGTATTGAGCCTTTGATATTCGTGCGGCGATGCAGTCTTTATGTATGCTCACGCCAAAGCATTTTTTGTAGATTTCACGAAGGTGTCCCGAACTGTACGGATAAAGCCGACGCAGCTTTTCGGAATCGAAGCTGTCCTGAGGATTCATGTAGATATGGGTCCGGATTTTCAGCATTTCACGGTAATGCGGATTTGTACGCATTTCAGCGATTGAAGTCTGCTGACTGCTGATAATACTGTTGAATTGTGAAATCATCTTACTGTAGGGAATATCGTTGATTCTGGCTGCACAGCAGAGGAATGAGTCGAGTCCGCAGCGGCTGATGTAGGTAGTGTGCTGCGTGACTATTGCTGACAATGTATCGGTAAGACGTTTTTCGTCGGCATTTGAACTTACAATGCACATAAATTCTGAATCGCTGATTCTGCCGCAGATATTCTGGCTTCCACAGAACTGGCGTACAGCGTCTGCAACGTCAAGAACGGCATTGATTCTTTCATTTATATCTGAGAAAGCGTCATCAAACACGCCTATTCTGAGCATTACAACGAATTTGCTGCCGTCATTGTTCCGTAGAGCTGAGTCGTACGATTTGCGTATACCTGTTTCACTGAGCATACCCGTAAGAGTATCACGCTGTTCTGAAAGGTTCTGACATTCGGTAAGATATTTTATGTCGTTTTTCATTCGCAGGAATTCAAGTCCGTTTGAAACGGTTTTTGTCCAGTTGCGGAAAATATCGTCATAGCCGTCAGGGTCGTTGTATTTAAGCATTATATGACCGAACAGACGGTCGCTGAAAAAAAGCGGGGTAAAATAATATACGGCAGCGGAATCGCTTTGTGAAACGAGTTCTGAAATATTGTAGCGGCTCATATCAATGATATTCTGATTTCGTCCGGGTATTATGCTTCGGCACGAAACGGTATCGCAGTTATCCTGTTCGGATTCGTACCAGTTTTTCCTGAGACAGAATACAATATCGCCGATATTTCTCACCTGCCAGAAGAATTTTCCGCATGATTCGCAGAATTCCTCGATAGTACGGCATTCAGTCAATTTCTGGTCGAGAGGGTTGAACAGATTCCAGAACTCGTAGTCCTTTTTTATTCTTTCGGCTTTAAGCTCCTCGATGTACTGCTTTTTGATAAGACCGCACGAACAGCTTTCGCCGTTTACGAAATTGCCTTTGGGCGGAGTGAATTCATATTTGGAGCCGTTCAGAATTGCGTGGACTATGTTTACGGCAGACTTTCCCAGAGCAATTCTGTTTCGCTGATATGTAGAGAGGATCGGTGTGTGAAGCATACGGTTTCCGACGTATTCATAGCCGACTATTGTAATATCCTCAGGAACGGAGACTCCAAGTTCTGAAAAAGTGTCGATCAGACCGTAAGCCATATAGTCGTTTGCACAAAGAATGGCTTCGGGAAGCGGAATAGTACCGTCAGCGTACTTGTGGGCGAGTTCGATGCCTGATGTCATCCAGAAATCGCCGTAGTGGACTTTTTTTTCATCAAATGCAATTCCGTGTGCTTCGAGGGCACGTCGGTAGCCGTTTACACGCAGCTGAGAGGCTTCTATGCCTGAGGTTCCTGTAAGCATATCAATATCAGTGAAGCCGTGATGTTCAATCAGGTGGTTGGCAATATCCTCAATATCAAGCTCATCGCTCGTATTGATATGAATGCTTCCGGGAATATCGAATTCACGCACATATGTCCCCATATTGATGATAGGAATATTCTTTTTACTCAGACGTTCAGCGAGTTCTTTTTTCAGACTCTCAACGAGAAACGATTCCGAAATAATGATGATAGCGTCAAAATCGTCGCTGCTGAGCAGGTCGAAGATTCTGTTTTCGCAGACAAATTCATTTTTACCGACAGTGGGACTGTAAATGTTTGAAATTACAGCTGTATCGTAATTCATCGCAAGGGCAGCCTGACTTATTCCCTTGATGAGCTGACGCTGTTCAATCTCATTGGCTTGTGCAGCGACAACTCCTATAATCTTTCTTTTTTTCTTTTTCATAATATCCCCTGACAAAATGACAGCCCGATTCGGATGCTGACAGCTGTCAATTTCTGTTTTCTATATCATTATTATATTACAATGCTATGAAAATGTCAACGTAAAAATCATTATTTTGTCCACTTGATTTGTGCTTTTTGCACTTTGTTAGGGCGAATATTATTCTTTGACGTCATAATGCACAAGCGCTGACAACTGTATTTGTACAGGTATACAATTTTTCTTCCAAAGTGCAGCAAAACGGCTTGTTCCAGACACTAATATAATGAATCGATTCAAAAGGAGGTGTTCGCCGTGGGTGACCTTTCAAAGGATGTGAAGCTTGCTCAGCAGGGTGATACAGAGGCATTTTCACGTCTTTACGGGACTGTCTACAAGGATATGTACCGCATTGCTCTGTACAGTCTCAGAAGCTCACATGACGCTGCCGATGCGGTAAGTGAGGCTGTACTGGATGCGTTTGATACAGTTAAAAAGCTGAAGAATCCCGAGAAATTCCGAAGCTGGATATTCAGTATACTATCAGCAAAAATCAAGCGTATGCAGAAAGGGTATTTCAATACCGCCGAGGAGCTGTGTGACGAAACAAAATCAGAGACCTTTGATTTTGAATCTGTGGAGCTGCGTGACGCTATGGACAGGCTTGACGGCGAATCAAGACTGCTGCTGTCAATGTCGGTTCTCGGAGGTTATACAGGCGACGAAATTGCTTCAATCTGTAAAATCAAGCCGTCTACAGTGCGTTCAAGACTTTCACGGATAAAGGAGAAACTGAGGCTTGAACTCTCATAAAGGAGGAAAATTATGAACAGCAATAACGAAAAGGTGAAGGAGCTGCTTGAAAGAAACGTAGTTCCAAGTTCGCTTGAGCCTGAGAATGTGAAGAAAATGCTCGACGAAAAGAGTGCTAAGAAAAAGAGAAACAGAATAACGCTTGCGTCAAGATTTGCGGCTGCAGCAGCGGCAGGTGCGGTAATCTGCACAAGTGCGGTTCATTTTGCAGGACAAAGAAATGTTATAGATTCCGAAAGCGGTAACAACGTTACTACGTCATTTATCGGCGTAACGGATAAGGAAACGGATTATAATATCCTTACTGAATCATATATGAACGGTGCTGAAGATTATGACCGAGTGTATCGGCTTCTCAGTGAGCGTCATGAAAGGTACAAAGAGAATATACGGCATTACGATGATGCTGAGAACGGCATATTCTTTAACGGTGCGGATAATGCAGTTAACGTAATTCCAGAAGCAATTCCTGACGGTAACGTCGCTACCGGAACTACGGCAGGGACAGGTGACGATAAGGACTATCATGACACCTTTAATCAGGAGAATGGCGTTATAGAACCCGATAAGGCGAAAACAGACGGAGAATACATCTACTACGTCGATAATTACGGCTATTGCATAAGAGTTGCAAAAGCGGAGGACGGTTATTTCGGTGAGGTTACGACGATTGACATTCAGCGTGACCTGCCTGAGAAAAAAGACGTGCATAATCTGCGTTCAATAACGGTAAACGAGATGTATGTCTGCAACGGAATGCTGATTGTCATTGCAGGGACGGATGAATATGAAGAAACTGCATATTCCGATGATATGATATTAGACACCATATACAATCAGGTATCCGATACAGATACGTATGTCCTTTTCTATAAAACAGGAGAATCTCCGGAACTTGTCAGCATTTACAATCAGGACGGCTATTACAAGGACGCACGTATTTCTCCCGAAGGATATATGTATCTCATAAGCTCATATACCTCGGCTTGTTTTGAAAACGTTGACGGTGCCGAAGACTTTGAAAAGTATATTCCGAGAAGCGGAGTGAATGGCGATGAGGCGTTCCTGCCTGCGGATAGCATTCTTCTTCCCGAAGATGATGACGAATGCAGCAGTAATCTCAGCTATACCGTAATCGGCAGTATCAATCTCAATTCAGAGGATACTCCTGTTAAGACAGATATAAAGGCTCTTGCAGGCTATACAGGTAATATATACTGTTCTGCGGAGAATCTCTACTGCGTGAGAAATCTAAACGGCGACAGCGATATTACACGTATTTCCCTCGATGGCGGAAAGGTTACTCCTGCGGCAAACGGTTCTGTTGACGGATGCGTCAACGACCAGTTCTCAATGAGTGAATATAACGGATATTTCCGCATTGCAACGTCCAAGACCAACTATGAGAAGGTAGAAAGCGGTGTAACGTCATTCTTTCAGGTGACAGAGCGTTATAACAGTCTTTATGTTCTCGATATGGACCTGAATATTGTCGGCGAGGTAAACGGCTACGGAATCGACGAAAATATCAAATCAGTGAATTTCAGCGGCGATATGGCTTATGTGGTGACTTTCAGACAGACTGACCCGTTGTATTCCTTTGACCTCAGCGACCCGACATCCCCGAAAATCCTTGATGAGTACAAAATCACAGGCTACAGCAGCTATATGCAGAAGTGGTCGGACGGACTCCTCCTCGGATTCGGTCCCGAAGCCGACGAAAACGGCATATCAACAGGAGTCAAGCTTGTGATGTTTGATAATTCAGACCCGAATAACCTCAGAGAACTGGGAAAATATGTTGTCAATTTCAGCCACAACGGAATCGGACACAGCTATTCACCCGCAGTATCTGACCGTAAACAGCTTCTTATCTCACCCGAAAAAAATCTCATCTGTGTTCCTGCGATGGGATTCGGCGAAGACTTTACAACGAGCTATCTGCTGTTTTCATACGAAAACGGTACTTTTACTCTGAAAAATACGATTTCAAGGTCGTCGGACGATAAGATGACTTCCATGGACCGTGCTGTTTACATCGGTGATTACGTATATCTGCTGTCAAAGGACTTCTTCGTTTCAGCGGATATCGCTTCCGCACAGCTAACGGACGAAATTAAATTCTGATAAAGCAAAAGGAGTCATAAGGGTGTTGTCTGTACGGAAGTAATTGCGTTATTTATTGAGGAAAACCCTTTTGAAAAAGGGTTCTTCCTCAAACTCCTTTCCTAAAACTTTCAGTATGAAATTTCAGCCCGATAGGGTGTACCCAGAATGATTAAACCACGTGTTTATCTGGATATACACACCCTATCGGGCTGAAATTTGTATTAAAAGTCTTTGGAAGGGGGTACGGGGGAGAACCTTTCCTCAGAAAGGTTTCCCCCGATAAATACACGTAATACTTCCATACGGACAACGTTCTTAAGGCTCCTTTAGAGATTATTCGGGGAGTTTTTCAACAAGTCCCAGCAGATATTTCTGAATTGCAAGAGCATCCTTGTTTGTAACGCCGTCACCGACATCGGAGCAGTCTGCGTTCTTTTCGCCCTGTTCGGAGAGTGTGTACTTGGTGGGATTAGCCTTTACCTGCATGATGAGTACAGCGTCTGCAAGATTTATCTTGCCGTCGGTATTGGAGTCACCGTAATCGGGAGTCACCTGCGAACCTGTAGTACCCTCTGTTGAAGGCTCCGAACCGCCTGTACCGTAGAGGTCCTTGGGAAGCTCATCGAGAGTAATGCAGTAATCGCTCTGGTAAATTTCCTTCATTGTATCGGGATTATTGAAATTCTCGCCCATAACGAATGATGCGTCGCTTGCGCCATTATCATACCATGTACAGAAATAGAGCCATGTTGCCTTTTCAACGGTAAGGTTAGAAAGACTGGGGATTGTGCTGTTTTCGGTGATTGCAGCCATTTTCTTTCCGTCCACATAGTCGTAGAGTGACCAGTAAACGGGACTGTTGCAGTCCTCATTGGGACCGCTTGTGAGACCGTCGTGGCGGTTATACTGAGTATCATACTTGTCCCAGCCAACGATGTCAACGCAGTCGTCGCCGGGGTACCATGCTGCTGAGGAATCAGACCAGCTGTAGAGGTTGTTCTCCCAGATGAGGTTATGGAGACCGTATTCGTTGGTGAGTTTATCATAGAGGTATCTCCAGAGTGCCTTATAATCCTCGGCACCGTCCTGTGACCACCAGAACCATGCTCCTGAGCCGTCTATGGGGTCAGATGTAGTACTGGGATTACCTTCAGCCTCGTGGAAGGGTCTGAAAAGCAGGGGAACGCCTGCTTCCTGAAGGATGAGGAACTGCTCAGCAAGGTCCTCAATAGCCATATCAAGGTACTCGTTTTCCTTTGTACCTGCCTTAACTGCGTTTGCTATCTTGAATTCGTGATTTACCTTGTAGGTAGCACCACTCCAGTCAACAGGCTCTCCGGGGGTATAGCCTGCAAAGTCAGTTGGGATATTGATGTGCCAGCAAGCTGTAGCGATACCTCCACGTTCTTTTACCCACTCGATAACACGCTGAGTAGTACCGTCCTCCCAGCCATAAAGAGGGTTATAGTTCATGAAGTCGAAGCCTCTGATTGCGGGATATGCACCTGAGAGGTCATAAATCCAGTCGAACTCATAGTCGTAGTACTGGTAAGTATAATTTCTGTTCTGTGTGCTGTAGTCGTAGACCTTTCCGTCGGGACCTGTGCAGTGCCAGTAGAACACGTTTCCGCCCTCGTCCTTGTCAGCACTGTCTCTGTCGATAGTGTACTCAACGCCGTTCTCATCAACGCAGATGTCCTTCTGAGCGTCGTATCTGATTGATGTTGAAACCTGATGACCGTTTCCGTAGATTTCCTGCTGACCTGAAATAATATGCTTTCCGTAGACACTGTGCAGGTACTTCATAAGTGCCTTTGCTTCGGGAGTTGCCTTCGGGTCACAGGGAACGGAGTCAGCTTGTGCGGCAACGTCGGGGAATTCCTTGCTTGAAACGGTAACCGTGTCTATAGCAAGGTAGCCGTATTTTGATATGAACTCAATTTCGTTCACGCCTTTTTTAAGACGGATTGTACCGAAATCAAAGTCCTTCCATTCTTTTGAATAAGGGATTGTTTTGGAGTATTCAATACCGTTGACCTTAACTGTCTGGAAGCGTCCTTCTTCGTTAAGAATCTGTGCACCTCTGATACTGAGTGTGTACATTCCGTCAGCGGGAACGGTTACTTCAAAGGAAGCGCCGCTGTTTTCGAGGTAGAAGAAGCCATCTCCCGAATAGTCGGGGATTTTTGTACCGTGAACATCGGTCCATGTCTTGGTGACACCCTCCATATTCTCTCCCTCAATGACGAATGGAAACTGTGTTGTGCCTGCTGATGAACTTTCAGCTGCGGCAGGTGATGTGACAGATGCACAGGAAATAGCTGTCATTGCTGCAGCAGAAGCCAGTGCAAGAGTCTTTCTGATTTGTTTTCTCATGTTTAATATCCTCCTTTATTAATAAGGCAGACATAATACAAGTCTGCATTTATTTTTTTATCATAAGTGCGACGGAGTGGGCAGAAATACCGAGCTTCTCGCCTGTAAATCCGAGATGTTCCTCTGTAGTGGCTTTAACGCTTATCTGAGATACATCACATTTGCAGACATTTGCGATGTTCTCTCTCATTGTGACGATATATGGAGCAAGCTTAGGTGCCTGTGCGATTACGGTTGCGTCGATATTGCCGATCCTGTAACCTTTTTCGTCAATCACACGGCAGACTGCTTCCAGAAGCTTCATGCTGTCAGCGTCCTTGAAGGAAGCGTCGTTATCGGGGAAAAGATGACCTATATCGCCGAGTGCGAGTGCCCCGAGCATGGAGTCCATTATTGCGTGGAGAAGCACATCCGCATCAGAATGTCCGAGAAGTCCGGTAGTATGGGGAATATCAACGCCTCCGAGAATGAGGCGGCGTCCCTCGACAAGCTTATGTACATCGTATCCGTGACCGATTCTGAACATAGTACCTCCTTAATTCAGTCCCATGAGGACTTCTGCGATGGCAATATCCTCAGGAGTAGTGATTTTGATATTGGTGTAGTCGCCCGTAGTCATGGCGACTTTTCCGTTTATGGCTTCAACGAGCTGGCAGTCGTCGGTGAAGTCGAGACCGTGTTCAAGTGCGAAGTCGACTCCCTCAAAGTAGAGCTGACGCTTGAAAATCTGCGGAGTCTGCGTGATATAGAGAAATTTTCTCGGAGGAGTATCAGTGATGAGTCCGTCCTCAACCGTCTTGATGGTATCCTTTACGGGAACTCCGAGAGCAGCTCCGCCGAAAACGGAAGCGTCCTTTATGACTTTTTCGATGTGTTCAGGCTTTACAAGCGGACGTGCACCGTCGTGAATGGAGATGAGTTCCGTATCGGAAGCGATACAGCGTATTCCGTTAATGACGCTTTCCTGACGTGTAGCTCCTCCCGATGTGCAGGCAGCAAGCTTGGTGATTCCTGCGGCTTCGGCTTCAGACTTTATTGCGGGAATGTCGTCCTCACGGGCGACGATAATGATTTCGCTGACGCTTTCGCAAGCCTGAAATTTCTGCATGGTTACGCCGATTACAAGACGTTCTCCGAGAGGTGCGAGGATCTTGTTTACGCCGCACATTCTTGTGGAACTCCCCGCACATACTATAATTGCTGATACTTTCATTTTTTTCATCCTTCCGTTCAGGGGAAATGTATTCTGTGCAGTAAGCGCAGTTTATGAATGTTTTGTGAATTGCGTCCACAAAACGACCGATATTTCGCCGTGTTTTCGTATACAATAATTAATGTCTGCTCATCAACTTAAAATTGGCTTAAAATAGCTTTTTAAAGCCAATTTTAAGTTGACAAAGTGCAAGAAAAAATAAAGGAATTGATAATTTTTCTTGCACTTTGTTTTGCCCTTTAGGGCAAAATGAGCTTGACATCAATGAATGTGATGCGCAAATTCCTTATATTATAAAGAATTTGCGCTCCCCGAACGAAGTTCGGAGCAATAACCGCCTGACAGCGGTTATTGAGGATACATTAATTATAATACACCTTTAAAAGGATGTCAATAATTTTCATGATGCTTCTTTAAACAAATTGTAACTTTTTTTTGAGCAAAAGACTTGTAACCGATAGAAAATAATGGTATAATATTATGGTAAAATACTTTATACGGAGGAAAAAATGAAGAGATTTCTGGCAAATGTCTGGACAAAAAGAGTTTGTTCAATTGTAAGCCCGTTGTATGCGGCATGTGTGTGTTATCTGTGCTATTTTTCGCTTTTTTACGATATACATATAAAAGAAAGAACCTCTCTGTGCCTTGTTATTTCGGCAGTTTCACTTATTGTACTTGTTATAATGCTCTATACAAGAAAGCAGATTATGACACGTCTTTCGAGTTTTGTTATACTTCCTGCAATGCTGCCGGTAGTCCTGCTGTATTTCGGTGAGTGGGGAATGATACTCCCGATAATTATCACGGGTATAGCAATCCTGCTGCTTTCAGGTGCGGGAGAAGGTGCCAAGACCGCCATTGGAACGATTATCCTGCTTATGTATATTTTCGGAGCACTCGGATATTTTCTGTTTACGTCGTTTTTCGTTACAACTACTGACAGTACCGTCATTAAATCAGGTGTTTCACCATCCGGCAGATACCGCTATCGTGTGGTAAATACTGTTGACGCATCAAAGGGAAGTACCGCTGTTTATATCGAGCCGAACTATGCTGATAAGGAGTATCCTTTCGTGAAGTTTACTCTTAAAAATATGGAGCGTATAGTAGTTCTTGAGAGACCTCTCGTTGAGGAGACAGATATTCAGTGGACCACTCTTAATCGTAATGAGATTACAGAGAGTCTCAGCAAGCTTTCCGAGAATATCGGAGTACAGCTCTCCGAAAACGAAAAGGAATTAATCGGAGTCACAGGCGGAACAAAATATGTTCTCACACTTCTCAACGGTGAGCAGAAGCAGAAGCTTGGAAAAAAAGAATCCGACGTTAGCGTTATTTTCCTCGACGAGCTTACCGACGCTCAGCTTGCTATCTTCAAGCTCGCAAAGGACGCAGGCGGCTATTACACCAACGAGGCTACTCCTGAAATGCTCCAGACAATAGGAAAGCAGACAGGTGCAAAGGTCTATTTGCATGAGCTTACCGACAGACAGATGAAGTATTTCAATGTTGAAAGGGATTCCGCTGTATATCTCAATAACCTTACCGAACAGCAGCTTGAGCTTCTCGGTATTGCTGAAAGCGGAGACGTAATGATGTTCAATGGCAAAACCTGTTTCCGCTACTATATTGCAGAACTCGAAAATTATTACGATGTTGAATCACGCAGAATTTCCTTCGATCTCTTTAGCTGAGTATTAAAAAAATGAGACTTAGTCGTCTTCATCAGCCGTACATCGGCATGGTGGAGTGAGGCTAAGTCTCTTTTTATGACGTAATTACATTAATCTTTTGTAACAGCGGCTACAGGGTCGATGTAGCTTCCGTTGTGGGTAAGTTCGATGTGAAGATGCGGTTCGAGTGCACTTTCAATATCGGCAGACGTTCCCACAACTCCGATTACGCTTCCGCTTGCCACCGTATCACCCTTCTGAACGGAAAGGTCGGAGCCGAGTCCGCAGTATTTCGAGATATAACCGTTATGATGATTCACAGTTACAGTCACTCCCCAGAGGTTATCGGTAGTAATATCGGTAACTTCTCCCGATGAAATTGCGTAGACCTCTGCACCTGATTCAGCTTTTATATCAGTACCGTTATGGGTCTGCCACGAGCCTGTAGTCTCATTCTTTACAAGCTCTCCGCCGCTGAAAGGATTGATAACACTGCTGATGTCCTTGAGAGGAGGCTTGGGATTTTCGAGCTTTCCCGCACTTGTCGGAGAATCGGCAGGCTTTTGCGTACCTGTCTGGGTATTCTTAGGCGGTTCGGTTTTGATAATCTCAGCCGCAGGAATTGTGACAATGGGTTTTGTTGAAGTAACAGAAGTTATTTCGGTTGTGGTGACGGGTTTGGTTTTTGAAACCGATGTTGTTCTGGGAATATTTGTCTGCTTATTGTCAACAGCAGCATCAGAGCTTTGCGGTTTTATTACGGCAGGATTCTTGTCTGAAAGCTTGTTCCCTTCATTATAGGAGAAAAAACATGCCGAGCCAATCATTACTGCACTTATTCCGAGTGCTGCATAAAAGCCTTTTGAGCTTTTTTTCATGTTATCGTCTTTGGTATTTTTATTCACGTATAACACCTCCGTTTATATTTTGAACATATAAACGGGAATTATTCGTAATTATAAAAAAATCTGCCGTTATATGGTGAATCACCTTTATAACGGCAGTCATTTTATCCTATGGGATTTTCATTGTTATCCTCAGGCTGAGGTGTCTGAGGCGGCTGTGCGGCAGGCATTGTAGTTGTGGTGGAAGTAGTGGAGCTTGTTATCGGAGCTGTTGTGGTTGTAGTAGTAGAAGACTCAGCATAGGGAGCTGTTGTTGTGGTTTGTACAGCGGCAGTTGTTGAAGATGATGTTACAGTTAGCTGAGTTGTGGTAGTTGTAGTTGTAGTAGTTTCATATGGGGTACCGTCTGCATGGACTTCTTCGGGGAGAGAAGTATCCGTTGCCATCACTCCGGCAAGACCGTAACATTCCTGATAAGCAAGAATAATGTCACGGATCATATACTTGGAATACTCACCGTCCTCGATAACGCCTGCAAAAGCGATTTCGGGGTTATCGGCAGGAGCAAATCCGATGAAGAAAGAGTCCTGTTCCGAAGTATCCTGACCTGTCTGAGGAGTACCGGTCTTGATAGCAACATCAAATCCGAGGTTTGAGAGAGAATACTGTGCAGGGATATTGCGTGAAGCGTCGATCATGCCGGGTATGATATAATCATAGAGATTTTCGTCATTAAGCTTGATTTTCTCAGCAATGGTTGGCTGAGTTTTTGATACAAGCTCGCCCGAACCGTATTTGTAGAGACTGTCAACAAGATAGGGCTTGTATCTGATTCCACGATTTGCGATAGTATTAGCAACAACAGCCATCTGAAGCGGAGTTGTAGCACAGTCCTGGTTACCGATACCGGCCTGAATAACGTAACCGATGTACCATGGCTGACCTCTGAGTGCAAAGGTTTCGGGATTACAAAGATAACCGGGAATATCGCCTGTCTCAATACCGGTGCTTGAGCCGAGACCGTAGAGTTTCGCATATTTTGTGATATTGTCGATACCGAGACGGTCGGCAACAGAGTAGAAATAGTCGTTGCAGGAGACCTCTACGGCACGTCTTACGGAAATATCGTTATGCCAGCCCGTACAGCCGTAGACCGAGCCGTGGTATTTGAAGCTTCCTTCACCGCCGCAGTAGAAGGTGGTTGTTTCGTTGACTATGCCTTCGTTGAGACCGGCAGTTGCGGTAATTGTCTTGAATGTAGAGCCGGGGAGATACTGACCGTTTGTACAGCGGTTGATGAGAGGGGAGTCCTCCATTTCGAGGAAGGATTCATAATTTTTAAGGTAATCCTTAAGATTGTATGTGGGAGCCGTTGCAAGACCTTTGACAGCACCTGTTTTGGCGTCAAGTACAGCGATTGCTCCGCATCTTGGGATTTTGCCGTTCTTGTTGGTATGGAGCTTCGGAAGCTCGGAAATAAAGTCTGTGAGGATTTTCTGAAGTTTAAGCTGATATGTTCCGCTTACAGTGAGCTTGACAGTACTTCCCGAATTTGTTTCAACGATGGTACGTGAATTGACAACCGAGCCGTTTTCAACGGTAAGCTCCTCCTGACCGTTCTGACCCCTGAGCTGAGTTTCCATTGCGGATTCAATACCGCTTTTTCCGAGAGTATCGTTGAGTGCGTAGCCCAGATCCTTCAGACGGTCGTATTCCTCGGCGTAAATCGGACCGACTGTTCCGATTTCGTGTGGGAGAATGTCACCTCTGAGGACAAGACGCTCAGTAGACTCTATGGCTTCGATTCCGGGGTAGAAGTTGCTGAGTTCCTTCATATCAACAACGGTTTTCTCGTCAACATCCTCTGCAAGAACAAGGTCGATGCTGTAGGCGAAGTCCTTGGCGATCATTTCGTATCTCATACCTGCGATTATACGTTTTTCCTCATCGGAATAGTCGGACGAGATTTCATAATCGGAAATAAGCTTGTCGATGCAGTTCTCCGCAGAAGCGTAAACATTGAGATTGAGGTCGGAGACAAGCTCTGAAGTATCATCAGCAGTAAAGGTATAGGGCTTGGTTTTTGAAACCGGAATGGATTCCTTGAATTCATAGCCGTGGTCTTTAAGTGCGTTGTAGATTCCGAGGAGGCATTTGTTTCCGTCCTGCAGTTCTTCGGGGAAGAATGCTTTCTGAAGCACAAGGTCGCATCGAGCGTTATTGGTGACGAGAGCATTTTCGCCGTAATCCATGATACTGCCTCTTGTAGCTTTGACCTGACGTGTGAAAGTGATGCTGTCAGTACTTTGTTTTGTGGGCTTTTTTATTTTATCGTCGCCTACAACCTGTATTTCCATGAGCCTCAGACCGCTGAGCAGTGCAAGGATAATAACAAGAAGTACGCATAATATGGATTTAAGATTATCTGTAATTCTTTTCATTTTTACTCCTTAAATCGTAAGGGCGAACATTGTTCGCCCATGTTTCAGTATGTCATTCTCAGAGAAAGTCAATTGTTCTGCTGACTTCTTGTAGAGATAGCTTCCTCGATGGTAAAATGAGTTTTCGGCATCAGAAAATGATTGATGAGACTGAATATGAGATAGATGAAAACCGATGAGATTACGGTATAGATCCATACTCTGAGCGTAATCTGAGAGAAGATGCGTTCAACGTTTGCATATCCCCACATTTCATAATAGAACTTGTAATCAAGAAAGCACTGGATATATGATGCCGCAGCAGTAATCATCATATAGTTCAGGAATTTATGCTTCAGGTACAGCTCAAATAGCAGCGAGGTCAATATACAGAATACCGAAAGCAGCACGGCGTTATATCCGAACAGCTTTCCGCAGCTTATATCAATCAGAAAGCCGCATAAAGCTCCCGTCAGTACAGAGGCGTACTGATTGTTGTTCATGGAAACAGCAAGAGCCATCGGAAGCACAAGAATCGGCTTGTACCATGTTCCTGAAGTCATAATGACAAAACCTGAGAAAATCAGAAAATAGTAAAGAATCCATCTGATAGTTGTTTTGATATAGAGGATTCTCTGCTCACGTGTGGTTTTAATCCTCATCGCTGTCAGACCTCTTTCCACTGAAATCGGTAATAACAATAACTGATGTAAGACGTGTTATATCGGTGCAGGGTTCTATTTCGGCGATTACCGACAGCCCGTTTGAATCAAGGTCGATACTCTTGATTGTACCGATGGGGTAGTCCTTGGGGACGAGTCCGCTTGAACCTGATGTAATCATCAGGTCACCTGTTCTCAGCTTATGTTTCGGACTTATATGCTTCAGGAGTGTATAGCCCTTCTCGGCAGCGAGAACGCTTCCCTCAATGATTCCGTAGTCGGCTATCGAAGCGGAGCAGATTGCAGCAATTGAAAGGTCGGGAGAGAGCACGGTTCTTACAGTTGAAACGTGTTCTGAAACCTCAACTGTAATACCTACAAGTCCCTCAGCAGTTACAACGGGGCAGTCGGGCTTAATGCCGTCAGCAGAGCCTTTGTCGATTGTAAATGAACGGAACGGGTCGTTTGTAACATATCCGATAACATCGCAGGGCTGAGAGAGAACGAAGTCTTCATGCTCTTCTTTTATTGTAAAAAACTTGCGGAGCTCCTCGTTTTCGGATTTTATTGCATTATAATCGGAAAGCTTCTTTTTTAAATCGCTGTTTTCCTTTCGGAGCAGCTGATTTTCCTCGTAATAACTGTCTGAATCGGAGAATATATCCAGCTTTTTTTCAATGCCCATGCTGATACTGTTGGCTGCACGGCGGAACGGCTTTGTGATTGTATTTATGAAAGATGAGCCTGATACCGAGTAGCCGCCCTTTGTAACGGCATAAATCATGATACCGATAAGAAATGCGAGAAAAGCGAGCAGAATTTTAAATCTGGTGCTTTTTATGAATTCACGCATGATGCCCTCCTTAATAGTATTTCACGTTTTCAGTGAGAGCATCCTGGTAATCGTTGATATTTTCGAGGATTCTGCCTGTACCCTCGGCAACGCAGTCGAGGGGATATTCGGCGATATAAACGGGCATACCCGTCTCACGGTTAATGAGTCTGTCAAGACCTCTCAGCAGAGCACCGCCGCCTGTAAGAGTGATACCGTGGTCGATAATATCTGCGGAAAGCTCAGGCGGAGTTTCCTCAAGAGTTGATTTGATAGCGTCGATAACTCTTGAAAGCGGCTCAACAAGAGCGTCACGGATTTCCGCAGAGCTGACAGTGATATTTTCAGGAAGTCCGTTAAGGAGGTTTCTTCCTTTAATTTCCATAGTTGTTTCTTTTTCGCTGGGAAAAGCCGAGCCGATTTCAAGTTTAACGGTTTCGGCAGTTCTTTCACCGATAAGGAGATTGTATTTTTTCTTGATAAAATTGATGATTGCGTTATCGAATTCATCTCCTGCACAGCGTACAGAGCGTGCGGCAACAATTCCGCCCATTGAAATCACGGCAACTTCGCTTGAACCGCCTCCGATGTCAACGACCATGCTTCCTACGGGAGCGTTGGTGGGGAGTCCTGCACCGATAGCGGCAGCCATAGGCTCCTCAATTATAAGGACGTTGTTTGCTCCTGCTTTTTTGCAGGCTTCTCTTACGGCACGTCTTTCAACGGGAGTAACTCCGGACGGAATGCATATAATTACATTTGCCTTTGTGAAGATAGTACCTCTGAGGGCTTTTCGGATAAACTCCTGAAGCATAGTGATTGTTATGTCAAAATCGGCAATAACGCCGTTTTTAAGTGGTTTTACGGCAACAATCGAACCCGGAGTTCTTCCGATTACGTCCTTTGCCTCTTTGCCGACATAGCGTGTTTTGTCGGTACGTGTATTGACAGCCACGACAGAGGGCTCTCTTATTATAATGCCCTTTCCACGCATATATACGAGGGTATTTGCGGTGCCGAGGTCGATTCCGATATCTTTAGTAAACATTAAGCAGCTCCTTAAAAATCACGTGTATGTATTTGCGGTAATTATTTACCTGCGATAAGCTTCGGTGCGGTTTTGTAGTAGATGAAGAATGCAAGAAGCACGAAGAGAACCTGACAAACGTTGAAGCTTACGAAAATGCCGAATGTAAGCTTGAATACATCAGAGTCGATGAAGGTTCCGGGGTTGAAGGTGAATGACTTCGAATAGCCGAGCCATCTGAATGCTCCGGCTGAAACACTTCCGATGAGGTCACCGAAGAAGATTGCAGCAATAAGAAGCACCAGCATATAGAGTGTTCTTTTCATTTTTGTCTCCATTCTGCCCTATTGGGCGATTTATTCTTTTATACCCGATGAACCGAAGCCGCCATCTCCTCTTTCTGTATCGTCGGAGACTACGCCTTCTTCGATTTCGGGCATTAATATAGCAGTAGGTATAATCTGGGCAATTCTCATACCGTGCTCTACGGTAAACGGAGTCTTGCCGTTATTTATAAGGGGAATGAACCATTCACCCCTGTAATCGCTGTCAACGACTCCCACGCAGTTTGCGAGAGTAACGCCGAATTTTGATGAAAGTCCGGAACGGGGATAGATGAGCATTGCTGCATCCACACGATCAATCATGGCTTTCAGACCGGTAGGAATCATTTTTATTTCTCCCGGCATGAGTACAACATCGTCGTCGAGACAGGCACTTATATCCATGCCCGCACTTCCGGAGGTTGCACGTGAGGGAATAACAGCTTTTTCATTAAGACGCTGGAATATGATTTTCATTTGAATTACTCCTAATCAGTGGATTCCACGATAGTACAGTCCACGGGTATAGCCGTTTCCCGAAAAAGTTCCGCCGCTGAGAATACTGCGTGTCTGTGCGGGAGTTTCGTCGCAGAGCATTACAGTAAAGAAGTTGGCGTTGTGGAAATCGCTGAGCCTGTCGGTCATGGCAATACAGTCGGAATTGAGTATTTCGGTGTAATCCTTTCCGCATATCACAGGGAATTCACGTCCTGTTCTGTCGGTGAGACTGTGAGTACAGTTTTTGCAGCCGACTTCGTTTTTTATGGGACAATTTCTTGTGAGCATCAGCGGAGGTCTGCCGTAGACAAGCACACCAATCGGCATATCATGCTTCATTACATTTATCTGCGAAGCCTTGGACTCAAACGAGACAATACAGTCAGCAAGACCTGCTTCGTGCAGAGCATTGATGCTCCATGAATTGAAAGCATTGAGGGTGAAGTTTCCGTGGAGAGTGAAGCCGAGCTGTCTGCCGATAGAAATACTGTCGGGAGTATGGCAGATAAGACGTGAAACACCGAGTTTTCTGAGTGCTTCAAGACGGGAGACAAGCTTGTTTTCATCGGTGATGAATCTTGGTGGAGAAGCAATAAGCTTGTCCGCACCGATTTCGTCGATGAGATTCTTACTGATAAGCTCCTCGGGGAGAATTATATATTCGGAAAGCTCCGCAGCAGCCTTTGCCTGAGCAGTATTGCGGCAGAAAGTACGCATGGAAGGCTTTTCCGTTGTTTTCAGTGAAGATTCGGGAAGTACGGGAGTATAATCGGTTATCGTATACTGTGGAGTATTTCCCTGTATAATCAGCTCAGTCAGCTTTTCCGCAAGTTCACGGCGGATGCTGTTGAGTCTGCCTGCTGTTATGATGAGTCCGTCATCTATATCAGCGGTGATTTTTTCCGCAGTGAATACGGTATCGCCGAGCTTTGAAAGCTGTTTTGTCAGCGAATCGAGGTCTGTGGGACGGTTCAATGCTTTTTCGGGCGGTTCCGATTCAACTGTCACGGAGTATTCTCCGCAGCATGCCGTCACGCAGACAGGCTGGTTTTCTCTGATTACCGCATGAAAATCCACGCCGAAGCATTTGCGTTCAAAGCGATACAGACTGTGAATTTCCGGGATGAGCTTCTGAGCCGCAACAACGTCCTCTTTTTCACGGACACCGAACATATTACTTCTGTCGTCCGAGAAATAGCCGTCGGTAAAGCCGCCGCGTGAGAAAACTCCTTTAAGCAGAGCCATGTCGGGAGCTTCTCCGCTGAGAGCCTTTTTCAGCTCATTTACCGCAGAGGCACAATATTCGGGACGCTTCATTCTGCCCTCTATTTTAAGTGAATCGACACCTGTCTGAGCAAGCTCCGGTATTTTCGGAAGAAGCGAAAGGTCTTTGAGCGAGAGAGCACATACGTCCTTTTTCCCGACTGCTGAAAACGGCAGACGACAGGCTTGTCCGCATTTTCCACGGTTAGCCGAGCGTGAACCTATCATTGCCGACATATAGCACTGTCCCGAAACGGACATACACAATGCACCATGGACGAAAATCTCTGTTTCAATTCCGCTGCCGCATATTGCTTTGATGGATTCACAGCTGAGTTCACGGGCAGGAACAACCCTTGTATATCCGAGTTCCTTCAGAAGACGTGCACCAGCGGCAGTATGTACCGACATCTGCGTAGATGCATGAAGAATAGCATCGGGAACACAGCGTCTGATAAGGAGTGCCGCACCGTGGTCCTGAACAATGAAAGCATCAACGCCGACTGAAGCGGCAAATTTAATGTATTCGCAGAAATCCTGACATTCATCGTCGGAAATAACCGTATTTACGGCGAGATAGAGTTTTGCACCGTATTTATGGCAGAGTCCTGAAGCTTCGGCAAGCTCCTCATGCGAGAAATTATCGGCACTGCTTCTGGCTGAGTATTTTTCACCGCCGAGATAAACTGCGTCCGCACCTGTCCTGAGAGCCGCACAGAGCGTCTCCATGCTTCCCGCAGGAGCGAGTACCTCAGGGAGCTTCATCAGATACTGTCCTTGAGCTGACGGAGCTTGACCATGTTTTCAAGCTGGACAATCTTTGATTTAAGAACTTCGATTTCTTTTTGTGCGGCATCTTTTTCGATGCGGTTTTTTCCTGCTTCGTCAACGTATTCCTTTGTCTGTGTACGGATATTGTCGAGACGCTGGTTAGCCTTGTTGAGATCGTCGAGGAGCGAGAGAGCTACCATGATTGAGGCTGTATACGGTGAAGAACCGCTGCCTGAACTCATTGAATTGATTTTTGATTCAAGAGCTCTTGCAAGTGAAAAAACGTAATTGGGAGACTCAGAAGTCTTTACCTTATATTCTTTGCCGCAGATTATTACTTTGACATCATTAAGCATTTCATTTCTTCCTTTCTTTTGATATAAAAATATACCAACTTATATTATACTACATTTTTTTAAATTATGGAAGTCTTTTTTTGAAATTTTTTATTTAAGCTTCATATACCGTCATATTGCACAGTTTTAAGACTAAAATATACGGCGTTACGCAGAAATCAGTAATAACGCTTGAGACCGATAACCTTACCGAGAATTTCCACTTCTTCAAGGATAATGGGGTCCATGGTATCGTTTTCGGGCTGAAGACGGAAATGACCGTCCTCCTTGTAGAAACGTTTTACCGTAGCTTCCTCGTGGTCGATAAAGGCGACGACAATGTCGCCGTTTTCAGCGTAGGAGTCCTTTTTGACGATGACATAGTCGCCGTCGAGAATTCCGGCGTTTATCATGCTCTCACCACGGATTTCAAGAGCGAAAAGCTCCTGTGCATCATTTCCCTGTGCTTCGAATCCGATGTAGCCCGTGATATCCTCAACGGCAGTAATCGGCTGACCTGCGGTAACGGTTCCGATAACGGGAACTGATGTTACGGCACTGTGAGGAAGACGGAGTGTACGATTAAGGTTGCCTGTTTTTTCGATAAGTCCCTTGTTTACGAGAGCCTCAATATATCTGTGTGCGGTTGAAGTTGACCTGAAATCCATAGCTGTCATGATTTCTCTGACGGACGGGGAGATTCCGTCGCTGAGACGTTTCTTTATAAAATTGAAAACAGCGGTTTCCTTATCATTAAGCATTAATTTTCCTCCTTCGAAAGCTTTGTCATAATCATTTTTGCGATTTTGTAGGCGTCTCCGCAGCCGAGAGTGATAACGAGGTCACCTTCCTGTGCGTTTTCGCAGATGTAGTCACAAATCTGAGTGAAATTGGCGTACTTGCGTTCATCTGTCCACTCAGCCGTTTCGTCCTGAGGGAACCATATGCAGTCACCTATTTTTTCGGCGAGATGACGAGTGAAGATGCCGTAGGTATTCTTTTCACGGCTTCCCATAATATCGGTGAGCACTGCACAGTCGGGAATTGTGAGGACTCTTGCAAAGTCGTCAAGGAGAAGTTTGGTGCGTGAGAATGTAAACGGCTGGAAAACTGCCCATACTTTGCGGAAATTCATTTCCATAGCAGCTCTGAGAGCAGCTTCAAGTTCAGTAGGATGGTGAGCGTAGTCGTCAACGAATGTGATTCCGTTTACACAGCCAAGCTTTTCAAAGCGGCGTTTTGCTCCTCTGAACTCTTCCAGCCCCTTCTGAATGGAAGCAAAATCGGTACCGAGTTCAAGTGTGGCTGCGATTGCAGCAAGAGCGTTAAGGACATTGTGGATTCCTGCGACATTGAGTGTTATACAGCCGAGTTTTTCGCCGTTGTGCATAGCGTCAAATGTGGTAAGCAGACCGTTTTCATGTCTGATATTCTCGGGATAGTAGTTACATGAGCTGTCGCTGCCGAAGGTGATGATTCTCTTGTCAAGACCCTCCACAGCCTTCATTGTATTGGCGTCGGAGCCGTTCACAATGAGGAGTTTTGACGTGTTTGAAGCGAATTTACGGAATGACGCTATGATGTTTTCAAGCGAACCGAAATAATCGAGGTGGTCGGCGTCGATATTGAGAATTACCGAAATATCGGGGGAAAGTTTGAGGTAGTGGTCCTCAAATTCGCAGGATTCGCAGACGAGAATGTCGCTTTTTCCTGCAAGACCGCTTCCGCCGATGCAGGGGAGTTTTCCGCCGATATATGCTGAAAGGTCGATGCCTGCCGTATATAGAATCTGAGTAATCATGGATGTTGCGGTAGTTTTTCCGTGGGTTCCCGAAACACATACGGCGTTTTCATAGCGGCTTGTGATGACTCCGAGGAGGTCGGCACGCTCAAGAACGGGAACTCCGCTTGCACGTGCAGCCATAAGCTCGGGGTTATCCTCCATGATAGCGGCAGTGTGTACGATAAGGTCGGCACCGCTGATATTCTCAGCTCTCTGACCGATGAAAACTTCGATGCCCATTTTTCTTACGGCGTCGAGTGTTTCTGTTTCGTTGTTGTCGGAACCGGTGATGAAGTATCCCTGTGAATGGAGTATCTGAGCCAGCGGATACATACCCGAACCACCGATACCTATGAAATGAATGTGTTTTTTTCCGAGAAGAATATTATTATCCAATTGATTTCACCTTTCTTTGATTGGATTTGCATAAGCAGTTCCTGATGAATATTTTACGCAGATTCGGCAAATATATCCATAGACAGGAGGTTGACATATGGAAATTACTGATGTAAAAATAAGACGTATTATGTCGGAAGGCAGACTCAGGGCGGTCGTATCTGTAACGCTTGACAACGCTCTTGCCATTCATGACATAAAGATTATCGAGGGTGATGAACGGCTGTTTGCTGCCATGCCGAGCCGCAGAGACGAAAACGGAATATTCCGTGACATAGTGCATCCTGTGTCGGCGTCTGCAAGGAAAATGCTTGAAGAATGTGTGCTTGAAGCCTACGGGAGACATCTTGCCGTTGCCGAAGCCGAGGATTACAGCCTCTGAGATTATATGCCGAGAATTCTTGCTGCCTTGAGTATGGCAATCTGTGTTTTTCCGTCACGGATTCTGCCGTCCATTACAAGCTGAACGGCTTCCGTCAGAGGAATTTTCTCCACGTCGAGGAATTCGCCCTCGTCAAGCTTCTGCTGAACGAGAGTAAGTCCCTTGGCGAGGTACATATATATGATTTCGGAATTGTATGCCGGAACGGGGAGAGTTTCGCCAAGGAAGATATATTCAGCACAGGTACAGCCTGTTTCTTCGAGAAGCTCACGGCGGCCGCACTGAGCGGGGTCCTCGTCTTTTTCACGCTTTCCTGCGGGAACTTCTCGTGTAACGCAGGAAAACGGGTAGCGGAACTGTCTGACGAGATAGATTTCATTATTGTCTGTAACAGGTATTACACATACTCCTCCGTTGTGGTGGAGTACGTCACGGACGGCAGTTTTTCCGTCCTCAAGTTCAGCGATGTCGTGAGTAATCGTAAAGATAGGACCTTCGTACACGACCTTGCTTTCGATAGTTTTTTCATGAAGGTGCATAACAAGCCTTTACTTTCTGCCGAAGCGTCCGCAGTAATTCGTATGTGCGGAGGGCTTGGCGGTTGTATTGTAGTCGTAATAATGGGTGTGCGGAGGATATTTGTCGTCTGTTTTTGTGGATTTCATAACGACAAGATAGATTATCAGCAGGATAACTGCAATCACTGTGATGATGAATCCTGTTGTAAGACCTGGGGTCTTGTATCGGAAAACGATGGTATTTGTGCCTTCATCGGCTCTGACAGCCATGAATCCCATTGAAACTTTTTCAACGTCGGCAGGCTTGCCGTTTACCTCGGCACTCCAGCCCTCGCTGTAGGGGACGCTGAAGAACACAAGCTGAGGTTTATCAAGGGTAATCACGGATTCAAAGCCTTTGGAGTCATATTCGAAGGAACTTGAGGAGTTCTTCTGTTTTTCGAGACATGAAGCCGTGTAGTCTTCTTCTGTAAGAAGCTCATCAGTTGTATTTTCCGTAAGAATATCGGAATATTTCTTTATTTGCTCTCTGTTCAGAACGAGGGAATCAATCAGGAGACGTTCAAGTTTTGCAGCTGTCAGCTTATCAGCTCTTGTCTCGGAAATGAAGCTGTCGTAGGCAAATCCCATTGGGATGTAGAGCTTGTTTTGATAAATTTCAAAATTCTCGTTGCTTCCGACGTACTCAAAGCCGTGAAGGTGTTCTTCAACATCAGCATTAAGGAATTTATCCTCATTGTCTGATGAAGAAGGGAGTGATTGCGGATTTTTCTTGATTTCGTCACGTGTCAGGCAGTCTGCAAGCTCACGGTAGTAATACTTGACGGAGAAAAGTCCGCGTAGAGCATAGTGACTTATATCGGCGTTGGATGAAACGTCACGAGGAATATCCAGCGCATGGTAAAACTCCATAATGGACGTATTGACAACGCTGTGGAATGTTTTCATGCTTGGAATTCCCCAGTACATGGCGTTGTTATCGTTGTCATATGAGAAGTCTATACGGAAGAAATTGTCATCGCTGACTTTCTCGTAAACATCGCCGCCGCCGTTGATATTTGCGGAGATATACTGCTTTGCGGACTTTATATCATACGCATCATAGAATACAGTGGTGAAAATGCAGACCACCGACGCTATGAGAGTCATTATGACTGCGTTTTTCATGAAGGGTTTTCCGAGTCTGCGGCGTTTGATAAGGTGTTTGAGACATCCCAGTCCGATTGCTGCAACAATTATCGTCACCCAGAAATATATCGGGTCATTGGGGAGCATAAAGAATCTGATTGAACCGTTTTTTTCCTTTGTCGGAAGCATTCCGATAACAGCAAATATAAATACTGCAATTGCACAGATGTTGAGTCCGAAGCCGAGGTCAGATTCCTCGTCGTCAAGTGACTGAGCTGTCATCATGGCGAAAATCATAATCGGCATATAGAACCAGCGTGCGTAGTAGTAGAAATTGAACGCCTGAAACAGGCTGTTGAGAATCGGAATAAAGGCACAGATTATGCAGAACACCGAGAAACGTGAAGCCCAGTGCTTCTTTTTGCCTTTCATGAATGCTGCAACCCCTGCCATTGAAAACAATGGGAAGTATCCTGCGATAGACGCCCATTTGTGGTAATCGGAGTCAAACAGAATAGGGCATGACGGAGGGTCGGGAGGCATGAAGAAACTCTGTATGATACGTGGAATCGTTGTTTTGTCGGAATAGAGAACCATATCGGCTCCGTAGGAAACCTGCGTTATACGATAATTCCCCATAATTGCGAGAGCTGACGGAAGCAGTATGACTGCTGCGATTGCGGTACCGATAACAGCTTCAAAGGCAAGACAGGCGAACTTTTTCCACGATGTATGGAAATCGGGACATTTCATCCTGAAAAGATAGTAGAATATCAGGAAAACCGCCTGACCTGCAAAGAAATAGTAGTTCAGCAGAGCCATGAATGCAACTGTCAGAGCAAAAATGCCTCTGCGGTTTTTGTTGATAAGCTCCTCCATTGCAATGAGCATCAAGGGGAAGAATGCAGTAACGTCCTGAAAATGGTTGAAGAAAATATTGTAGATCTGGAATCCTGAAAATGCGTAGAGCAGACCTCCTATGAGCGAGGCTTCCTTGCTGCGGACGAATCTTCTGATATAAGCATAGGCGGTCATGGCAGCAAGACCGTGCTTGACTGCCAGAAGTACAGGCATAGCGTATGTTACGGCACCAATAGGAAGAAGTGTTGACAGCCAGAAAAACGGACTCCCGAACAGATAGAATGAGTACGAGGTCATCAGGTCACTGCCGAGGTCGGTGAACCAGTGCCAGCCGAATTCGCCGTTTCTTACGGCGACATTTACGGTGTGGTAGAAGTTTATCTGCTGTGAGTTGTAATCACCGCCGTAGATGAAATATCCGTTTTCAACGAGCATAATCGGGAGAAGTGAAAACAGCAGGCAGCCTGCACCCATGAGAAATGCAGCAAGATATTTTTCACCCGATGTATTCGAAATATTCTTTGCTTTTTTCAGCATAATTCCCTCACTAAAAAATATTTTTAACCAACTTTTGCGAAACTATATTTATAATATTATAGCACATTTGTTTCAAAAAAGGAAGTACTTTTTTGAAAATCTTTCGTTTTGTGTGAAAAAAGAAGGAAATTTGCAAAATACAGTAGCCAAAATTGTTCTGATATGTTATAATAAATATGTATGCGGATTTTTCTGAAGCGAAAATATGTGTCAATCCGCATGAAATTGTAATTATATGCAAAATAAATTTCATTGATGAGGAATGATCTGATGGCTATATATCTTGATAATGCGGCAACAACAAAGCCGTGCACAGCTGCTGTTGAAGCTGCTCTTGAGGCAATGAGGGTGAACTACGGAAATCCTTCTTCGCTTCATCGTGCCGGTCTTGACGCTCAGCTTGCAGTGGACAAGTCTCGAAAAATAATTGCCGATTCTCTCGGCGTTGACTCTTCAACGGTTTATTTTACGTCGGGAGCAACGGAAAGCAATAATCTTGCACTGAGAGGTGCATCGGCTGCTTACGGACGAAAACGCCGACGCATTGTCATATCTTCCGTTGAGCACGCTTCCGTCGAAGAAACAGCGGCAGACCTTGAAAAACGTGACTTTGAGGTTGTGAGAGTCACTCCGGGGGAGAACGGCAGATTCAGTGCCATGGATTTTTTGGCTGCCTGCAACGATGATACTTGTCTGCTGAGCATGATGAGTGTCAATAATGAAACAGGTGACATTCTCCCTGTGGCAGAGGTTTTTGCGGCGGTGAAGCGGAAGTTCCCGCATATAATCACTCATTGCGACTGCGTTCAGGCTTATATGAAAATTCCCGTAAAGCCTGCCGCCATGAATGCTGATATTGTGTCCCTCAGTGCACACAAAATTCACGGAGTCAAGGGTGTTGGTGCAATTTACATAAAAAAAGGCGTAAGAGTCCTTCCGCTTGTTACAGGCGGAAAACAGGAGAAGGGGATTCGCTCGGGAACAGAGAGCGTTCCTCTGATTGCGGCTTTCGGTGCTGCTGTTGATGAGCTTCTCCCGACCATGAACGAAAGATTCTCCCGTGTGGCTGAGCTGAAACGTCATCTGCTCGGACTTGTTGATGAAATCGACGGTATATCGGTGAATTCGCACGATGAAGCGTCTCCGTATGTAATCAATATTTCTGCGGAAGGAAAACATTCCGAGATAATGCTTCACTTCCTCGAAAACCGTGGAATTTACGTTTCAAGCGGCTCTGCCTGTTCAAAAGGAAAACAAAGCGGAGTCCTTGAGCAGTACAGGATTCCGATGAAGCGTGCTGACAGTGCGATTCGTGTAAGCATAACGGCTGATACAACCGTTGAGGAACTTGATTCTTTTGTCGAAGCTCTTACCGACGGTATCAAAAAAATCAGAAGCTGACTATTATAATAGTATAAGAAACTGAAAATATACAGATAGTTGAAAGGAATTTGAAATGAAGGAAATTGTACTTGTAAAATACGGCGAAATGGCTCTTAAGGGGCTTAACAAAAAGACATTTGAGGATATGCTCACAAAGAATATCAAGCGCAGAATAAAGAGTCTTGGCAGATTTATCTGTACAAGTGCTCAGTCCACTCTGTACATAACTCCCGAGGAGGATAATGCCGACCTTTCCGAGGTTGTTGACCGTGTCGGAAAGATTTTCGGTATTGCAGCACTCTGCCGTGCCTGTGTCTGTGAAAAGGATTTTGACGATATTACTGAAAAAAGTGTGGATTATCTCAGCGGAATCCTGAGCACAGCTTCGAGCTTCAAGGTGACGGCTAAGCGTGCGGATAAGTCTTTCCCTATGAAGTCTCCCGACATCTGCCGTGAGCTTGGCGGTGTGCTTCTGGAACGCTTCCCCAATCTTCACGTTGACGTAAACAATCCCGAAATTACGGTAACTGTGGAAATCCGTGACACAAATGCCTATGTTCATGCTGAAAACATCAAAGGTGCAGGCGGACTTCCCGTAGGAAGCAGCGGTAAGGCAATGCTCCTGCTTTCAGGCGGTATAGACAGTCCCGTTGCAGGCTGGATGATGGCGAAAAGAGGCGTTCACATCGCCGCAATCCATTATGTAAGTCCTCCCTACACTTCTGAGCGTGCACAGCTCAAGGTTGAGCAGCTCTGCGAAAAGCTGACGGATTACTGCGGTGGAATCGGCTTCTACTGTGTGCCGTTTACAGAAATTCAGGAGGCTATCAAGGACAACTGTCCCGAGGAATTCTTCACTATTATCATGAGACGTCTTATGATGGAAATTGCTCAGAGAATAGCCGCTAAGGACGGCTGTCTTGCACTCATTACAGGTGAGAGCGTGGGACAGGTTGCAAGCCAGACTATGTCGGCGATTGCCTGCACTGACGCTGTGTGCAGGATACCTGTATTCCGTCCTCTTATCGGTATGGACAAGACCGAGATTATCGAAATTTCCCGTAAAATCGACACTTTTGAGACTTCAACACTTCCCTATGAGGACTGCTGTACCGTATTCACTCCCCGTCATCCAAAGGTAAGACCTGTTCTTGCCGACGTTGAAAAGGCTCAGAACAGCTTCGACTTCGAGCCGCTTATTGCTGAAGCTGTCGAGAAAACAGAGTTAAAGATATTCAATTTCTCCCGATAATTCGGCTCGTTTTACAAATAAATGGAAAAATAATTGTGCATAGAGCACAAAAACTTCGGAGGCGGTAATATGCAAAGCGTTTATTCTACTGAATGTATAGCCCGAAATCTTGACAAAACGGTTACAAATGTTGTAAAATTATTGAAAGCAAAAGGACTGACCATTGCAACTGCCGAAAGCTGTACGGGCGGACTGCTTTCAGAAAGAATCACATCTGTATCAGGTGCCTCCGACGTGTTTGAGCTGGGAGTATGCAGTTATTCGTGCAGGATAAAGAACGAAATACTTGGTGTGGACGCCGATGTCATTGAGAAATACGGCGTTGTAAGCAGTGAAACGGCTCTTGAAATGGTGAGGGGAATCAAAAGAATCTCATCCGCTGATGTCTGCGTTTCCGTTACGGGAATTGCGGGACCTTCGGGCGGGACTCCCGAACAGCCTGTCGGTACTGTATATATCGGCTTTGATATATGCGGAAAACAGTTTGTGAAACTGCCTGAGCTGTGGGAGCTTGATAACGGTACAAGAGAAAGAATCCGTCTTGCCGCTGCTGCTTTTGCTTTTGAAACCATTGAGAAATATCTTACGGAGGCGAATCATTCGGATGAGCGATAATTTCAATGAAAAACGCAGTCTTTCCGCTGATGAAGCTTCACGGAGAGCTGAAAGAATAAATGCCATAAAGAATTCCGTGCGTGGTGCATCGGCAGGAACTGCTGTTGCGGAACGTCCGGCAGAAATAAATGAGCCTGATGTGAAAAAAGAGCCGCATCTTGATGAATGGGAATCCGGACTTGCTGAGCGTATAGACAGACATACCGCAGCTCCCAGACCTGCAAAGGTCCTTACACTTGAAGAAATTCTTGCGGAGCTTGATAATTCATCAGGAAGCAACGTGCCTGAGAAAACGGTTGTTGCCGAGGAATCCCGTGTGTATGAAAATGACGCTGAAGCCGTCATATCTGCTGACGAGACTCACGATGAGTCTGATGCAGCGGCGGATGAAGAGCTTGTTGTGCCTGTTCCCGAAAAAAGGACAGCTCCCATCAGAAAGCTTGCACCGCTGACTGCTGTTAAAATGTCGGAAACGCCTGCTGAGGAGCCTTCGGAAGAGTCGGGCGTGGAATCGGATGCGTCGGAAACGGTATGCGAAGATTCCGACGAAAGCGGTGAGGCTTCCGCAAAAAAGAAGAAAAAGAAAAAAAAGAAGAAGAAAAAGAAAACGCTTAAAGAAAGCTTTCTCGGACTTTTTCCGCAGAAAGGCGACAGTATTCCGGAACGTATCAGAAAACTTGTTTTTCTCGGTGCTGTTGCGGTGATAATCGTCTGCGGATATATGATAGGCGATTACTATATCGACCTCTGGCGCAGCAGCCGTGAAAATAATAAATATATGGAAAATTACTGGGATTACGACGATACTCCGTCCACAAAGCCGTCTGAGCCTAAGGATGACGAGACTGTGGATAACCGCAAGGTGTATACGCTTCTTGAAGGTGCAGAGTACTTCCTTGACATAAACAAGGACGTTGTGGGAGTAATAAGAATTCCAGGTACTCCTGTAAACAACCCTGTAATGCAGTCTGATGACAATGACGAATACCTTGATAAGAAAATGAACGGCAGAGAATCACGTGCCGGTGAACTCTTCCTCGATTACAGGAATAATTTCGACCGTGTCGATAAGGACGGTCATCTTGAAGCCGAGAATTCCGACAACCTTATTATATATGGTCATAATATGAAGGATGAGCAGATGTTCGGTTGTCTCAAGTCCTACGAGAGAGACGTCAACTTCTACGGAAAACATCCCGTAATAGAGCTTAATTCCAATTACGAGAAGTACACATATAAGATTTTTTCTGTATTCCTTCTCGATGCTGAGGACGAAAGTCCGACAGAGTTCGATTGCTGGAACGGTCTTGACTTTGACAGCGAAGATGAGTTCTATGAATTTGTCAACGAGGCGAAAAAGCGTACAATCCGTCTCAATGATGTGGATGTAAAGTACGGCGACAAGCTTCTTACGCTTTCAACGTGCAATACGCTCCTCGGAGACAGAGGCAGACTTATTGTTATGGCTCGTCTTGTAAGAGAGGGCGAGGACCCGATGGAGGGTACGCAGAATAATTCAGCAAACCCGAATATCAAGTGGCCTACACTTTTCTATCAGTACAGACCAAGTGCAAAAAAATACGACCCCGATGCTGAGTTTGTGCCTTACGGCGAAACTCAGATTCAGGAGACTACTTCGGGAGAATAAACTATGAATAAATATGTGAAAATCGGTGCGGCATGTGCTGCCGTCGGTGCTGCTGTGACGCTGGGAATACTGGCTTCGGGTACAAAAGATACCGAGGAGGTTGTACCCGTTTCGGTTACAGAAGCCGAAACACAGACCATAATAACCACTGAAGCAGACCCCATGCCTGAAAACTGGGAATACTTTCTTGAATATTCACCGTCTGTTGCGGGAATGACTGACAGAGCAAAACAGCTTCTCAGAAGAAATCCCGATATGATCGGCTGGCTTAAAATCGACAAAACTCAGGTGGACTATCCTGTGCTTCTTGATCCCGGTGCTCTTGAGGATGGACTTCCCTTCTATCAGGAGGGCTGTGAATACGGAAATTCCTACTATATTAAAAGAGACCTCGACAGAAGCTTCAAGGAATCGGGAACACTTTTCATGGACTACCGTGACGAATTCGGAAGTTCAGAAGCCGATCAGTCTGAAAATATCGTAATATACGGTCATAATATGCTGAACGGTTCGATGTTCGGAGACCTCAGAAAATACCGCAACGACAACAGCTTTTTTGAGAAATCACCATTTATAGAGCTGAGTTCAAATTATAAGGACTACGATTACGTCATTTTTGCATTTTTCAGAACAGACGGCGGTCCGAATGCCGAGTTCAAGTACTGGAATATGCAGGAGCTTGATACTGAGGACGAGTACAATTATTATGTGGACACCTGCTATAAGCTTTCACAGTATAATACGGGTGTTGACGTTAAGTACGGCGATAAACTCCTCACGCTTCAGACATGCGGCGACCGCTACGATACAGAGCGTTTTCTGATTGTGGCAAGACGTCTCAGAGACGGCGAGGTTGCAGGTGATATGTCTACAATTGCCAGAACAGAGGAGTACATAAAGGCACATCAGCCTGAGCCGACGGAGGAATCTTCCGAAGCTCAGCAGTAATAATCATAAACGGAGTAATTTTATTATGGATATGAGAATACTCAGGAAAATGGCAGCAGTCATTTCATCAGTGCTTATCGTAACGGCTACTGCGGGAATGGCACTTACAGAGGCAGCTGCTCCCGAAACGGGAACAGAAGCTTCGACGGATACTGCCGAAGATTCAAGCGCGGTTCCTGTGACGGAGGGTACAGAAAATGCCGTCAGATGGGATAAAGCGGACATTTCAGAGTATGATTCCAGCACGTCTCTTATAAGTTATGAGCTTACAACACCTGAAATGTACAAAACAGGCGACGGACTTGAAGCCGCAGAGGTGTATCAGCCGTCATCGGGTACCAATCTTTCTGCGCAGGAGCTTGAAGCTCTTATGAAGAAACGTGCGGAACTGAAAAAGCTTATCCCTACGATTACGGGAAGAAAAATCAGCGTTGACCCCACTGAGGTCGAGATTCAGACTTCCGGCGGGACGGTCGGTGAAATACCGCAGGCTCAGGAGGCTCCCGAAATAGAAATCAAACCCGGACAGTTCACTTTCGTGACATATGGCTGGGGACACGGTGTCGGAATGAGCCAGAACAGTGCGAATTTCTATGCAACCTACAGCGGATGGACTTATCAGGACATTCTCTTCCATTATTTCCCCGGCACATATCTCATGAATACGCGACTCACAGACGACGAAAAACTGACTATTGCTCATGCTCCCGCAGGTGATACGCTTGAGGTCGTTTCGAAAATTGTGTTCAACGAGGTTGGAGGAACTTTCTCATACGAGGCTATTAAAGCTCAGGCAGTTGCCGTATATACATATATTAAATACAACGGCGACGATTCAAATGACCTTCGCGGCAAGGAAAACCCTCCGCAGATTGTTATTGACGCCTGCAAAGAGGTTCTCGGAGAGGCACTTTATTACAACGGCGACTACGCACTTACGATGTTCTCTGCTTCCAGCGGTGGATGTGCGGCGAACTGCCGTGATATTTTCTATCAGGACCTTCCGTATTTAAGAAGTGTTCCGAGTGCATATGATGCGGCGTATGACCCGCATTACGGTTCTGTTCAGAATATCAGCGAGGCTGAACTGAAAAGAAAAATCGAAACAAGATATGGCATAACGCTTTCGAATAATCCGTACAACTGGATACGTCCCGTTTATTGTCAGGAGACGGGATATGTAAGTGAAGTAATAATCGACGGTCAGCTCACTGTCAAGGGCTATCCTTTTTCTGTTGCAATGGGACTCAAATCGTGCAAGTTCTGTCTTGCCTATATTGATTATGAGGACTTTGCGGCCGGATGTGACCCTTACGTCACGATTATTCCCGATATTCCTGTTTCGGAGATAGTAAAGCCCGATATAAATGTTGTAGAGCCGCCTTCGGAAGATACTTCCGAGCCGTCTGAGGAAACTACCGAGGAACCGTCAGAGGATACCACCGAGGAAACAACAGAGGATACTTCTGAGGAGAATACGGAGTCTTCCGAGGAACCAACCGATTCTACAGAGGAAAATACAGAAAGTACAGAGGAACTTACGGAGTCTGACGAATCAGAAGCAGAACCATTCTCTTTGTATTATCCTGAACAGTAAAAGATAGATATAAAAGTAAGAACAAAAGAAATAAGTCTTTGAGTACATTTAGCAGCAAGATAACTATGTATTCAGGGACTTATTTCTCTTTTTGGGTTCAGCTGAAAGCTATCGGATACGGTGACTTTTTTGAAATTAAGGTTGTTATCTATGCTTTTTTGAATCAAAAAGGTGAAAAAAGGTGAAAATGAAGAAAAAATATTTAACTAAATACCGAACACAAGTTCGCTCCCGAAGCGGAGTTGGTTTATCTGTGGTTAAAAATCAACAAAATCAGCGTCTGTAATCGTCTTAATATTGTGCACTATTAATTCTTGTCAAACGGTACAATATGTGATAAAATGATTATAGGTAAAAAAAGGTGATTAGAAGTGATTTTTTCCAAATAAAGGTGATTAAATCCAACTGAGTGAAGAGAGTGAGGTGAAGTTCGTGTCTGAATTGTTGTGCGGTACATACTATCCGAGTATTGACGCCAAGGGCAGAATGAGCTTCCCCAATAAGCTTCGCGAAAAGCTTGGTGCAGAGCTGTATCTTTGCATCGGCCACGACGATCACTATATTGCCGTCTATTCCGCAGAGGAATTCGAGGAATATCAGAAAAAGCTCTTTACAATTGCAGGCAGCAAGGGCGCTGCAATCAGAAGAAAACTCCTTTCAGGTGCCGATAAACAGGTTCCCGATAAGCAGGGAAGAATCTTCATCACGCAGCTCCTCAGAGACCACGCCTTCATTACTGATGAAGTCGTTGTTGTCGGCTCGGCAAACAGAGCTGAAATCTGGAGCAAAACCAGATGGGATGAATTCAATGACGGTGTCTCTATGGATGAGATCAACGAGGCTCTTTCCGAACTTGTGCTTTAATAAACGAAGCAGAAGCTTTGTTGTGATCAGGAGAGATTTTAATGGAATTCGTTCATATCCCCGTATTGCTTGAAGAATGTATTGATGGACTTGATATTAACCCCGACGGTATCTATGTAGACGGTACCGCTGGCGGTGCAGGTCATTCCTCTGCAATCGTCTCTCGTCTCAGCGACAAGGGACAGCTGATTGCTTTTGACCGTGACCCCGATGCCGTTAAAGTGGCTTCGGACAGATTGTCACCCTACAGCAATGCCAGAGTTATCCACAGCAACTACTCACGTATGAGAGAAGCACTGGATGAACTCGGTATCGGTCTTGTTGATGGTGTGCTGATGGATCTCGGAGTATCGTCATATCAGCTTGACGAGGAAAGCAGAGGCTTTTCATACCACGGAGATGCGCCGCTTGATATGCGTATGAGCCGTGAGGGTATGAGTGCCGCAGACGTAGTCAACCTCTATACGGAACAGCAGCTTGCAAAGATCATTTTTGAGTACGGTGAAGAAAAGTTTTCACGCCGTATAGCTTCGAATATCGTTGCTGCAAGAGAAAAGGCTCCTATAGAAACTACGCTTCAGCTTGCCGATATTATAAGGGACAGTGTTCCGCAGAAGGCAAGAAGGGATAAAAACCCGTGTAAAAAAACTTTTCAGGCTATCAGAATTGCCGTAAACGGTGAGTTCGAGCATCTGTCAAAAGGTCTTGAGGATGCGTTCTACAGTCTGAAGGAAGGCGGAAGGCTTGCTGTTATCACATTCCACTCTCTTGAGGACAGGCTTGTTAAACAGAAGTTCGCATCATGGTGCAGAGGATGTATATGTCCGCCTGATTTCCCGCAGTGCGTGTGCGGATGCAGACCACAGGGAAAGCTTATAAACAGAAAGCCGATAGAGGCGAAAGAAAAGGAACTTGAAAGAAACAACAGAAGCAGAAGCGCAAAGCTCAGGGTAATAGAAAGGGGAGAGATTACCAATGGCTGACAGAAACGCAGTTTTTCATTATTACAATGCAGACATTGAGGAATCTTCCTCCGATACGGATATAAAAACCGACAGTGCTTCAAAACAGAATGACACAGATCCGGAAGAAAAGCCGGAAATCGAATACAGACGTACCGAGGCAAGAAGCGGATCGCTTATCTCTATTATCTTTGTGTCGATTCTGGCAGCAGTGCTGCTCGGAACAGTAATTTACTCCCTTGACCGCAGAAATACCATGTTTAACAAGGTGGCGGATAAGAATCAGGAGCTTTCACTTGTAAAGTCTGATAACGTAAGACTTCAGGCTGAGCTTGAGAGCAGAATATCTGCTAAAAACGTCGAGGATTATGCGGAAAATGTACTTGGAATGAAAAGGATTGACTCGAAAACACAGATAAAGTACATTAAGATACAGACCGGTGACGTAGTAAATATTCCGGAACAGGAAAAGGGTCTCGGAGCCAAAATAAAAGGCTTTTTTGAGAAATGTGTGGAATATTTCAGAGGGTAGTACCAATATAAATATAATACATGGACTGCCTATACAAATTAAGTAACAATCGGCAAAAAATAAAAACAGCCGATGTGCATCGGGAACGAAGTTTACGATGCTATAGTAGAACACGGAGATACAGCGGGTGATCGGAATACCGGGATCATCGCTCCGGAGTACCGCACGACGGTGCTCCGGAACGGCGGTTCCACGCTTGAACAGCGATAAATCCTTCGTCGTATCAAAAGAAACGGACATCCAAAAGATAAATAGGGAAAAACCCAAGATGTTCAAAAGGCGGGGCAGCATAGTTACCCTGCCTTATTCTATTTATATGTATGATGTTACATTATAAAGCCATCATTGCGTTATGGTATCATACATGAAAGGAGCAGCCTTCATGGCGAACAATAATCCTTCGAATTCAATGAAATTCAGAGCAAAGATTATAATGACTTTCGTATTTACGGTGCTTTTTTCTGCGGTTGCTGTGAATTTCTTCAAAATATCAGTTATAGATAATCAGAAGTATCAGGAAAAGGCGAACAGTCAGCACTTCGGCTCAATTAAGATTTCGGCGCACAGAGGGTCAATATACGATTCAAAAGGAACTCCGCTGGCGAAAAGTGCGTCGGTATACAAGGTTTTCCTCGACCCCACAAGATTCCGTGAGGATATGAAGGAACTTGAAAAAAGAATCGCAAAACGCAATGCCGAAAAAGCAAACGGTTCATATACCCCGAAGTATGATGAGGAGGGAAATGAACTCGACCAGCTTCCGAATTCAACTGACGCCTTCCTTGAGGACGTTGTTTCGCTTCTTTCGGGTAAGCTCGGAATAACAGCCGAAAAAGTCCGTAAGGCTATGGACGAGAATACACAGTACAGCGTTCTTCAGGATAAGGTCGAAAAACCTGTAGCAGACGAGGTTCTTGCGTATTTTACAAAGTACGGCTTCATTTCTCTTGCCGTTGAGGAGGATACAAAGCGTTACTATCCCCAGAATGAGATCGCTGCATCCGTAATCGGATTCACCAATGCCGACGGAAACGGTCTTTACGGTATCGAAGCTTATTATGACGAGTACCTTGCAGGTGTTGACGGAAGAACTATCTCCGCCAAGGATTCCAACGGAAATGAGCTTCCCTACCGCTATTCGAAGACTTATGAGCCTCAGAACGGCAATGATGTTTATCTTACAATAGATTCAAATATCCAGTATATGCTTGAAAAGCACCTTCAGGAGATGAATACGGAATTCAATGTTGCAAACCGTTCATGTGCAATTCTCATGAACGCAAAGACCGGAGCCGTTTACGGTATGGCAACATACCCCGGCTTTGACCTGAATGAACCGTATGAAATCTACGACCCGATGATTGCGGCTCAGGTGAATTCAATCATAGATGAGACTGAAAAAGACAAAAAGCTTGCTGCAGCCCGTGAAGCGCAGTGGTGCAATAAGTGCATTACAGAGAACTATGAGCCGGGTTCGGTATTCAAGGTTATAACGAGTGCTTCGGCTATCGAGGATGACCTTATCGACTTTGAAAAGAGTGATTTCTACTGCAAGGGCTTTATTGAACTTCCCGGTGCGTTCAAGCCGATTCACTGTCACGACAGAAGCGGTCACGGCTCGCAGACCTTCCAGCAGGCTCTTACACATTCATGCAACCCTGCATTTATTGAAATGGGACAGCGTCTCGGAATTGAACGATTCTGCTACTATTTCGACGCATTCGGTCTCAGAGAACGCACAGGAATCGACCTTCCCGCTGAGGTAAAAGGTTTCAATAAAACCGTGGATGATATGACCAATGTCGACCTTGCAAGCTCAGCTTACGGACAGTGTGCAACGATTACTCCGATGGAAATGGTGGTTTCTTATTGTGCGGCAATAAACGGAGGCTATCTCCTTGAACCTTACGTTGTCGATAAGGTTGTGGATGAAAACGGAAACGTCGTTATGAAGAACGAGCGTACAGTCAAGAGACAGGTCGTTTCTGAGGATACATCACAGAAAATGCGTGAGGCTCTCAGGACGGTTGCCGAGGAAAACGGAAATGTTGCCATAAAGGGCTACTCTATCGGCGGAAAATCAGGTACATCACAGCGACTTTCAAGAACTTCTAGCGGAATAATTACGTCCGACGATCAGGAAGGCAAGAACGATGAGTATGCTTCGTCATATGTCTGCTTCACACCTGCCGAGGACCCTGAGATTATTCTCCTTGTAATGGCGGATTATCCCGATAAAACCAAGGAATACTACGGAAGCAAGGTTGCTGCTCCGACAGCAAGAGATATACTTATTGATGTTCTCCCTTATATGGGAATGACTCCGAATTACAGCGAGGAAGAACTGAAGAATCTTGATGTAAAGGTTCCGCTTCTTGAGGGAAGCATTGATGATGTCAAAAAGACTCTTGATGATCTCGGACTTACATATGAAATAATCGGAAACGGCGTTGAGGTAGTTGCACAGTCACCGATTACGGGTACGGCTGTCGGAAAGGGTGGCTGCGTATACCTTTATACCGAGCTTGGTGCCGAAATGGAAATGACAGAGGTGCCTGACCTTACGGGATGCTCACCTCAGATAGCCAATGAGTCGCTTGCGTACTACGGACTGAACTTCGTGGCACGCGGAGCTTCAATAAACCGTGCCGATGCGGTAGTTTCGGGACATTCCTACGCTCCGGGAACAAAGGTGCCCAAGGGTACGGCAATAGAACTGGAATTCACCGTGAATGATGCGGGAGACTGATAAAACATAAATATATAATAACAGGGGAGGCTGCACAGTGAAACTTTATGAACTTCTTGAAAATAATGCTGAAACAAGAATCGGAGATACGGAAATAAGCTCTGTTACCGACGACACCAGAAAGGTTACGGAGGGCAGTCTCTTTGTGTGCGTCAGGGGCGGAAGCTTCGACGGACATGACGCTGCAGCCGAAATGCTTGAAAAAGGTGCAGCAGCTGTTGTCTGTGAACGTGATCTCGGTCTCGGAGACAGACAGATTCTGACGGATAATTCACGCCGTCTGTACGGAAAACTTTGTGCGGCATGGTTTGGTCATCCCGAGAGAAAGCTGAAAATGATAGGCGTCACGGGAACAAACGGCAAAACCACAATAACAAGCGTTATCAAGCATATTCTCATGTATACGGGACACAAAACAGGTCTTGTGGGAACGATTCAGAATGAAATCGGTGACGAGGTTTTCCATACCGAGAACACTACTCCCATGGCTTTCGACTTCATGTCTCTGCTTGACAGAATGGTGAAATCCGGCTGTGAGTACGTTGTTATGGAAGTTTCATCTTTCGGACTCGTCCAGAACAGAATCGGTTCATCGCACTTTGATATTGCACTGTTTACCAATCTTACACAGGATCACCTCGATTATCACAAGGATATGGAGGACTACTATCAGGCGAAAAAACTCCTGTTTGACGTGTGCGACACTGCTGTATGCAACATCGACGACGAATACGGCAGACGTCTTTACAGTGAGATAACGTGCGAAAAGCTGACTTTCAGCGTAAAGGAGAGTGCAGCTTATTACGCCGACGGAATCAAGATAAAGCCCACGGGTTCAAGCTTCTGGCTGTGCAGGGGAAGTAAATCACGTCTGATAAAGACTCCTGTTCCGGGACTTTTCAATGTATCCAATATTACAGCCGCAATTGCGGTATGTGATAAGGCAGGAATTCCCGCCGACAAGGTGATTGAGGCGATTGCCGCATACAAGGGCGTAAAGGGACGCTGTGAGGTCATTCCTACAGGTCGGGATTTCACTGTTATATGTGATTATGCCCATACTCCCGATGCTCTGGTGAACATTCTGCGGAGCGTCAGGGAATATACCGGAAACCGTCTTATATGTCTGTTCGGGTGCGGAGGAAACCGTGATTCGTCAAAGCGTCCTAAGATGGCGGCTTCGGCAGCGGAATATGCCGACAGACTTATTGTTACATCGGATAATCCGCGAAATGAGGACCCGATCGACATTATTAACGATATTCTTGTCGGTCTTGAAGGAAAAGACGTTCCCTATGACGTTGTTGCAGACCGCAGGGAAGCTATATATCACGCATTGAAGATTGCCGAAAAAGGCGATGTTATTGTCCTTGCAGGAAAGGGACATGAGGAATATCAGATCATCGGCTCGGAGAAGAAGCACTTTGACGAGCGTGAGGTCGTTGCGGAGGGACTTAAGCTCCTCCGATAAAATAAACGGAAAGCGTACAGAACAATGTACGCCCTACGTAAATACGGGAGTTGTATTATAGTAATGAAGTTCTGGATAATCAGTCTGGCAGTTTCACTGCTTTCATTTGTAATTGCAGGAGTTTCGGGAATTTTTCTTGTTCCGTTTCTCCATAAAATAAAGTTCGGTCAGCCGATAAAGACAGAGGACGGTCCGCAGTGGCACGCCAAGAAGCAGGGAACTCCCACAATGGGCGGCTTCATGTTCATTATCAGTACGGTAGCCGCAGCCCTTATCGGATATTTGCTGTACAGACAAACGGGAAGCATTGATGTAACCGAAAAAAGCAATCTCCATGCGTTCTATTGTACTCTGAGCGTAATTGTCTTTTCGCTCCTTTTCGGACTTATCGGCTTCATCGACGATTACAAAAAGGTCGCAAGAAAGCACAACGACGGTCTTTCCGCTATACAGAAAATGGCACTCCAGTTTGTGTTTTCAGTGGGATTTCTCTTCGTGCTTTCGAAATTCGGTGACGGCTCCACAACAATAGACCTCGGCTTCTGGGAGACTCATTCGCTTGGAATCTTCTACTATATCCTTATGATTCCCGTTATCATTTACCTTACAAATGCGGTAAATCTTACGGACGGTGTTGACGGACTCTGCGGTTCGGTTACATTTGCGGCGATGCTGATATTTACAGTATGCTGTTCCATTCTGAGTGAAAGGGAGCTTTCGCTTTTCACAATGGCACTTGCAGGCGGATGTCTCGGATTCCTTATCTGGAACTTTAATCCCGCAAAGTGCTTCATGGGTGATACAGGTTCGATGTTCCTCGGAGCAGCAGTAACTGGAACAGGACTTGTCCTTCATAAGCATCTTCTGCTTCTTCTTGTGGCGATAGTCTACATTCTTGAGGCACTCTCTGTTGTGATACAGGTTATTTATTTCAAACATACAAAGAAGAAGTACGGAGAAGGCAGACGTATCTTCAAGATGACTCCCATCCACCACCATTTTGAGATGAGTGGATACAGTGAATATAAAATAGTGATAACATTTTCACTCGCAGGCATTATTTTCGGTGTTCTGGGAATAATTACATTGCTTGTATTCTGATTATGAAATAAAAGTTCCCCAAAGGAGGAAAACATGGCTGGAAACACTAAAAAGAAAAAGACCGCATCCGGCAGCTTCTGGAAGGTCTTTGTGGGCGAGGGAAGAAACGGTGATATAAGTCTTTCGTTTTTTGCTTATGTTATGATTCTTCTTGTTGTGGGAATAGTGATGATGTCGTCGGCGAGCTATGCGTGGGCATACAGTGAGCATGACGGCGATGGTCTGTACTATGCGAAAAGTCAGGTAAAGAATGCTGTAATAGGCTTTGCGGCACTGATTTTCTTCATGAAAATGGATTACCACAACCTGAAAAACATAAAGCTTCCGCTGCTGAAAAAGTTCAACATTGCGGGACTTCTTTACCTTCTCGGTGCAATTCTGCTTGTACTTGTTCTTGTAATCGGTGTGGACGAAGGCGGTGCTATGGGAGCCAAACGCTGGCTTGCAATCGGACCCATCAGCTTCCAGCCGTCTGAGGTGGCAAAGCTTGCAATCATTATTTTCTTTGCCTACAGCATGGAGAGAGACGGAAAAAAGATGAACAATTTCAATACGGGTATCCTCAAATATGCCTGTCTTATGGGAGTTTATGCGTTTCTTCTCTTCCTTGAACCTCATCTTTCGGGACTTATTCTTGTCGGCACAATCGCAATTTCAATGATTCTCTGCGGCGGTGCAAATAAGAAGCAGTTTATTATTCTCGGCGGAGCAGCACTTGCTGCTGCAATAATCGTTATTTCATGGCAGGCAAATGTTGAGGGAAGCTATGTTGCGGTACGTATTCAGTCGTGGAAGGACCCTTTTGCGGACGTTCTCGGTGATACGTGGCAGACGGCAAACTCCGTAATCGCAATCGGTTCGGGAGGACTTTTCGGACTCGGACTCGGAAATTCCCGTCAGAAATACCTGTATCTCCCCGAAACCAAGAACGACTTCGTTTTCCCGATTGTCTGCGAGGAACTCGGATTTGTCGGAGCAATGGCGATAATCCTTGTATTTTTCCTGCTTATTGTGGAGGGTTATTCCATTGCGGTGCGATGCAAGGACCGCTTCGGAATGCTTATTGCAGTCGGAATCACTACTCAGATAGGTATTCAGACTGTTCTGAATCTTGCCGTAGTAAGCAATATGATTCCGAATACGGGAATCAGTCTGCCGTTTTTCAGCTACGGCGGTACTGCACTTATCATGCAGCTTGCAGAAATGGGAATTATGCTCAATATTTCTCAGCAGAGATACTATCCCCGTAAAAAAACGGCTTCGAAAAAGAAAAAGAACAGCGGAAAATCTGCTGATGTTCAGTACAGTGAACCTATTAATGCATAAAGGAGCAATTATATGAGAGTACTCATTGCCTGCGGCGGTACAGGCGGTCATATCAATCCGGGTCTTGCAATTGCAGATATTATAAAGTCAAAGTATCCCGACGCAGAGTTTCTTTTTGCTGGAACTCCCAAGGGAATGGAGGCGAAACTTGTCCCACAGGCAGGCTACAAGCTTGAAACAATCAAGGTGGCAGGTTTTCAGAGAAAAATCTCCCTTGAAAACGTCGGAAGAAATATAAAAGCGGCAGCATACCTTGTTACTTCAGGCAGACGTGCAAAGGAAATCATAAACAATTTCAAGCCTGATATTGCTATCGGTACAGGTGGTTATGCGGCAGGTCCCGTTATAAGAAAAGCCGCAAAAATGGGGGTTCCCACTGCTATCCATGAGCAGAATGCTTATCCCGGAGTTACAAATCGTCTCCTTTCCAAGGAGGTCGATTACGTTATGCTGACCGTTATTGAAGCGCTTGAATTCATGGAGAAGGATAAATTCGAATACAGCGTTACGGGTCTTCCCGTAAGGAGCAATATAAATACGATAAGCAAGGCTGAGGCGAGAAAAAAACTCGGAATCAACGACGATTTCACGGTTCTCTCGTTTGGCGGAAGTCTTGGTGCGGGATGTATAAACGATACCATGACCGAAGCTATCAAATGGCACGTATCAAAGGGTCTGAAAATCAATCATATCCATGGTTACGGCGGAATGGGTAAGGAGACCTTCCCTCAGGCTATGAAAGCCGCAGGTATTCCCCTTAAAAGTGACCGCCTCAGAATTACCGAGTACATAAACGATATGGATGTGTGTCTTGCAGCGGCTGACCTCGTAATCTGCAGAAGCGGTGCATCGACTCTTGCAGAGCTTCAGGCGGCAGGAAAGGCTTCGATTCTTATACCGTCGCCGATTGTTGCGGGAAATCATCAGTACCACAATGCGATGGTACTCGGAAAGGCAGGAGCAGCCGTTGTAATCGAGCAGAAGGATGCTTCGTGCGAGAGGATTATTTCCGAGATTGAATCTCTTTACAATGCTCCCGAAAAGGCTGAGGTTATGTCGGCTTGTGCCGCAGAGCTTCATCTTAAAGATACAAATGAACGGATTCTTGCCGTTATTGAGAAACTTCTGAATAAAGCAAAAAAGTAACAAAGAACCGTCTTACAGCATAAAATACACAAAACGCTGTGAGGTGGTATTATGCAGAAATTCATTGTTGAGGGAGGAAGCCGCCTGAGAGGTGAGCTTCCGCTTCAGGGAAGTAAAAACAGTGCACTGCCTATTATGGCGGCAACACTGCTCTGCCATGGGGAATGTGTGCTGGAGAATTGTCCAAGACTCACGGATATATATTCGGCGTCAAGGATTCTTAATTGTCTCGGCTGCCGATGTACGTTTTCCGATAATACGGCGGCAGTTGATTCGCTTTCAGTTGACAGAACTGCCGTTCCCGAGGAGCTTATGCGTGAAATGCGTTCATCCATTATCTTTATGGGAGCAATCCTCGGACGTGCAGGTGAATGTACCGTAAGTGTTCCGGGCGGCTGTGAACTTGGTCCCCGCCCGATTGATATGCACATAGCGGCACTCAGAAAAATGGGAATTGAAATTCATGAGACGTGCGGAGGCATTCTGTGCAGAGCGTCATCCGGCAGAGCAAGAGGTGCAAAGCTTTCACTGGCGTTTCCGTCGGTAGGTGCAACGGAGAATATTATTCTGTGTGCAGTTACGGCGGACGGAGAAACGGTTATCAATAATGCCGCAAGAGAACCCGAAATATGCGACCTGTGCAGTTTTTTGCGTGCCTGCGGTGCTGAAATATCGGGGGACGGAGAAAGCCGTATCATAATTAACGGAAAAGAAAAGCTTCACGGATGCCGTTACAGGATAATGTCGGACAGAATTGTCGGAGCTACTTATCTTGCAATGACGGCGGCAACACGTGGAGAGATTATACTTACAAATGCCTGCGTTCCCGAAATGGAGCCGTTTCTTTCGGTCTTTGAGCAGACGGGATGCAGCATATATACGGGCGAAAATAAAATCTACATGAGATGCGGAACAAGACTTAAAGCCATTCCCGACAGGATAAGGACAATGCCTCATCCCGGATTCCCTACGGACGCTCAGGCTGTCCTGATGGCGGCACTGATTACAGCCGAGGGTACGAGTGTTTTTGAGGAGAATATTTTTGACTGCCGATACCGTCATACCGACGCTCTTGTGAAAATGGGAGCCGATATTCAGGTATTGGGAAAAGTTGCGATTATCAGGGGTGTTCCGAAACTTCACGGGGCAAATGTCGAGGCAACCGACCTTCGTGGCGGTGCAGCAATGGTATCAGCGGCACTTGCTGCCGAAGGTGCATCAGAAATAAGACAGATATGCCATATTGACAGAGGTTATGAAAAAATGGAGGAAGCAGTCAGCAGACTCGGAGGAAAAATGCTGAGAATAGGCTGAGGATGGAGAAGGTATGAAAGACGTTGAGAAAATCAGTGTTGAAAGACAAAACAGCAGAAAACGTATAAGAAGACGAAATCGCATGATGAATGTATACGGGCTTGTGGTGATACTGCTTGTTATTACGGCTGCTGTCACCATAAGCTATACGTTTCTGTTCAACGTGGACAAGATAAAGGTTTCCGGAGAATCAGATATGTATACCGCTGAGGACATTGTTAATGCTTCCGGTATAAGAAAGGGCGATAATCTGCTTCGGATGAAGTCTGATGTGAACGAACAGGCGATTCTTGACAGACTGCTCTATGTGGAGACGGCAGAAATTTCAAAGAAGTTCCCGACGTCGGTTGAGATTAATGTTACACGCTGCATTCCGGCATTCAATATCAAGTATGATGAGGGTACGCTGCTCGTCAGCAAGAAAGGAAAGATTCTTGCCGATAACGGATATATCACAGACAAGCTGCCTGTGATATACGGTTACGATCCTGCCGATACGACTCCGGGCAGACCTCTCGTTTCAAAGAATGAACATAAAGGTGAGGCGTTTGAGGAGATAATTTCCGCCTTTACAGGAAATATCGACTATAAAATATCAAGCATTGATATGAGCGACGAATTCTCGATTATCGTAAATTACGAAAACGGAATCGTATTCAAAATGGGTAACTGGAGCGAAGTTGAATACAAGCTCAATCTTGCAAAGACTGTCATGGAGGACGAAACGGTAAGAGGTAAGAAAGGCTTCCTCACAATGATCCGAAGCAACGAGATAAGCTTCAGAGATACTGACAAGCCTGCGGATGTTCCGGGAATCGTCGAACCTACAAAACCGCCCGCTACAGATGAAAACGGAAATCCTATCAACGAGGAGCTGAATCCCGAACAGGAGGATATCTTCAATGATTTCAATGCAAATAATAACAATAATAATGATCAGCAGCAGAACGGATTGAACGGAGAAAACGTCGGCGGAGGCTACAATAATAGTCCTGACTACAATAATGACGTTCAAAACGGGTGGAATTGATTAAAATGTTACAAAATATAAGTATGCTGATTGTTTAAAATGCTGAAAATAAAAAAAATCTGCGTTAGACTTGAAAAAATGCGGATTGTATGCTAAAATATAATATGTATTTATAGTGTGTAATAGTACCTTGTTATGTCCTGAAGAGTACGGACATGATTTAAGAAGATACGGAAATATAATTAGGAGGAGTTATAATGTCTGATTTCAATTATGAAGAAGCACTCGAACCCGATGTAAATATAAAGGTCATCGGTGTAGGCGGAGGCGGCGGAAATGCCGTTAACTGCATGGTAGAATCGGGTGTCAATAACATAGAATATATTGCTATCAATACAGATGCAAAGGCACTTAACAAGTCAAAGGCTACAACAAGAATCCCGATCGGTGCAAAGCTCACCAAGGGCAGAGGCGCAGGCAATAAGCCTGAAATCGGTCAGAGATCAGCTGAGGAAAACAGAGACGAAATCGAAACACACCTCAAAGGTGCTGATATGATTTTCATTACTGCCGGTATGGGCGGCGGTACAGGTACAGGTGCGGCTCCCGTTGTTGCAAAGATTGCAAAGGAAATGGACATCCTTACTGTTGCAGTAGTTACAAAGCCCTTCCTCTTTGAAAGAGAGCAGAAAATGGCTCAGGCTGAAAGAGGCATTGCAGAGCTGAAGAAGTATGTTGATTCTCTTATCGTTATTCCGAATGAGAGACTCCTTGTAGGTCTGGACAAGCCCCTTACAATGATGCAGTCATTCGCACTTTCCGACGATGTCCTCAAAACAGGCGTAAAGAGTATTTCCGACCTCATTGTTGAGGAAGGTTACATAAACCTCGATTTCGCCGACGTTTCAACTATCATGAAGGGTGCCGGATACGCTCACATGGCTATCGGTCACGGTTCAGGCAAGGACAAGGCAAGAGATGCTGCAAATGCTGTTATCTCCAGCCCGCTTCTTGAGACATCAATCTCAGGTGCAAAGAGACTCCTTATCAATATTGCAATGTCAGAAGATATCCTTTCATCCGATGTCGACGCTGCTACAAAGATGATTACAGATACAGCTGCAGAGGGTGTTGAGTTTATCTTCGGTACTGCATTCAAGGAAGATATGCAGGATGAGATGACAATCACTGTGATTGCTGCAGGCTTTGATGATGATTGCGTTTCTTCAGTTGAGGCAGATAATACAGAGCCTGCTGAGGATATTATCCAGATTGATAATCCGCTTATCGATACTCTTGGACTCGGTTCAATTTCCGCCAAGACTCCCTCACCAAGTCAGGATTATGATCTCGACGATATTTTTAAGATGCTCGGAAATTAACAGAATCAAGCGGCTGTCTTTAAAGATAGCCGCTTTTAATTTTTAACTTTTTTGATATACATTTGGTGTCTTGTGACTTCTTTTTATGGGAAATGCACTAAAATTAACTAAAAAATTCTACATAAAAGTAGTTGAACTATAATAATAAATGTGGTATAATTTATTAAAGGCATTTTTGTTATTGCTCGTCAGCACACCCCTTTGAGCAGTTTGTTCCTGACGACGATAGTCTTGAATATTTTTTGCCGCTTATGCGGGGAAAAGGAGTTTACAATGGCTGAAGCTACAATTTTAAGAGAAACCAAGATCGGTCAGAAAGGTTACGTTAAAGAAGACGTTTCAACATACCTTGATGAACTGAATTCAAAAATCCACAGCCTTGAGGAGAATCTTAAACAGGCTCAGGAAAAAGGTCCTGCTGACCCTCAGGAGCTTATCAAATATCGTTCTCAGGTAGATAATCTGCAGGAAAAGCTTAATGCCTCCAATAATGCACTCAGAGCTGCTAAAAAAGAACTTGAGGAAGCTAAAAAGCAGATAGATGATGATCAGAAACTTATCAATCAGCTGAAGGCAGGCGGTCCCGGAGCTGCTGCCGCTGCCGCACAGTCAAATGCTCAGACTGTTGCTGCACTTGAAGCTGCAAAGAAGGAAATCGAAGCTCTGAAAGTTAAGCTCGCAGAGTCAGAAAAGAAGAATGCTGCAGGTACTGTTGCTCAGGGAAATGCTCAGGTCAACGCTCAGGCAGCAGCTGCTCTCGAAGCTGCAAAGAAGGAAATCGACAGTCTTAGAAATCAGCTTAAAGCTGCTGAGGAAAAGGCTGCTGCTGCCAATACAGGTGCTCCTGCACCGGCTGCTGCTGCAAATGCTGCTGCCAGTGCTGAGCTTGCAAAAGCAAATCAGGAAATTGCAAGAATCAATTCTGAACTTCAGGCCAGAACCAAGGAGCTTGCTGATAAGACAAGTGCTCTCGAAGCCAAGACTCAGGAAGCTGCCGGCATAGAGAGTAAGCTCAGTCAGATGGATAAGGATAAGGCTGATGAGCTTGCTAAGAAGGACGCTGAAATCCAGAAGCTTAATGTTGAGATAGAGTCTCTTAAGGATGCCGCTTCCGATCCTACAGCTCAGATGGGTATAATCTTTGCCGAAGCACAGAAAACTGTTAATATGCTTAAAACTCAGGCGAAGCTTGATGCTGAAAAGACCACAAATGAAGCTAATGAAAAGGCTAACAAGATTCTCTCAGAAGCTAATTCAAAGGCTGAAAAAGCTATTCTTGATGCAAATCAGTCAGCAGAAGCCTGCATAAAGGAAGCAAATGCTCAGGCTAAGGCAACCGTTGACGGCGCTAACAGGGAAGCTGACAAAATTAATGAAATGTCGTCTACTGTACGCAATATGCTTCTTAATGAGATCGAAGGCATTAATACAAAATTCAACGATATTACTTCCGTTCTCGGACGCCTTACTACTCAGGCAAACGACCGTATGTCAGAAGCTCAGCTTATTATCGGCGAAGCAAGAAAGTCTGTTGAACCTATGGATAAGTCCGGCGTCAAGAAGGCAGAAGCTCCAAAGGCTCAGTTCAAGGCTGTTGACGCTCCCAAGGCTGAACTTAAGGAAGTTGGAAATTCACTTAATATGAAATCCGATCCGTTTGCTGATCTTACTTCAAATCAGCAGTTCAACAGCGGAAATTCAGGTTACAACAATGGTAAGCCTGCATACAATAATAACAATAACACTTCAAACAATGTAAGCAAACCCGCTGCACCTCAGCCCCAGCCTCAGCAGCAGAAGCCTGCCAAGAAGACTGCAAACTTCAATTTCGATATGGCAGAACTCCTTAAAGCTGCAGAGGAAGAAGCTGCTAAGGACAACGGCGCTGATATGTAACTTTCTGTGTTATTCCATTGCTGCTCTGCAATCCGGAGCAGCAATGGTAATATAAACTAATTGAATCGAAATGACTGTGTAGCTTAATAAGAGCGTTGTTTTACAAAGGTATCGGTGCGAATCCGATCGTGGTCCAAATATTTTAAGCGAGGTATATAAAATGTACGAAGACAAGACATTAGTTTGCAAGGAGTGCGGAAATGAATTCGTATTCACTGCAGGCGAACAGGAATTCTATGCAGAGAAAGGCTTTGTAAATGAGCCTCAGAGATGTAAGGCTTGCCGTGACGCAAGAAAGAATGCAGGCAGAGCTGAAAGAGTTATGTATACTGCAACTTGTGCATCTTGCGGCGGTGAGGCAAAGGTTCCTTTTGAGCCCAAGGAAGGCAGAGCTGTTTACTGCAGCGAGTGCTTTGCTAAGATGAATGAAGCTTAATTAAAGTTACAAAAACTGTGGCACAGTCTTGCTGACTGTGCCCGGATTTTGTTTACAGACAACGTACTGTTTTTCTGCCGTTTTTATGGTGTCAATGCTGCATATTTTCTGATGTGCAGACTTTATTTTAATAACAGACACTTTTCCGGCAATAATAATTGTACGGTTTTTCTTTGATTTTCCATGGAAAGGATGAATAAAATGCAGGTAACAAAGGATACAATCATTGGTGATATTCTCGATGCAGATTTTGAAGTTGCACCGTATTTCCTTGAAATCGGTATGCACTGTCTCGGATGTCCGGCTTCAAGAGGCGAGTCAATTGAGGAGGCATGTGCTGTTCACGGTACAGATGCCGATGCTCTTGTGGCTAAGCTGAATGCTCATTTTGCTGAAAAAGAATAAGACAACGCAGCGTGTCACAAAACGGCACGCTGTTATTTTTACTGACAGAGGTGCAGAATGCTTGATAACAGACTTAAAACCTGTGCGGATTTCGTCACAGGAAAAGGAATCGCAGTAGACGTTGGAACTGACCATGCTTACCTTGCGGCTGAGCTTGTTGCTTCGGGGAAGTGCAGCAGGGTAATCGCTTCGGATATTAATCCCGGACCACTCGAATCAGCTGCAAGAACAGTGGAAAAATACGGTGTTTCAGAGAATGTAGAACTTGTTCTGTCGGATGGACTTCAGAATGTGAATATGGAGAATGTCACCGATATAATCATCGCAGGTATGGGCGGCGAAACAATTATTCACATATTGCAGAACGGCGTGATTCTGAGTGGTAATATCCGTTTGATTCTTCAGCCGATGAGCAAGCCTGAGCTTCTGAGAAAGTGGCTCTATGACCATACTTTCGAGATAGTTTCTGAAAAAGCTGTGGAAGCAGACGGGAAGCTCTACACAGTAATGTGTGCTGAAAACTCGTTTGAACTTCACAGGCTTACAGAGTATGAGTCGATAGCAGGCTTTTTCGAAGAAGGCGATAAGCTTGGTACAAAATACCGTCGCAAGGAGGCGGAGCGTCTTGCGAAAGCGGCTGAAGGTCTTGAAAAATCGGGAAAAACCGAGGACGCTTTGCATTATTCTGCATTGAGTCAGCGGCTGCTGTCAGGTGTTGAAGAGATGCGCATAAGGGAGATTTATAGTTTCCTTGATGAGAAATACCCGTTTTCAGACCAGGAAAAATGGGACAATTCAGGTCTGCTCGTTGAGAACATGAGCATGTCGTGCAGCAAGGTTCTGCTGAGTCTCGATGTGACATCAGAGGCAGTGTTCGAAGCACGCAGAAAAAGAGCTGACCTTATCATTTCTCATCATCCCGTTATCTTTGACCCGTTGAAGAAAATCGGACGCAATAATCCTGTTTTCCACCTTATTCACGCAGGAATTGCTGCAATCTGTATGCATACAAATCTTGACATTTCAATGGGCGGTACAAATGATGTTATTCTGAAAAAACTTTCTGAAAAGCTCGAAATAGACGGCGACCCACTGCCATTCGAAGAAATAGGAATGCTGAAGAATCTCGGATGGATTATTGAACTTAAAGAATCAATCGGCTGTGAGGAGCTTGCTGAAATACTAAAGGAGATTTTTGGATGCAGTTACGTCAGGACAAACAGCCGAAATCGCAAGCAGTTATCAAAAATTGCAATTTGTTCAGGTTCAGGTGGCTCGATGCTCGGTCTTGCCATTGAGAAGAATTGCAGCGGAATGATAACAGGTGACGTCAAGCATGATGTGTGGATTGATGCGAATAATCAGTACATAACATTGTTCGATTGCGGACATTTCCATACGGAAAACCTCGTACTGAGAGAACTCAGACGTGTTCTTGAGGAGAAATTCCCGCTTCTTGACGTGGAAATCGCCGAAAGCTCGGTAGACCCGTGCGTTTACATATAAACACAGCAAATACTTTTAATAAGGAGAGATTATATGGCACTTGACGGTGCATTTCTTTATGCAATCAGAAACGAGCTGAGCTCGCTTATCGGAGGCAGGGTGGAAAAAATACATCAGCCTTCAAGAGAGGAAATTATCATTTCGCTCCGAACACGAAACGGCGGAAAAAAGCTCTATATCTCTGCAAACGCAGCCAGTGCCAGAGTCCATATTACCGAAAATACCGTAGATAATCCCCAGACTCCGCCCATGTTCTGTATGCTTCTGCGTAAGCATCTCGGAAGCGGAAAGCTTGTCGGAATCCGTCAGGACGGTCTTGAGCGAATTCTCTTTCTTGATTTTGAGTGTGTCAATGAGCTTGGCGACATTGTTACTGTGACGCTTGCCTGCGAGATAATGGGACGTTGTTCAAATCTCATAATCATAAATAACGAGGGCAGAGTCATTGACAGCATCAAGCGTGTTGACGAGGAAATGTCACGTGAAAGACTGGTGCTTCCGGGTATGAAATATACGCTTCCTCCGAGAGGGGAACGTCTGAATTTCCTTGAGGCTGACAGTGAGGAGATTAAGACGGCTCTGAAGTCGGCAGATAACGGAGAGCTTTCAAAGGTACTGATTCGCATTTTTGAGGGTATATCACCGATTCTCGCTCGTGAGTGGACCTTTTTTGCAGGCAGGGGAACCCATCTTGAAAGCGGAAGTATTCAGGGTGATGCACTTGACAGACTTCTTTTTGCAGTCAAGCGTACACGTGAGCAGCTTATCGACGGTGACTGCTGCTTTTCTGCGGTCAGCACAAGGGACGGACAGCTGAAAGACTTTTCGTTTATCAGACTTTCGCAGTTCGGTACGCTGATGTATACGAAGGAACTCCCTTCAGGGTGTGCACTTCTTGACTATTTTTACTCCGAGCGTGACCGTGCTGCAAGAACAAAACAGCGTGCCAATGACCTTTTCAGATTGCTGATTAATCTCAATGACCGTACAATGCGACGTCTTTCGGTACAGCGTGAGGAGCTTGGAAAGTGTGCGGAAAAAGACCATTACAAGCTTTGCGGAGACCTGATATCTGCGAATATGTATCGTATCAGCAAGGGCGAAAGTTCCACAGTTCTTGAAAATTTCTACGATGAGGAGTGTCCGCAGATCAGGATTGAGCTTGATGTGAGAAAAACTCCCGCACAGAATGCTCAGCATTATTATAATGAATATAAAAAATCTGTGACAGCTGAGGAGAAGCTGACTGAACAGATTGAAAAGGGTGAGGAGGAGCTTCAATATCTTGACAGTGTTCTTGACTCGCTTACAAGAGCAACATCAGAGAACGATATTATTCAGCTGCGGCTTGAACTGCGTGAACAAGGTTATATAAAGGCGTCGTCGGGAAAGGCGAAGCCTCCCAAGGCACTTCCTCCGATTGAATATAAGTCCTCTGACGGATATACGATTCTTGTGGGAAGAAATAACTGCCAGAATGACCAGCTTACTCTGAAATTCGCTGAAAAAACCGACATCTGGCTCCATACGCAGGCAATAACGGGGTCACATGTGATTATAGTGACCGACGGCGAAACACCTCCCGATAAAACAATTGAGGAGGCTGCGATTATTGCCGCAGTCAACAGCAAGGGACGTAATTCCGGACTTGTTCCCGTGGACTACTGCCTTGCCAGATTTGTGAAAAAACCGACAGGTGCAAAGCCCGGCAAGGTGATTTTTACAAATTACAGGACAGCTTTCGTGAAGCCCGACGCTGAGCTTGAAGCTGCACTGAGGGTATAATCATGAGTGTGAAACTTACGGGAGACTTTTTCAGACGTGACGCCCTTGAGGTCGCTCCCGACCTTGTAGGCAAGATTATTGTCTGTCGTCTGGAGGACGGAACGGAACTTCGTGAGCGAATTTCCGAGACCGAGGCTTACTGCGGTGAGGAGGATAAGGGCTGTCATGCTTCAAAGGGCAGGACAAAACGGACAGAACTTCTCTATGGTGAAAGCGGCGTGATTTATGTGTATCTCTGCTACGGGATGCACTGGCTGATGAATGTCATTACGGGCGAAAAAGAACAGCCGCAGGGAGTCCTTATCCGTGCGGGAGTCAATAAAAAAGGTCCTGCAAAACTTACAAAATATCTCGGAGTTGACGGCAGTTTTAACGGTCAGCTGATTGACGGCAACACTCGTATATGGATTGAGGACGACGGATTCCGTCCGAAAATCAGAACTGCTCCCAGAGTCGGCATTGACTACGCAGGCGACTACTGGAAAAATATCGAGTGGAGATTCATTATGGACTCCCAACCGTAAAAAGAGCCATTGTATCAATACGGTACAATGGCTCTTTTTGTATTTGAATTATTGCTGGGAATTTTTGCGGAATTCCATGAAGTCCTCATAGGTACCCTGTCTGTCGATGCAGCCTTCGGGAGTGATTTCGATGATACGGTTCGCAGTTGTCTGTAGGATTTCGTGGTCATGAGAAGCGAGAATCACAACTCCCTTGAAGTTTACAAGGCTGTTATTGACTGCGGTAATGCTTTCGAGGTCGAGGTGGTTTGTTGGACGGTCAAGAATCAGCACGTTTGAGCCGAAAAGCATCATTCGTGAGAACATACAGCGTACTTTTTCGCCTCCTGAGAGTACATTAACCGGCTTATAGACATCGTCGCCCGAGAAGAGCATTCTGCCGAGGAAGCCTCTGAGATATGTTTCAGTTTCGTCCTTTACGGAGTACTGACGTATCCATTCGAGGATTGAGAGTTCACAGCCGTTGAAATACTCCGAATTATCGACGGGCATGTATGATGTCGAGGTTGAAACGCCCCACTTGAATGTACCCGAATCAGGCTGTTCCTCCTCCATGAGAATCTTGAACAGCATTGTGATGGCCTGTTCGCTTTCTCCGATGAAGGCGACTTTATCGGTTCTGCCGAGAGTGAAGCTTACGTTGTCGAGGAGCTTTACACCGTCAACAGTTTTGCTGATTCCCTCAACCTGAAGCACGTCCTTGCCGAGTTCTCTGTCCATATCAAAGCCGATAAACGGGTAGCGTCGGCTTGAAGCGGGAAGCTCCTCAACAGTGAGCTTTTCGATGAGCTTACGTCTTGAGGTTGCCTGATTCGACTTGGACTTGTTGGCTGAAAATCGGGAAATAAACTCTTTCAGCTCCTTGATTTTTTCCTCGTTCTTCTTGTTCTGCTGCTTGATCATACGCTGGATGAGCTGACTTGACTCGTACCAGAACTCGTAGTTTCCGACGTACATTTTGATTTTGTTGTAGTCGATATCGACGATGTGGGTGCAGACGTTATTGAGGAAGTGACGGTCATGCGATACAACGATAACTGTTCCGAAATATTCAGAGAGGAACTCCTCAAGCCATTTTACGGCATCTATGTCGAGGTGGTTTGTAGGCTCGTCAAGAAGGATAATGTCGGGATTTCCGAAAAGTGCCTGTGCAAGGAGAACCTTCACCTTTTCGTTACCTGAAAGCGAAGCCATTGTGCTGTAGAGGATATCCTCGGAAAGTCCGAGTCCCTGAATGAGCTTTGAGGCGTCAGATTCAGCTTCCCAGCCGTTAAGCTCGGCAAATTCACCTTCAAGTTCGGAAGCTCTTACGCCGTCCTCGTCGGAGAAGTCCTCCTTTGCATAGAGAGCGTCTTTTTCCTGCATAATCTCGTAAAGACGGGGATTTCCCATAATTACGGTATCGAGTACGGTATATTCGTCGTAGGCGAAGTGGTCCTGTTTGAGGACGCTGAGACGCTCCTCCTTGGGGATTATGACCTCACCCGATGCAGGGTCAAGTTCACCGCAGAGTACACGGAGAAATGTGGACTTTCCTGCGCCGTTTGCACCGATTACGCCGTAGCAGTTGCCGTTTGTGAATTTAAGGTTTACGTTTTTAAAAAGTGTTGAGCCTCCGAACTGGACGCTTACATTTGTAACTGTAATCATTTTTCCTCCGAGATAAATTATTTGAGTTCGCTGAGATATTCCATGAAATTATTCTTGTTTTCAAGGGCAGTTGTTGTAGGTCTGCCGAGGTTGTCCCTTGCACCGATTGAGCATTTCACCTCAATCAGTGAAAGTCCGCTGCGATTTTTTGCGGCTTCAAGTTCTTTGTCGAGGACTTCGAAGCTGTCGGCACAGACTGCATATTTATATCCGCAAGCCTTGGCGATTGCGGGAATATCAATGGTTTCCGCAACAGTAGGCATACCGCCGACAGTCTCATGAGCACCGTTGTTGATAACAACGTGGATAAGATTCTCAGGAGCATTTGCTCCGAGAACAGCCATGGCTCCCATATGCATGAGAACAGCACCGTCTCCGTCGATGCACCAGACCTTAGTATCAGGCTTGTTCAGTGCGATTCCGAGTGCGATTGATGAGCTGTGACCCATTGAGCCGACTGTAAGGAAGTCATACTTGTGACTCTGACCGTTTGCTTCACGTATTTCGAACAGCTCACGGCTTGCCTTGCCTGTAGTCGAAACAACAGGAGCTTCACCTGATGCCGCAGCAATATGTCTGATAATTTCTTCACGTACCATGGTGTTGCTGTTCTTATATTCAACGTCCTCGCTGTACGAAAGGGCACCCTTTCTGATGACGAAAGCAGCCTGTCTGCCCTCTGAGAGGACTTTGCGGAAGTCTGACATGGCTTCGGCAGCTTCTTCGTCAGTTGTATCCTTGCTGATAATGAATGAAGGAATATTCATGTCGTCGAGGAGCTTTACTGTAACCTCGCCCTGATAGATGTGCTGAGGTTCATCGTGGACTCCGGGTTCGCCTCTCCAGCCGATAATGAAGATCATTGGGATTGCGTACACCTTGTCGCTGAGCAGTGATGCCGCAGGGTTAATGATATTGCCCTCGCCTGAATTCTGCATATATACAACGGGAAGCTTTCCCGTTGCAAGATGGTAGCCTGCTGCAAGAGCAGTACAGCTTCCCTCGTTGGCAGCGATAATGTGGTGAGCCTTGTCGATGCCGTATGTGTTCATGAGGTAGTTGCAGAGTGCCTTGAGCTGGGAATCGGGGACTCCCGTATAAAAATCCGAGCCGATAATCTCGGTAAGCTTTTCTACTTTCATAATATTACTCCGTTTGATTTAAAGCTCGTCAATGAGCGTGATGATATGCTTGATGGACATGAGTCTGTCGTCAACTTCCTTGGCACGGTGATTGCGGAGAATGTCCTCAGCGGTCTGCTGCATGGCAGGGAACGCACTTCTTGTAAGCTGGTTTGCATAGATTACGATGTTTACGCCGTGAGCTGAGAGTTCGTCCTCTGTAACCTGATTATAGGAAGTCGGGACAACGACAATCGGTATATCCTTTACCTTTTCACGGAACTTGTCACAGAATTCGAAGATTTCATCAGGCTCCTTGCGGCGGCTGTGAATCATGATTCCGTCAACGCCTGCGTCAACGTACGCAAAAGCACGTGTGAGAGCGTCCTCCATTCCACGTTCAAGGATAAGACTTTCAATACGGGCAATAATCATGAAATCATCGGTAAGCTGAACACGCTTTCCCGCTTTGATTTTTTCGCAGAAATTCTCAATGGAATCCTGAGTCTGCTCAACTTCCGTACCGAACAGAGAATTCTTCTTGAGACCAGTTTTATCCTCGATAATAACGGCAGAAACGCCCATACGTTCAAGGGTTCTGACGTTGTAGATGAAATGCTCGGTAAGTCCGCCGGTATCGCCGTCGAGAATAATTGGCTTTGTTGTGACCTCCATGATGTCGTCGATTGTACGCAGACGTGATGACATATCAACAAGCTCGATGTCGGGCTTGCCCTTTGCTGTTGAGTCGCACAGAGAACTTACCCACATAGCGTCGAACTGGTCGAGGTGACCGTTGTTCTCGACAACCGTCTTTTCAGCAATAAGACCTGTAAGACCACTGTGAGCCTCTATTGTCTTTACAACGGGACACATATCAATAAGCTGTCTGAGACGCTTTCTGCGGTATTCGGGCATAGAAAGCTTCTCTTTGAGCTGTGAATCTATTTTTTTCACGTTTTCATTTCGTGTGTAGGGGATTTCGATAAGTTCGCCGCCGTATTCTTCAAGAAGTCTGAGGACGTTGGCTCTGATTGCGGCTTCGGGACCATTCCTCCAGTTATCGCCGTGAAGAACGTAGTCAGGCTTCAGAGATGAGATTACGTCTTCATAAACCATGCTGTCCTGAACCACCACTCTGTCAACGCCGTCAAGAGACGTATAAAGACGGATTCTTTCTTCCTGAGAAATTGTAGGGAATTTGTTGTAGCGGATGAGTGCTTTGTCACTGAGAGCACCGATTGTAACGCTTCCGAGCTTTTTTGCCTGTTCGATTATATTGAGGTGTCCCTCGTGAATTATATCGGTGCAGAAGCAGGTGTAAACTGTTTTCATACTTTCTCCTTAGTCGTTGTATTTTACGGGGATTGCTATATTATTTGCTTCAAGAGCCTCACGGAAGACCTTGAAGAAGTCTGTGATGTCGGCCTCGTCAATGGCACCGAGAGCACAGAGTCTGAATGTATTTGTAGTTGAGATTTTTCCGGGATATATGGTGAATCCACGTTCATAGCAGTAATCATGAACAGTTTCGAAGTTCCAGTTGGGGTCGTCGGGGTAGACTGCCGACGATACAAGACCGGCTCTGTTTTCAGGCTTGATTACCTGACGGAATCCAAGTTCGTCAAGACCCTTGTTAATGGCATTGAAAACTCTTGTATGACGAGCCCATTTTGCTTCTTCGCCCTCTGCGAAGTACTCCTTGAGTGCCTGAATAGTTGAATATACAGTCTGAACGGGCGGAGTGAAATGCATTTCACCTGTTTTCTCGAAGAAATCATACTGGAGGAACAGATTACAGTAATATGAACGCTTGGGATAATCCTTTGACTTTTCGATAATTGCTCTGTTGCCGACAACAAACGAAAGTCCCGTCATAGCCATAAGACCCTTCTGTGCGGAAGCCATACAGAAGTCGATATTATCCTCCTCGATGTTTATGGGACGCATAGCATAGGTAGAAGTGGTGTCAACAGTGAAAACAGCGTCGTACTTATGGGCGAGAGCACCGATTTCACGGATAGGATTGAGGAGTCCCGTACCTGTTTCGTTGTGGGTTGTGTGGACGAGAGCGATGTCAGGGTTGTCTCTGAGAATTTTTTCAACTACAGCGAGGTCGGGAAGCTGGTCAACGGGGAATCTGAGGTCGATGTATGGCAGACCGTAGAATTCGCAGACCTCGGCAGCACGTGTGCTGTAAGCTCCATTATTGACGATAAGAGCTTTTTTACCATCGGGGAGCAGTGAGTTGATGCATACGTCGATATTTATCGTACCTGAACCGCAGAAAAGTACGGATGTGTACTTATCAGGGTCACCGTGGACGATACGCACAAGGTCCTCACGCAGCCCCTTCATAAGCGAGCCGAATTCCTTTTCACGGGGACAGATGTCGGGGACTACCTGAGCCATTTTTACAGTATCGGTAGTTGTTGACGGACCGGGGTTAAGTAAAATATTGCGTTTGATTTCCATAATATAATCCTCCGTTTTATATTAAACATCGTAAGCTTTGTCTATAGTCTTGAGCTCTGTAAACGTGTCGATTTCGACAATATCCGTGTCAAGACATTCACGGATTTCAACCTTATAATGCTCGGGGAAGAACACAAAAGGAACCTGATCCCAGTAGCGTTCTCTGCCGCCCGGCATTTCAAAAGTGGACTTGATATGTTCGGAAAGTTTTTTTCCGTCCTCCTCGTTCCAATAGGAGATTCCCACCTCCTGATAGCAGTTGAGACCGCCGACAGTCTGTGAAGTTATGATACCGTCGGGGGCAGTGAAGCACCAGTCGTCGGAGCGTTCCATCTTTATACCGAGGAAGTTTGATGTGTAGTGGTACTTACGAACGATTTTCGGGTTATGTATAAGCAGGTCAGCCTCGAAAACATACGCATTGCAGAGAAGCTCACGGGCACACATTGCCGATGATATATTGTTTGCGGAGTTGTAATCGGGGTTGTCGATGAATTTTATCATGGGATATTTATAGAGAAGCTGGTCGAACTGTTCTGCAAGATAGCCTCTTACGATGATTATTTCTTCGATTCCTGCTTCGATTACGGCGTCAAGGAGACCGTCGATGATACGTTTGCCGTTAACTCTTACGAGAGGCTTGGGCGTATTGAGTGTTACAGGTACAAGACGTGAGCCGAAACCTGCTGCAATGAACACGGCACGCTTTACCCTGTAAGGTTCCAGAGCGTTTATGCCTTCCTGAGTAATTCCCTTGTCGTTCATGTAACCGAGGGCTGTAAGCTCCTTCACAACACGGTTTACAGTACCGAGGGAATGGTTGCTTTTGTCGGCAAGAAGCCTTTGGGTGAGCATCTGATTTTCTTCGGCAAGGATCTCCAGAATATCAAATTGTTTTCTTGAAAGTTCTGTTTTCATATATAATACCTCAAAAAAAATATTGTTCAAAACAGTGCAGCACCGGCTGTTATTTTGAACAATATATATAATATCACATTGTATATAAAATGTCAAGCGGTAACAAAAGAAATGTTACTGAAAAAATGCAGAGTTACATTGACTTTACTCTGATGACGCAAAGGTACTGCAATCAGAAGCGGAAATCTCTTTTTCCGTTCTTGATGGCATCAAGATTTGCAATCGCAATTTCCTTGACCTTTGGATTTGTGACATTTTCGATTTCACGTTTTATAAGTGCTTCTCCGACCTCTTTTGTATCGGGGTGAGCGTAATCCTCAAGATACTCCTGAAGGGTCATAAGTGCATTCGGATGGCAGCAGTTCTGAATCTGACCTATTTTGCAAAGCTGCATGAAACGGTCACCTGTTCTGCCTTCACGGTAACAAGCCGTACAGAACGACGGAATATATCCAAGGTCCATGAGCCACTTGACAACCTCGTCGAGCGAACGCTGGTCAGACACGTCGAACTGCTCTGTGTCATGAGGTCTTTCCTCATCGGAATAGCCGGCATATCCGCCGACAGATGTTCTTGAACCGCCTGAAATCTGCGATACGCCAAGTCCGAGAACCTTGCTGCGGCACTCCTCACTCTCACGTGTTGAGATAATCATTCCCGTATAAGGAACGGCAATTCTGATACAAGCTATAATTTTTGCAAATGTATCGTCGTCTATTCCGTTGTCGAACTGAGTAGGATCTATGTCGGAAGCACGCTTGAGTCTGGGGACGCTGATTGTATGCGGACCAACTCCGTGAACAGCTTCGAGGTGTTCTGCGTGCATGAGAAGTCCTGCAAATTCATATTTATACTTGTCGAGTCCGAACAGTACACCGAGACCCACATCGTCGATACCGCCCTCCATGGCTCTGTCCATAGCCTCTGTGTGGTATGTGTAATTATGCTTGGGACCGGCCGGATGAAGTGCTTCGTAGCTTTCTTTATGGTAAGTCTCCTGGAAGAGGATATATGTACCGATTCCGGCGTCTCTCAGCTTGCGGTAGTTTTCTACTGTTGTAGCAGCAATATTCACGTTTACACGTCTGATGTCACCGTTCTTGTGTTTTATGGAGTAAATTGTTTTGATACATTCAAGAATATACTCAATTGGATTGTTCACGGGGTCTTCGCCTGCTTCGATAGCAAGACGCTTGTGTCCCATATCCTGAAGAGCGATGACTTCCTGACGCACCTCTTCCTGAGTGAGCTTCTTGCGTGGGATTTCCTTGTTCTGGTAGTGATATGGACAGTATACGCACTGATTTACACAATAATTGGAAAGATACAAGGGTGCAAACATTACGATTCTGTTTCCGTAGAAAGCCTCCTTGATTTCACGGGCGAGCGAGTACATTTTTTCGGTCATTTCGGGAATATCGCATGCAAGAAGCACACTTGCCTCACGGTGAGTAAGTCCTGCACATTCAACGCCTTTGCCTGTTTTCTTAGGACGTGCCTTTTCAAGGATTTCCTCGATAAGCTCACGGTTATGCTTGTTCTGTTCGGCATACTCGAGGGTTGAGAGTATTTCCTCATGGTTTATGAATTCTTCAGCTTTTAAAGATTTAACGTCATACATAGTATCTGCCTCCTGTTTATTTTTTTGAAATTGCAGCTTTTACGGATACACCCTGAATCTTTCCGAGTCTTCCTGTGAGACTGCTTATTACATCAGGATGTGCGTCAAGAGCTACCGATATAAGTGAGATTCCACGTTCCTTGTACGGGATTCCCATTCTTCCTATAATGATGTCGCTGTGGTCGTGAAGCACACGATTGACCTCGACTGCCGCTGACTGCTCATCAATAACAATTGCGGCAACAGCAATTCTTTTATCCTCCATTATTCACACCCTTTGCAAAATAAAAATCCGTCTGCGGACAGACGGATGGTGTGTACAGTATCGGTTGTGCCGTTTACCGTCGTCCGATAACAGAGCCACGCCCTGCTGCCCGAGAACAATAACATGATTAATCGGCATATGCAGAGTGAAGGAAACTCCCTCGCTCCCCATGATACCAATATTATTATACAACATTGTTATAAAAAAGTCAATAGCAATTACTGTGTTTCTGCGGCTGAATAGTCAGCTTCTGTTTCGTATGGAGACGATTTCCTTGCAAGCTTTCTGTAAAGCACTCCGAATATTATGATTTCTGCAAGGAATGTAAGCGACCATGAGATTGTGTAGGATATATACAGACTTTCAAGGGTGTGGTATTTCGGGATTCTGAATATAGTGTATATCCAGCTTATACGCATTCCGCAGACTCCCACGACTGTTATAATCATGGGGAGAATTGATGAGCCGAGACCTCTGATAAGTCCTGTTGCAACGTCCATAAGTCCGCACAGGAAATACGGAATAAGTATATATGCCATACGAATCATGCCGTATTCAATTGCTTCGGGAGAATCGGGGATGTAGAAGCTGAGCAGTGGTTTGCCGAGTGCGTAGAACAGCCATCCCATTGAAGCTCCGGCGATAAATACTGATATCAGACAGATATTGCGTGTTTTTCGGATGCGTTCATAATTACCTGCACCGTGATTGCTGCTTGTGAAATTGAGTGCGGTCTGGTGGAACGAGTTCATGGTTGTGTAGACGAAGCCTTCGAGGTTTCCTGCAGCTGAATTGCCCGAAACCGCAATTGAACCAAACGAATTTACAGATGACTGTATGATGACGTTTGAAATTGAGAAAAGTGAACCTTGTATGCCTGCAGGGATTCCGATTCGGATGATACGTCTGAGCTGATGACGGTGAAATCTTATCTTTCTGAATTCAAGACGACAGGCGTCTTTTCTCAGAGCAAGATTTCTGATAATCAGGAATGCGGAGAGAGTCTGGGAAATAGTAGTTGCAAGAGCTACACCTGCAACATTCATGTTCAGAAAACGAACGAAAATGAAGTTCAGGAGAACATTCAGGAGTCCTGATGCGGCAAGATAATACAGCGGAGCTTTTGTATCGCCTGCAGCACGAAGTATTGCCGAGCCGAAATTGTAGAGCATACCCGAGATGATTCCCGCAAAATATATACGCATATAAGTTGCGGAAAGTCCTATAACGTCGTCTGGAGTATCCATAAGTTCAAGAAAGAATTCCGAACCGCCGATTCCCACAACAGTGAGGATGACTCCTCCCACAAATGCGGTCGGAATGGCTGTATGTATGGTACGGTGGACGTCTTTAGTCATGCCTGAGCCGAGTCCGTGAGCTACGGTAACGCCTGCACCGACGGAAAGTCCTATAAACAGATTGACAATCAGGTTTATAAGCGGTCCCGTTGCTCCGACGGCTGCTACGGAAAGATCGCCGCAGAACTGTCCTACTATAATCAGGTCGGCGGCATTGAACATAAGCTGAAGAAGTCCGCTGAGGATAATGGGGATGGTGTAAGAAATTATTCCTTTCAGAAGAGGAACTTTTGTCAGATCGTAATTATTGTTTTTCATAATATTGCTCCTTGCAATCAGAAAACCGCCCCGTTAAGGGCGGTGTAGGTTACTGAGTGTTCTTTTTGATACGTTCAAGCTCGCTGTCCTTGTTCCAGAGGAAGCTGATATGAGCTTCTGTGCCATTCTGTATACGTCTGATATTTTCGATATGCTTGCAGAGAATGACCATTGATACGGCGGCGAGAATGAGTGTTCCTGTAAGGTCTCCTGTGAGGAAAGCGTATATTGCTGTAAAGATTACCGAGCCTGAAATCGGTACAACGCATATGTAATCAACGGAAAAACCGATGATAATCTCCGCAAGGAGCATACAGAAGAAGATCTGCGGGTCGAACTGGATTATTACTCCACCGAGACAGGCGAGTCCCTTACCGCCGTGAAAATGCATGAGTGCAGGGAATATATGTCCCAGAATACAGCAGCTGCCTGCAAGTATCCTTGCAAATTTTATTTCGGCAAAGAGCTTTGCACCGAGCGACGCCGCAATGAATGCCTTGATTATGTCGAAGACGGCGGCAATTGCGCCCTCCTTTTTGCCTATGACCATCATGACATTGGAGGCTCCTGCGTTGCCTGAGCCACGTTCTCTGATGTCAAATCCTCTGAGCTTTGATATTATATATGCTGCATTAATGTTACCGATCAGATATCCAAGCAGCGAACACAGCACTATCTGCACAAAACAGACCTCCTTATAATATTTATGTTGGATTTATAAAAAATATTATAGCACTGTAATTTTTAATTGTCAACGGCAAATTATAACAAATTTCGATAAATAATCTGAGGTGAATATCAACAAAATGCGGCTATGATTTTTGTGCGTAATTACCTGTAGCTGCACGTAGGTTCTGACAATAAGACAAACAAAAAACTGCTGTATCCGTAACAGATACAGCAGCATTGATGGCGCGGATTGAGAGATTTGAACTCTCGCGCCGGTTTCCCGACCTACTCCCTTAGCAGGGGAGCCCCTTCACCACTTGGGTAAATCCGCAAACCGATGCGAGAAACTCTCACAAAGGCAATATAAATAAATGGCGGAGAGGGTGGGATTCGAACCCACGGTACGTCGCCGTATCACTGGTTTTCAAGACCAGCTCCTTAAACCACTCGGACACCTCTCCATTTTGAACTATGAAACCAAATCACCGATTCAGCTTTTATATTATACCACAGCAAAAACAGAAAGTCAAGAAAAAATGACCTTAAAATATGACGATATTTTATCAACACATTTGTGCATAATGTCAAATTTCTGGTTCTGATTGCTTTTATTTGCAGAAAACAAGAAATTATATTTAAAATAAAGTATTTTTTTGCAAAATCTACTTTACAATGAGGCGGATTTGGTGTAAAATAAAAACAGTATAATTTTGTGAGGTGCAATATGGAACCAAAGTATAAAAGAATATTATTGAAAGTCAGCGGAGAAGCTCTTGCAGGCGATAAGAAAACAGGTCTTAACTATGATGCCATTACAGAAATCTGTAAAAGCATCAAGAAGTGTTCCGACGCAGGAGTTCAGGTTGCAATCGTAGTAGGCGGCGGAAATTTCTGGAGAGGCCGTTCAAGCGGAGCTATGGACAGAACACGTGCCGACCACATCGGTATGCTTGCAACAGCAATGAATGCTCTTGCACTTGCTGACGTTCTTGAATCACTCGGATGTGTTGTAAGAGTGCAGACCGCTATTATCATGCAGCAGATGGCTGAGCCTTACATCCGCAACAGAGCTGTAAGACACCTTGAAAAGGGCAGAGTTGTAATCTTCGGATGCGGAACAGGAAATCCCTTCTTCTCAACAGATACTGCCGCTTCACTCAGAGCCGTTGAGATTCAGGCAGATATTTTCCTTAAGGCAACTCTCGTTGACGGCGTTTACGATAAGGATCCCCATAAATATGAGGATGCCAAGAAGTATGACCGTCTTACATTCAGTCAGGTTCTCAGTGACGAGCTTGCCGTTATGGACTCAACAGCAGCTACAATGTGCCGTGACAATAATATGAAGATGCTTGTATTTGATCTCACACGTCCCGATAATATCTACGATGCCGTAATGGGCGAGAATGTCGGAACAGTTGTAAGCGAAGACTAATCACGTTTTATCGAAATCTATACCGAAAGGAAGTAATATCAATGAAAGATACAATCAATGCAGCCAAGGAAAAAATGACCAAGAGCCTTAATGCTCTCGGAAATGAATTTGCTTCGATCCGTGCAGGAAGAGCTAACCCCGCAGTTCTTGACAAGGTTCTTGTTGACTACTACGGTTCACCCACTCCCGTAAACCAGATGGCAGCAATTTCTGTTGCTGAGGCAAGAATCCTCGTTATCCAGCCATGGGATAAGTCAACTCTCAAGCTTATCGAGAAGGCAATCATCGCTTCAGACATCGGAATTACTCCCACAAACGACGGTACTGTTATCCGTCTTGTGTTCCCTCAGCTCACTGAGGAGCGTCGTAAGGAGCTTTGCAAGACTGTCAAGAAGTACGGTGAGGAGTGCAAGGTTACTGTACGTTCAATCAGACGTGATACAATGGAAAAGTTCAAGAAGATGAAGAAGGATTCCGTTATCACTGAGGACGATATGAAGGACTGCGAGAAGAAGGTCCAGGACCTTACAGATAAGTTCTGCGGAGACGTTGACAAGGCTGTTTCCGAAAAAGAAAAAGAAATCATGACGGTTTAATGGTGAAATATGGCGCTATTCGGTAAAAAAGACAAAGGGGAGCTTCGTCTCCCCGAGGTACTCCCGAGTCATATCGGATTTATTATGGACGGAAACGGCAGATGGGCGAAAAAACGTGGTCTGCCCCGTTCATTCGGTCACAGGGAGGGTGCAAAGAACTTCAAGAAGATAGTCCGCTACTGTAAGGACATCGGTCTGAAGAATATTTCGTTCTACGCATTTTCAACGGAAAACTGGCAGCGTCCCGAGGATGAGGTCAATACAATTATGGAGCTTTTCCGTGAATACATAGTGGACGTAAGAAACTTTCTCAGTGAAAATACCAGAATGATTTTCCTCGGAGACAAGTCGGTATTTGACGACGATCTCCGTGAAAAGATGATAAAGCTTGAAGAGGATACGGCTCATTATGAGGAGATGACACTCATGATGGCGGTCAATTACGGCGGTCGTGACGAGCTTGCACATGCGGCAAGAATCCTCGCACAGAAGGCTGTAAACGGCGAAATCAAGCCTGAAGACATCAATGAACAGTCTGTCGCTGATGAGCTTTACACAAAGGGAATTCCCGATGTTGACCTTGTTATCCGTCCAAGCGGAGAGCTTCGTCTCTCGAATTATCTTATCTGGCAGTGTGCCTATGCGGAGTACTATTTCACGGACATTCTCTGGCCTGATTTTTCTCCCGCAGAGCTTGACAAGGCTATTATCGACTTCGACAGCCGCCACCGCCGTTTCGGAGGTGTCTGAGCTATGCTGACAAGAATTATTTCAGGTGCGGTAGGCGTTGTGATACTTGCAGCCGTGCTGTTTTTCCACGATACTATCGTACTTCCGATAGCCGTTGCGGCAATGATTGCAATTATGCTTTATGAGCTTCTCCGTGCGGTCAAAATGGAAAAGTGCATACCTATACTTTGTGCTGTGGAATTATACGGAATTTCTATACTGCTTCTCTTGTCGCTTGACAGTGATTTCTCTTTCCATATTTTCGATATTGAAGTTTTTTCGGGAAAATATGTGCCTTTATGCTGTTTTGCGCTTACATTAGTTGCAGGATTTGTAATTTTCCTTATATGGCTCCTTAATCATAAAACAATTCGCTATGAGCAGATTTTCTTTGCTCTTGCCGTAATGATACTCGTACCGCAGGCTATGTCGTCGATTGTCCGCATCGACAGAAACAACGGCTCCGACGGTCTTTTCCTCCTCATTATGGGACTCTGCGGAGCATGGATTGCCGACACGGGAGCATACTTCACGGGAGTTGCAATCGGAAAGCATAAGCTTTGTCCCGAAATCAGCCCCAAAAAGACTATCGAAGGCTTTATCGGCGGAATTGTTACAACAGGAGTTGTATATGCTGCTGCGTTTTCCGTATATTCGGGAGACTTTGAAATCGGAAAGGCTGCACTTACGTTTGTCCTCGGAGCAGTATGTGCTGTTATCGGTACAATCGGAGACCTCTCCGCATCAATGGTAAAGAGACAGATAGGTTTCAAGGACTACGGTAAAATCATGCCGGGTCATGGCGGACTTATGGACCGTTTCGACAGCGTCCTTTTTGTTCTGCCCACATTCTATGTCTTTACGACTATTGTTAACATTTTATAATTTTCTGAAAGGAGACTAACGTGAAATTCTGCGTGTAGTCCCTTTCGCATTTTATCGGAAATAATTACATAAAATCAATCAGGAAGATTTCCTGTGCAAAGGTGATAAAATATGAACAAGACAGTTTCAATTCTTGGCTCAACAGGCTCAATAGGAACACAGTCTCTTGACGTCTGCGAGAAGCACGGACTTAAAGTTACCGCTCTTGCCGCACACAGCAGTGTTGAGCTTCTTGAACAGCAGACAAGAAAATTCGCTCCGGAATATGTCTGCGTCTATAACGAAGAAAAATACGGCGAGCTTAAAAGCCGCCTTTCGGATACAAATGCAAAGGTTCTCTGCGGTATGGAGGGACTCTGTAAAGCTGCTTCCCTTGAGCAGAGCGACATCGTACTGAATTCGGTTGTGGGAATGGTGGGACTTCTCCCTACTCTGACGGCAATCAGTGCAGGAAAGAATATTGCTCTTGCGAACAAGGAGACTCTTGTTGCGGGCGGAACTCTTGTAATGTCTCTTGCACGTGAAAAAGGTGTTGAAATCTATCCCGTGGACAGCGAACATTCAGCTATATTCCAGTGTTTGCAGGGAAATAAGCGTTCTCAGCTGAATAAAATCATTCTTACGGCTTCGGGAGGACCTTTCTACGGAAAGACATATGATGAACTCCGCAGTGTGACCAAGGCTCAGGCTCTGAAGCATCCGAACTGGGACATGGGCAGCAAGATTACGATAGACTCCGCAACTCTTATGAACAAGGGACTTGAGTTTATCGAGGCAAAATGGCTCTTTGACCTTGAACCTGAGCAGATTGAAATTGTAGTCCACCGTCAGAGCGTAATACATTCTGCCGTTGAATTTGACGACTACGCCGTTATGGCACAGCTTGGCGTTCCCGATATGAAAATTCCGATTCAGTATGCACTGCTTTATCCCGAGCGTCTTGAATGTCCCACGGGAAGGCTTTCTCTTACAGATTACGGTACTCTGACATTCGGCAAGCCCGATTATGAGACTTTCAAGTGTCTTTCTGCGGCAATAAAGGCTATTACTGAGGGAGGAGCGTATCCGTGTCTTGTGAATTCCGCAAACGAGGAGGCTGTGCGTGCGTTCCTGAACGACGAGATACAGTTTATTGAGATAGGTGAAATAGTAGCCTCTGTGCTTGAAAGTTTTGAATACTCGGAGATAAAATGTTATGACGACGTTATGGCTGCCGATAAGAAGGCAAGAGCCTACGTCCGTGAAAAAATCGGCAGATGACTGCCTCTGAAAGGAATAGATACCAATGGGCATTATTATAGCACTTATCATATTCGGACTTATTGTAACCGTTCATGAATTCGGTCACTTTATCTGTGCAAAACTCAGCGGGATACGTGTTCTTGAGTTTTCAATCGGAATGGGTCCCAAGCTTGTGCAGAAGAAAAAAGGCGAGACAATGTACTCGCTGAGACTGCTTCCACTCGGAGGATACTGTGCGATGGAGGGCGAGGATGAAACCTCTGATGACAAGCGCAGCTTCCGCAACGCAAAGCTGTGGAAGCGTATGATTGTACTTTTTGCGGGTGCGTTCATGAACTTTGTGCTGGGATTTGTTATGCTGATCGGTATGGTATGCATGATGGACAGTGTGCCCACCAATGAAATCAAAGGCTTCTTCGGTGACAAGGACGGCGACAAGGTGACATACAGTTCACAAAGCTATGAAACGGGACTCCGCCACGGAGACGTGTTCGTTGAAATCGACGGCATCAATATCTACAGTACGCTTGACCTGAACTATTTCTTTGCAACAACAAATAAAAGCACACATGATGTCGTTGTAAAGCGTGACGGTGAAAAAGTAACTGTCGAGGATGTTGTTTTTTACGATAACAAAAGCGGAAAAACGGTAGATTTCGGACTTGTTTACAAGGATAAGAAGCCTTTTACGGTTGTTAAGGGGTCGGGAGAAATGTTCCTTTCGATGGGGCATGTTGTAGGAATGTCGCTGAAGCAGATGGTCACGGGAAAACTTGAAAAGGAAGAAGTTTCGGGACCTGTCGGTGTGGTAAGTACAATCAGTGACGCAGCAACCGAAAGCGAAAGCAAAACTGACGCTCTTTTCAATCTGCTGTATATGACGGCTATGATAACGATTAACATCGGTATTTTCAATCTTCTTCCGATTCCCGGACTCGACGGCGGCAGACTTATATTCTGCTTTATCGAGCTTGTACGCCGTAAGCCTGTAAAGCCTGAGCACGAGGGATATGTTCATCTTGTGGGAATGCTTCTTCTTTTCGGACTTATGATATTTGCCACATACAACGATATTGCAAGACTTATTACAGGCTGAACTTCACATGAATAATTACAATCAGTCGGAGGTTATTATGAGAAACGTGAAACCCGTAAAGGTCGGGGACTGTGTCCTTGACGGAAAACATATATATATTCAGTCAATGCTCAATATGCGTTCAGACGACATTGAGGGCAGTGTACGTCAGGCTGTTGAACTTGAGAAGGCAGGCTGCGAGATAGTACGTGCAGCGATTCCCGATATGGACGCTGTAAGACTCATTCCCGCAATCAAGGAAGCTGTAAGGATTCCGCTTGTTGCCGATATTCACTTTGACTATCGTCTTGCGATTGAGGCAGCTGCGGCAGGAGTCGATAAAATCAGAATCAATCCCGGCAATATCGGCGGAATGGACAGGGTAAAACAGGTGGTTGACGCTTGCCGGACAAGAAATCTTCCGATAAGAATCGGTGTGAATTCGGGTTCGCTTGAAAAGGAGCTTCTTGCGAAATACGGCTCTCCGACACCTGAAGCACTTGTTGAAAGTGCCATGAACCATGCAGCAATGCTTGAACATTTTGATTTTGATGATATTGTTATTTCGATAAAATCATCCGACGTAAACCGCATGATTTCTTCATACAGACTTGCAGCGGAAAAGTGCAGTTATTCGCTTCATTTAGGTGTTACCGAGGCAGGTACGGAACGTATGGGACTTATCAAATCGGCAGTCGGAATCGGTTCGCTGCTCTGTGACGGCATAGGTGAGACAATCCGTGTCTCCCTTACCGACGACCCTGTGAAGGAGATTTCCGCTGCAAAGGACATCCTGAAATGCATAGGAAAAAGAGGCGGAGTGAAGCTTGTTTCATGTCCTACCTGCGGAAGAACAAGAATCGACCTCATCGGTACGGCAAAGCTTGTAGAGGAAGCCGTTAAGGACCTTGACAAGGACATTACCGTTGCTGTAATGGGATGTGTTGTAAACGGTCCCGGAGAGGCACGTGAAGCCGATATAGGTATCGCAGGCGGAGACGGTTGTGCGGTAATCTTCAAAAAAGACGGTACACAGCGAAAAATTAAGGAGGAGGACATTGTTGCCGAGCTTCTTGCTGAGGTGGACAAGCTTTAACTCATGAATATAAATTTAGCTGAATTTCTGAAGGAATACGGAGCCGATATTCCCGAAAGTGTAAGGAACGGCGAAGTTTTCAAGCTCACACATTCCGAAAAGCTTGACAGCGTCACCTTTTTTGCACATTTTACGGAACCGGTGCCGACTGATGATATTTTTGCATTTGAAACTGCTGTCGAGAAAGCACTGAAAATTGACAGGGTGAGACTTTGCTGCCGATACAGTCCTGAAATGTTCGGAATAGGATGTTTTGGCGAGCTTATAAAAATGCTCAGGAGAGATATTTCTGCTGTAAACGGATTCCTTGACGATGCCGAGGTCTCCCTGAACGGCGGACAGCTTGACATCAGAGTTGTCCACGGCGGAACTGATATGCTTAATAAGGCGAATTTCAGCGGTGAACTGTCAAAGCTTATATACAATATGTTCGGAGTTTCCGTAAAAACGGTTCTTAATGGTGAAAACTCCGTTTCCGTTTCGGAATATGACAAAATGGTTGAGCGTCTTGCAGCCGAGCTTCCCGATATAAGTGCACAGCTTATTCCGCCGAAGTCTGCGGAGGAAATGGCTGAGGAGGCTCGCAAGGCAGCAATTCCGACGGCTACGGTTGATATAGGCTCGCTTGATAAGGAGTTCGATAAGGAGTCCGCTGAAATTATCAAGGGCAAGGCTATACGTGAGGCTCCCGTATCCATAAACGAAGCCGTACAGCGGCTCGGAGAGAAGCTCGTTGTTGTGGGAGACGTGTTTGCCGTTGAAATCAAGGAGCTTCGCAACGAAAAGACTGTCTGTACCTTTGATATTACCGACTACAGCGGTTCGATGAGAGTCAAGGTGTTCGGTTCGAATCAGGAGATTGCAGACATGAAGCTTGCATCAATAAAAAGCGGATGTGCGCTTCTTGCGTCCGGAAAGGTCGATTACGACCAGTATGCCCGTGATATTGTAATTTCGCCGCATTCTCTGATAAAGGTGAAGCGTATCCCGAAAATGGACAATTATCCCGAAAAACGTGTTGAGCTTCACTGCCATACAAATATGTCGTCAATGGACGCCGTTACCGATGTTGTGACGCTCATCAACAGAGCCGCTTCATGGGGACATCAGGCGATGGCAATTACTGACCACGGTGCTGTACAGGCGTTTCCTGACGCAATGTACAATATGCCGAAGAATTTCAAGGCAATCTACGGCATGGAAGCATATGTTGTAAACGACCTTGAAGCTCAGCTCATCGTTAAAAAGCACGATGAACGCAGCATCAATGACGAGATTATCATTTTCGACGTTGAAACAACGGGATTAAGCTTTGCGGCAGACAGACTTACCGAAATCGGTGCCGTTAAGCTGAGGAATATGCAGGTTGTTGACAGCTTCAACACAATGGTCAATCCCGGGAAGCCTATACCTGCGAAAATTACGGAGCTTACAGGAATAAGCGACGCCGACGTAAAGGACGCTCCCGATGAAAAAGCGGCACTGCTGAAATTCATGGAATTCTGCGGTGACAAGCCTGTTCTTGCGGCTCATAACGCAAATTTCGATACGACCTTCATCAATGAGGTATGCAAGCGTCAGAATATTGACTTTGATTACAACTGGCTTGATACGCTCGTACTTTGTCAGGCTATGCTTCCCGAAATGGGACGTCATAAGCTGAATCTTGTTGCAAAGACTCTTAAACTCGGCAATTTCAATCACCACCGTGCTTCTGATGACGCACTCATGCTTGCGAAAATCTACATGGAGCTTGTGGGACGTCTGATAAACGAAAAGGGAATAGAAAAGCTCTGCGAGATTAATGCTGCGGCAGGCAATATCGACGTAAAAAAGCTGAAATCATATCATCAGATTATTCTTGTCCGCAATCAGGCAGGACTTAAAAATCTGTACAGACTCGTTTCGCTGAGCAACCTTGAATACTTTTACAAAAAGCCTCTTATACCGAAATCGGTGCTTCTGAAGCATCGTGAGGGACTTATCTTCGGAAGTGCCTGCGAGGCGGGTGAGCTGTTTCAGGCAATGCTTGCGAAGGTTCCCGAGAGTAAGCTTGAGGAGCTTGCAAAGTTCTATGATTATCTTGAAATTCAGCCGATAGGCAACAATGAATTCATGGTGCGTGAGGGCACGGCTCAGGACGACGAGGAGCTTCGTGAATATAACAGGAAAATTATTGCTCTCGGCGATAAGCTTGGAATTCCCGTGTGTGCGACCTGTGACGTCCATTTCATGGACATGAGGGACGCTGTTTACCGTAAGATAATCCTTGCAAGCATGGGCTTCAAGGATGCGGATAATCAGGCTCCGCTGTACTTCCGCACGACAGAGGAAATGCTTGCGGAATTTGCGTATCTCGGTGAAGAAAAGGCTTATGAGGTGGTCATAAAGAACACCAATATGATTGCGGACATGATTGAAAATGTCCGTCCAATTCCCAAGGGAACATTCACCCCGAATATCGAGGGTGCCGAAGAAGAACTTGTGCAGATTACTCATGACAAGGCTCATGAAATCTACGGAAATCCGCTTCCTGAGCTCGTTGAAAAAAGACTTGACCGTGAACTTTCGTCAATCATCAAGCACGGTTTCTCGGTACTTTATATCATTGCACAGAAGCTTGTGTGGAACTCGGTTGAGAACGGTTATCTTGTTGGTTCAAGAGGCTCTGTAGGTTCATCCTTCGTTGCGAATATGGCAGGAATCTCCGAGGTTAATCCGCTTGTTCCGCATTATGTCTGTCCTAAGTGCAAGCACAGTGAGTTTGTTGAGGACGGTTCGTATGGTTCCGGTTTTGACCTTCCGCCAAAGAACTGTCCCGAATGCGGAACCGATATGTTCCGTGACGGTCACGACATTCCGTTCGAGACCTTCCTTGGTTTCGACGGCGATAAGGCGCCCGATATCGACCTTAACTTCTCTGATGAGTATCAGTTCTATGCTCACCGCTATACCGAGAAGCTTTTCGGAATAACCAACGTTTTCAAGGCGGGAACAATTTCCGTCGTTGCGGACAAGACCGCATACGGCTACGTGAAAAAATACTGCGAAGATAACGGAATAACGCTTAATAACGCTGAAATGAACCGTCTTGCGATAGGCTGCACGGGAATCAAGAAAACTACAGGACAGCATCCCGGAGGAATGGTTGTTGTGCCGTCGGATTATGATGTGTACGACTTCACACCTGTTCAGCACCCTGCCGATTCTGCCGATTCCGAGATAATCACGACTCATTTCACGTTCAATTCACTCCATGATACGATCCTCAAGCTTGACGAACTCGGACACGTTGTCCCGACTCTCTACAAGCATCTTGAGGACCTTACGGGAGTCAAGATAAAGGACGTTCCCACGTCTGACCCCGATGTTATAAGAATGTGTACTAACTGCGACGTTCTGGGCGTTACTCCGCAGGAGATATACTGCGAAACAGGAAGCCTTGGAATTCCCGAAATGGGAACAGGCTTCACAATCCAAATGCTTCTTGACGCCAAGCCTACGAAATTCAGCGACTTCCTTCAGATTTCGGGACTTTCACACGGAACGGATGTATGGCTCGGCAATGCAAAGGACCTTATCGAAAACGGTACATGTACAATTTCTGACGTTATCGGTACTCGTGACAGTATTATGACTTACCTTATTTACAAGGGAGTGCCGTCTAATATGGCGTTCCAGATTATGGAGTGGACGAGAAAGGGAAAGGCTCCGAAGCAGTTCACGCCGGAAATCATCGAAATGCTCAAAAGCCACAACGTCCCCGACTGGTACATAGAAAGCTGTCTGAAAATCAAGTATATGTTCCCGAAGGCTCATGCTGCTGCGTACGTAATTGCGGCAATCAAGCTCGGCTGGTTCAAGCTGAGGATGCCTCTTGAGTATTATGCGACTTACTTCACGGTAAGAGGCGAGGACTTTGATGCAGAGCTTGCTGTAAAGGGCAAGGACGCCGTCAGAGCACGTATCGAGGAGCTTCGTGCACTCGGAAACGACCGTTCAAAGAAGGAATCCGATCTGCACGATATATTGCTCATTACAAATGAGATGCTTTCACGTGGACTGGAATTTCTGCCGATAGATCTGTTCAAGTCGCATGCCTCGGAATATCTTGTTGAGGACGGTAAGCTCAGAATTCCGTTTTCGGCAATGAGCGGCGTCGGAACTGCGGCTGCACAGGGTATTTATGAAGCAGCTCAGAAAGGCGGATTCATATCGGTTGAGGAGTTTCAGGAGCAGAGCGGAGCGTCAAAAACGACAATAGATATGTTGAAAACCATAGGTGCATTTGGTGATCTGCCAGAATCTACGCAGATGTCGTTCTTTTGACTTGACTTTTATTTAGTAATATGTTACTATATTACCATGTTAGCAAGGTAAAGTGCGGATAATGCACTGTGAATAAATATAAGGAGCATTGATTGTTATGCGTAATTATGATCTTATTACTCCCGAAGGCACCAAAGACCTGCTTTTCGGGGAATGTGTTGCAAGACGTGACATAGAAAACAAGCTTATGGATCTGTTCAAGGGCAGAGGCTACAGCGAAATGATAACTCCGGGTCTGGAGTTTTACGATGTATTCAACCTTAAATCTCCATATTTTCCGCAGGAGAATATGTATAAGCTCATCGACCACAAGGGACGTCTGCTTGTAATGCGTCCCGATTCGACCCTTCCCATTGCACGAGTTGTTGCAACACGTCTCAAGGATGCTGCGCTTCCTCTCAGACTGTGCTATAATCAGGCTGTTTACCGTACAGAGCCTGCACTCAAGGGAAAAAGCGACGAAATCGTTCAGACGGGAATTGAGCTTATCGGTTCTCAGATGAAGATTGCCGATCTGGAGGTTATTTCAACTGCGGTTGACGCTCTCAGGGAGTTCGGACTTGAATTCTCCATTGAGCTTGGTCATATCGGAATTTTCAGGGAGCTTGTAAGCAGACTTGACGCCGATGACCATACAAAGAGCAAAATCAGAAAGCTCATTGAAACAAAGAATTTCCCTGCACTCAATGACCTTCTTGACAGTCTCGGCAATAATTCCGTTACGACTGCACTCAAGAAGCTTCCCGCACTTTTCGGCGGTGACGAAGTCTTTGAAAAGGCAGAGGAACTTATGCCCGATGAGAAAATCGAGCGTATTCTCGGTGAGCTTCGTGACATTTACCGTGACGTGACTGAAATATGCGGAGCAGACGGCATTGTTACAGTTGACCTCGGACTCGTTAACAAGACAGATTATTACACCGGACTTATCATCAAGGGTTATCTCAGAGGACACGGTGAGGAAGTAATTTCCGGCGGACGTTATGACAAGCTCATCTCGGAATACGGATATGATGTTCCTGCAGTCGGATTTGCTGTAAACGTGAACGGAATCGAAAAGGCTGTTGTCAAGAACGGCGGAATTCCGGCGGTAAAGGGTGCCGACGCCGTTGTGTTTGCGGCAGAAGGCTGCGAGGTTGAGGCTGTGAAGGCAGCATGCAGGCTCAGAGAACAGGGACTTGTTGTTGAAAATGCTCTTTTTGACGATATTGAGTCAGTAAGAGAATATGCAAGAGACAGAAAAATTTCAAAGGTTATTATAATTGACGGTTCAGGCAGGGAGGTTCAGGAATGAATAAGCCGATAAGAATAGCTCTTACTAAGGGCAGACTTGAAAAGGATACAGTGGGATTGTTCGAGAAGCTGGGCTTTGACTGTACGGCAGTCCGTGAAAAGGGCAGAAAGCTGATTCTTCCCGTACCTGACGCAAATCTTGAAGTAGTGCTTGCAAAGGCAAACGACGTAATTACATATGTTGAACACGGTGTATGTGACATGGGCGTGGTCGGCAAGGATACTATAATGGAAATGAACGGAAAGTTCTATGAACTTTGCGACCTTGGTTTCGGACGCTGTAAATTTGCTCTTGCAACCAAGAAAGACTACGATTTTTACGGCGGATACGGTATAAAGACCATCGCCACAAAATACCCTAATGTTTCAAGAAAGTTCTTTGAAAAGAAGGGTATGGATACTGAAATCATCAAGATAGAGGGTTCTGTCGAGCTTGCTCCGCTTCTTGAACTTGCCGACGGTATCGTGGATATTGTTGAGACGGGTACAACCTTAAAGGAAAACGGTCTTGAGGTTATCGAGGACGTTGCACCCATTTCTGCAAGACTCATTGCGAATACAGTAAGTCTGAAAATGCGTCAGGCAGAGATTGAAAAGCTCATCAGAATGATAGAGGAGGTACTTTGAGATGAAGAAGATTTTTGCAAACGGAGTTGACGAGGTCGCTTTTCTTAACGACCTTAAAAAGAGAAGCGGCGAGACTAATAAAAAGGTTACCGAGGTTGTAAATGCTATTATCGAGGACGTTAAGGAGAACGGTGACGAAGCCGTTAAGAACTATACACTCAAATTCGACGGTAATCTTCCCAAGTATTACGAGGTTCCCAGAGAAGTAATCAACGACGCTCTTACTGAGGCTGACGAGGAGTTTGTAACTGCACTTCTCAATGCACAGGCAAATATTGTGGATTTCCACAACAGACAGCTTGAACAGAGCTTCATTGCTCCCAAGGAAAACGGCGTAATCCTCGGACAGAGAATCCGTGGACTTGAAAGAGTGGGACTTTACGTTCCCGGAGGTACAGCAGCTTACCCTTCAAGTGTGCTTATGAATGCGATTCCCGCAAAAATTGCAGGAGTCAAGGAAATAATCATGGTAACTCCTCCTCTGAAGGACGGAACTCCCAACAAGGATATTCTTGTTGCGGCAGCCCTCTGCGGAGTTGACAGAATTTTCCTATCAGGCGGTGCACAGGCAATTGCCGCACTTGCATACGGAACTGAGGAAATCCCGAAGTGCGACAAGATTGTAGGTCCCGGAAATATCTACGTTGCAACAGCAAAGAAGCTGCTTTACGGCGTGGTTGATATTGACATGATAGCAGGTCCCAGCGAGATTCTTGTGCTTGCAGACGAGAACGCTGACCCGAAGTTTGCAGCGGCAGACCTTATGTCACAGGCAGAGCATGATGTTCTTGCTTCTTCGATTATGGTCACAACAAGCGAGGAGCTTGCCGACCGTACAATGGCTGAAATTGACCGTCAGAAGGAGTATCTCTCACGTAAGGAAATAATCGAGAAGTCTCTTGAGGACTACGGTGCTGTAATAATTGCAGACAGCCGTGCAAGAGCCGTTGAACTTGCAAATGAGATTGCTCCCGAGCACCTTGAAGTGCTTATGGAGAATCCCATGGAGCTTATCGGATGTCTTGACAATGCAGGTTCAGTTTTCCTCGGTCACTACGCTTCCGAGCCTCTCGGAGATTATTATGCAGGTCCGAACCACGTTCTTCCTACAAGCGGAACGGCACGTTTCTTCTCACCGCTCGGAGTAGCAAGCTTCACAAAGCGTTCAAGCTACATTTACTATACAGAGGAAGCGCTCCGTGAGGCAAAGGACGATATCGTTCTCATTGCAGAGCGTGAGGGACTTACAGCTCACGCAAATGCTATCAAGGTAAGATTTGAATAATACTGCTTCCAAAACCAGACCTTGCCATCAGATACCCGGCATAAAGAAAATTTCTCTGTGTCAGAAAAACTTGAAATGCGACAGCGTTCCTGAGTTTTTCTTCCTTGATATAATTCCTTTCTGCTTTCGTCTTTTTGGCAAGGTATAATTGGTGGAGCAATAATGCAATATGTTACGGGGACGATGTATTCATCGTCCCCCAAGTAATACAGCTTTTCGGAAAGACGTGATATATATGAATAATAAATGGGAGAGCTATGTCCGCAGGGTAGTGCCGTATACTCCCGGCGAACAGCCGCAGGAAAGCGGAGTTATAAAGCTCAACACAAACGAGAATCCCTATCCTCCCGCACCGGGAGTACGCAGAATACTTGACGATTTTGACTGCGGAAGAATGCGTCTTTATCCGACGCCCGACGCAGCCGTTCTTGTCAATGCTATTGCGGAGACATACGGTGTAAAGCCGTCACAGGTATTTGTCGGAGTAGGCTCGGACGACGTAATTGCAATGGCATTCATGACATTTTTCGGCTCGGATAAGCCTGTGCTTTTCCCTGATATTACGTACTCCTTCTATGACGTGTGGGCAGACGTTTACCGTATTCCCTACGAGACGAAGTCTCTGCGTGAGGATTTCACGATAAATCCCGATGACTACAAATGTGAAAACGGCGGAATAATTTTCCCGAACCCCAACGCTCCGACAGGTGTTCTTGAGAGCGTTGACATGATTGAGGATATTGTCAGAGCAAATCCTGATTCTGTGGTTATTATTGACGAGGCTTATATTGATTTCGGCGGTGAAAGCTGTCTGCCGCTTGTTGAGAAGTACGAAAATCTTCTTGTAGTCCAGACGTTCTCGAAATCACGTTCAATGGCAGGAATGAGAATAGGATTTGCAATAGGCAGCGAGAAGCTTATAAAGTACATGAACGATGTGAAGTTCTCGGTGAATTCGTATACAATGAATACGGTGACACAGCTTTGCGGTGCGGAGGCTGTCCGTGACAAGGCATATTTTGAAGAAACCGTGGGCAGAATCGTTTCCGAGAGAGAGCGTTCAAAGAAGCGTCTTGCTGAGCTTGGATTCACGTTTACTGATTCAAAGAGCAATTTCATTTTCGCAAAGCCCGAAAGAAAAACGGCACAGTATGTCTTTGAGGAGCTGAAAAAAAGACGCATTTATGTGCGTTTCTGGAATAAGCCTGTAATCAGCGATTATCTGCGTATTACGGTAGGAACTCCCGAGGAAATGGACGCACTTTTTGCCGCACTGGAGGAAATTATCAATGAATAAGGAAATCAGAAAGGCGGAAATCTGCCGCAAGACCATGGAGACCGATATTTACGTTCTTGTTGAACTTGACGGCATGGGAAAATCCGAAATCTCAACAGGTATAGGCTTTTTCGACCATATGCTGACTGCTCTTTCAAAGCACAGCGGCATCAGTATGACAATAAAAGTGACAGGTGACCTTCATGTTGACTGTCACCACACAATTGAGGACACAGGTATTGCTCTGGGTCAGGCACTTTATCAGGCACTCGGTACAAAATCGGGGATTGTCCGCTATGGTACGGCGTATATTCCGATGGACGAATCTCTTGCAATGGCGAGTCTTGACCTCTCAAACAGACCGTTTCTTGTGTTCAACTGTGATTTCACGAATCAGTCCTGCGGCGGATATGACCTCTGTATGACTGAGGAGTTCTTCCGTGCATTTGCCTTTAATTCGGGCATGACTCTGCATATAAACCTCATGTACGGAACCAACGACCACCACAAGGCTGAAGCTGTCTACAAGGCAGTTGCCCACGCACTGAAAACAGCAGTCGCTTTCAATGCGGACGGCTCAACCCTCTCAACGAAGGGGGTACTGTGATGATAGCAATAATTGACTACGGTGCAGGTAATATTTTCAGTGTGAAGAACGCACTTGATTACCTCGGACTTGAAAATTCTCTTGTTTCAGACGCTGAATCAATAAAATCTGCCGATGCTGTGATTCTTCCGGGAGTAGGTGCATTTCCTGCGGCTATGGAAAAACTCGGAAATTCGGGACTTATTGACGTTATCAAGGAGGAGGCGAAGCGTAAGCCTTTTCTTGGAATATGTCTCGGAATGCAGATGCTTTTCGAAAAAGGCTATGAATTTGAGGAGTGCGATGGTCTCGGACTTATCAGTGGAAGCGTCCGCTTTATGGACGAGCCTGACCTCATTATTCCGCACATGGGCTGGAATAAGCTTGAAAAGCTCAACGACTGTCCGCTTCTGAACGGACTCGGTGACAATGAATATGTATATTTTGTCCACTCCTACAAGGCAGAGTGTGCAGACGAAAATATAGCCGCATACAGCGAATACGGCGGACGTGTTCCCGCACTCGTTTTCGATGGTAAATTCGTCTACGGAGCGCAGTTCCACCCTGAAAAAAGCGGAGATACAGGCTTGAAGATACTGAAAAATTTTGGAGAACTTATATGAGCTATTTGAGCCTTCTTTCATGCACGGCAAATACCCGTGAGCTGGGCGGTATAAAGAATTCTGACGGCGCAATTACGAAGAACAACGTATTCTGGCGCAGTGATGTCACTGCCGCTCCTACAGCCGAGGACATTCAGATGCTTCTTTCAAATCGCATAATGACTATAATAGATATGCGTACAGATGAGGAGGTTCAGAAGACTCCAAACGGATTTGCAGATATAGCCGGATTTACTTACCATCATTTTCCCATAACTGAGGGAAGCGGTGTTCCCGAAAGTCTTGAGTCTGTTCCGAGGTCTTACATGGACATAGCGACGGCTGAGAATATGCCGAAGGTTATGAGAGCTGTTGCTGAGGCAGAAACAGGCGTGCTTTTTCACTGCACGGCAGGAAAGGACAGAACGGGAGTTGTGTCTGCAATAATTCTCATGCTCTGCGGAGTTGAACGAGAAGCTGTTGTCAGTGATTACACTGTCAGCCGCGAGTATAACAAAGAGAAGCTGAACGCATTTCTTCAAGCACATCCGGAAGTGGACAGGGATATAGTTCTTGCCAACGAAAAAAGCATGAACGGTTTTATCGACCTGTTTAACGAACATTTCGGCAACGTGGAAAACTATTTCACCGGGCTTGGACTTGCTGTCGGGTACGCTGACATGATAAGAAATAAGCTTATAAAAGGAGAGTAAACATGATAATTTTACCTGCAATTGACATAAAGGACGGCAACTGTGTACGCTTATTCAAGGGCGATTTTTCTACTGTTGAGAAGGTGGCAAGCGACTATCTTGAAACAGCGAAAGGCTTTGAAGCGGCAGGCAGTGAGTGGATTCACATGGTGGACCTCGACGGAGCAAAAGAGGGCAGACCTGTCAATACGAAGATTTACACAGACGTTGCTGAAAAGACCAACCTTAAAGTAGAGCTCGGCGGCGGTATACGCTCTCTTGAAACCATTGACGAGTACCTTAAAATGGGCATTACACGAGTAATTCTCGGTTCTGTTGCACTGAAAAATCCTAAGCTTGTAAGCGACGCTGTAGAGAAGTTCGGCAGCGAAAAAATCGTCGTAGGGATTGACGCAATGAACGGCATGGTCGCTACAGAGGGCTGGCTTGAAAGTTCGGATGTGAACTACATCGACCTTGCAAACAAAATGATCGAAGTCGGAGTGAAGTACTTCATTTTCACTGATATTTCAAAGGACGGCACTCTCAGCGGTGTAAATGTTGAGCAGTTGAAGGCTCTTGCTGACGCTACTGAGGGACGTGCAAACATCGTGGCAAGCGGCGGAGTTCACACGATGGCAGATATAATCGCCTGCAAAGAAATGGGGCTTTACGGTACAATCTGTGGAAAGTCGATATATAAAGGCACTTTGAATCTTCGTGAAGCGATAGAATACTCAGTTAAATGATAAAAAAATAAGGTGTTATAAAGGGCGTGAAAAAATGCTTGCAAAAAGAATAATTCCCTGTCTTGACGTGCGGAACGGCAAGGTGGTAAAGGGAGTAAATTTTGAAGGTATACGAGATGTTGGCGATCCTGTTGAGTGTGCGGCTGAGTACAACAAGCAGGGTGCGGACGAAATCGTGTTCTATGATATAACGGCGTCATTCGAAGGCAGAGGAGTCTTCCTTGACGTTGTCCGTGAGACTGCAAAGAAGGTTTTCGTACCGCTTACAGTAGGCGGCGGAATCAAGACTGTTGACGATATACGTGAGACTCTGCGTGCAGGTGCGGACAAGGTTTCCGTGAACTCTCAGGCAGTAAAGAATCCTCAGCTTATCCGTGACGGAGCCGATATTTTCGGAAGTCAGTGCATATGCGTCGGAATTGACGCTAAAAAAATAGCCGACCACAAGTGGACGGTGTACATCAACGGCGGACGAGTTGATATGGGAATCGACCTTATCGACTGGGTTCACACAATTGAAAAGCTTGGTGCAGGCGAGATATGCCTCAACTCCATTGATGCTGACGGCACAAAAGAGGGCTTCGACATTGAAATGCTGAAGGCAGTCTGTGATAATTGCAGTATTCCTGTTATTGCCAGCGGTGGTGCGGGAAAAATAAACGACTTCTACGAAGTGTTTGAGAAAACGGGAGCAACTGCGGCACTTGCGGCATCTCTGTTCCATTTCAGAGAGCTTACCGTAGGCGAAGTTAAGGATTATTGCAGAGAACGTGGAGTAATTGTGAGGTAAGATATGGAAATACTTATTATCATAAGTATAATTCTTTCATTTGCTATACTGCTTGCAGGATATTATATGAAGTATCAGGCACCGAAGGACGAACAGATGAAAATGGGGCTTCGTACTGAACGTGCCAGAGCAAGTCGGGAGGCATGGAAGTATGCAAACCGTACCTGTGGCAGATATTGTCTTATATTCGGAGGTATAGGCTTTGCAATGAGCATAATTTCATTGCTTGTTTATGCTATTGCGGGTGAGGGTTGGGGAAGAATTCCTGCTGTAATTACCCCTGCCGTGATATGCATTGGAACAAGCAGTGCGATTAATGTTGTAAATAAAGGACTTAGCAGTAAATTCGACGAAAACGGCAGACCTAAGTAATAGGAGTGTTAATATGATTGAATACAGAGACACTCATGATTTTGCAAAGGAAGAGCTTGAGAGGCTGTTTCTTTCGGTGGAGTGGTCATCGGGACATTATCCCGACAAGCTCGTAATCGCTATGAAGAATTTCAGCACCGTTTACAGTGCATGGGACGGCGACAGACTTGTGGGAATGATATGTGCAATGGACGACGGTGTTATGACCGCATACGTACACTATCTTCTCATTGAACCCGATTATCAGGGACAGGCTATCGGACGAAAGCTTGTAGAAATGGTGAAAGAAAAGTACAAGGATTATCTGCGTCTTATCGTAATTGCATATGATACAGAGATGAACTTCTATGAAAACTGTGGTTTTAAGAAGTCTGACGTTTCATCGCCGATGTTTATAACGTCGCTGTGGACATAAAGGAGAATTTTATGATTAAAATCGACATCAACGACCTTGACAGATTCTTTGAAAAGGGAGAACTTATCCCTGCGATTTGCTATGAGGTCAACACAAAAACAGTTCTAATGCTTGCATATATGAACAAGGAGAGTCTCAGAAAGACTCTTGAAACGGGCTACACATGGTTTTGGAGCCGTTCCCGTCAGGAGTACTGGAATAAGGGGGCAACGTCAGGACACCTTCAGAAGGTAGTGTCAATTTACGGCGACTGCGACAACGATACATTGCTTGTGAATGTGGAGCAGACGGGAGTTGCCTGTCACACAGGAAGCTACAGCTGCTTCTTCAATGAATTATATAATACGGAGGAATGAACAATGACAGTTTATCACGAGATTTTTGAAGTAATCAAGGAAAGAAAAAAGCAGTACGACAATGGTACTGCTCAGGAGAATTCATATACTTGTTATCTTTTTGATAAGGGCGTTGACAAGATCTGCAAGAAGATCGGCGAGGAAGCTACAGAGACCGTTATTGCTGCTAAAAACGGTGATAACGATGAGCTTATGAACGAAATCAACGACCTGCTTTATCATGTAATGGTACTCTGTGCAAATCAGGGTCTTGAGTGGAGCGAGGTTGAGAGAATCCTTGAGGAAAGAAACGAGAAAATCGGCAATCTCAAGCAGTTCCACACAGTTGACAAGAATACCTGATTAACCCTGCATATTCTGTAATGCTGCGGTTGTGTCGAGCTTGTTGTAAAGAGCCTTGAGTATCATTCCGTAGCATTTCGGAGCAAGGTGGATGCCGTCGCCGGAGGAGTAGCCGTTCATAAGAGCGAGACTTCCGGGATCGGCAACTACGGAGTAGGCGTCAAAATATATAACGTGGGACGAGCCCATTGAATTTACGGCGTTCTGCAAAGCTGAATTGAAGCTTCTGATTTTAGCGTTTGTTGTGAAAGTGGATGAATACGAAACAGGCGTAATACCTGCGGCAACAATTGTTGTATTGGGTGAACGCTGGAGAATCTGCTGAATAACGCTTACGTATTTTGCGGCGTATTTTTCAGGAGTTGTCACGTTCACGTCGTTCATGCCCATGGACATATAGAGCAGCTTTGCTCCTGAATTTACAGCAGCGTCAACGTAGCCGACACCTTTATTCTGAGGATAGAACCAGTCCATATTGCTCATCGAAAGAGAACCGAGCGAAATGCTGTGATACGACGGGATAAATCCGTAAACACTGAAACCGAGTGCAACCGAGTCGCCTGCAATAACAACATTCTGCTGATAGAAGCTGCTGTTGGGAGATTCGCCGTTCTGGACAGGCGGAGGTGCTGCGGCAGTGGTTGTTGTAGCCGAAACAGGCGGTTTTTGTGAAGCCGTGGCAGTTGTTGCAGCTTTTGTCGATGTGGTAGTTGCAGGTTTTGTTGAAGTCTGCGACTGCACGGGAGGCTTGGCAGAAACGGTTGTTGTGACATTTGCGGTTGTGGATGTTGATGCAGCAGAAGATGAAGATGTTTTTGACGATGTAGATGTCGTGGAAGCCGACGATGCAGTTGTTGTTGACGATGACGAAACAGTCGTTGAAGTCTTTTCTGCAGTTGACGATGAAGCTTCGGTGTAAGTTGTTGTTGCGGAAGTAACAACAGGCTTGCTGTCGGCAGTGCTGTCCGTAGTTGTTTTACCGCAGGAAGCGGATGAACATATGATTGCGGCTGAACATGATAACGCTGCCGCAGTCTTTAAAATAATATTTTTTTTGTTGCGGATAAAATCAGTATCCATTTTATGTCTCCTGTTTATGATAGAATCTGTATGGTCATACACACATATTTTATCACAACAGGTTCATAAAGTAAAGTAAGCTGAAAAAAGTTTGTACATATTATGTAAAAAGGAGAATAAAACTAAAATGAATGACGTTAAAATTACCGATTTATACAGTCTTGAACATACCCTTGCAGCCGATTATCTCAGAGGATTTACATATCCGTGGGAGGCTCTCAAGGGAATAAGTGACCTTATAGTTTCGCTTGGTAACAGTCTTGATCCCGATGAGTATGACAATCCTTCGGAGAATGTATGGGTACATAAGACCGCAAAGATTTTCCCCTCGGCGTATCTCGGAGCCCCTTGCATTATCGGTGCAAATACCGAGGTGCGTCACTGTGCGTTCATCCGTGGAAGTGCACTTGTGGGAGAGAACTGCGTTGTGGGAAATTCCGTAGAACTGAAAAATGTCATTATTTTTGATAACGTGCAGACTCCGCATTACAACTATGTCGGTGACAGTATCCTTGGATACAAGTCGCATATGGGTGCAGGTTCCATAACGTCAAACGTAAAGTCCGACAAGACAAATGTTGTGATCAAGAGTGCCGATGAACAGCTTGAAACAGGCATCAAGAAAATCGGTGCAATGCTTGGAGACTGTGTTGAAGTCGGCTGCAACAGCGTGCTCAATCCGGGAACTGTAATCGGAAAGAACAGCAATATCTATCCGACAAGCTGTGTCAGAGGAGTTGTTCCCGCAAACAGCATCTACAAGACAGGCGGAGTTATTGCCGCAAAGAGATAATCTGTTATTAATTAAGAGAACGTAGATAAAGACAATTTACTGGTGTAATGTATATGCGGATGCCCAATGGGCATCCCTACAGATTGGCTGTTTTGCGTTTATAATTGTAGGGACGACCATTGGTCGTCCGTTTGGGATTTGATTCAAACGAGGTTTAACGACAACCTGAGAGACTGCATCATGCAGTCTTTTTTTGTGTGAAAAGAACAATAAATTTCAAAAAAATATTGTAAAATTTTTCTGTATATGGTATTATAAGTATGTATGAAACTGCGCCTAACGGCAGACAGGAGAGTAGTTATGGATAATATCATCAGCTTTGGCGGCAGTATGACTGCCGGAATCAATTTTGCACTTCAGCAGAACTATGTTCCCATTTTCAGGAATATGGTACTGACCAATAATACCGACAAAGTGCTGACAAACGTCAGACTTCGTATAAGTTTCAAGCCCGAATTTGCGTCGGTCTGGGAATCGGCTCCGACAGATCTTGAACCTGACCGTCCTGTACAGATAGCTCCCGTGAACATCATTCTTGACTCCGAGTATCTTTTCGGACTTACGGAAAAGCTGGTGGGAAATGCGGTTCTTGAGGCTGTTTGCGGAGACGAGGTAATCGCTTCGGATGAACGCAGCATAGAGCTTCTTGCCTACGACCAGTGGACCGGAACAGGCTTTATGCCTGAAACTGCTGCGGCATTTGTAACTCCGAATCATCCTCGTGTGGCAGAGGTTGTTTCGGCAGCGGGTACATATCTTCAGAAATGGTGCGGTGACCCTTCATTCACGGGTTACCAGTCAAAGAACATAAACATCGTGAAACAGCAGATGGGTGCGGTTTATGCGGCACTTCAGTCGATGAACATTGCCTACACAATGCCGCCTGCAAGCTTTGAATCGGCGCAGAGAATCCGTATGCCTGACGCTGTTCTCGACGGAAAATCGGGAACGTGTCTTGACCTTGCCGTACTTTACTGTTCGTGTCTTGAAGCGATAGGACTCAATGCACTTCTTATCGTTGTTGAGGGTCATGCGTTTGCCGGATGCTGGCTTGAGAACGAGACCTTCTCTGACTGTCTGCAATTTGACATGACAGCTCTCAAAAAGCGTATTGCTCACGGAGTTGACGCTATAAGCATTGTTGAGTGTACGGACTTCACAGCAGGTAAAAACGTTGAGTTCGATTCAGCGGAGGAACATGCCGCTGCTCATCTCAATGACGCTGAAAAGTTTTCATTTGCAATTGATATACGCCGTACACGTTCAAGCGGAATCCGTCCCATGCCTTCCAGAATCACGGAAAACGGCGTTTTCAAGGCTGTGGACTATGGTACACGTAAGGAAAGTGAGATTACTTCTGCTCCCGGAGAAATTGCAGTAAGCGAGGAAATAGCTTTATCAGCAGAGCCTCGTGAGGTGACAAAGCAGGTTATCTGGGAGAGAAAGCTCCTTGACCTCAGTCTGCGTAACAGCCTTCTGAATTTCCGTGCAGGCTCAATGAGCGTCCAGCTTATGATAAACGACCTCTCCTCACTTGAGGACGAAATGGCACGAGGAGAGGAAATGAAGGTCATGCCGATGCCGAATGACATGACCCTTACAATGACTGACAGCAAAATCTATAAAACCGAAAATGACCGTGAGCTTATAGCATCCATTTCGGAATCGGAGTTCAAAAGTCACCGCCTTCGTACATTCCTGAGCGAGACCGAGCTTGAAAAGGTACTGAAAAAGCTCCACAGACAGGCAAAAATCAGTCTTGAGGAGAACGGTGCGAATACGATATATCTTGCTCTGGGTTTCCTTAAATGGTACGAAACAGATAAAAGTGAGAAGGCAAGATATGCTCCGCTTGTACTTGTTCCGGTGGACATTATCCGCAAGGTTCAGGAAAAGGCCTACACCATAAAAATCCGTGATGAGGAAATTCAGGTCAACATAACCCTGCTTGAAATGCTCCGTCAGTTTTTCGGTATTGATATCACGGGACTTGACCCCATTCCGCAGGACGAAAGCGGTTCTGACCTCAATCTTATTTTCAGTACAGTGCGAAAAGCAATAATGGCTCGTTCACGCTGGGATATAGAGGAGTATGCATTCCTCGGACAATTCTCGTTCACACGCTTCATCATGTGGAACGACATCCGCAACCGTGCTGATGAACTTGCAAAAAATAAGGTTGTAGCAAGTCTTATTTCAGGCAAAACAGAGTGGAGTGACGGCGACATATATATTTCGCCTCTTGACCTTGATAAAAACGTGCTCCCGTCTGAGCTTGCAGTTCCTCTGAGTGCCGATTCTTCGCAGCTTGCGGCAGTTTATGCGGCTAAGGAGGGGAAGAGCTTCGTGCTTCACGGACCTCCCGGAAGCGGAAAATCCCAGACAATCACCAACATGATTGCAAGTGCTCTTTATCACGGAAAATCCGTCCTTTTCGTAGCGGAGAAAATGGCAGCTCTTTCTGTTGTGGAAAAGCGTCTGAACAAGGTCGGACTCGGACCGTTCTGTCTTGAACTTCATTCAAATAAATCACAGAAAAGAGCCGTTCTCGACCAGCTTGAGGAGACTCTGAACGTCGGCAGAATCAAGCATCCCGAGGATTATAAGGCTCAGGCAGACAAAATCTATTCCATGAAACAAGAACTTAACGCCGTTATGGACGAGCTTCATAAGGAGCGTAATTTCGGATTTTCACTGTATGATGCCGCAGTCCGCTACGAGCAGAATAAGGAATACGGCGGAAAGCTCAGCTTTACAACACAGCAGCTTGACGCTATGAGCGATGATTCTTATGATATGTGGAAAGAGACTCTGGAGAGTCTTGCCGCAGCAGGCAGAGAATTCGGTGGTGCCGAAACAACGCCGCTTAACGTGTGCCGACTCGACTATTGTACTCCCGAAACAAGAGGTGCATTTGAATCAAAGCTTAACGAGCTGCTGAAGATTCTTCCATCAGCAGAGGAGAATTCTGCGAAATTGGGAGAACTCTTCGGACTTAATGGGCTGACCTACGAGCAGTGCCGTGAACTTTCGGGACTGCTGACCGAAAACGGAAACGGTTATATCCTGTCAGACGTTCTCGGTGCGGACTGGAATCTTAAAAAGGAACGCACAGACAAGCTTGTTGCTGATGGTGCGGAGCTTTCTGCTCTGAAGGCGGAAGTGCTTGAAAAGTTTGAAAGCTCGGTTCTTGCATTTGACAGCAGCGGTGCGCTTGTAAACTGGAAAACGGCTCAGAGCAAGTGGTTTGTGCCGAAATTCTTCAAGAGCAAGAAGCTTGTAAACGAACTTGCCGCACATGCTAAATCTTCGGGAACGGTAACAAAGGGAAATATTGTCGGACATTATGAAAAGCTCAATCGTCTCGGAGAGCTCAGCCGCACCATAAAGGACGCAAATCCCGATACTACGAAGATTTTCGGCTCTTTGTGGAACGGTGAGGAGTCTGATTGGAAGCTTATTGAGGAATCATGCAGACTTTCGGAGAAAACTGCCGAAGCAATTGCACAGACTTCGTTTGACAGTGAAAAGAGAATCGCCATAGCAAAGGCAATTGTTGATAAATGGGGAACTCCGTCGGCAAGAGAGACGAATCGTTCATGTGCTGAGAAAATCAATGCCGATATGAAGGCTGTTTCGGACGTAATAACTTCACTTGAAAATGATTTTGCCGTTATTCCCGAAAAGATTCTGAGCGGTGCGGACTGGTCCGCATACGGACAGGATAAGGCTGAGGCTGTTATCAGAGCACTTCCCTCGCTCAAGGAGTGGACGGGCATAGTTACACTATGCAAGAAGCTTGAAGAATTCGGAATCGGCAATGTATCCGATGCATATCTCAGCGGCGAAGTGGCTACGGAAAGCCTTGTCCGCACGTTTGACTGTGACCTCTGCAAAGCAATCATCACCGCTACGATTTCACGTGAGGAGGCTCTTTCACGTTTCAGCGGAACTATTTTTGATGATACTGTAAGACGCTTCGGCGAAGTTCTTGACAGCTTCTCGAACCTCACAATGCAGGAGCTTGTTGCCAAGCTTTCGGCTAAAATTCCGACAACGGGAGAAGCTGCGGGAAGCTCTGAGATAGGCATACTCCAGAAGGCAATCAAAAGCGGCGGCAGGATGATGTCGATAAGAAAACTGTTTGACAGTATTCCGAATCTTCTCCGCAGAATGTGTCCTTGTATGCTCATGAGTCCGATTTCCGTGGCACAGTATATCGACCCTGCATACCCGAAATTCGACCTTGTAATTTTCGACGAGGCTTCTCAGCTTCCTACCTGTGAGGCTGTCGGAGCAATCGCAAGAGGTGAGAACGTAATTGTCGTGGGAGACCCGAAACAGCTTCCTCCCACAAGCTTCTTCAGTTCAAATCAGGTGGACGAGGAAAACTACGAGAAGGAGGACCTTGAAAGCGTTCTTGACGACTGTCTCGCACTTTCAATGCCGCAGAAACATCTGCTCTGGCATTATCGTTCACGTCACGAAAGTCTCATTGCGTACAGCAACGCAAAATACTATGATAATAAGCTGTTCACATTCCCGTCGCCTGACGATCAGGTATCAGAGGTGAGCTGGGTACACGTTGACGGCTACTATGATAAAGGTTCCACCAAGCAGAATAAGGCGGAAGCACAGGCGATTGTCGAGGAGATTTCCCGTCGTCTTGCTGACCCCGAGCTTCGTAAGCAGAGCATTGGTGTAGTTACATTCAGTATGCCTCAGCAGAATCTTGTTGACGATATGCTTATGGACGCATTCAGAAAGAATCCTCAGCTTGAAACGTGGGCGAATGAACAGTATGAACCGATTCTCATCAAGAACCTTGAGAATGTTCAGGGTGATGAACGTGACGTTATAATGTTCTCAATCGGCTACGGTCCCGATAAGGAAGGCAAGGTTTCAATGAATTTCGGTCCTCTTAACAGGGACGGAGGCTGGAGACGTCTCAATGTAGCGATTTCACGTGCCAAGCAGAAAATGATAGTCTTCTCGGTAATTACTCCCGATATGATCGACCTTTCACGCACACGTTCAGACGGTGTTGAGGGACTCAAGGGCTTCCTTGAATTTGCGGCAAAGGGCAGAAGTGCTCTTGCAGTAAGGGGAAGCAGTTCTCAGCAGCACAACGGATTTGCGAATGTGGTTGCGGAGGAGCTGAGAAAGCTCGGCTACGAATCAAAGTGCAACATCGGCTGCTCTGACTATAAAATCGACGTGGCAGTCTGCAATCCCGATAAGCCTGACAGCTATATCCTCGGTATAAGCTGCGAGAGTCTTTCGTACTACGAAAACGGTACGGCAAACGACCGTAATCTTTCTCAGCCGTCGGTACTCAGGGGACTTGGCTGGAGCGTGATGAGTCTGCATATTCTTGACTGGCTTGACAATAAGGACAGAGTCCTTGACAAGGTAAAGGCTGAAATAGAAAAAGCACTTGACAACTACCGTAATCCGAAGGAATCGGATGAGCCTTCAAAGCCGAAGCAGGAGCTTGTATTTGAGAAGGAAAAGCCCGCTGCAATAACTGACAATTGCGACAAATACGTTCCTTTCAAGGTGAAGGAGACGGGGACTTCCGAGTCATTCAATACCGAAAATACAGCAAAAATCACAAAATGCATAAACAGTGTCATGAAGGCGGAGGCTCCAGTAAGCAGAACAGCGCTTGCTAAAAAGGTATTTGCCTGCTGGGGAATCACTCGTCCCGGAACAACCATGAAGTCTTGCTTTGATGAGGCGCTTGCAAATGCTGACTGCGTTTCCGTAACGGCAGGCGAGACGGAATTCCTCTGGCTTAAAGAGCAGAATCCTTCGGAATACGATAAATGCAGGAGTGTCTGTGATGATGAAAACAGACGTGATATGGACGAGATACCGCCTGAAGAAATTGCAGTCGGAATAAAGATTATCATGTCAAGACAGCTTGCCATGTTGAGAGACGACCTGATTCGTGAAACAGCTCATCTGTTCGGCTTCACACGCATCACCCCGACCATTGAAATTGCTGTATCTCTCGGTATCAGGGAGGCTAAAAAACGTGGATTTGTTGAATTCACAGAAGACGGAAGAATAAATTATACGGAAAAATAAACAGAATACCGCACGGTTCCGCATGGGACTGTGCGGTATACCGACGTTCTGAGTCGGTTTCCGTACAGACTACGGAGGATGGATTTGAAAAGAATACTCATATTAATCGGAAAAATAATCGTGAAGCTGCTGAGACTGTTCAAGCGTAATGCAGGCAATCTTCCGGGAATTGTGTTGTGGCATTTGTCACGTCATAAGTGCTGCGGAATTTTCAAGGTGGATTGTCCGATAATCGCTGTTACGGGCACAAACGGCAAGACTTCCGTGACCAACTGTATTGCACAGCTTTTTGAAAAAAGCGGAAAAAACATCATTATTAACCGTGAGGGAAACAATCTTGATACGGGAATCTGTTCGCTGCTGCTCAGACATTGTGATATGTCGGGCAGAGTTAAGGCGGATTATCTTATTCTTGAAACGGACGAGTCTCACGTTCCGGTTGTGTACTCACAGCTGAAGCTCGACACCCTTGTGGTACTGAATTTCTTCCGTGACCAGCTTGACAGAAACGGTGAAATGGAGACGCTTATCCGTAAGATTGACGGTTTCTGCAAGACCTTCGACGGCAACCTCATACTGAATGGTGACGACCCGAATACAGCTCGTCTCGGCAGAGCGAATCCCGAAAACAAGAACGTGAAATATTTTCATGCGAAGCTCTATGCTTTTGCAACGGAAAAGATTTTTGAAGCTTCTGAGGGAAGATTCTGTCCGTTCTGCGGGGAGGCTCTTGAATATGAATACTATCAGTACAGTCATATAGGAAAGTTTCTGTGCGGAAAGTGCGGATTCGGAGACTGGCAGCCATACGTTACTGCCGAGAATATCGACCTTGAAAAGCCGGAGTTTACTGTGGACGGTCACACATACTCGCCTAAGCTCAACAGTATCTACAATGTTTACAATATGACGGCAGTTGCGGCTGCGGCAAAGCTTCACGGTATCGACGGAAAAATCGTTGACGATGTAATCTCGAATTACACCGTTAAAAACGGACGTATGGAGAATTTTATGCTCCGTGACAGAAAAACGACGCTTAATCTTGCCAAGAATCCCGTAGGAGCAAACATGACCCTGCGTGTTATGAATGAAATGCAGGGCGAAAAGGAACTTCTTTTCGTCCTTAACGACAACGTAGCCGACGGTCTTGATGTTTCGTGGATATGGGACATCAATTTCAGCATTTTCGAGCGTGTCACAAGAGTGGTGACTTCAGGTACAAGAGCCTATGATATTGCGGTAAGAATAAAGTGTTCGGGATATGATGCGGCAAAAATCGTTGTCCGTCCCGACCTTGACGAAGCTGTTGCGGAACTTGCCTCAACAGAGGGACGAAAGTTCGTAATAGCAAACTATACAGCTGTCCAGCCGACAAGAAGTGCGTTGAAGCGTTACATTGAAAAGAATGGAGGACAAACCGATGAAAGCAATTAAAATTCTCCATATGTATGCGGATATGCTTGACCTCTACGGCGACGGCGGCAACATGGAAATACTGAAATACCGCTGTGAAAAGCGAGGAATCGGCTGTGAGATCGAGCACTACTCGGCAGGAACGGCAATGCCCGATTTTTCTTCCTACGACCTTATCTATATCGGCGGAGGTGCAGACCTTGAACAGCAGCATATCTCGGACGACCTTCTCAAATGTCGTGACGGAATAGTAAACGCCTATAAGTCGGGGACTTTCCTGTTCCTTATATGCGGAGGCTATCAGCTTATGGGCAAATACTACAAGGATGCCGACGGAAATAAAATTCCGGGACTTGGTCTGTTTGACTATTACACGGTTGCTCCCGAAAGCCGCAGAATGAGGTGTATCGGCAATATCGTCATACGCACAAGGATTACGGGAGAGCCTGTTGATGTTGTCGGATTTGAAAATCACGGCGGTCAGACTCATGATGTCAGGACTCCGTTTGGTGAAGTTGTAGTTGGAAACGGAAACTGTTCGGGAAGTTCAGCTGAGGGGTATTTTGAGAAGAATGTCATTGCGACATATCTGCATGGTCCATGTCTTGCGAAAAATCCCGAGATTTCGGATTACATGATAGGGTATTGTCTTGAAAGGGCGGGAGCGACAGAAAAGCCTGCACCTCTTGACGATACACTCGAGAAAAAATGCCGTGAAGTCATGCTTGAAAGGCTGACACGAAAATAATAAGTTATTGCACATGCCATTAAGGCGTGTGCAGTGATTCTCTATGAATTATTTATTTGCGGACGACGAATGGTCGTCCCTACATTCATACACGTAAAACCGCAATTTGTAGGGATGCCCATTGGGCATCCGCATACATTGCATTGGTAAATCGTTTTTTTACAGACTGTGCACATGCCATTAAGGCGTGTGCATTTTTTTATTAATTTCCTCATATTAATTGAAAAAACAAGTCTACACGGGGGAATTATGTTTATAAAGAGCAAGATGATAAGAGACACGGTTCTGCTGACCATAATGCAGCTTTTTCTTGATACGGCGGCACTTCTGCTTAATTCATTCATTACACACCGATTAGGAACGTCGGCAATGGGCATACTTACACTGACAGGCTCATTTCTGGGGCTTGCTTCGGTAATATCAAACGGCAATGCCTTTCTTTGCACAAGCCGACTTATTTCCGAGGAGCTTGGGAAAAAGGAGTCCAATCCCGACAGAGTTCTCTTTCACGGCATAAGATTCTGTATACTGCTGAGTATAGCGGTATCGGCAGTTATATTCGTTTTTTCGGACACATTCAGCAGACGTTTTTTCAGTGGTACGGATATGTCGGGAGTTCTGAAGATTATACCTGCGGCACTTGTTACGGGAGCTGTTTCGAGTTGTTTTAAGGGGTATTTCAATGCCTGTCGGAAATCATCTGCCGCAGCCGTGGGAGACGTTCTTGAATTTGCGGTGAAATCGGCAATAATAGTATTAATGGCACTTGCAGGCGGTTCGTCTGACGAGGGCAGGGTGTGCGTAATTATGACATCAGCGATAGTGGGCGGGAATATTTTTTCGCTTGTGTATATGCTTGTTCTGTATGCAAAACTGCACGTAAAACACACGGGCAGAGGTACACTTACTTTTCGGCAGTATGCGGCTTTTGCATTTCCGATTATGGGCGGAGGAGTTCTGACGGCTGTTCTCAGCAGTACAAACGACGCTCTCATCCCGATTTGTCTGAGACAGTACGGAGATTCGGCAGGGGAAGCACTGAGCCTTTTCGGCATTTTTGAGGCGATTGTCATACCCACGCTGTTTTTTCCGTCGGTAGTACTTTGTTCGATGTCGGGACTTGTTGTCAGCGAAGCCGCAAGAGCGTCTGCCGCTGATAACAGGGAAAGAATCGGCAGTCTCGGTACAAGACTTACGAAGTGGACGCTGATTTTTGCAGTATTTGTATCAGCATTTCTGATGCGTTTCGGAGTCCCGATAGGCGAAATGCTTGGCGGCGGAGAGCTCGGCGGACGGATGATAGCAGTTATAGCTCCTGTAGTGCCGTTCATTTATATGGAGATAATTCTGGAAGCGATGATAAAGGGCATGGGGATGCAGGCTTTTTCATCGCTGAACTATCTTGCGGAGTACGCTGTAAGGATTTCTGCAGTGCTGATACTTGTTCCACATATAGGCTTTTACGGAATTGCGGTTTCATATTATGCGAGCAATATTATCGGAAACTGCTCACGCTTCATCAGGCTTGTCCGCAGTGGAGGAATAAGCTTCAGACCATTCAGGACGCTGATTCTTCCCATAGTATACGCATTTATGACAATGGAGACAACTGAGCTTTTTATGCGGATTTTCCGACTTGATACGAGAGAAATCACAGGGATTGCCGTTTTTGCACTTCTTTGGGGAGGCGTATATTTTGTTTTGTTTGTTCTTTTAGGTAAAGTACGGATATTTCACGGGAAAAGAAACTTTTCTTTGTGCAAAGTGACTAATAATTATTATAAAGTGTGATGAAAACGTAGAAAATATTAAGAAACTATTGCAATTTATTAGTAAATGTTTTATAATGTTCGTATGCAGTGTAAATGCTGTAAACAATCTACTATGTAACGAGGAGAAATTCACCATGAAAGAATATGATGTTAAGAAAGTACGAAACATTGCATTGGCGGGACATAACGGTTCCGGTAAGACCTCACTTGCAGAGGCTCTTCTCTATAAGGCTGGTATTACAGACCGTCTGGGTAAGACAGCTGACGGCACTTCTGTATGCGATTACGATCCCGAAGAAATAAAGAGAAAAATTTCAATCGGAACATCTCTCGCTTCATTTGAATATAACGATCTCAAAATCAATCTTCTTGATACTCCCGGTCTTTTCGACTTTGCAGCAGAAATGATTGAGGGTATCCGTGCCGCAGATACTGTTATGATCACAGTATCCGCAAAATCAGGCGTAAAGGTCGGCACACGAAAGGCTTATGACGAAGCCAATGCGCAGGGCAAGTCCACAATGTTTGTAATTACAAAGACAGATGATAAGGACGCTAATTTCTTCAATGTCCTTACAGAGCTTAAGACTGTTTTCGGACCTACGGTTTGTCCTGTAGTTGTTCCCGTTATCAGCGGCGGACAGATTGTTTCATACGTTAACCTTATTGAAATGAAGGCATATAAATACGATGCCAAGGGTAATCCTATCGAGACCGATATGCCTACCGCAGAAATCTCAGAGAAATTCGAATACCGTATTGAAGGACTTGTTGCAGCTGTTTCAGAGGCTGTTGCCGAAACTTCCGATGACCTTATGGAGAAGTTCTTCGAGGGCGAGCCTTTCACACAGGATGAGCTTATCGACGGTATCCATAACGGTATGAACAAGGGAATTATTACTCCCGTTGTATGCACTTCGGCTTCTGACCTCACAGGCATTGATATGCTTCTCAAGGAAATAGGACTCCTTCTTCCCGCACCTGACGAGGTTTACTCTGCCGAGGCTTATAATCCTGCCAAGGACGTGCTTGAAATTCAGAGCAATGTTTCCGATCCCATGTCTGCGTATGTTTTCAAGACAATTGCTGACCCGTTTGTAGGCAAAATGTCCATGATACGTGTGATGTCGGGCAAGCTCAATGCCAACAGCGAAGCAGTAAACTCCGCAACAGGCAATAACGAGCGAATCGGAAAGCTCTATACACTCTGCGGAAAGAAGCAGACTGAAGTTTCGTGTGCTCAGGCAGGAGACATTGTTGTTGCTTCAAAGATTACCGCAAATACAGGTGACACACTCTCAGATGTTTCAAGAATTGTGGAATTTGCTCCGATGACATTCCCGAATCCCTGCTATTCAATGGCTGTAAAGGCTAAGGCTCAGGGAGACGAAGCTAAGATTTCAGCAGGAATGCAGCGTCTCACAGAGGAAGATCCGACTCTCACATATACACAGGACGAAAATACAAAGGAACAGATTCTCAGCGGTCTCGGTGAGCAGCATCTTGAAGTTGCCGCAGCCAAGCTCAAGGGCAAATTCGGTGTTGACGTAAATCTCACTGTACCGAAGGTTGCCTACAGAGAGACTATCCGCAAGAAGGTCAAAGTTGAAGGCAAGCATAAGAAGCAGTCAGGCGGTCACGGTCAGTACGGTCACGTATGGATCGAGTTTGAGCCGTGCGTAAGCGATTCTCTCGTATTTGAGGAGAAGGTGTTCGGCGGAGCTGTTCCCAAGAACTACTTCCCTGCTGTTCAGAAGGGACTTGAAGACTCCGTAAAGAAGGGCGTTCTTGCAGGATGTCCCGTAGTAGGACTCAAGGCGATTCTTGTTGACGGTTCATATCATCCAGTAGACTCCTCCGAAATGGCGTTCAAGACGGCAGCTTCGATTGCATACAAGGAAGGTCTCCGTCAGGCAGATCCCGTTATGCTTGAGCCTATCGGTGAGCTGAAAGTAAGTGTTCCCGATGAAAATACAGGTGACGTTATGGGTGAGCTTAACAAGCGTCGTGGCAGAGTTCTCGGTATGGAGCCTGTTTCCAACGGAATTACAATGATTCAGGCGGAAGTTCCGATGCGTGAGATGCATGATTTTGCAATGTATCTGCGTCAGACAACACGAGGAATGGGAAGTTTCACGTTTGAATTCGTAAGATATGAGCAGCTTCCTGCAAATCTTCTGGCAGAGGTTATTTCGGCAGTAAGTTCAATTGAGTAATTAACGCAGGCAGGGCAGCACCATAGCAGGAATTGTGGTGCTGCCTTATTATTGCAGAAATGGAGAAAATGATATGAACAGACGTTTAATTGCACTTTCAATGGCTTGTATGACGATGACATCGGTGGTTGCATGCGGTGATGAAAGTAAAAAAAGCGGAAAGATTTCAGATGTTGCTGAGGCTGCGGCGAGTGTTCTGCCACGAGGATATAAGGGGATAATTGCGTCAGATGCTGAGTACTCAATGACCGACAGCGATACTATCGGTTATCGTAAGGAGATAAGGAACGAAGCGGACTTTGATGATGAATGGCTGCTGATTTCGTCCGGCAGTAAAATGAAACTCTATTATGCCGACGATTGGGACAAGACCGCAAAGGGCTATAAGGCTGCTGAAAACGAGGATAAGCTTACGCTTAAGGAAATATATGAGGAGAATATCGGGAAGTTCAGAAAAGAACCTGTTACAGAGGCTGATGAAGACAAGATAGGTTATGTTGAGCAAGCAAAGCGTCAGAGTGCCAATGCAAATGCCGGTACATTCTCGAAAGCGGTTTCGGCTGCACTGACTGATGCTGATGCAGGGCTGAATGTTGATGTTACTGAAATCGGCTACATAATTTTTGAAAAAGGAAAGGTTTCTGAAATCAACTATAACGGCAAAAATGAGGACGAGCTTGTCGGGCTTCTTGATAAGAACGTGAATCTTTACTTTGGAAAGGCTGCTGAAATTCCATATGCGATTGCGGCTTGTCAGAAAGGAAGCGTCAGAAAGCTTTTTGTAGCAGATGACCTCTCCGACAAGGTTTCGGGCTGTTATCCCATTGATGATGATATTTACGATACTTCATTCAATAAGGTGCTTGCAGAGATTAAGGATGAATACAAGATAGAAGTCACTGAACCTCCTACTGTTGACGGCGGTGAAATTACGCTGAAAACAGGCGGTGACGTTTTTACACTTCTGACATATGGCGGAAACACCGTTGAGTTTGAAAACTGGCTTGAATATAGTGATTATACTGAGGATGAATGTAAGCTTGTTTATCTGGGAACAAGCGGATATGATGCTCCCGAGCGTTATGACCGCATGTTTGCAGCCGATGAGGATATAGATATGTTTGTTGTGGAGCCTGACTGGGGCGTAAAATACATGAATGACGAAAAACGTGTAGCCTCTCTTGAAGCTCTTGGTTTCACTGAGGACAGCTTCATGAACTCCTACAGTTATACGCTTGAAATCGGAAGAGCGACAGAGGGGGCAAATGCGGGAAAGCTTGTCGGTGCAGCATCAATAGTCTGTCCGGGTGCATTCGCCTACAGAACGGACCTCGCTGAAGAATTTCTCGGAATAAAGACTCCCGAAGAAATGCAGTATAAGATTGCTGATTGGGATAGATTTATAACTACGGCTTGCGAGGTTGGCGATAGGTCAGAGGGGAAGGTTGCATTTGTTGATTCGATTGATGGGATGTTCCATGCGTATTCACAGAGCAGAACAACTCCGTGGGTAAAGGATGGTAAGGTTCTTTTTGAGGATTCGCTGGAGAAACGTATTCTTGATGTCGGAACTGCGTGGAAAAGCGGTGGAATCGGTAAAAAAGGTCAGTGGACAAGCGAATGGGAGAACGGAGGAAAAAACAACGAAATCATGGGGTATTTCGTAGCTGAGTGGTCAATCAATGAGAGTATTTTCCTCGGTAAAATTGCAGAAGAAACAATGGGACAATGGGGGCTTATACAAGGCCCGAATCCTCACTTCTGGGGCGGAACATGGCTTCTTCCGAATGCTGCGATGGATAATGCAGAGGAGGCAAAGTCGTTCATCTATCATAGTTGTATCGACGCCGAATCTATGATGGGCATGGCAGAGGACGGATATTTCGTGAATAACATGGCAGTAATGGAGACGCTTGCTGATTCCGGTTACGGAAAAGACTTCGGAAAAGCCCTCTTCGGCGGTCAGAATTATCTGGAGGTTCTGCATGAGAGTGCGAAGGCGATTGATAACAGAGGACTTGTTACTCCTTATGACCCTGTAATAAAAAAAGAGCTGGTGGAAGCACTCAGAACCGAACTGGAAAAAATGGGTGAGGGTGGCTCTGTGAATTACGATAAGGTAATTCAGAATGCCAAAGACGAAATCAAAAAAGTGTATCCCGGACTGAGTTAATAGAATTTCTGCCGTAAAACAGGGCTTTTTCTGGCTTTGTTCTGCGGCAGAAAATTTTTTTGAAAAATTTTTCAAAAAAGGGTTGACAAAACGATATAATCATGATATAATATTAAAGTCGTCGGAGATGATAACCGGTGACGGGAAGAAGATGGGAGCTTAGCTCAGCTGGGAGAGCATCTGCCTTACAAGCAGAGGGTCATAGGTTCGAGCCCTATAGTTCCCACCAATTCTTCTGGCCCGGTAGTTCAGTTGGTTAGAACGCTAGCCTGTCACGCTAGAGGTCGTGAGTTCGAGCCTCATCCGGGTCGCCAATGCGGATTTAGCTCATCTGGTAGAGCGCCACCTTGCCAAGGTGGAGGTAGCGAGTTCGAGCCTCGTAATCCGCTCCAATAACGGCGCTATAGCCAAGTGGTAAGGCGTGGGTCTGCAACACCCTGATCCCCAGTTCAAATCTGGGTGGCGCCTCCAAGCTCCCTTAAAGGGAGCTTTTTGTTTTATTTGCTAAAAATTCTCGCGGAAGGCGTATCTGCCGATATTCCGGAATGTTGACATGAATTAGCGATAATGATATAATATACTAAAGTGAATCGTTGTTTTGAGAAATCAGAGCAGCGTTTTTTTATACCTGCACAAGCTTATATAAATGAAAATGGCCGACAGTATTCCGCCGACCATTTATATATGTTTCCATTCACTCTGATTTATACAGTGGGGTTCTGTAATTACTCAGCAGCTTCTGTTGACTCCTCTGTTGCAGCCTCTGTTGCATCTTCTGACTCTGTGGGAGCTTCAGGCTTTACAGGAGGCTCAGGCTTTACGGGAGGCTCGGGCTTCTCAGGAGCTTCTGGCTTTACGGGAGCCTTCTCAGCGAGGAGTTCGTCGCAGAATTCAAACCATGCAGCCTTAGCATCATCGCTTACAAATGCACCATTTTCAAGGTCGAAAGCAGCAGCGATTTCGAGCTTAGCTCTGTCCTTGCAGAGATGCTTTGTGTGATCAGGTGCAGGAGGTGCAGGCTTGTCTGTCTCATCTTCTGAAATCTCAGGCTTTACAGGAGCCTCAGGAGCCTTCTCTTCAAGAAGTGCTTCACAGAGCTCGAACCATGCAGCCTTTGTCTCGTCATCAACGAAAGTGTCGTTTTCAAGGTCGAAAGCAGCCTTGATTGTCTTCTTTATCTCAGGCATACCAACGTGCTTTGCGGGAGCCTCAGGCTTTACAGGGGGCTCAGGCTTTACAGGAGCCTCAGGCTTCTCGGATTCTTCGTCCTCAGTCTCGCCTTCTGTAGCGTCCTCTGTGTTTTCTTCAGAAGAATCCTCAGTTTTTTCCTCTGTAGTTTCTTCTGTTGCTTCTTCTGAAGCAGCCTCGGAAGATTCTTCGGAAGCCTCTTCCTTTGTCTCTGCTTCTGTAGCTTCAGTCTCAGCAGCAGTAGTATCCTCTGCCTCGGTTACGATAGCAGAATTGTCGGAAGCTGTTTCCTTATCTGCGTTGCTTGCTGCAAGAGCAACAGCGCTTGTTGCACCTGAAAGAACAGCTAAAGCAGCAAGGATGGATGTGACTTTTTTTCTTGTGTTCATTGTAATTTACTCCTTTTCACATTATTGTCCCGTACTGTCTGGAAAGAGCTTTGTGCAGTTATCGGCAGTGCCGCCGAAAAGCTCCTGAATCACAATACAGGACGGCTCCTTTACGGAGCGCTGACCTTTGGTCCATGTCCATAGCATACGGAAGCATTTTTCTCAGAAACGGGGTAATTTTCTGAATTTGTTACCCTGAGCAATACAGATGAACTTCGCTGATGTTTTCTGTATTATTTGTGGAAAATACTGCATATGACCCGTATTTTTTTATGATTACCCCGAAAAACGACAACAACATGCGTAAACTTTATTTAATTTGGAGGTGAATTTTATGGGCTCCGATTCTAAGCAGATAGCAGCACGTGTTCAGCTTGCAAAAAAAGATAATCAGGAAGCAGATGCACTTATCGCTGACTATATGCCTTTTATAAAGTCTGAGACCTCAAAATTCATCAAAAGGTCTCCCGAACAGACCGACGATGAACTTAGTATAGCTATGTTCGCATTTTACGAGGCTATACGTAATTATTCAGCACTCAAAGGTTCGTTTCTGAAACTGGCAGCACTACAGATCAGAAACCGTCTTATTGATTACTATCGCCGTGAAAAACGTAATACGGGCAATATCTCGCTCGATACCGCCGACGATGATCACACTGAACTTATTGACACTATCAGCGACGATCGAAATGACTATGAGGAATTGGAGCTTCGTGACGCTACACGTCAGGAAATAGAGGAGCTTTCTGCACAAATGGAAACATTCGGACTTTCAATGAGTGATATAGCCGAAAGTTCGCCGAAACAGAGCCGTTCTGCCGCATCATGCAGTGCAGCGATACGCTATGCAAGACAGAATCCGGATTTGCTTGCGGAATTTCTTGCGTCCAAAAGGGTTCCGCTTGCCAAGCTCGCAAAAGGAGCTTCTGTAGACAGAAAAGCACTGGAACGTCACAGAAAATACCTTGCGGGCGTACTTCTTATATGTACTAACGGATATGAGATTCTGAGAGGACACATTATGCAGGTGCTGACCGATTCACGTCCGATAAACAAATCAGGGGGGATAGAAACATGAAATACATAGTTATGGAAAGTCATAAGGGTTATGCTGTTCTTATGGATGAAGATTCACACTTTGTACGTGCAGCCAATCTTCATTATACGGTCGGACAAACCGTAACTTCACCGTTTATCCTCGAGGAGGACAAAAAGAGACCGTTAATAAAGCACTCGGTTTTTGTAAAAATTGCAGCTGCAGCTGCTTGTCTGATGCTTATATCGGCTGCGGGACTCAATTATTACAGCAAGAATTTCAAAACACGTTCTGTACTTACAATCGGTTCGGATTTTTATATCCAGCTTGAACTTAACAGTAAGGGAAAGGTGATCCGCATGAACAGTGCCACTGCCGACGGACAGGATGTGCTCGATCACTGTACTTCAAAAGACAAGAATATGGTCGGAACAGTAAACGATATACTTGCTGTAATGCAGGAACAGGGGTATATTACCGAGGAAGATACCGTTGAGCTTTATATCTCCGCCGACAGCAGAAAAGATTCCGCTTCATATAAGGACGAAATTGAACACGAAGTTTCGGGACCGAAGCTTAATGTCAGTGTAGTGGATAAGCACGGTCCGAAATTGCCTGAACCGCCGCTTCCCACGGAAAAGACTACCGAAAAGGTCAAGCCTGCCCCGACTCCTCTGCATGAAAACACATCTCAGACTCCGCTTACGGAACCAACGAAACCGACTCCACCTGTACCCGACAGCGAAGCTGCTGCACCTAAACTGCCTGCGGTTGAGAATAAAACAGAACCTGCTCCCGTCGTAAAACCAGAAATTCCCGAACCGCCTGCACCACCTGCTCCCGATAAGTCTGAAAAGACGGAAAACGAAATTCCTCCGATTCATCCTCATCATCCGAGCAGCGAAAAAAAGCTTCCTCATCCGAAAAAGTAAATGCAACACCGCACCTGCTGCAATCCGAACCTCACAGGCTTGGATGACGGCAGGTGCTTTGAATTTATTATAATTTGTGGAGCAATAATTCACAAATACAAGTGATGTTATGTAGTGATTTTCACCAAGGAGGTGAATAGTTTTTTGTTCAAAAGTGGCTTTGAAATAATTTTTTCGGAATGGTATAATTAATGTATCCTCAATAACCGCCGTCAGGCGAATATTGAGCAGACATTAATTATAGTATAACTTGATTGCTGAATCTGAAAGGATGTGTTGTTTTGGAATATATCAAGGGGGAACACATAATTTATAACGGTACTGAAATTTGTCGTATAGGCGAATGGGTGAAGCGGAATTTCGACGGTGTAACAGAAAAAGACTACCTGTCGCTTCATCCGGATGGAATAAATACGATAGTATATGTGCCGAAAGAGAAATGTGAAGAACTGCTTCGACCAGTCCTTTCTAAAGATGATATTATAAGCCTTATTGATATGATGGACGGTGATGATTCAGCAGCGTCGGCTGATTCGGCTGATGATAACACTGATTTTTTCGATGCGATCAAAAACGGCGACTACAAAACAATCATTTCGGTAATGAATGTAATCTATAACAGAGGACTCAAGCGTGCAGGAACGGGAAAATCTCTTTTCAAAACCGACAAGAGAAAGTTTGATACGGCAAAGAAACTCATTGACAGTGAGGTCGCTCTCGCTTTTGGCATTGAAGTCTCGGAAGCGGAAGACTTTATCCGCAGCAGACTTTCAGAAAAGTAAAAATGTGCATAGACGTTTAATGCTTATTACGGGACAGATAATATCTGTCCTTTTAATTTTTTGTCTGATTTTTTCATATATTAATGTCAGCTCATCAACTTAAAATTGGCTTAATATAGCTTTTTAAAGCCAATTTTAAGTTGACAAAGTGCAAGAAAAAATAATGGAATTGATAATTTTTCTTGCACTTTGTTTTGCCCTAAAGGGCAAAATGAGCTTGACATCAATGAATGTGATGCGCAAATCCCTCATATTATAGAGAAATACATTCAGATACTTGATTTTTTTCAAAATGTATTGTACAATAAGAATGTATGTGTAATAAGATAAATTGTAGATTTTTGACATATCAAGGAGAACAGTATGAAAAAGTTAAACGGAATAAGGCTAAATCATCGTAAGAACACGGAAAACAGCCCTACTGTAAATGCTCCCGTTCCGGAAAAAGTGAGGATTCCCATGCTCATGAACATGGGAGCAGCCTGTCTGCCGCTTGTAAAGGTCGGTGACGAGGTTAAGGTGGGACAGAAAATCGGTGATTCTGATGTGCCGTTCAGCGTTCCGGTACATTCCGGAGTATCGGGAAGGGTAATTTCTATATGCAAATATCGAACAGCGGTCGGAACACTGTGTGATATCGTCGAAATCGAGACAGATGGACTGCAGACTCCCTGCGAGTCGGTTAAGCCGCCTGTTATTACAGATAAAGAAAGTCTTGTGAGAGCTGTCCGTGAAAGTGGACTGTGCGGACTCGGCGGTGCAGGTTTTCCGACACATATCAAACTCAATGCGAAGAATCCCATTGACACTCTTGTTATCAACGGAGCCGAGTGCGAGCCGTATATAACATCAGACTACCGTGAAATGATAGAGTCGGCTGATGACGTAATCGGTGGAATCAGACTTATAATGAAGAATCTCGGAATCAGGTCTGCAAAGCTTGCGATAGAGGCGAACAAGCCCGATGCGATACGTAAATTTACCGATATGACGAATAACGATGATTCGATTGACGTTGTAGAGCTTCCGCCGCTGTATCCTCAGGGAGCCGAGAAGGTCATTATCTATAACTCAACGGGACGAATTGTCGGAGAGGGCGAACTTCCTGCCGATAAGGGCGTAATCGTGATAAATATTTCCACTGTTGGATTTATTCATCGTTACTCACAGACGGGTATGCCGCTTGTGAGCCGCAGACTGACTATTGACGGAAATGCTGTACGAGAGCCTAAAAACGTCCGTGCCGTTGTCGGAACTCCTTTTCGTGAATTGCTGGAATTCTGCAATGCCGATATTGATTCGATAATCAAACTTATCGGCGGAGGACCCATGATGGGTATGAGTGTTCCTGATATTGACATGCCGGTCATAAAGACGTCCAATGCACTGCTTGCGATAAATCGTTTTGATATGCGTAAGCCTTCGGCGTGCATACGCTGCGGACGCTGTGTAAAAGCATGTCCTGTCAATCTGATGCCGGCGGAAATCGACAAAGCCTACAGAATAAGGGATATTGAAGATCTGAAGTCACTGAAGGTAATGCTTTGTATGAACTGCGGAAGCTGTACATATGTGTGTCCCGCAAACAGAAATCTTGCGGAGACAAATCAGCTTGCGAAGGCGCTTATTCCAAGAAATTAAGGAGCTGTACAATGAATAAACTTATAGTAACACCATCGCCGCATGATGAAAACTATACGAAAACAACGACAATAATGCTCAATGTCATAATCGCACTGCTTCCCACACTTGCAGCCGGCGTGTGGTACTTCGGTCCGAGAGCAATTTCGGTGACGGCAGTAACGGTTGCGAGCTGTATACTATTCGAGTGGGGCTGCCGTATACTCATGAAGCGGGAAAACACGATAACCGACCTTTCAGCTGTTGTAACGGGAGTCATTCTTGCGATGAATCTTCCTGTGACGCTTCCGTACTGGATGGCTGTAATCGGTGCGTTTGTGGCTATTGTTGTTGTGAAGCAGTTATTCGGAGGTCTGGGACAGAATTTTGCGAACCCTGCCGTTACTGCACGAATCGTACTTATGGTATCGTTCCCTGCGGCAATGACCAACTGGATAGCTCCAAAGGCTGAATACGACGCCGTATCTTCTGCGACGCCTCTTGCCCTCGGTGAAGGTGCAGAGCTTCCGTCATATGCTGAGCTGTTTTTCGGAAATACGGGAGGCTGTCTTGGTGAAACGTGTGCGCTTGCACTTCTGATCGGTGGACTTTATCTTGCGGCAAGAAGAATAATCTCACTTGCGGCACCTGTATCGTTTATAGGTTCACTGGCGGCATTGTCGGTGATAGCAGGTGAAGATCCTCTCTATCAGATTCTTGCGGGAGGAGTATTCCTCGGAGCCTTCTTTATGGCGACTGACTATGCAACAACTCCCATTACAACAAAGGGAAAGATAGTTTTCGGACTCGGATGCGGAGTCATAACTTTTGTAATACGTAATTTCGGTTCGTACCCCGAGGGCGTATCTTTTTCGATACTTCTTATGAATATCCTCACGCCGTACATAGAGCAGCTTACCCGTACAAAGCCGCTTGGAGCAAAGGAGGCTGTGAAAAATGAAGGCTAATATTGTTCCGACTATCGTTCTGACTATAATATGTGCTGCGGCAGCGATTCTGCTGACATTGGCTCATGAGGCTACAAAAGACAGCATTTCAGAGCAGAACGAGGCAAAATTCAGCAGAAGTGTCGAGAAGCTTTTCGGAGAATGTGAAGTTACTCTGATAGACGACAATTTCGGCGTAAGCGGAATTGAAGCGATTGCCGTTACTTCCGACGGAAAAACCGCAGTTCAGGTTACGGCAGACGGCTACGCAAAGGACGGAATCAACATTCTCGTCGGCATTGATGAAAACGGAGCTGTTTCGGGAATAGAGTTTGTTTCGCTTGGTGAAACACCCGGTCTCGGTACAAAAGTAAGGGACAATGCGGATTTCCGTGAGCAGTTTATCGGAGCCGACAAGGTTCCTGTTGAGTGTGATTCGGTCAGCGGAGCCACATTTTCATCAAAGGGAATGAAAAAGGCTGTGGAGACGGCACTTAATGTCTATAATGAGAACAAGGAGGTGATTCTCGGTGGCGGAAAATAAAGTTTCTCTCGGACGTGAGCTGACAAAAGGCGTAATCAAGGAGAACCCGACGCTTGTAATGCTTCTGGGAATGTGTCCGACCCTTGCCGTAACTACACAAGCGGCAAACGGAGTCGGAATGGGACTTGCAACGACGTTTGTACTGCTTGGTTCAAATATTGTAATATCCTCACTGAGAAAGGTCATACCCGATAAAGTTCGTATTCCTGCGTTTATTGTAATAATTGCGAGCTTTGTAACGCTCATAGGATTTCTTCTTGAGGGATTTGTCCCGACGCTTTATGAGTCGCTCGGAATCTACCTTACGCTCATCACTGTTAACTGCATTATTTTCGGACGTGCAGAGATGTTTGCAAGCAAGAACGGAGTCATTGCGTCTGCCTGTGATGCAGTGGGAATGGGAATCGGATTCACGCTTGCACTGTTTGTTATGGGTTCAGTCAGAGAGATTCTCGGTGCAGGACAGTGGATGGGGATGGATATTCCTGTTATTCACGATAATCCGATGCTGCTGTTTATCATGCCTGCAGGCGGATTCTTCACGCTGGGAGTCATAATTGCTGCTGTGAATAAGTTCAAGGGCAGAAAACCGCCTGCCGAGCTTGGCTGCAAGAGCTGTCCGAATGCGAAAAACTGCGGAAAGGACGGTGATTGCAGATGAAAACAATGATGGTGATTCTGCTTTCAGCAATGCTTACCGACAACTTTGTATTGGCGAAATTCATGGGAATCTGTCCTTTTCTGGGGGTCTCCAAGAAGCTTGACAGTGCGACGGGAATGGGACTTGCGGTGACATTTGTAATGCTTTGTGCGACGCTTGTAACGTATCCCATACATCATTTTATACTTGTACCTAACGACCTTGCGTACTTTGATACAGTTGTATTCATTCTTGTTATTGCACTGTTTGTACAGCTTGTGGAGACTATGCTGAAAAAGTGCATACCGTCGCTGTACAGAGCACTCGGAGTATATCTTCCGCTTATAACGACCAATTGTGCAGTACTCGGAGTAACGGTACTGAGCATTGATAATGACTATACATTTGCAGAGTCAATGGTCAATGCGCTCGGCGGAGGACTCGGCTTCCTGATTGCACTTGTTATTTTTTCGGGAGTCCGCAAAAAACTCGAATATGCTGATATTCCCGAAACATTCAGGGGAGTTCCTGCAACTCTTATAGCTGCATCAATTGTATCCGTAAGCTTTATGGGCTTTTCGGGACTGTTTTCGTAAGGAGGTAACGGTATGACATATATTGTTCCCGCACTTATACTTGGCGGATGCGGAGTTCTTGCAGGCGTGCTTCTTACGGCAGCTGCGAAGTTTTTTCATGTTGAAACAGATGAACGGATAGAGAAAATCGGAGGAGTTCTTCCGCAGGCGAACTGCGGTGCGTGCGGATTTGCAGGCTGTGCGGACTATGCCGATGCGATTGTCAATAAGGGAGCAGCTTCGAATCTCTGTCGTCCGGGAGGAAGCGAGTGTTCTGCGAAGATTTCTGAGATTCTCGGAACATCGGCATCAGAAGTTGTTCCGATGACGGCGGTGGTGAAGTGCAATGGAGACTGCAACGCAACATCCACGCAGTTTGAGTTCGGTGGAGTGCAGTCCTGTAAGGCAGTGAAGCGATTTTACGGTGGAAACGGTCTTTGTAAGCATGGCTGTATAGGTCTGGGAGACTGTGCGGCGGTCTGCGACAGGGACGCAATAAAAATCGTTAATGGAGTCGCAAAGGTGATCCCGACTCTATGCGGAGCGTGTGGACAATGTGCGTCTGCATGTCCGAACAATCTGATAGTTGTAAAACCGATTGCAAACCGCACGGAGGTTCTGTGTTCGTCGTCAGCAGACGGAAAAACGACAAAGGCAAGCTGTAAAAACGGATGCATCGGATGCAGAATCTGTGAAAGGAAGTGTCCGAACGGAGCGATTAAGGTGGAAGATTTCCACGCATCAATAGATTATGATAAGTGTACCAACTGCGGAGAGTGCGTGAAAGCGTGCCCCGTGAAGGCGATACACGTCTGTGAAGGATAAAAAAGGGAAGTCTCATGAGAGGCTTCCCTTAATTTACTTATTCTGATGTTGGTTGTCTTTGGCGGTTATTCGCCCGGGAAAACAAGTCCCCACTGTTTGCGGCAGGTGTCCATAATCTTCATAACATCGGCAGTTGCATTATGCGGAACAAGCGGACTTTCGGAAAGATTTTCCCTCAGGCAGCGGTGAACTTCCTCAATCTCGTATTCATAGCCGTTGATTCTGTCGGGGAATCTGAGGTCTTCAATAATCTTACCGTCACGGTCGAACAGTTTCACTTCATCGGTGCAGTGAAAATAATCGCCGAAAGTGATAAATCCGTCTGTACCGGAAATTATAGCATTATTGCGGAGTCTGTATTCGAAACCGCCGAAAAGATAAGCATTTGCACTGTTGTTGTAACGGAAAACAATGTTTTCGCTGAGGTCAATGCCGTCACGGATGAGTGCACTGCTGATGATTTCGTCGGGATTACCGAGGAAATCGTGTGCAATAGTAATCGGATACATCGTCAGGTCGAGAAGCGAACCTCCGCCACAGTCGGGACGAAATAATCTGTCATTGCTGTCCCAGGGGATGTCGTTGCTGAAGTCTGCCTTAATATAGGTGATTTCGCCGATTCTGCCCTGACTGACCCATTCTCTGGCTTTGAGATATGTGGGACGGCATTTCATCCACATTGCCTCCATGAAAAAGAGTCCCTTGTATCGTGCAGTCTGGAAAATTGTATCGAGCTGGCGGCTGTTGAGAGTAACAGATTTTTCACAGAGAACGTGCTTTCCGCAATTCAGACAAAGCATAGAATCAGCATAGTGACAGCTCATAGGGGTTGCGATATAGACGACATCAGCGTCGCTGTTTTCAGCGAGTTCCTTGTAGCTGCCGTAAGCTTCGGCAAAACCGTATTCAGCAGCGAAGTCCTGAGCTTTTTCGAGAGTTCTTGAAACAACGGCACAAAGTTCGGCGTCTGCACAACCTTTAAGAGCTTCAGCAAATTTGCGGGCGATTTTACCTGTACCGATAATTCCCCATTTAATTTTATCCATAATACACCTCTTAATTACGCATATAAAATTCATATATATAGTATAACAGAATTATCGGGAAAGTCAAGAAAAATTGCTGTGGGTAAAATGTCTAAAAAAAGTACAAACAAACAGCGCAACTTTTACTTGACAAAAGGTGGCAGGCATGATATAATAAACAAGTCGCTTCGGGGAGAACCTGAAAGGGACGAGGAATCACAAAAAATCTCAAAAAAATTTCCGAAAAGGTATTGACAAAGAGATTCA
>SVNK01000011.1 GCA_015066935.1 Ruminococcus sp. | reverse complement strand
TGTGGTGAAAAGAATATTTCAGATGTGTGCAGAAGGAATTGGACCGACTCAGATAGCAAGAACTCTTGAAAATGATAAGATTTATACTCCGACAATGTATGAATTCAAAAGAACAGGCACAAGACTTGCAGGACTTAATGAGGAACTTCCATATTCATGGAGTGTACGGACGATTACAGATATGTTTGAGAATGTAATCTATCTTGGTCACACACTCAATCTGAAAACGGAGAATATTTCCTACAAAGACCACCGAAAGCGAATCAGACCAAAGGATCAACAAGTTATGATTGAAAATACTCATGAAGCTATTGTAAGTCAGGAAACGTGGGATATTGTTCATAAGCTACGAGATGGAAAACGCAGACGTACCAAATCGGGTTACAAGAGTATATTCGCAGGAATTCTGTTCTGTGCCGACTGCAAAAGCAAGCTGTACTTTGTGTCGGGAGACAGCATCAAGTCTGAGAGGTTTCACTTCATCTGTGCCAAGTATCGTAAGAAGGGCAGGGATAACTGTTCAATTCATTCGATTAATGAGAAAGTGCTGTATGAAATTGTGCTTGAAGAAATCCGCAGAGTTACAGAATTCGCAAGAGAACGTACAGAGGAATTCGCTGAGTATATCAACAAGAACTCTGAAACGCAACTGAAAAAGGATCTCAAGGATAAGCAGAAGCTACTGGATAAGCACAGGAAAAGACTGACTGAGGTGAGTACGATATTCCGAAAACTTTATGAGGATAATGCTCTTGGCAGAATAACAGATGAACAATTTCAGATGCTGTCACAGGGCTATGTCGAAGAAAAGAAACAGCTTGAGACGGATATATCTGAACTTGAAACAATAGTAGCTGAGATGAGAATAAAATCAGGAAGCTCCAAAAATTTCATTGAACTTGCCAAGAGGTTCACAGATATTCAGGAGCTTACTCCAGAAATTCTGCATACTTTATTTCCAAAATTGAAATCCACGAAAAAGTCAAGGATGTGACTACAGGCAAGAAAACACAAGATATCGACATCTACTTTACCCATGTAGGTAAGATGTCTTAAACAAAATAAATACGGAGAGCTGAAAACTCTCCGTACTACTTAAATTTTTATTGTTCCCTATGGGTGACGACCTTATATCAGCCCGTCTTTTTTATTTTGAAGTTGTGGGAAGCTTGTTGATAAGTCCGAGCAGATATCGCTGGATAGCAAGAGCATCCTTATTTGAAACGCCGTCGCCTGTATCGCAGCAGTCAGCATTTGTTGTACCCTGCTTTGTGAGAGTGTACTTGGAGGGGTTAGCCTTGCACTGCATGATAAGTACAGCGTCTGCAAGATTCACCTTGCCGTCAACATTTGCGTCACCGTAATCAACGTCATCGCTTTCTGCACCGGAAGTTGTTGTAGGCATTGTATTGCCGCCGTTATCCTCAGCAGCTGTACCGTCAGGCTCAACGCCCCAGATGAGCTTATCGTCAGCGTAGAGTGTGATTTTCTCTGTGATTGCAGCAGCAGCGTTGTCGTCCTCGAAGCTGATGAGGTCAGCGTAGCTGTAATCGTTTGTTGAATCCCAGACAGTGTCGTAAGTTTCCTCGTTCATCTTGTTGAGGAGACCGAACTGGTATACACGGCTTCCGTAGAAGTCACAATTCTGCCATGAAATTTCGATATAGTAAGTACCGTTATCGTCGTACTTTACAGGCTCAGAGATATGAGCCTCGTTCTTACCGTCAGTGAAGCTCTTTTCCTGGTCGTAGTCAACACGTGTTTCGATGTAGCTTATATCCTCGCCGATTTCGAGCTGCTCGCCGATATTGAAGTAATATCTTGCCTTGAGGTTGCTCTCAAATCTCGGAGGGTTGACAGTTCTGTTGTGAACAACAATCTTGATCTGGATACCTGCTTCATTTTCCTGGTTCTTACCGCCTGAAATGTAAAGACCTGTGGGAAGAGGATTGCCGTCAGCGTCAACCTGATCGTAGCCGATAGCATTTTCAGACATATCAAAATCGGGCTTGAGGTAGTTATCCTCCTCGTGCTCCTTACCCTCTGCGCCGTAGAAGTAGTAAAGACCTGCAAGATCACCGCAGAAGCCAGCGTTATAGTCGTCTGTAACTTCGTTGTAGATATAGTCCTTTGTAATATCGCTGTGGAAGTCCTTGAGGTCGGGACCGCCTACGAGAGCACCCCAGAGTGTGTGAACCTGAACAACGGGATCTTCCATGCTCTGTGTGGGTGAGCAGTGTGAAGAACGGTGGTGGGGCTGTGAAGCGAAGTTTGTGCCGTAGCCTACCTCGTAAGCATAACCCATGGGGTTGTTTCCGAGGATGTATGCCATCTGAGCCTTTGCCCATTCAGCAAATGTCATATCACCTGTAGTCTTTGCGTAAACCATTGCACAAAGACCTGCTGCTGTGTTGTAACGTGCGGAACCATATCCTGAAACTACTGCCCAGCCGTTAGGAGACTTGGCAATGAAGTCGCTGCTTGTTTCACTGTCGGGAAGGTCGGGGATCTGGTCATATGTCATGGGAGTATTCCAGAGGTAGTCGTCCATACCGAAATACTTATGAGTTGTTACAGGCTCATAACCCCAGTTGGAAGTATCTGTTTCCTTTGAAGTACCTGACCAGAACTCAAGATTGTATCTGAAAATGTACCAGTCACGTGCGGTATTGGTAATGGGAGCAAGCTTTGCAAATACTCCGCCCCATACTGTATCCCAGCAGTGAACCCAGATGTTCTGCCAGCAGTTACCTGTATCAGTGATGATACGCTTCATGTATCCTGTGTAGTTGTGAGCACCCTTGTCGTTCTGGGTTGTCTCATCAACAGCGATGATGTCCATGATATACTTGTCGTATGCAGCCTGTTTCTGGGACTCGTCCTCAGCAACGCATGCATAATAGAGCCAAACGGCAGCCCATGAAAGTTCGTCATAGTCGTAGCTTGATGTATAGAAACCGCCGTCATAGCCGAGGCTCTTTGCGGTAGGAACCATACCGGGCTCCCAGTCCTCAACATGAGTTTCAACAGCGAATTCATAGAGAGCCTTTGCGTACTTGAGGTTCTCAGCAGCATATTCGGGGTCTGTATCCTTGAAGTTGAGGTAGTTGATTGCGAGAGATGCGGAAGCACCTGCAGCCTGGTCGGAAGCAGGCATTTCTCTTGTTGCGAAATAAGCGGGACGCTTTACTCCGCATGAAGATGAAGCAACGAAAGTACCGTCAACCTGAAGCTCAGGGGGACACCAGTAGTTATGGTCGTTGTTTCCTTCGCCGACCTGATAGCAGTATGCTACAACCTTATCGTCGTCGTCAAGGAATGTAGCCTTCATGAAGTAATCATTAGCCCAGCGCATTTCGTCCTCAACGTGCTTATCAAGACCGAGGTCCTTATATGCGTCACGGAACTCATAATAACCCCAGCCCACTGTTGAAGCGGAATATGTAAAGGGAAGACCGAATTTTACGTGGTCACCTGCGTCATGCCAGCCGCCTGTAAGGTCGAGGGTTCCGTTTCCGTCGGGATCGAGGTATTTCTTATTTTCCTCTATGAACTTGTTGGTCATATTTACGCCGACGTAGAGCTCTTCGTCCTCACTTGCACCGCCGTCGCCTTCGCCGTCGTAGTTTCCGAGACCGTTATCCACACCGTCATCGGGACCGCTTACGCCGACATTTACCTTAGGCATGGGATTCATGGGAACGAGAGGGATTTCAGCGTCCTTGATATGACAATCGTCACGCCATGAGTAGTAGCCATCCTCGCCTACCTCGTCGCCGCACTTGTTTGCGTCGTAGAAGCAGAGGGCAAGCTGGAGAGCTTCAGCGTAGTTGTAATAATTATTGGGCTTATCGGGGGTTATGACAGCTGCGTCAGCAAGAGGAGCAGGTGTCGCAAATGTGAGAAGCATAGCTGCGGATGAAACAGCAGCAACAGACTTCTTCAATAAACCGATGTTCTTCAAAAAAAGCATCCCTTTCTGAATATATTTTCGGCGGCAGACAATATTGTCTGCCGCTGTGTTGCATTATTTAAGTCCGCCGTTTTCCTTGAGACGGTTAAACACAAGAAGATAACCGTCATTTCCGTCCTTGAGTGAACGGTTCACACGGCTGATGGTTGCGGTGCTTGCACCCGTTTCTGTGACGATACTGTTATAGACTCTGTGTTCATCAAGAAGCTTTGCAACGTGAAGGCGCTGTGCAAATGATTTTAGCTCAATGCTTGTACAGAGGTCGTCAAAGAACTTGTAGCAGTCCTCAACTGATTCAAGTGTTAGTATAGCTTCGAACAGCAGGTCCATGCTTTCGGATCTTATTTTTTCTATCATAGTTGATACTCCTTTTGCCGATGGCGAAATATAATTCTTTGTATACTTATATTTTACCATGATAATGCGTAAAAGTAAAGTACTTTTGTAAATAAAAAAGAAAAAATTTACTGTGCGAAAGAAATTAACTCAAGTATATGATAACATAAAATCAACATTTTGTAAAGTATGTGGATGTACATCAGCAATAAATGACCGATTTTATATAAAAGCACAGTCATTTATAGCAATTTTGGTAAAATTTCAAATATTTTACCGTATGTAGTTAAATAGCATTTTTATTCTGTGCGGAGAAAAACGTCGTGGCTTAGCCGAGCCGTAAACAGCACATCTGCCCTCAGAATCATTTACGGGAGACAATGTGAAGGTTCCGTCACATCTATGGGCGGCACGGAATATATTACTGCTCATAAACCTGACAAAATCCGATGGTGCAGCAGCATCGTCCGCAGTAAATCTGATACCTTCGGCTGAAACTTCCGCCGTAAAGACGACTTTTCCGCCATAACATGCAAGCTTTGCACCCGTGAACAGACTGTTGTTTTTTTCGGACGTCAGGGAAATGTCCTCAAAAAAACGGTTCATCAGCGAAACAACCGCACTTTCCGCAGTATAAAGCCGTCTGATTATTGATTTGTCGGGAGCAGAGAGCAGCTGTCTTATTTCGGGAATCTGCACTTCGACAAGAGTGTTTACCGAGTCCATAAAGCACTCACGTGAACTGAAAAGGCTTACATTTTCGGCGGAGAGCTTCTGAACGGGAACTGAATCGGGATACATCGCACGGGCAAGAGCCTCATAAGCCTTGTGGATATGTCTTTTAGGCGAGAAATAGGTCATCTGTGTGGCGTGCGGCAGGCAGCATATGTCCGAAATCATGTGGATAGCTCTTGCAAGATATATCATAGCCTGTTCATTGAAGCCGCAGTTATACATAGTCAGAGCCATGGTATAGTCTTCTTCGAGCATTGTACGTGCACTCTTGGCAAAACGCATAACACCGTTACGGTAGTAACCGCCCGAAGTATGACAGCGTATCCCCAAAAAATTCGATGCACAGTAGTAATGTCTGCCCTTTCCTTTTTCATAGTCACCCATTCTGTCGGGACAGGTAACATTATCGGTAAGCAGAATTTTTACAGGTTCATAGAAGTCCGCTGCTTCGGGAACATGACTGTACAGCAAAGGAAGTGCCCTTAATATTAGTGTACGGTGAACGGAGACAGATTCCGAGGTACGCACAGCAATATATTTTTTTCTGAGCCTCAGCATTTCAGATGCGGCTTTTTTCCATTTTCCCATTTCATCGACTCCTCCGACATATTACCATACTATTATACACCGTCCGCACACATAAATCAATACCGACTTTTTTCAAAACCTCGTTTTTTCCACCTTTTCATCATATTGTGAGTTGAATTTTTTTGTGTAATCTGATAATATTATTCTATTGGTAAAGCGTACAACTTGTGTACTGCTCTTCAGGAGGTATTAAATATGAAACCGAGAAATCTGCTCAGTCGGGTACTCTCGTGCACTGCCGCAGCGGTAATGCTTGCTGCCGCAGTCACGATGCCGTTCCCCGAGAAAACGGCTGTTGCTGCACAGACAGCCACAATTGCAAATCCCTTTATCTGGTCCGACGTTCCCGATGACGATATAATCCGTGTCGGGAATAACTATTACATGGTAAGTACGACCATGTTCTTTACACCGGGCGCTCCCATTATGAAGTCCAACGACCTTGTTTCGTGGGAAATCTGCAATTACGTCTATGACACCTACGCTAACGGTGATGTGCAGAATCTTGCAAACGGTAAACACGACTACGCTCACGGTCAATGGGCAACGAGTCTGCGTTATCACAACGGTTACTACTATGTGTTCTTCGGAAGCTACGGCTCCGGAAAGTCCTATATCTACAAGACTGACGACATCGAGAACGGTACATGGACACGCTCCGAAATCAATGGAATGTACCACGACGCTTCACTGCTTTTCGATGACGACGGACGTAATTACCTCGTTTACGGCGGCGGCGGTGAAATCAAAATCAAAGAGCTTAACGCTGAAATGACAGGCTTCAAGTCGGGGGGTGCCGATAAGACGCTTTTTAAAACAGGTCTTGACGGTCTTGCAGGCGAAGGTGCTCACGTCCACAAAATAGGCGACTACTACTACGTGTTCGTTATTGCTTGGCCAAGCGGTAAAAGACGTATCGAGCTTTGCTACCGAAGCAAGGAGCTTCTCGGATACTACGAGGGTAAAACCGTCCTTGACTCGGGTCTCGGAACATACGGCGCAGGTGTGGCTCAGGGCGGAATCGTTGACACTCCGGACGGAAAATGGTACGGTCTGCTGTTTCAGGACCATGGTGCCGTAGGACGAATTCCCGTGCTTGTTCCCGTTACGTGGCAGGACAACTGGCCGATGATGGGCGTGGACGGAAAGGCTCCCGTGACATTTGAAGTTGACGGCGGATATAAGGGAACACGCCTTGCAACGGATGATTTCTTCGATTACGATTCAAACAAGCTGAAGCTTGAATGGCAGTGGAACCACAATCCCGATAACACGGCATGGTCCGTTACCGAGCGTAAAGGCTTCCTCAGACTTACCAACAAGCATACTGCCAAAAGCGTAATCCATGCAAGAAATACCCTCACCATGAGAACAGAAGGACCTGCATGCACAAGCTATATTGCACTCGATACAAAAGGCATGAAACCCGGTGACCATGCAGGACTCTCGGCGTTCCAGTACAAATACGGCAACGTTGGCGTCCGTGTGGAGGATGACGGTACCAAGAAGATCTACATGGCTGAAAACGGCGGTTACGGAGGTTCGGATATACTCGGAAGCTACGACAAGATCGTTGAACAGGTAAATCTCAGGGGAGATAACATCCTGCTCAAAGCAGAATTCAAATTCAATAATGTCGATGCGAATTTCAATGTGTCAAACAACATCGACAAGGTGAACTTCTTCTATTCATACGACGGAACCAACTGGACAAAAATCGGAAACGAGCTTTCCATGAGCTATGATCTCAAAATGTTTACAGGCTACAGAAGTGCTATTTACAGCTACGGTACAAAAAATACAGGCGGATATGCCGATATCGACTTTTTCTGTTATGAGCGTGACGAATGGAATATGCCCGTTTTTATTGAACCTGATGAGTACGGTCATTTTTATCGTGACACATTCGAAAACAGTGCAGACAAATGGACAGGAAGAGGTCCCGCAACAGTCACAGTTTCTTCGGAACAGTCATACGAAGGAGGAAAGTCGCTCTTCGTTGACGGCAGAACTTCTGCATGGAACGGAGCTTCTAAGGCGCTCAGTACCAACGTTTTCGAACCGGGTGAGACATACAGCTTCAGTACAAAAGTCAAATTTGTCAGCGGCGGTATTGCCGATACATTCTTTATGAAGCTTCAGTATGTGGACAGCACAGGTGAAACGAAATACTCTCCGATTGCCGAGGGAACAGCTCTGAAAGACGACTGGATACAGCTCACCAATACGAAATACACAATCCCCGAGGACGCTTCAAATATGTATATCTACGTCGAAACAGAAAACAGTACCAACAGTTTCTACATTGACGAGGCTATCGGCGGAGTAGAAGGCACTCATATAGCAGGTCCTGACATTGGAGTATTTATAGTTCACGGAGACGTTAACTGTGACGGCAAAGTCAATATTTATGACGTTACAGCAGCCCGTAAGGGTATCATAAACGGTATAACAACTCCTCTCGCTGAGGCAAACGCTGATGTAGACGGCAACGGTGCTTTTGAAGCAGCCGATCTTGTCCAGATACACAACTATGTGATGGGAAGAATAACCGAATTCAAGCCGTATGAGACTGAATCGGAATAAAAGACTTATCAGAAAGCAGTTCATTGTAATGAACTGCTTTTCTTGTGAAAAACCAAGAAAAAATAGTTATATTGTCCACCAAATCCGCAAAAAATGAGTTGTCAAATTTCTGATACAGGTGTATAATGATTATAGTTTCAGAACAGTGATGCGTAGGCAAAATGTTCTGAGTAAATCCGCCACTTTCAGTATCTGCACACATCTGGAAATGACGGTAAATGAATAATACCGACTCCTTGGATAGCGGAGTCAACAACCCCTCCCAAATTCCTTTGCTATCCATTCCTTGTAAGTGGACAAATCGGATAAAAGCTGTATTCTTGCAATACGGCTTTTTTTCGTTGTATAAGGCAAATAAAAAGGAGACATTTCTGTCTCCTTTTTTTGCGTTATATCGGTTTATTTTCCGATAGATTTCACGATATATGCACCGCAGAGCTTTCCACTCTTTGTCACGTTGAACACGTGTTCATTGAGCGTATCTGTGATAACCTCACGGTATTTGTCGCTGTTTGCGAGCATTTCGCTGATTGTGGACTTGATTTTATCGGTTTCGTCAGTTTCAAGAGAAACACCTATAACATCTCTCAGAGTGATATTAATGGGCTTTGTCTTGATTTTCTCCCACTCTGTATTCATTACCTTCATGGGAGTGTTGATGAACAGTACGGGACGCTTTGTAACAAATGCGAACTCCCATGAAATATCAGACCAGTCTGTAATGAGAATATCCGATTCCATAATAGGATTATTAGAAGAGAAGTCTGTCTGGATTTCAATGTTCTTGTTATCCTTGAACTTTTCGGTCATGATTTCGAATTTCTCAGGCTGGTGACGTACCTGCTGAGGATGAGGACGGACAATAATCTCATAGTCGGTTTCTGCAAGCTCTGCAAGAATATCGTCAATACACGAATCAATGATATTGTCGGGCTGCCATGAAGGTGCTATGAGAATTCTCGGACGTTCATTCTTCTTATGCTCGGTTGATTCGTACTTTTCGATAAGCTCGCCGATAAGAGGATAGCCTGTTTCGACAATACGCTTCTTAGGAGTCTTATAAAGCTCCTCTGCGTCTCTTATTTCGTTTACAGAGTCTATACCAACGGCAAAAACTGTGTCGTACCAGTCAAGAGCGCCCTTTCTGAGCGTAAGAGCCGTACTTCCCATACCGTGGAAAGTATAGACGTACTCGATATTCTTGTTGACTCTTGAACGCTTGAGATGATACTTTTCAAGGTCGGGAGTCGTCATAACGCACATTTTACAGTCAAGCTGCATGAACAGCGGGATGAGCTTCTTATCAGAGCCTATATAATACGGGTGAATCTGTGAACGCTCGTCCTTAAAAATAGCGTCATCGGGGTCACTTGTGATATAGTGAATCTGAATATCAGAGTTTTTACAGATATAGTCGATCATACCGGCGTAATACTTGAAGAAGCCGCTTTGTTCGCTGTAGAAAACAAGCTTGACGTCCTTCTGATCAAAGAACTTCTTATAGTCTGCTTTTTCACGGGCACTGTTTGCCTTATGGATTTTCTCCTTTTCGATACGCTGCTGCTCCATCTTTTTGAGGTATTCGTAATCAACGTACTTCTTGGGAGGCATACAGAGGTTTGTGAGCATCATCGAGGGAATCGCAAAAATATTGCCGAATATCCAGTAAAGACCTACTCCGGCAGGTACAAGGAATGCAAAGTATGTGGAGAATGCCACCATAAAGATTGTCGTGGTGATTTTATTTGCGTTTCCCGCAGCCATCTGAAGGATGTTGATTCTGTTCTGTACAAAGCAGAGAAGCCACGCACTCACGCCTGAAAGAATCGGCACAAGCATGTATCTGTCAGCACTCTTTATTGAAGGAGTACAGCTTAGGTCAAAGCCGAGAAAATGCATATCAAGAGCCTTTATATCAGCGATTGCAGAAGCGAAAGTGCTTCCCTCGGGGACAATTCCTGCCTTGATTTTATTGATGATTTCAACCTGATAGACATTGTCCTCTGTTTTTGTACTCTGAACAACATTTATCAGCCATTCCTTCATGGAGTCAACGATACTGCTGTCAATCTGAAGAACAAATGAAATAGGACGGTAGATTACGTATACAAGACCAAGAACAAGCGGAATCTGCAAAAGGAGCGGTACAGAACCAAGGAGCGGATTGTACTTGTACTTTTTATACAGAGCAAGACGCTCATCCGCAAGCTTGTCTTTGTCGTCGATATACTTTATTTTAAGTGCATTTTCCTCAGGCATGAGTCTTACCATATTAATAGAGTTCTTCTGTGTAAGGAGACTCAGAGGGAAGAGGATGATTTTTGTGAACAGGGTAAAAATTATAATGCTGAGACCATAATTCTGAATCAGATTATAGATGATACCCATAACCCAGCCGAGGGCTGTACCTAAATATGACATTATTCCGAAGCTCCTTTTTTACTTGTCGCTGTCTTCTTCAAGGAGGTCATCTGCGGTGATAACGTCCTTTTCGCCGTCGTGGAGTGCATTGATTTCGGAAGCGTCGATAGCCTCGATTTCCTTTTCCTTCTTCTTGAAAGCACGCCTGATTTTGCTCCAGCAGATACCGATGATTGTACCCAGTCCGATAACAACAGCTGTAACTATCTGGATGATATAGCTTGTGGTGGCAGGGTCGATATACATAGCTGCCATTGAATTGATCTCGTTTAACATAATATTTCTCCTTATTAATTAAGTATTTTTGCGGAAGAGCCGTTATTCGTGTTCATGCTTCGGCTGTACTTCCCAGTTATTGAAATCACGGGCATCACCTGTGATCTTATAGAGGGCGTGCAGCGACAGACGACCATAGTTGTTGAATTTGATAGTCTGGAGGAATCTGTCGGGGTGCAGGTCATTGTCAATGATGTCTCTGTATGAAAGACCGAAATCCCCGTGCTCTATACCTGCATACTGGAGCACACTTGCAGGGAAATTATCGTTTGAAAGCTCTGAATAGCGGTCATACTGAAGCTCTCCCGAGCTGTTTTTCGGCTTTATGAGGAGTGCCGTTGTAATAGCACTGTCAAGAGTATGCTTGAAAGGGTTTATTTCAACGGGTGGTCTGCCGTGGTCTCCGAGGATAATAATGGTTGTATTATCGTAGAGTCCGAGTTCCTTCAGCTGATTCATATACTCGAAGATTATCTCAAAATCGCCTCGGGTTGTCTGGTAGAAATCAGCGTCGCCGTCGATAGGAGCGTAAAGCTCTGCGATTTCGTTGGACAGAGTGTGTGCACCGCTTAAATGAATGAACGAGAAGGTTTTATGCTCATTGTTTGCGTTAAGACCGTATTTTGTGAGATAGTTCATGAAGCGCAGATCAGTATTCGGCTTCATTGAAGTAAGACGCTGATCCTCAAGTGCATGGTCTATCTGAACGAAGTGACGTCCAACGTTTGCTCCGAGTCCCTTCGCCATTTTTCCCTTGAGATAGTACGGAGAAACTCTTGCGGCTGAAAGCTTCAGCGTGGCGTGCAGGATGCCGAACTGTTCAAAATAGTTGTATTTAACCGCATATTCCGGAGCATGAGCGATATTATCACACTGATCCTCAATAAAACGGGTGTTGTTGATAGTTGTAATGCAGTCGGGAAGGAGATTGATGTCATAGTTCCCCTTCCCTTTAAGCACGGACGGAAGTGTATCTCCCGACCACGCTTCCCTCATGTAATTCGGCCATTCCTTGCCGTTGTACAGAGTATTTGTAAGCATCTGAGGTACGGACGGGAATGTATTTGTGTTATGAGCAACATTATTCTGATAGAATGTGAAGCCGTCGAGTTTTTCTGTGAGTTCGGGATACTGTTCGATAAGGTCGTCCATCCACTCACCGTCAAGTCTGTCTGAAAGGAAAACGACGATATTCTCGTCCTCCGAAAGCGACATAGCCGGCTTATATGAAAGGTATCCGGTGTATGTTGACGCAAGTTCGGGTTCTGCATTGTAGATGAAAATTGCTGCCCACACAAACTGCACTGTAAATGCAAGCGAAGCTCCCCATGCAACTCCGTTTTTCCTGAGTTTCGGATAGAGATTCCGTTTTAAAAGGAAGATGTGCAGTCCTACGGGTATCAGTGCGATAACGAAATACAGCACAAAATTGAAAACAGTTGCGGCATTGATGTGGTTGAAGCGTTCTCGGTCTCCCGAAAAAACTGTATCATCCGCATTTAAAAAGACGCACTGTATGAAGCCTGAAAGCATAAGTCCGAGCGTGAACCTCAATGCGCCTTCATAAAGACGTTTCCTGAGCAGTCTCAGCAGCAGAAGAAACAGTGCAAATACAACTGTATTTGCGGCTCCGCCTATACCCATTACAATCATAAGTCTTCTGAACGTTATCGGAAAATCCTGCTGATTATTGAGATAGACACAAGAAGGCGAGACTATGAAGAGTCCGAAATTAGCGGCAAGACTGACGAGCAGTGCATTCATGATGTCACGCAGAGTCATAGGCTCTCTTTTTTTCTTTTCTGATTCAATTGTATTTGTTTTTCTTTTTGACATTTTTACCCCCTGTAGTGATTTTTCCCTTTTTATCCCTTGCGTATTGTTTGACATAAATTCTACACAACCGCATTTTTTATTTTATCACAGTAAATCGTCTATGTCAAGGATATTCCCCTTAATTAGACAAATATAACAAAATTGTCACTTTATCTGCCATGTAATTGGAATACGCTTTGCAGACAGTATGAATACTTGTACCCACAGCTGCATATTATTGAGCAAAGGAAATTTTCAAGGAGGTTCCCTATGGAATTAAAGATTAACAGAGCGACCGTACCGGTAGCGGATATTATTTTCGAAGGTATTCAGGAACAGAGCGTTGAACTGGATTATATCCTTCCTGACTATTATCCCGATATTTTCAGGCTCATTCGCTGTGAGACCGTTCCTGTAATAACAAGCTGGAACATCAGCGGTGAAAGACTCACATATGAGCTTCGTTGTGACATTCGGGTGATTTATTGCAGCGAGGACAGTAATGTTCCCCAGTGCATTTCACAGCGCCGCAGCTTTTCAAAGACGGTGGAGCTTGGCAAAGCCTGTGACACTCCTGTCGTGAAACTTGTTCCTAAAGCCGAGCACGCCAATTGTCGTGTTGTGAACAAGCGCCGTCTTGATATGAGAGGTGCCGTTTCGGTAAAGATTTCAGTCACGGGAGAAACTGCACAGGAAGTCATCTGCGATGCGTCAGGCATGAATATCCAGCTCAGAAAAATACCGCTGAAATTTGCGTCGGAAAAAGTCGTAGTGGAAAAAAGCATTGAAATCAGCGAGGAGACTGAGCTTACACCTGCACAGCCCGCAATTCTCGGAATTATCAGCTGTCGGTGCATTGTCGGTGAATGTGAGAAGAAGATGGTTTCAGGCAAACTGCTTGCAAAGGGTGAAGCCGAGATTCGTCTGCTGTGTTCCTGCGAAAAGGATGGAACGGGTGCTGTTGAGCCTATGAGCTTCACATTCCCCTACAGTCAGATTATTGATATTGACGGTATAGACGATTCATTTGAATGTACTGTAACTCCCGAAACACTCGGCTGCGATGTTACTCCTGTTGCCGACAAGGACGGCGAAAACCGTATCCTTCGCTGTGAAATTGAACTGAAACTTGTATGCAGTGCCGTAAAATCAGCTTCACTGATGATAGGAACCGACGCTTATTCTACTGTATATCCCTGCATGATTTCCTCATCAGATGTGCGTGCAGAACAGATACCTGCCGTTTTCAGCGAGAACTTCCGCCACACTGCACGTATCGCCGAAAACGACGCTGTTCCGCAAAGGATTTATGCAATGTGGTGTGCTCCGAAAAATATCAACACGCACATGAGCGATGACGGTCACTCACTAATTGTAAGCGGAATGCTCACCTACTCTATGGCAGCTGCGGACGCTTCGGGTATGATCGTTATGCCTGATCGTGACGAAGCGTTTGAGGAAACGATCGTCCTCGGCGAAGAAGTATCGGGGTGCAGTATTTCGGCTGAAATCTCCGTAAAAGACGTGTCATATAATATCAGTGCAGAGGGAGTGCTTACCGCAAAGGCAGATATTTCGGCAAAAATCCTTGCATACGGCTGTTCGTCGGTAAAGGCTCTGACAGACATCGCCGTGGATAATTCAACAAAAAAAGAACGTGACGGCGATTATGCTGTAAAACTCTACTACGGTACCGAAAATGAGGAGATCTGGGACATCGCCAAACGATACAGCACAGTGGTAGACGCTGTTCTTGAGGAAAACGAGCTTGCAGGCGACCGTCTTGAAAACGGCGGAATGCTGCTTATCCCAATAGTAACCTGATATGGCTTTCTGATGCGGTATTCCGCATAAACTGCGAACAAACAATATGCGTAAGGAGATAAAAATGGTTAAAGATATCTACAGCAATATCGCAGAACGTACAAACGGCGATATATATATCGGTGTTGTCGGTCCTGTACGGACGGGCAAGTCCACCTTCATCAAAAGATTTATGGAAAATCTTGTTATTCCCAATATTACAAGCGATTTCATGAGGGAGAGGGCTCTCGACGAGCTACCCCAGTCGGCTGCCGGTAAGACAATCATGACTACAGAACCGAAATTCATCCCCGAAGAAGCCGTAAAAGTTGATCTCGGTGACTCTGCTTCATTCAATGTACGTCTTATCGACTGCGTAGGCTATATCGTACCGAGCTCCCTCGGCTACATAGAAAACGAACAGCCTCGCATGGTAATGACGTCATGGTTCGATGAGGAGATTCCGTTCAACATGGCTGCCGAAATCGGAACGCAGAAGGTCATTACCGACCATTCAACAATCGGTCTTGTCGTCACAACAGACGGCTCTGTTACCGATATCCCGAGAAGTGAATATGAGGAGTGCGAGGAACGTGTTATCCGTGAACTCAACGAACTCGGCAAGCCGTTTGTGGTGATTCTTAACACTGTTGCTCCCGATTCTGCGGAAACAAAGCGTCTTGCCGACGAGCTTACGTCACGCTACGACGCAAAGGTTATTCCCGTAAACTGCCTTGAACTCGGTGAAAATGACATTAAAGAAATTCTTCGTGAAATCCTTTTTTCCTTCCCCATCAAGGAAATCAATATCCGTACCGCACGCTGGATCAACACTCTCGAAAAGGGTCACTGGCTGCGTTCAGAGATTCTCGGCTGCATAAGAGAGGCTGCAAAAGACATCAGACTTGTCCGTGAAGCGGAAACTGCTGTTTTGGCAATGTCGGAGTGTCCGCACGTTGTAAAGGCTGAGATAAGTTCAATCGACCTTGGAAAAGGCTCCGTGACCATTACGGCAGAACTTGACAGCAGTCTTTTCTATAAGATTCTGGGTGAAGCTACAGGAATTGAGATTGAAAGTGAAAGCGACCTCATGCCGCTTCTTATGGAGTTCAACGAAATCCGCCGCAAATACCAGCGTATAGAACCTGCACTCGCCGAGGTTGAGGCAACAGGCTACGGAATCGTCATGCCTGAGCTTGATGAGCTTACACTTGAGGAACCGAAAATTATCCGTCAGGGTGGAAAATACGGCGTAAAACTCAAGGCATCGGCACCGTCGATTCATCTTATGAAAGCCAATATCAACACTACGGTCAGCCCGATTGTCGGAACAGAACGCCAGTCCGAGGAGCTTGTCATGTACCTCCTTGACGGCTTCGATGAGGACCCCACCAGAATCTGGGAATCAAATATTTTCGGAAAGTCGCTCCACGAGCTTGTTAATGAGGGACTCCACAACAAGCTTTACAAAATGCCCGTAGAGGCACGAATGAAGCTTCAGGAGACTCTCCAACGTGTGATAAACGACGGCTGCAGCGGACTTATCTGCTTCATTTTATAAAAACAAAAAGGCTCAGCCGCTTCCTTTACGGGAAGAAGCTGAGCCTTCAGTCTGTCGAAAAAGTCGATTTGTCGGTACAATGTATATGCGGATGTCCATTGGACATCCCTACAGATTGACTGTTTTACGTGTATAAATGTAGGGACGACCATCAGTCGTCCGCTTGGATTCTGATTATAACAAGGGCAGCAATCTCAGTTCACGGTTCCCTCAGCAGTATCAATGCTGAGCACAAATCCCTTGATAAGCGGCATTACACCACCATTATCAACGGTTCTTGACGAATTATCGGGAAGAGTCACCTTCCATACGGTATCCGAGAGGTTACGGAGTGCAAGCTTGCCGGGGTCTTTCTTGTTGCGCACGATTTCTCCGATGATTTTATGCATATCGCCGTCGGAATCGTCAACCTGACCTTCATAGAGCTTTACGCCGCCGAAAACAGGAAGTTCAAAACGACGGAATTTCAGCGAACCGGTGCAGGTGAGCTTTTCTCCGCAGTACATACATCCCATAGTATAGCCGTTTGCGATGAATGTCTCCTTGCCGCAGTGTGGACACGGTACAGTTTCACTTCTGAGCTTTACAAATGCGTCGAGCCAGTTTTTTTCGATGACTCTCTCGTATGGCGGCTTCACGGATTCCTTGCCGAATGAACGGATGAAAAGCTCACGGATATATTCGGGATAGATATTCCAGAAACGAAGCGTATTCGTATTGAGCTGTGTATTTGCAGCATTACGTGTATCCTCGGGGTCGAGTACGAAAACAGGGTCGCTTCCGTAGAATTTCTTTTCAAGTTCGGGAGTCATGCACGGAGGAGTTGAATACCTGCCCTCAAGCGGATGCTCAATAAACAGCATTCTGAACAGGATGACAGCCAGTGAAAAACGGTCTGAACGCTTGTCGGGAGCACCGCCGAGAACAACTTCGGGAGCCATATAACGCTGTTTGCCTGCTATACCGAAATTGACGCCGTGTTCTGAGACATTATCGTTGTCGCATATAAGAACATCGCCGTTCTGAGGATTTATGAAGAAGTTTCCGTTGTTGAGGTCCTGATAGCTGTAGCCGTTGTTGTGAAGTGCACGGAATCCCTCAATGATATTGATTGCGGCATTGCATCGTGCGGTAATACCTGAGAAGCGAGCCTTCATTGAACGCTTTTTGGGGTCCCAGATGAGGAAGCGTGTAAGCTCCTCAAATTCCTGCGGACGAAGTGCCATGATATATCCGAATGTTCCGCCCGACCACTGGGTAAGCTCCACCGGCCAGAGGAATGCCTTTGTCGGAGCACCTTTTTCAATGTTTGAACGAAGATTGTTATAGAACTCCTCAGGATTCTTCATTTTGTCGATGGTTGATTTGTGGTACCATTTAAGAGCCATTTCCTTTCCGCCGCAGTTTATGCGGTAAACGGTACCCTGTCCTCCGGAACCGAGAGAGCTGATAATGGTAAATTCATTTCCGAATACGGTTTTCCCCTTGTAACCAACTTTTAATTCTGCCATAATAATCCCTGCCTTATATCATGTGTTTGGTACGGTATACATACCGAACCATTCACACCATGTTTTATAATATGAAGCATAAACGTGTATGCCGTCACCTGTACAATCGGGACGGAGATTTCCGTTTCCGTCGTCAAATACAGGATTGATGTCAAGATAGAAGATTTTTTCGTAATCAGCGAACTCACTGATTCTGCTGTTGAGGTAGTCAATTCGCTCATTGGTAATGCCTGCCTGCTGAGCAGCGGATGTAACGTGGAGATTTGCGAGGAGATAGATTGTTGCATCCGGCTGAAGCTCCCTGACAGCATCAATAACGGTGCGGAACTTTGATACAGTGAACTCAAAATCGTTGCCCACTTCATTTATGCCGAGCATGATATAGATTTTGCCGAATGTCTTGCCGCCGACTATTGATGCTATTGAATCTCTGTCAAGTTTTGATGCCGCAAGACCCACATCACAGAAATATGTGGCATTTTTCAGTGTTCCGTAGTCTCTTATTCCGACGGTACGTGAATCTCCGATAAAGAGAGCGTCATCAAAATAGCTCGGGTCGGACTGAACATATGTTATCTGCTGATACTCAGATGGAACCTCGGTAGAGGGCTGTGCATCGGTTGATATTTCGGTGGACTGCTGAGAATCAGAGGTTGTATCCGTAGGATTTTCACCTCCCGACGGCTGAGTACCGTCAGTCTGGGGCTGAGATGCCTGCGGCGAAGAGAGGTCGATAACAGGCGGTTTGTAGTTTTCAGCCTTTTTCTTCTCCTGACTGTTGTCCCAAATCTGCTTGTAAATCTTCGGAGAAGCTACAAGACAGGTGAGCAGAAGTATCACTGTGTATATGCATTGTTTCATTTTGTTCATTTTTGTCTCCTAATATTTATCTGTTTTTGTTTTTATCAGAATCTGAAATACATGAACGGGTCATTCATTCCCTTGTACATACAGTAGACAGAACCCCAGAATACTGCAAGGAGTACGAGTGCACAGAACATGGAATTCTTGATTTTCTTATATATGATTTCGGGGAGCTTCGTTGAGAATATAAACGCAGCAACGAAGAATATTCTGTATGTTTCCCATGATGTGACATAGTCGTTTTCAAGGACAGCCGTTCCGCCTTTTCCGAATATCGGGATAAGACGTCCGAAATATACGCCGAGACGTTCAAAGTCAGTAATGGCAAATAGAAGCCATGTAAGCGGAATTATCAGTATCATGTAGCAGTGACCGATAAACTTGTACTTGTTAAGGAACTTGCCTGTCCAGAATTTTTCAGACATGATAATTGCGAAAAGTACGAGTCCCCAGACAATGAAATTCCAGCTTGCACCGTGCCACACGCCTGTAAACAGCCATACAATGAATGTGTTGCGGAGTGTTTTTGAAGGTCCCCTGCGGCTTCCGCCGAGAGGGAAGTAAACATTCTCCTTGAACCATGTTCCGAGTGTTATGTGCCATCTTCTCCAGAACTCAGTCATAGTAACGGAGAGATACGGGTAATCGAAGTTTTTCGGTATTTCAAAGCCCATGATACGTCCAAGACCTATTGCCATAAGCGAATAACCGTTGAAATCAAAATAAAGCTGGAACGAATATGCGAAAATACCCATCCAAGCAAGAGGCGTTGAAACACTTTCATAGCCTATCATTGCAATATCGTTCCACAGACCGCTGAGCTGATTGGCAATAAGCACCTTGTATCCAAGACCGATTGTAAATGTCTTGAGACCGTCCTCAACGAGTCTGATGTTGTGGGTACGGGTACGGAGCTGCTGTGCAACGGTCTGGTATGTTACGATAGGACCCGCAATAAGCTGTGGGAACATCGTGAGATATGCGCCGTAATTTATAAGATTCTTTTCAGCCCTGACAGTTCCCCTGTAGACGTCGGCGATGTAAGAGACATTCTGGAAAGTGTAGAAGCTGATTCCTATGGGGAGAATAATATCTTTTACAGTGAGTCCTGTTTTGAATAACGCGTTGATATTCTCGCCGAGGAATCCCCAGTATTTGAAGAAGATAAGCCACCAGAAATTGAATGCCACACCGAAAAACAGCCACAGTTTTTTCGTTTTCTTTGCATTTTCAATGAACTGTCCCACTATGAAATTCAGCAGGAGCGTGAGAAGAAACAGTATTATATAAACGGGCTTTTTTACGCCCAAGCCGTAAAAAATGACGCTTGCCGTAAATAGAATGAAATTCCTGTATTTTTGCGGAACCGCCGCATATGCTATAAAAAATGCAGGAAGGAATATAAAAATGAACTCCAAGCTGCTGAATACCAAATAAACCACCCTTTTGTCTCTTTTTGTTCTACATAACTGCGGATTATATTTTTTGCCGCATACTATTATTTTACACTCAATTGCAAAAAATGTCAATATAATTCAGACTGTTTTTTCAATTATTTTACAGGAACAAAAAATTAGTTCAGATAACGAAAAAACAGCCGCCGAAACAGCAGCTGTTTTTTGAGAATAAGGAGGTTTACGCCTGAATTTCTTCGGGTACCTGTTCGGAAGCTTCTTCGTCCTCATAATTTTCTTTAAGCTTTTTAGCGGCAAGCTTCACAAGGAATTCAATGAGATTGTAGATATTCTGAATTACAAGTGCCCAGAACATCGCACGGATGAATACGTATATAATGCCTTCGTAGGAATGGTTGAATCGCTCGAAATTCCATGAACCGTCGGGAAGATTGTTAGGGTATTTGGGGTAGAACTTTTTCAGGTAGAAGTCCTGGTCGAAGACGTATGAAAGGAGATATGTGCAGAAGGTTGCGTCTCCGAGCTGACGGAGGACAAATTTAACGGGACGCTTTGTTGTCGTAATATCAAAGAAAAGGAGGAAGATACATACCGCAGCAATAAATACGGGATATGTTCCGTAATCATTGAAGTGGCGTGACATGAACACATTATTGTGGTCGATATTCTCAAGAGATTGGTTGTATGTGCTCTGGGTGAGGAATACTACTGCGGAAATAAGCACAAGAAGATAGAGGAACTTGTTGCGGAGACATCTCTTCGGAGGATACTCACGGATATACGCTCCTGTGAAGTAGTACGCCACAGGCCAGAAACCTGCAAGATAATCGGGAAGCAGACGGAACTGCTTATCAGGGTCCATACCGATGAAAAGACTGCGTGCGAGAATAGTGAAAACAAAAACCGTCACAACAAGTGCAAGACGCTCCTTTCTGTTTTTCAGACCGTTGAATGCTGAGTTAAGGAACGGAATCATTGCGAAAATTGCGAAATAGTAATTCATGTACCAGCCATACTGAGCGAGGTCATATGTATGGAAAAATCCCTTGAGAACGGTCCATGTAGTGAATTCGCTGTTGAAGTTCTCCTGCTTGTATTTCATGCAGATTATGCTGACGACGATATATATAATCAGTACTCTCAATATGCCGAGGTAGTATTTTCCGCTGAACTTCTTGTTCTTCATGAGATAGCCTGTAATCGTCATGAAAATCGGAACACAGGTGTATGCAATCCATCTGAACGCAATGGGAAGCATATAGTCCTCGCTGTCGATTTTGGCACCGTAAAAACCGTTGTACAGGAATGTATGCACCCAGATAACGAAAAGAACAGCGATTATTTTCAGGATGTCGATACCTGCGAAATAAGGCTTGTCAAGCGTCTCAGCCTTACGGATTCTCAGTTCTGTTGCCTTCGGCGGCTCAGTCTGTTTCGGGGCTGCATTTACAGCCTTGGTATCGGACTGTGTTTTTTTGTTTTTGCTCATGGTACTTCTCCTTTTTGAAATTTCTTTAATATTATACATTATGCAGGTTATGTTGTCAATACAATAACACTTTTTTGGCTTACATTATCTTAGACGATGCAAATTCTCATTTCTCTCACAGAAATTTCATAAAAATTTTTCATTTATAATATTCGTCTTTCAGACAGGAAAACTGACAGAATTTTTGTTTAAATCCATGAACCATTTAATATTGACAATCATTACGTAATATGCTAAAATTATATATTATGCCGAATAATCGGTAAATATGTAAAAAGGGGACTCCTGAAGTGGAAAAAAACACAAAAGACACGATCGAAAATAAAACAAATGACAAAGCTTCAAAGACAACGGGTGCAACCGTTCAGGTAGAGGTTGTCGGTGCAGAAAAAGCCGCAGCCGATGAAAAACCAAAAAAGAACAAATATTCTCTCAAGGAAGCCTTCAGCAAAACCAATAAACTGATAATTCTCGCATTGAGTCTTGCACTCGGATTCACGGTGTTTTTCTTCTCGCCGATGGATATTTTCCTCGGTAATCAGAGAGAATTTGTTGTTGAGTTCAAATATGCCGCGCTCCCGATGCTTTTAACTTCGGCAGCAGCTTCGGCAGCAGTTGCAGCTGTTCTGACGCTTTCGCTTCTGATAAACACGAAAGTGTTCGACGTTGTATCCCGACTCTTTGCGGGACTTCTTCTCGCAATGTACACCCAGACGCTCTTCTTCAACAGCAGAATGGCTTCAATAACGGGAGACACGGTGGATTACTCTGACAACATGGCGTCAGCAATAACAAATGCAGTGATATACTGTCTGATAATTCTTCTGCCGCTTATACTGCATATTCTTGCGAGCATATTCAAGAAGAACAAAGTTCTCAACCTCGGAAAAGGTATGGTAATTCCATATATTTCGGGACTTATATTTTTAATGCAGCTTGTGGGAACAGGTTCGACCATTCTTACAACAGATTTCAGCAAGTATGAAAAAATGTACAACAAATATCTTGCCATGGGACCGACAATGTCTCTTTCAAAGGAAGACAACGTCGTTGTATTCCTTACAGACCGTCTCGACAGTCTCTGGATGGACGAGACTATTGAACGTTATCCCGAGATGTCCAGCAATCTTAAAGGCTTCACATTCTATCAGAACAATATTTCACACAATACAAACACGTTCCCTTCCGTTCCTCAGATGCTTACAAACAGTCTGTATAAGGGTGAAGAGTGGCCTGATTATACGGGAAGAGCGTGGGACGGAGATACTCTTCCGAAGCGTCTTACGGAAAACGGCTTTGACGTAAATCTCCTCATCGACAACCTTACAACATACAGCACCATCGCTCAGCTGAACGGTCAGTGCAGCAATATCGGAGAAAGTGACGCTGAACTGATTGATTTCAACTATTTCGGTCCAAGCGGAATTATTCTTACGATGTCACGCCTTTCACTTTCAAAGCTCTCACCTTATTTACTCAAGACCGAATTCACAAGAGGTATGGGCTCGAGTCTTTCACAGGATTTTGTACGCTATCTCGACGATATGCCTGACCGTATGCCCATGACTGTAAGTGTCGATTCCGATCTTGCATACTATAAATACCTCAAACAAAACGGTCTTACTGACGATAACGACAACAAAACCTTCACTTTCGTTCATCTTAACTGCTCGCACGGTGCAAACAATACAACCGCAGCTCTCAATCCTGATTTCTTCCGTGCGAACACTGCCGATATATACGACACCACAAGAGGCGGATTTGAAATCATTTTCAGATATATCGACGAGATGAAATTCCTTGGAATCTATGATAATTCCACAATTATTATTCTCGGCGACCACGGAAGAGCTCCCGTTGAAATTGAAGTCGATAATAAGCCGGGTCTTACAAGTGCAATTACAACGGCTCTCCTTGTAAAGCCTAAAAACGCCCCTGCTGAAAATCTTAAAATCGACAGAGACAGTGAACTTTCAAACGACTTCTTTGCGGCAAGCGTGCTCGAATATGCAGGTCTTGACCACAGCGACTTCGGACTTTCCTATAACGATGTCATTGAGGGTGACCTCCATCCCGACCGCTGGCTCCAGACATTTGACTGGCACGGCTACGGAGATGTTGTATATAAGGCTCTTTACAAGGTTACAGGCGACGCCCGTGACTTCAACAACTGGGAAGAACAGCCGAATCACGAATAACACAGCAGTCACTTCGGGTACAACAACACTGAAATAAGGAGGAAACAGCTATGAGAAAAGCCTTGAATGACCGTTGCAGTCGCTTTAATATAAAAAATGAGCTTATGATTATTGCTGCTGCACTGTCATTTGGTTTTACACTCATGCTGTTTTCACCCACGGAATTCTATGCTGATAATCCTGCGGCTTTCATGGTGGAATACCGTATTTTTGCCGTGCCGATGCTGGGATTTGCGGTACTTACATCAGCAGCTGTTGTTGTGCTGCTCAATATTTTACTGTATATAAAAGAGGAGCTTTGCAGTGTCTTTACACGGGTACTGCTTGGGCTCCTCCTTGCCTTTTTTGCCCAGTCCGTATTCATGGATAAAAGCATGCCGATTGTTATCCCTAACGATACACGCTATGATGAATACAAAACAAAAATCATTATCAATTCAGTCATTTTCTGGACGATTGCAGCTGCTCCGCTTGTGACATCGGTCGTACTGAAAATCCTGAAAAAGAAAAACTCACGTGAGACCGCCGCATGGATCGCCTTCGGAGCATTTACGGCAATTTTTGTATTCAATCTCGCAAGTTCAGGAATAAATCTTTTCAATAGCAACTTCAGAAACTATGAGGGTGTACACAGACAGTATCTCTCCTATGAGCCTGCAATGAGTCTTTCAACGGATGAAAACATTGTTGTATTTCTCACAGACCGTCTCGACAGAGAATGGATGGACGATATTCTTGCCGAATATCCCGACCTGAAAAACGAACTTGACGGCTTCACATATTACCGCAATAACGTTTCTTTCGGAACGAGTACATTCCCCGTTGTTCCGTCGGTTCTTACAGGCGGAAGCTACGACGGCGAAGAATGGGCAGAATTTCTCAGTGAAGCATGGTCGGGGAAAACTCTCCCCCGACAGCTCAGGGAAAACGGATACAAGGTATATCTGATGCCCGACAGCATCACTACTCTGAGCAGCACCTCACAGATACAGGACCAGTGCGATAATATAAAGGAATACGACGAGAATGAGCTTAAACTCAGAATCTTCGGAAAAAGAGCTCTTTTTCCTGTTATGGTAAGATTGTCACTTGCAAGGATGTCGCCGTATGCACTCAAGCACAGGCTGTATTATTGGCTTGGCGCAAACTTCTGCAGAAATTTCTACGAGGACACGACACGCTCCGACGCTCTCGGACCACAGTGCAGTGTTGCCGGTGACATGAAATTCTACAATAATCTGAAAAGCATCGGACTTAAATCCGATGCCGCTTCAAAAACATTCACTTTCGTACATCTCAACTGCGCACACACAGTTGACAGCGGAATATCCTCGGTTTATGGGCTTACCGAAACACCCGATGTCCATTCGACCATTAGAGGAGACCTCGAAATTGTTTCTGAATATATCCGACAGATGAAGAGTCTGGGCGTATTTGATAACTCAACGATCATCATTCTCGGAGACCATGGCAGAGCTCCCGCAGAACTTAAAGGAAATCAGACAACTCTCGACAGCGCAATTACATCGGCTCTGCTCATAAAGCCTGCAAACGGAGATGCACACCCTCTGAAAATCGACAGCGAATCCGAACTCTCCATTGATTTGTTCACATCAAGTATTCTTGAATACGCCAATATTGACAATTCGGATTTCGGTTATTCGTACAATGATGTAATCGAAAACAACATAAGCCGTGAACGTGTTCTGCGAAGTTATGATTTTGCAGGCTATGGACGCATGGTTTATCAGGCTATGTACCATATAACAGGAAATGCACGTGAGTTTGAAAACTGGATACAGTCAAAGGAGTAAGATAAAATGAAAACACGTAATCTTGTACTCGCTTCACTTTTTACTGCGCTTATTGCCGCAGGTACGTTCATAAGAATTCCTCTTCCTGTCTGTCCGATGACGCTCCAGCCTCTTTTTGTATGTCTTTCAGGGATATTTCTCGGGAAACTGTACGGTGCCGTTTCCGTAATCTGCTATATCGCCCTCGGACTGCTCGGACTGCCTGTCTTTGCAATGGGAGGAGGTTTCGGATGTATTCTTAATCCCACATTCGGATTCATAATCGGATTTGTATTACAGGCTTCGGTCACAGGATTGATTGTCCGTAAAGGCTCCCCTACCATAGGTCGTATGCTTGCAGGCTGCTTTTCGGGACTCATCCTCATGTATGCTGTCGGACTTATCTATTTTATGTTCATCAGCAGATTTTACCTCGGAAATTTCAGCCCGGACACAATGCTTGTAAGCTGTCTGCTCATCCCCTTCCCGAAGGACGCTGCTATGTGCGCTTTTGCAGCCTTTCTCGGACGAAGATTTCTCAGAAGCACACATTTCTCGAATTACTGCAAATAAAAAGGAGACTCATATAGGAGTCTCCACAGCGTGTCGATAAACATATTTTTTTCGGGCGAACACTACCATTGGCATACGCAAAAGGGCAAAATCAAAGATTTTGTTTTTTGCCTAAGTTCGCCCCCACATTTATAATACGTAAAATAGCCATCTGTAGGGGACGGCGTCCTCGACGTCCCGTTAATATACGGCTTTTTCTACAGTCTGAGGAGACTCATATAGGAGTCTCCTTTAATTCTATTAAGTAATTGCGTAAAGGTTGGTTTCCCATGCAGGAATATAGAGCTGATGGCGGATATAGAGCTTATAATTGGGATTGAGCTTTTTAATCAGCAGCGGCAGCTCGAATATATCCTCGTTACGATGATAGAGAGACACCATAAGCTTGGGGGAGTAATGTGAAATTGTGAGTGCAGCTCCCCAGATTGCCTCACGCTCAAAACCTTCAACGTCCATTTTTATAATCGTTGCAGGCTTTCCGCTTAAGATTGAATCAACTGCTCTTGCATCGACCATATTCTCGGAGGAAGCTGAAATTGCGGACTGTCTTCCTGCCTTTGCAGCAAAAGGAAGCTCCGTATCAAGGCACCATGCAGCTGCATTGTAAGCGTAGACACTGTTCATGGAATCAACAAACTTCGCAAGTTTCTTGAAATTTTTTCTGTCGGGCTCAAGAGCATAGATTGAAGCGTATTTTCCGTGGGTAAACTCCATAAGCTCTTTGATTGTGTCGCCGTTGTATGCACCGAGGTCCACGTAGACCTCATTAAGACCCGGCTTGATAATCTTTCTGTAAATCTCTGACTTTGTAGACGTTACGGCAGAAAGATACTCAATTTTACCGCTTATTTTGAAATTGATAATATTAGCGTAAACTTTACGTGAATAATCGTCCGCAAGACTGTCGTAGACCTCACGGATTTTCTCGGCATTTTCAGCACAGAACTCGTAAGTGAACAGACCGCTGCCCACTACGGGAACATCGGGAACGTAAAGTGTATGCTTTGACGCAATATTCTGGATTTTGTCGACTATTTCCTGATAACCTGCGGCAAACGCAAGAACAACAACAAAATCGTCAACCATTTCTTCTATTTCCGAAAGTCTGTGAACGTGATAACCTTCAAAAGAATGACCACGTACAAAATCGTCACTGGCAAAAACGCCGGAAACCGTAATTCCTTTTTCACGAAAAACCGACATGATTTTTAATGCTCCGTCGCCCATACCATAAATGAATATCGGACGCTTATCAGCTTTAAGCCTGTCCCAGCAGGACTGTTTTTCCGTAACAAACGATAACATCATATCCTCCTGAAATCAATATATTCCGCCGTCGTCATACTCTTCGCCGGAGCAATCGCAATTGCCTGCACTAATCATATCTCTGCCTCTGATTCCGTATCTGTCACGCATAATGGTAAGGTGCTTATCGATAAGCTCAGAAACTTCACGTACTCTCTTTATGCAGTGAACCTCCTTGGACGGAGTATCTGTATCTCTGCTGTAGATAATTATTGTTCCGCAGTTGAAAAGACGCTGAAAAAACGGGAATCTCACCTTTTTATCTGTAATCTTGTAAAGATCGATTTCATCCTCTGTAATATTGAGGAAGCCTACCCTTGTTATGAACTTTGTTTCGGTAAGATAGTAGCGTGTAAATGAGATTGGGAGTCCGAAAATTGTACGCTTCTTATCTGTCCAAACGTAACTGATATTGTCTTTTTTCATGATAGTCCCTCCGTAAAGATGAATTTATACATATTTATTTTATCACAAAACCGCCAAATAGTCAACCGAAACGGCAAATTATTTTATTATCCATCAATTTACTGTTAATTTGCACAATATTTCTGCGGACTTTTATCTCATGCGTGCAAAAGTTCCCTTATTTTTCCTTGCAGAATAAAAAAAGTTGAAAAAAGCTATTTACAAACGACAGCTTATGTGATATAATATTACTACCGCTTACTTGGATAGGGGCTTGTCCTCTCGGTAAAACCGTTTCACCCCTTTCTCCGTCTGCGGAATATTATTTTTTAAGAGGTGCTTCAAATGCTTTTGAAGGAAGAAAAAACAGCCATTATTGAGGCTAACAAGACAAGTGCTAACGACACAGGTTCACCTGAGGTTCAGATTGCTATTCTCACTAAGAGAATCAACGATCTTACAGAACACCTCAAGTCTCACAAGAACGATCACCACTCAAGAAGAGGTCTTCTCAAGATGGTTGGTCACAGACGTAACCTCCTCGGTTACCTCAAGAAGAAGGACATCAACAGATACCGTGCTATCGTAGAGAAGCTCGGTCTCCGTAAGTAATTCTGTGTTTGAAGGCAGTCGGGTCAATCCCGTACTGCCTTTAAGTCTAAGGGGTGGAAAATCGTGAAAAAGCTGCTTGTTGCTGCTGCCATACTGCTGAGCATTGCAGCATGTGCTGTTATAATATTCAATGTATCATCCGGCAAAAACGTTGATATAACCGATCAGTCAGAATGGGAATACGTATCGCATGACGAATTCACTGCAAAACTTCCGTCGGCTATGGAATCAAGCTCAAAGCTTTATTCTACTTCTTCAGGATCAGCTCAGATTGCCTGCTACTCTTATGATGATATTGTGTTCAGCGTCGCAAAGAAAGCTATCCCCGCCGATCAGCTTAAATCGCTTAACCTCAAGGAGTATATCCAGAACACAACTATTAACGGCGAGAGACTTGTTCCTGTTAAACTCACTAACGGCTACTACTACAAAACCACAAATAATTCTAATGAAAGATATCAGATGGAGGCTCTCTTCAAAGGCAAAAACGCAGTGTACAGCGTTACAGCCGGCTGTCCCATGGATGAAAGTGCTGAATACGAGGAATCCATGATTGCATGGCTTGAAAGCTTCAGTCTTAACTGACACGGCAGTCATATCACATTTAAGGCAATACCGCACAGAGCTTGTGCGAAAGATGCGAAGTCAGATTTTTCGTCAGATTGTACAGAAATTCCGAAGGCATACTGACGTATGTCAAGGAGTTTTTGTGCGGAATGGCGGAAAATATGCAAGCAGATTTCGTGCAAAGCCGTCAGGCGGGCTTTGTGCGGTGTTGCCTTAATCAGTGCAGACTTTAATGGGGTTATTAAATTTATCTATAACGGCTTTTAGCATTAAACTGTATGCCCTGTCCGCCAAGGCACAGAGTTTATTGCTAAAGCCGAAAAAATAATTTTTTCAGGAGGCAGAATTATGTTTGAAAATTTCAGAACATTCGAAACTACCTATGCAGGCAGACCTCTCGTAGTCGAGACAGGCAAGACCTGCGGACTCTCCAACGGCTCTTGCTGGGTTCGTTACGGAGAAACCGTTGTTATGGCTAACGTAACAGCAAGTGCTAAGCCCAGAGAGGGCATCGACTTCTTCCCTCTCTCTGTTGACTACGAGGAAAGACTCTATTCCGTAGGAAGAATCCCCGGTTCATTTACAAAACGTGAAGGCAAACCCTCAGAAAAGGCTATCCTTACTTCACGCTGCGTTGACAGACCTATCCGTCCGCTTTTCCCCAAGGACATGAGAAACGACGTTTCCGTTGTTATGACTGTTCTTGCTGTTGAACCTGATAACTCTCCCGAAATCGCAGGAATGATCGCTACATCTGTTGCTATTTCAATTTCCGATATTCCGTGGAACGGTCCTATCGCAGGCATCAACGTAGGTCTTGTTGACGGCGAAATCGTACTCAATCCCACTCTCGAACAGAGAGCAAAGACTGACCTCGTTCTTACTGTTGCGGGTACTGCTGAAAAAATCGTTATGATTGAGGCAGGCGCAAACGAGGTTCCCGAAGATACAATGCTCGACGCTATCCTCAAGGGTCACGAGGAAATCAAGAAGATGGTTGCTTTCATCAACGACATCCGTGCTCAGATCGGTAAGCCCAAGTTTGAGTTCGAGTCTCAGGAAGTTGACCACGAAATGTTCGATTCTATCGAAGAATTCGCCGCAGAACGTGTAAAGTTCGCTCTCGATACAGACGATAAGACTGTCCGTGACGCAAGACTCGCTCCCATTGTTGAAGACATCCACGCTAAGTTCGACGAGATCTACCCCGAGCAGATCGCTATGATCGACGAGTGCATCTACAAGCTCCAGAAGAAGATTGTACGTGCATGGCTCTACGAGGGCAAGCGTGTTGACGGCAGAGGTATCGACGAAATCCGTCCTCTTGCTGCTGAAGTCGGACTTCTCCCCAGAGTTCACGGTTCGGGACTCTTTACAAGAGGACAGACTCAGGTTCTCACCATTGCAACTCTCGGTCCTGTAAGCGACGCTCAGAGAATCGACGGTCTCGATGAGGAAGATTCCAAGAGATATATGCACCAGTATAACTTCCCGAGCTATTCTGTCGGCGAAACAAAGCCTTCAAGAGGTCCCGGAAGACGTGAAATCGGTCACGGCGCTCTTGCTGAAAGAGCTCTTGCACCCGTAATTCCTCCTGTTGAGGAATTCCCCTACGCTCTCAGACTCGTTTCCGAGGTTCTCTCCTCAAACGGTTCAACATCACAGGGCTCTATCTGCGGTTCAACCCTTGCACTTATGGACGCAGGCGTTCCGATCAAGGCTCCCGTCGCCGGTATCTCATGCGGACTTATCACTCTCCCCGACAGCGACGACTTCATGACTATGGTTGATATTCAGGGTCTTGAAGACTTCTTCGGCGATATGGACTTCAAGGTTGGCGGTACTCACAAGGGTATCACTGCTATTCAGGTAGACATCAAGGTTGACGGTCTTACACCTGCTATCATCAAGGAAGCTTTCGAAAAGACAAGAAAGGCTCGTCTCTACATCCTCGACGAAATCATGCTCAAGGCTATCCCCGAGTCAAGACCTTCTGTGAACGAGTACGCTCCCAAGATGCTCCAGACAAAGATTCCTGTTGACAAGATCCGTGAGGTTATCGGTCAGGGCGGTAAGGTTATCCAGAAGATCTCTGCTGACTGCGACGTCAAGATCGACATCAACGACGACGGTAACGTATTTATCAGCGGTATCAATTCTGATAATGTAAACAAGGCTCTCCAGATTGTCCACACTATTGCAAACGACCCCGAAGTAGGCGCACTCTACAGAGGTAAGGTTGTAAGAATCATGGAATTCGGTGCATTCGTTGAGATTGCTCCCGGCAAGGATGGTCTTGTACACATTTCCAAGCTCGACAAGCAGCGTGTTGAGAAGGTTGAGGACGTTGTTTCAATCGGCGATGAGATTGTCGTAAAGGTTATCGAAATCGACCGTCAGGGCAGAATCAATCTCTCCCGCAAGGACGCTCTCGCTGACATCGAAGCAAAGCGTCAGGGTTAATCAATAAAATGCAAGCGGCTGAAAAAAGTTTCAGCCGCTTTTTATGTGTCATTCACCGATGCACATCTCTGATGGACAGAATCGTACAAATTTAGGCTAAATTCCACAAAATGCTATTGACAAGAAACAAAAAATCATGTATAATTATATTATAAAATTTAATGAGAGGTGTGTCAACCATGGGAAAATTCATAATCAAAGCAACAAAAACAGGCTTCACTCACAGTCTTAAAGCAGGAAATGGAGAGGTAATCGCTACAGGCGGAGAGGTTTACAAGAGCCTCTCAAGCATAAAGAACGGTATTAACAGCATCATAAAGAATGCTCCCGAAGCTAATGTTGAGGACCAGACTGAGGAAGGCTTTGCTGCTCAGACCTGCCCTAAATTCGAGATTTATACTGATAAGGCAGGCGAATTCAGATTCCGTCTCAAGGCTAAGAATGGTCAGATTATCGCTGCAAGCGAGGGCTATAAAAAGAAGGAAAGCTGCAAGAACGGCATTGAAAGCGTTCGTAAGAATGTCGTTGACGCTGCTATTGTTGAACCCGAGACAGAGGCTTAAACAGCAGAACTGCGTATTGCCTGAATAACCGAAAAGGCGCTTCGTTTATGCGATTGCGCCTTTTGTTTCGTTCTGTAAGGAGAAGAATATGAGGTGCAGAATCAAATTAAAAAAACGTTTCCTTATCCCCTTATGCATTATCGGTCTGATGATTATTGTATATGCAACAGCAATGTTCAGCAGAGATTTTTCCGATTTCTACGTTGGGAAAATCTTCCCCTATATTTCGACACCCTTTGTTTTCCTCAGCGGACTTCTTCCGTTTTCTCTGGGTGAAATAATGATAATCGCCGCAATTGTACTTGTTGTTGTCGGAGTGCCGCTGACGCTGATACTGCTCATTTTCAGAAAGAAAAGCAGAAAAAAGACAATCGGGATATTCAATGCGGTTTTTCTGTGGATTCTGGCGTTTATAGTCACGACCGAGACCATGAACTGCTTCATAATGTACCGATGTACGCCTTTTTCCGATAAATATCTCAGTCCGAAGGAACATACAAGCGAGGAGCTTGCCGAGCTTTACCGCATACTTATTTCAGAAGCAAATGAGCTTGCGGAGGTCGTTCCGCGTGACGAGAACGGTTACTTCTATCTCACCTGCGACGTGCAGGAAGAGTGTAAAAAGGCAATGAAAAACATTTCGGAGGACTACCCCCAGCTCAAAGGATATTATCCCGATGCAAAGCCGATTATCAATTCGTTTTTTATGAGCCAGACGAGTACCGCAGGCGTGTATTTTCCGTTTTCTATGGAGTCTAATTATAATGACGACATGCTCCGTGTCAATCTTGCTACGACTATTTGTCATGAGTTTGCCCACCTCAAGGGAATTATTCAGGAGGACGAGGCAAATTTCGTTTCATTCCTCGCCGCAACAAAAAGCGATAACCCCGAAATGCGCTATGCAGGCTACATAATGGCTATTGAATACGTTGACGGCGACCTCTGGGATTACAGTCCGGATCTGTATGAAGAAGTTACGGAAGATATGTCGGAATACATTTTTCAGGACTGGTTCCGCTTCCTGCCCGAGAAATACTGGGAGGAAAATGAATCACTTGAAATTATCCCTACGGATACAGTCGAAACGATGTCAGATGCATTCACGGATACAAATATAAAATTAAACGGAAGAGAAGAAGGTATTCTTTCATACGGTCTTGTGGTAGAACTGCTTCTTGACTACTATTTCCCTGCAAAGGACTGATAATATGCTTATACACAATTTCTTCGGACACCTCGGAACTGTCCTGCGTCACCGTCATAAGGTAATGGAGCATTGCTTCAAGGCAGGTATAATCCGACGTGGACTTCTCCACGACCTGTCAAAATTTTCACCCACCGAATTTCTATGCGGAGTCCGTTACTATCAGGGTACAAGAAGTCCCAATGAAATGGAACGTGAAATCATCGGCTACTCAAAGGCGTGGATGCACCACAAGGGCAGAAACCGCCACCACTTTGAGTACTGGACAGATTACAGTCCCGTGACCAGACGCATGGAGCCTGTAAGGATGCCTGATATTTACATTTATGAAATGTTCTGCGACCGTGTTGCCGCCTCAAAAATCTACAACAAGGAAAAGTATGCCGATAATTTGCCGCTTGAATATTTCATGAAGGCAAAAACATGGAGGATTATCGAAAAAGAAACTTCAGACAAGCTCGAATTTCTTCTGAGACTGCTTGCAGAAAAAGGCGAAGATGCGTGCTTCCGTTATATCCGAAGACAAGTGAAAAAGCTGTAATTCCCGAGAAGGATAACGTCGCTGAAAGCCTTATCGGATAACAGGCGGACGCTTTGTACCGTGCATTGAATCTGTACAGTACAAAGCGTCCGTCATTATTTTTCTTTATGTTTTGAAATGACCTTTTTTATGTTTTTCCGCAGAACTTTCAGAACAGCGAGGGTTCTTCTGTCGTCAGGGAAAAGCTTTTTCATCAGTGCAATGGCAATGGCAACAGTGACTATTTTCTCGGGAGATACAGGCAGCCAAAGAAACGCAAGATAAGCACTTGCAACAGCCGTGAGCCAATTTATACCGCATGCAGTTCCGATTGCAAGAGCAAGATAAGACCATCCGTTGGTAATAAACCATGCAATAAGCAAACACAGCAGTAATCTCGGATTTGTAAGAAACTGAATTATTTTTCTGATTTTCTTTTTCATGAGCACTTCCTATCGTCGGCAACAAATATCTGTCAGATATATTCTACCCCGAAATCTATATAAAATCAATAATATCGACGAAAATTTCACCTGACCGTCATATTTAAACCTGCTTGAACCGACACCGAAACTGTGATATAATACAATATGTGAAACACTGATAATTCCAATGCGTGAGGAGGGGTTGTTCTGGATATTTACGAATTCTATAAGGGCAATGTTTTCGATGCCTACAACTATTTCGGAGCACATCTCTGTGAAAACGGCACTGTGTTCCGTACATATGCTCCGAACGCCGTGAAAGTTGCCCTTATCGGAGACTTCAGCGATTGGCATGAGCTTCCCATGAAGCCTGTTAATGACGGAAAATTCTACGAAATATCTGTCCCGACGGCTCGTGAGGGGATGAAGTACAGATACCGCATCTACAGTAAAAACGGCGGATTTACAGACCACTGTGACCCATACGGTTTTGGTACGGAGTCTGATGCTTCAAAGGTCTGCTCCGTAATCCGCAGTACAGATAATTTTGCTTTCACCGACGAAAACTGGATGAACAGCCGTACCGACTGTCTCGACAAACCATTGAATATCTACGAAGTCCATCTTGGCTCATGGAAAAGAAAAGAAGACAACAGCTGCTGCAGCTATGCGGAAATTGCTCCCATGCTTGCGGATTATGCAATCGAATACGGCTATAATTACATTGAAATCATGCCTGTCATGGAACACCCCTGCGACGAGTCATGGGGATACCAGATTACAGGGTTCTTTTCTCCGACATCACGCTACGGAACTCCGCAGCAGCTTATGGAACTTATTGATTTATGTCACCGTAAAGGAATAGGCGTGATAGCCGATTTCGTCCCCGTCCATTTCGCATCCGATTCCTATGCTCTCGCCGAATACGACGGATCTCCTCTCTATGAACATCCATCAGATACCATGAAATTCAATCAGTGGGGAAGTCTCAACTTCAATTATCTGCGTGGAGAGGTACGCTCTTTTGTGCAGTCGGCTGCTGATTACCTCCTGAGCGTTTACCACTTCGACGGCATCCGTTTTGACGCCGTAAGCAACATGATTTACCATAACGGCGATGAAAGACTTGGTGAAAACAGAGTCTCCCTCGAATTTCTGCGTTCCATGAACGTCGGACTTAAACAACGTCATCCCTCAGCAATGCTTTGTGCAGAAGACTCAACTGCCTATCCGAAAGTCACAGCTCCCGTATCGGAAGGCGGTCTCGGATTCGATTACAAATGGGATATGGGCTGGATGCACGACACACTCGAATTTCTCGGAACGTCGCCAATGCTGCGCTTCCGTGACTACAACAGGCTTACATTTTCAATGCTGTATTTCTACAACGAGCATTTCATGCTCCCACTTTCCCACGACGAGGTCGTTCACGGGAAAGGTACAGTCCCACAAAAAATGAACGGTCAGTACGACGATATGTTCCCTCAGGCAAGACTGCTTTATATGTACATGATTGTTCACCCCGGAAAAAAACTCAGTTTCATGGGCAACGAATTTGCACAGCTGCGTGAATGGGACGAAAAACGTCAGCAGGACTGGGAACTTCTCGACTACCCCGTTCACGATTCATTCCGTGAATACATAAAGGCTCTGAACACGATTTACCTCACGCATACAGCTCTCCACCACGACTACGACCACTCCAATTTCATATGGGAGGATTGCGATAACGCCGAAAACTGCGTCTGTGCTATTCGCCGAAAAAGTCCCGAAGGTGACATCCTCGCTGTTCTGAACTTTTCCGACTGGTGCATCACCGATTACGTCGTCAATATCGGCAGAGACCATTCTGCCGCACTTCTCCTCGACTCCGACAACGTTCTCTACAACGGACAGACTCCCGACCGCAAAACGTACTTTTCATCTTCCAATGAATACCTGACAATGGATGTCCCTCCATACAGCGGTCTGATGTTTCTGATTATACATCAAAACGATAAATAAAAACAGCCCTTAGGGGCTGTTTCAGACTGTAGAAAAAGCCGTATATTAACGGGACGTCGAGACGCCGTCCCCTACAGATGGCTATTTTACGTATTATAAATGTAGGGGCGAACTTAGGCAAAAAACAAAATCTTTGATTTTGCCCTTTTGCGTATGCCAATGGTAGTGTTCGCCCGAAAAAAATATGTTTATCGACACGCTGAAAACAGCCCTTACGGGCTGTTTTTTATGATTGCTGATTCAGGCTGTAATCGACAAAGCTGATATTCATATCGACATTTCCGCTGATTCCGGGGACATATCCATCGGAAGCGTACTGCCATATCTTATAATCATAATAATATGTAGGTTTAGTGCCGTATTCTGCAAGCCAGAAATCGTAGTCCTTGAGTCTTGGCAGGTCAAGTTTCATCATTGCGGTATTCTTATTCTGATAAATCATCGGATGATACCCTGCGGAACGTACTCTCTCACAGAATGCTACCGAGAAATCAGCGAGTCCCTCGACGGTAACGGTATCGGTTCTTGCAGAATCACCGTAAATCATTTCCCAGTCGAAAATAACGGGATAAGTGATATTATAAGGTCTTATCGCATCAATGAGGACATCCGCCTCTTCAATAGCTTCTTCTTCGGTGACTGCCTGTGAGAAAAAGTAAGCACCGACCTTGATTCCTGCTGCATCGGCACCCTCGATATTCTTTCTGAAAGTCTTGTCAAGGACAATTTCACCGCCGCCGTAAGTTCTGTAGCCTACACGGATAATGGCAAATTCAATACCTGCCGCCTTGACCTTGTTCCAGTCGATTTCGCCCTGATGCTCCGAGACATCTACTCCGGCAATTGACGTTATATCGCCGTTTTCCTTGTAGAACGAGTATCCGTTCCTTGTCTCTATGGCATCCATATCAAGAGTGCATGCGGGGACATCGGCAAACACGGGCATGAACACCTCTCCGAGTGTTCCGTCCTTCATAAGAATTTTTTTACCGTTAAGCTGATAGAAAGTCTCTTCTTTTTCGATTACGGCGTGAGTACGTATATCCGTAGGCTTTTCGTCTGCAACGGCTCCCGTCATTACTGCTTCATCGTCATTGTTCCGTGCTGCGAGACTGAACACAAGTCCACCCGAAAGGAGAAGTATCACAGCTGCTTCTACTATGGCAAGAGACTTGAAATTGAATTTCTTCTTTGTTTTTCCGTCTGTGTTGATTTCCGACATTTATGCCTCCTTATTATACATGACGTTCATATCGACGTCACCTGCAATTCCAGGGATTCTGCCGAAACAGCTCCCCTGCCATATCCAGTAGTCACCCGTGTAATCGGTCTCGTCCACAAAATGAGCAAGCCATACGGGATTTGCTGCCTTTGTACTCTCCGACCAGAAGTTGTTAAGGAAATTCTTACTGCTGTAAAGCATGGACTTATATCCCTGCTTTTCTATTTCGTCCGCAAATGCAAGATAAATCTGATTAAGGTCGTGGATGCTCATTCCGTACTGCTGGAAATTACCGAACTCCTCCCAGTCGAAAGCAATTGGCAGTTCAAGCGACGTACCTCCAAGCTGCTCCGTAATCCAGCGTGCGTGCTCACGGGCACCCTCCTCAGTGTTATCGGTTGTATAGAAGTAGAGTCCTACCTTCAGACCTGCATCCTTTGCATTCTTCAGATTCGCCTTGAAATAGTCGTCCATGACCACATGGTCGTAGTAATAACCGATACGGATGAATACAAATTCCGCACCTGCCTCCTTAACGGCGTTGAAATCGACATTCCCCTGCCATGTGGAGACATCAATACCGAAGCATCTGTTTTCGCCGCTGTTTTTCGCCATGAAATCCGAAAACGGCACCCTCGTATTTGTATCCGGAGCAGACGGAATATAGTCTGCCACGGTAATCGTTACATCCCAGCTCACTGAATTCCCCGAGCTGTCGGTAACTGTTGCTTTAAGCGGATAATCGCCGTTCACATTCGGGTCGACTGTCCCTGTGTATGTGAGGACGGGATTTTTGTCGAAATTATCAGCAAATCCGACATAATTATTCAGGTCAAACGCTTTTCCTCTGATATGAACCGGCGACCAGCCTGCATTCAGCAGAACAGGCTTCGTTGTGTCCACAACCTTATAACTGAGCTTCTTTTCGAACTCTCCGCCGCCGCTTCTGTATTTCACAGCAATCTCATGTTCTCCGATTTCTGCGACGTCAAGCAGCTTTTCCGGCTCGGCAAGCTCAACATTCTTATCCGTAATAAAATCACTTATCGTTATTTCTTCATAGACGCCGACGCTCTCTTTGCCGCTGAGCACAAGGTTTTCAGGCGGCTGAGGAGCAGTCGTTACAACAGTTGTGACTGTAGTTGACGCAGAAGTTGCGGGAGAAGTTTCTGCGGAAACTGTCTCTGTAACCGTCTCTGTAACAGCCGCTGTTGTTTCAGTTGTATGGGCAACATCCGCTTCAGAAACCTTCTTTCCGCACGATACAGCAGAAAGAAGCATTGCTCCCGATACAACGAAAGCTGCAAATCTTCCAGAATCTGACATATTAAGTATAATCCTCCGTATTTTCACTCTTATACATGTTATTATACCATACTTCATTCACATTGTAAAGAAGTTTAATTTTCCTGAATCATCTTACTTCACAGGTCTTTCACTGAAATACGGTGAGGGAAACATAATAGTTTGCAAATTATAAAGGCGACGCTCCCGATTTGTGCCTTAATGACTAAAAATCCGCCCGTACTGTCAGGCAGAGCCTTGACGGCAGGGACGGATTTTCTGTCAATTATATCGTGGCAGACATTAATGATGCTCTTTAAAAATAATCAGAATGAGTTATCGGATTTGCTCCTTGGTGATATTTCTTACCCACCTATATTTCATGTAGTGTCTGTATACTGCGGGGATTTTTACGAACTCATCCAGCGTCAGAATAAACGCAACCGCAAGTACGGGGAGCTTCAGGACAAACGCACCTATCATCCCCATAGGAACTACCACTACCCAGAGTGTTATCACGTCGCACAGCATCCCGAACTTTGTATCACCGCCTGATGGAAAAACACCCGAAATTATCGTTGAATTAAGCGAGTTTCCGATAATATAATAAGCTGCCATAAGCATCATGTACTTCAGATAATGCTGTGCCTGCGGAGCAAGCTGTATGAAATGAAGCACAATCGGAGTCACAGCAAGTATTGCCGCACCTGATGCTGCACCTATCCATATGGATAAGCGTACAAAGATGCCGCCGGCTTTTTTGGCTTCGTCGAGTTCGTTGCGTCCGAGCATACCGCCGATAATAATGCCTACACCCGACGCTATTCCCCAGCACAGACTTGCAATCATACTGCGTACAATGCTTGCAATGGAGTTTGCCGCTACTGCGTCGGAGCCGAGATGTCCCATAATCACAGAATACATCGTCACACCACCGCCCCAGCCGATCTGATTTATCAGAAGCGGAACAGTATATCGCCAGTAATCCATATGCAGTTCCTTGTTACCCGATCTGAGCATGAGTCTCGGATTAAACGACGGACAAAGTCTCCCCAGAACTGCAATCGCTATCATAACGGTTTCAAATACTCTTGCAAGGACTGTTGCGAGTGCCGCACCCTCTATGTTCATTTTCGGGAAGATTCCGATACCGAATATCAGCATCGCATTAAGAAAAATATTAATCACAACAGATAGCGAACCAATAAGCGAACTCAGCTTCGCTCTGCCGCAGACTTTCATCATTCCGAAGTAAGTCTGTGTAAAACCCGTCAGCAAAAACGAGAGGGACACCATTCTCAGATACTTTGCACCGGCTTCTATAAGTACATCGTCAGAGGTGAAAAATCTCATTATCTGAGTCGGTATCAGAGCTGTTGCAAGAGTGAAAACAAGTCCGACAAGCAGCGAATACCGCATGGTTATTGCCAGAACCTCTTCCGCTGTTTTTTTATCACCCTTCCCCCAGTATTGTGCCGCAAGAACAGTCAGTCCGAACACAAAAGCTCCGTAGAAAAGACTGAACACAAAGGCTGTCTGTCCCGCAAGAGAGGACGCAGACAGTGAATTCTGGTCAAGAAATCCCAGCATGAACGCATCGCTTGCCGTCACAAGTGATGACATAAGATATTGAACAGCTATCGGTGCAACAATGCCCGACAATTGTTTATACAACGATTTATTGTAACCCATGATTATGTTTTTCTCCTGTTAAACTTTTATGAAATCAAAGCATATACTGTATCGACCGTAAGATAGGATTAACCGTCAGCAAACCCCTGTCGTCAGATACTCGGCTTACACCTTCCTATTATAATGCAAAATAATGAATATTTCAATAGAAACAGTTTTTATTTTCATAACAAAAGCACTTTAATATACGTACTGAAGCAAAAGTATTGACAAAACTTTCACACTATGATATAATAATGTATTATAGCCATAAACTGATTAATGAAAGGGGGAGATGTTTTGGAAAATGTTCTCGAAGTAAAAGAACTGACAAAACAGTATTCCAAGGTGCTTGCAGTTGACAAGGTGTCGTTTGAGATAAAAAAAGGCGAAATCTTCGCACTTATAGGTCCAAACGGTGCCGGCAAGACATCAACAATCCGTATGATTTCAACGCTCCTTACACCAACAGCAGGCGATGCCATCGTAGGCGGTCACAGTGCTGTAAAAGAGCCCGAAAAGGTGAGAGAATGTATCACCTACCTCCCCGATGAGGCAGGCGCATACAAGAATATGACAGGTATCAAATACCTCCGATTTATGGCTGGTCTGTTCTTCAGTGACCTCGACGCAATCAACAAGGCTGTTGACCGTGCAAAGGAAATGTGCGGACTCGGCGACAGACTCGAAGACAAAATCGGTACATACAGCCGAGGCATGATACGTAAGCTTCTCCTTGCAAGAGCTGTAATGACAAAACCCAAGCTCGCTATTCTCGACGAACCTACAAGCGGTCTTGACGTTATCAATGCAATCGAAATCAGAAAGATGATAAAAAAGCTTGCGGCAGAAGAAGGTATTTCCTTCCTGCTTTCATCACATAATATGCTTGAGATTGAGTTCGTTTCCGACCGTGTAGGAATCATTACCAAGGGTCATCTTATGGTAACGGGAAAGTCTGACGAACTTAAACAACGCTATGAAGCGGCAAATCTTGAAGAAGTCTTTGAAAGGGTGGTGTTCAAAAATGAAGTTCATTAACCTTCTTAAAAAGGAACTCTCCGAGCTTTGCAACGCTCAGATGTTCCTCGGACTTCTTGTTGCCGTTATTATATTCGGATTGATGGGCGGCATTATGAAGGATTCTATCGACGAGGTGGTCGAAGAAGCCAAAAACTCCAAGATAACAATAAGCGACTACGACGATACAGAATATACACAGGAAATGCTCAAGGCTCTTGAAGCTGCAGGCAGTGAAGTGAAGATCATCGACGCAAGCGGCGACGACTACGCTGCAATCCTCAACGACAACAAAATAAAGAATCTTGTAATCATTCCCGAGGGCTTCACAAAAGCTCTTGAGGAAAGAAAGACCCCTGAACTTATCTGTGTTTCAAAAATGGAATCCGTTTCAACTATTTCAGGAGCTTCAAATCCCAACAGCGCAGCAGTCAGCATTATCGGAGATTATATTGCTGTAGGAGTCGCTTCAGACGGCGGACTCTCCCCTGATGACATCGCTATCACCGAGAATCCCGTTTCTACTCTTGAAAAGACGGTTGTCGGGGATAAATCGGCTGATATAGATCAGGGAAGCGTTCTTGGAAAGATTTCCATGCAGAACATGATTCTCCCGATTGTAATCTTTGTTCTGATTATGATGTGTACTCAGACTCTTATCACTGCGATTTCAAACGAAAAGCTCGACAAAACTCTTGAAACCCTGCTTTCCGCACCTGTATCAAGACTTTCTGTAATCGGTGCAAAGATGCTTGCGGCTGCTATAGTTGCTCTTATCAATGCAGCTGTGTATATGTTCAGCTTCTCGTACTTCGTGTCGGATGCAACAAGTACAATCAGCGAAGAAACAGCGGCGACACTTGTTGACGGTTATGTATCCGTGGAAAAAGCAATTGTACAGCTCGGACTCAGCCTTACTGCTATGGATTACGTCCTCATCGGACTCCAGCTGTTCTTCACAATCCTCATCTGTCTTTCAATTTCACTGATTTTGGGTGCACTTGTAAACGATACAAAAAGCTCACAGACCGTTATCATGCCCATCATGATGATGGCAATGGTTCCGTATTTCGTATCCATGCTCACCGACATCAATACACTTCCCACAGCACTGAAATACCTCCTCTACGCAATCCCCTTCACACATACATTCTACGCAATCCCGAACCTCATGTTCGACCACATGGGAGTTTTCTTCGGCGGACTCGCATATCAGATTGTACTGTTTGCTGTGTTCATTTTCTTTGCACTCAAACTCTTTACATCCGATAAGATTTTCACTATTTCACTGAATTTCGGTCAGAAGTCAAAGTACAGAAAAAAGAGCAAGAATGCAGCTAATGACGACGAGTAAACAAACAAAAAACTGTATGACCATACAGTTGTAAAAATCAACAACAGGCGTATGCATGAAAAAGGCATACGCCTGTTTGATGTAATAAGACTTGATTTCCGTGAAACAATGTGATATAATGTAAAATAGGAGAAAATGTTCACTATTTCGAATAAGAATGGAGATTATTATGCTGAATGCGGATTTAAAGGAGTTTCAATTCCCCTCCGATTTCGACGGACTTGTGATTTCAGCCGTCATAGCCGTCCCCTCAGGCACTCCCAACGGCGTTGTTCAGCTTGTTCACGGTATGAACGAGCATAAGGAACGCTACTACCACTTTATGGACTATCTTGCAGGCGAAGGTTTTATCACCGTTATCCACGATAATCGTGGTCACGGTGCAAGCATCTGTACTCCCGACGACCTCGGCTTCATGTTCAAAAACGGCGGCGAGGGCTTCGTCAGTGATATTGCACAGCTCAACCGCTTCATAAAGGAAACATATCCCGACCTTCCATGCTTCATGATCGCTCACAGCATGGGCTCGCTCGGAGCACGCTGCTTCCTCAAGGAACACGACGACATGATAAATGGTCTTGTAGTTCTCGGGTGTCCGTGCTACAGTTCGTTTTCAAGCCTTGCAAGAAGTATAGAAACTGCTATCAACAAAAAACAGGGAAGCCGTTTCAGAAGCGATGTCGTCGCTGATGCCGCAGAAGCTTTCCTCGGCAGGAAATTCCCCGAGGATACGCCTAATTCGTGGATATGCGGCAATCCCGAGGTCGTGAAGGAATTCAACGCCGACCCCTTATGCAGCTTCAAATTCACTCTGAACGGCTACGAAGCACTGCTGTGGCTCCTGCGTGAGACCTACTCACGAAGCGGCTGGCAGGTGAAGAACCCTCACCTGCCGATACGCTTTATTTCAGGTAAGGACGACCCCTGTATGCTCTCTGAGAAGAAGTTCCTCAAAGCAGTAAAGCACATGGAAAAAGCAGGATATGAGTCTATTTCTCATCGCCTCTTCGACGGAATGCGTCATGAGGTCCTCAACGAGAAGAACAATATGACCGTCTACAAGGACATCGCTAAAACACTGTTCTCGTGGATTGACCGTTTCTCGTAATAAATGTGTCCTCAATAACCGCCGTCAGGCGGTTATTGCCCCGAACTTCGTTCGGGGAGCGCAAATTCTTTATAATATGAGGAATTTGCGCATCACATTCATTGATGTCAAGCTCATTTTGCCCTTTAGGGCAAAACAAAGTGCAAGAAAAATTATCAATTCCTTTATTTTTTCTTGCACTTTGTCAACTTAAATTGGCTTTATAAAGCTTTATTAAGCCAATTTTAAGTTGATGAGCAGACATTGATAAAACTTTACATTATTATAACTCAGCAAAGGAAGGATTTCCCCAATGGATATTAACAAGACCCTCGCAAAAGAATTTTCGCTTCGTCAGGAACAGGTTGACAATACAGTCGCTCTTATCGACGACGACAAAACTATCCCTTTTATCGCCCGTTACCGTAAAGAGCTTACAGGCTCTCTCGACGACCAGATTCTCCGTGAGCTTTACGACCGTCTCATGTACCTCCGTAACCTTGAAAAGCGTAAGGAGGAAATTCACGCTGCCATTACAGAACAGGAGAAAATGACTCCCGAAATCGAAGCAGCAATCAGTGCCGCAGTTACACTCGTGGAGGTTGAGGACATCTACCGTCCGTTCAAGCCTAAGCGTCGTACACGTGCAAGCATTGCCCGTGAGAATGGTCTCGAACCCCTTGCAGACCTCATCATGGCTCAGGATAATTCCACAGAGCCTGAAAAGGAAGCCGAAGCTTTCGTCAGCGAGGAAAAGAATGTCCCCGACGTCCAGACAGCCGTTCAGGGCGCAATGGACATCATTGCGGAAATCATATCCGACGATGCCGACGTAAGAAAGAAGCTCCGTGCTCTTGCAGGCGAAAAGGGTCAGCTCAGCTCAAAGGCTTCCGACCCCGAGGCTGAAAGCGTTTACATAAACTACTACGAATACTCCGAGGTTATCCCGAAGGTTGCAAACCACCGTGTTCTCGCCCTCGACAGAGGTGAAAAGGAAGGCTTCCTCAAAGTTGCCGTTGTCCTCGACGAGACAAGTGCTACAGATATAATCCTCGGAAAATACATCAAGGCAAACAATGCCTGCGGCGAGCTTGTAAGAGCTGCTGCAGAAGACAGCTATAAGCGCCTTATATTCCCGTCCGTTGAGCGTGAAATCCGCTCGGAAATGACAGCCAATGCCGCTGAGGAGTCAATCAAGGTATTCGCTTCGAACCTCCGTCAGCTCCTTCTCCAGCCGCCGCTCAAGAACAGCGTTATCCTCGGTCTTGACCCCGGATACAGAACAGGCTGCAAGGTTGCTGTAATCGACGCTACGGGTAAGGTTCTCGACACAAATGTTGTCTACTGCACTCCCGGTCCAAAGACAAACATGGAGGCTTCAAAGAAAACCATCAGAAATCTCATCCAGAAGCACGGCGTAACCACTATCTCTATCGGAAACGGTACTGCTTCCCGTGAGACGGAAAGCTTCGTTGTTGACCTTCTCAAGGAGATTGATTCGCCCATAAGCTACATGGTTGTAAGCGAGGCAGGCGCATCCGTTTACTCCGCTTCAAAGCTTGCTGCCGAGGAATTCCCCGATTACGACGTTTCGCTCAGAAGTGCCGTTTCAATTGCACGCCGCCTTCAGGACCCGCTTGCTGAACTTGTTAAAATCGAACCAAAGGCTATCGGTGTCGGTCAATATCAGCACGATATGCCTCAGGCACGTATGAATGACGCTCTCTCAGGCGTTGTTGAAGACTGTGTAAACTCTGTCGGAGTTGACCTCAATACAGCTTCTCACTCACTTTTATCATATATCGCCGGAATCAACGCTTCCGTCGCAAAGAACATCGTCGCTTACCGTGAGGAAAACGGCAGATTCAACGACAGAAAAGAGCTTCTTAAAGTTCCGAAGCTCGGCAAAAAGGCTTTTGAGCAGTGTGCAGGCTTCCTCCGTGTAAGAGACGGAAAGAATCCCCTTGACAATACCGCTGTTCACCCCGAAAGCTACAAGGCTGCCGAGGCTCTCATAAACGAAAGCGGATTCACACTTGCCGATGTGGCAGGCGGCGGAATCTCCGTATCCGATTCCGTTGACATCAGCAGCGTCAGTGAAAAGCTGAGCATCGGTGTTCCCACACTTACTGATATTATCGGCGAACTTAAAAAGCCGGGACGTGACCTCCGTGACGAACTTCCTCCGCCTCTCCTCAGAAGCGGCGACGTTATGGAAATCAAGGACCTTAAACCAGGTATGGAACTTGTGGGAACTGTCCGCAACATCATCGACTTCGGCGTTTTCGTTGACATCGGCGTCCACGAGGACGGTCTTGTGCACATCTCGCAGATTTGCAGCCGCTTCATCAAGCATCCTCTTGAAGCTGTAAAGGTCGGCGAGGTTGTAAAGGTACGTGTACTTGAGGTTGACGTGAAGCGTAATCGTATCTCTCTCACAATGCGTCTCAATGACGAGGAGGAGAAAAAACAGCAGAAGCAGCAGAAACAGTCACGTCCGAAACGTGAAAAGCGTGAGCAGAAAGGCTTCGACGCAAGCAAGCTCCGCAACAGCGGCTTCCGTATAAAGCAGAAATAATGTATTTTATATACATCATCCGCTGTGAGGACGGTTCGCTATACACGGGTATCACAAATAATCCCCAGCGTCGTCTGAACGAGCATTTCGGTCAGACCGTAAAATGTGCGAAGTTCACACGCTCACACAAAGCACAAGCTCTTGAAGCGGTCTGGAGTACCGAAAACCGAAGTCTCGCTTCAAAGCTTGAGTGGAACATAAAGCAGCTCTCACGTCAGCAGAAACTCATGCTTATAGCCGACAATCAGCGGTTAACGGAGTTTTTCGGTGAGGATTCATCTGAAAAATACATCCGTGAGGATAAAGATAAATATTCTGCGGGAGCATGATACGATGTCATGCTCCCGTTTTAACGGATTGACAACTATTATTTAAAGAATCGGAGATACTTATGTTAAGTAATTTCAGAAAAAAATTTATCGGAGACCGCCTTTTCTATAAAAATGTGCTGATAATGGTCGTGCCGATGATTCTCCAGAACCTCATAACAAATCTGGTCAGCCTTATCGACAACATTATGGTCGGACAAATCGGCACCGAACAAATGAACGGCGTCTCTATCGTAAATCAGTTCATTTTCGTTTTCAATATCACTGTTTTCGGAGCCGTTGCAGGTCCCGGAATCTTCGGAGCACAGTTCTTCGGAAAAGGCGACAGCGAAGGACAGAAGTACACTTTCCGCTTCCGAATCATAATCGTTACACTGATTATTGCCCTCGGCTCAGTTATTTTCTATCTTCAGGATGATATGCTGATAAATCTGTATATCAGCGAAGAAGACGCTGCCGAACAGATTGAAGCTACTCTGCGATATGGCAAGGAATATATGCATATTATGATTGTAGGACTTATTCCATTCGGTATCGGTCAGGCATATGCAAGCGTCGTCCGTGAATGCGGTGAAACAAAAATCCCGATGATAGGTTCACTGTCTGCTGTCGGCGTCAACATTTTCCTTGATTACGCTCTTATTTTCGGTAAATTCGGTTTCCCTGAAATGGGAGTCAGAGGTGCAGCCATTGCAACAGTCATCTCCAAATTCATCGAAGCATTTGTGATTATCGCCTGGACGCATACACATACGAACAAAAACAAGTACATTATCGGTGCATACCACAGTCTGAGAATTCCGAAATCCCTCACTGTCAACATGATAAAAAAAGGCACTCCCCTGCTTTTCAACGAATTCCTCTGGGCAGCGGGAATGTCCATAATCGCACAATGTTACTCTGTCAGAGGTCTTGACGTTGTTGCCGCAAGGAATATTTCAAGCACAATTACAAATCTTTTCGGTGCTGTTTACATACAGATGGGAGCCTGCATAGGTATTCTCGTCGGTGCAAAGCTTGGCGCAAACAAGCTCAGGGACGCCAGAACCACTGACAACAGGCTGCTGTTTTTCAGTGTTGCGGCAACTGTGGTCGTCGCATTGGCAGTTCTACCGCTTGCAGAAGTGTTCCCACGATTCTACAATACAGAGGACCATATCCGTGACCTTGCATCATACATGATTGTGATTCAGGCACTTGCAATGCCGCTGTGGTCGTACACAAACGCCTGCTACTTCACCCTGAGAAGCGGCGGCAAAACAGGTCTGACGTTCATTTTCGACTTCGGGTACACTTTCCTGCTGATGATTCCGCTTGCATTTGTTCTCGCTAATTTCACCGATATGAACATCCGTATGCTTTTCGCAGTTGTGACCTTCTCGGAAATCGTCAAGGTAATTATCGGTTATTTCATGGTGAAAAGTGACCTGTGGATCAACAATATCGTTGACGAAAAAACAGTGGATGAGTTATGAAGTCTCACCTCTTTCATACAAATCAAAGGAGCGAGCCGTTTTTACGGTCATCGCTCCTTTTTTCATTTCTGATTCACATATTCGTTTATGCCGGAGAAAATCGTAAAGGCAACCTTCCCCTGATATTCCTCGGTATTCAGAAGTGCTGCCTCATCAGGATTCGAAAGAAATCCGCACTCCACCATTACCGTGGGGTTCTGGCTGTAGTAGCACAGAAACAGCTCCTTGCCGCAGAGTTTTATCTCCCTTTCATTATCAGGCTGAATGAGCCTTCGGAAGTTCCCCTGAAGCGACCTTGCAAGTGTCTCACTTTTGCTGTTGTTGTCGGAATAGAACATCTGCGCACCTTTATATTTCGGCTCTGTAAACTGATTCTGATGTATCGAAATACAAATAGCGTCGTTACGGCTGTTGAAAAGTTCAAGACGATTATCCATATCTGAACTTTTCTGATTTGCGATTCCCTCAACTCCTTTGTCATGAATCGACATATCCGTGTCCCTCGTGACAATAACCTCGTAGCCGCTGATACGAAGCAGATCCCGTAATCTCAGCAGTATGTTCAGGTTTATTCCTTTTTCGGGAACTCCCTCCGCTGAAGTGCAGCCGCCGTCGATTCCGCCATGTCCCGCATCAAGGATAACAACGGGCTTCTGAGTGTCGAATGAGCTCAGAGATACGGGGACACTCCCCTTCTCTGCCTTATTGCCTATAACTGAAATCGCAGACATTCCTCCGACTGCACATACCACTGCAATCGCTCCCGTTATGATTTTTCGTTTTGCTTTATTCATAGAATTCACCTCGGAAATATTATCTGTTGAATTCTATGCAGGGCTTGTCGGGAGTATGACAGGTATAATCATCATTTCACCCCTATTCATCATATCGGATTACTCATCGGCACTCGATTTATCATAGTGATAATGGTATAATGAAAAAGTCTTAGAATGACGAAATTTTAAAGGCTAAGCCGTTAGACGGACTTTTGCGGTGTTGACTTAATTCTATTGGAGATGATACAAAAGGTGTAAGCATTAAGTTTACTATAGTTAAATTATATACATCGTTTTCGACAATTGACAAAACGTTTCAAATATGTTATAATATTTTTGTCGATTACACACATAGGAGGGCGCTATGAAATATACTGCACATATACGTTCAACTGATAAAAAAGAACAATCTGTAGAAGAACATTGTAAACGAACTGCCACACTCGCCTCAGAATACGCAAAAACAACCGGTCTGGAAAAGGCAGCAAGAATCGCTGGATTTCTTCATGATATAGGGAAATTATCATCTGTATTCAACAGCTATATTCATGGTGATAATTCGTACAAGCGTGGAGACATCGACCACAGTTTTGCAGGCGCAAGATATCTTAAAGTACTTTCAGTACAATCAGACGATAAGAACATGAATAAAGCGTTCTCGCTGATAGGAAGGGTGATACTTGCGCATCACGGACTCAGGGACTGGGTGAACGATGATTCTGAAGATATATATGATATTCGCACGAAGAAAGAAAATTATTATGCAGAAATCCTTGAGAATTTTCAAAGTACAGAACTCAGCAGAAATGTAAATCAAGAATTAATTGAAGCGGTCAGAGAAGTAACAACTGTCAGGTCTGAACTCAGGAAAATTTCTGATAATAAAGAAAAGTTTGCTTTCTACCTTGGAATGCTGGAGCGTTTTCTGCTGTCGTGTCTCATAGATGCAGACAGAACAGATACAGCCGATTTTATGTCAGATTCAGAAACAGAAACAGAATTTGATACAAAACAGTTGTGGAAGGATATGCAGAATCGGCTTAATGAAAAATTAAACCGTTTTTCTTCCCGTACTGACGACATATCCATACAGCGGCGAAGTATATCCGACAGATGCTTTGAATATGCATCCAATGAAGTACGGATATGCAAGCTTATCGTTCCGACAGGCGGCGGTAAAACACTTTCTTCTCTTAGATTTGCTATTGAATATGCTAAGCAGCATGATTTGAAGAAAATTATATACATTGCACCGTTTATGTCGATTCTGGAACAGAACAGCGATGAAATTCGTTCTATTGCAGGTGAAGAAGCATTCTTAGAGCATCATTCAGATATGCTCGCTGATATTGCAGATAATGACGAAAAACTCAATGAATACGAACTCCGTACTGAAAAATGGGATAGCCCTGTGATTGCAACAACAATGGTACAATTTCTGAACAGTCTTTTTTCAGGAAAAACAAGTTCAATAAGGCGTATGCATCGTCTTTCGGATGCAGTAATTATTATTGACGAGGTGCAGTCTATCCCTCTGAAATGTGTTTATTTATTTAACCTCGCAATGAATTTTCTTTCACAGGTCTGCGGAAGTACAATTGTCCTTTGTTCTGCTACACAGCCTCCGTTTGAATTATTGAACGAATTTCCAATGATACTCGATAAAAATGACAGCATGACAGGTGAAACAACAGACGATTTCAATGCATTTCGCCGCACAGAACTGATATATCAGGAAAAAAACGGCGGATTCAGCTATGATGAAACCGCAGATTTCTGCCGTGATAAGTTTCAGAAGCATGGCAGTCTGCTTGTTGTTGTAAACACAAAATCTTCTGCCAAAGAATTGTATTCACGTCTAAGCGATACTGAAAACGCCCATGTTTTTCATCTCAGCACAAATATGTGTCCACAGCACCGACGCAAATGCATAAATGATATTAAAGAAAAACTTTCAGAGAATATCCCTGTTATATGCGTTACTACCCAGCTTATTGAAGCAGGCGTGGATATATCGTTCGGATGCGTTGTGCGTTCGCTTGCCGGTCTTGATAATGCGGCACAGGCAGCAGGACGCTGTAATCGTAACGGTGAACACAACGAAATCTGCCCTGTATATATTCTTCATATATGGGAAGAAAAACTCGGCAGCCTTGTTGAAATAAAAAATGCACAAAACGTTTCAAGAGAAATGTTTTGTATGTCAGAAGATAAGGATTATTTAAGCGTCGAAGTACTGTCAGCATACTTCCGTAAATTATATACAAGCGGAAGCAATGACAGAAAACTGCGTTATCCATTGTCCGAAACTACAGATCAGGATCTGATAAATCTTTTATCGCTTAACAAACACCGTGTAAAAAACAGATGTCCTCATCTGGAATTCTGCGGACAGGCTTTCAAAAAGGCAGGCGGATTCTTCGAGGTTATTGATTCTGATACCAGAGCTGTTATTGTACCGTATAACGATGATGCTAAGGAGATAATAACAGCTCTCGGCAGTGAGCAGAGTCCAAAAGAAATTGCAAAGCTTCTTCGCAAGGCACAGAAATACTCTGTAAATATATACTCAGGAACGCAGCAAAAGCTTGAAAATGAAGCCGCAATATATGACATAAAATGCGGAAACAGCGAAAAAAGTGTTGTAACGATTCTGAACGATGGATTCTATAATGAAAAATTCGGCATTACAGTTGAAGGCGGATTGCATGAGGTATTGATACTATAATCAAAGGAAGTGATTTATTATGGAAAAAAACAAGCACCGAAACACTGTTGAATTCAAAGTGCATGGCAAGTATGCCATGTTTACTGATGTGCTTACACGTACAGGAGGCGAACGCTGTACATATATGATACCAACATACGAAGCTCTTAAAGGTATACTTCACAGTGTATATTGGAAACCTACTCTCGTTTGGTACATAGACTCTGTGCGTATTATGAATCCCATTAAAACCGTGCGCAAGGGAATACGTCCCATAAAGTACGGCGGTGGAAACGACCTTGCATATTACACTTATCTGGAGGACGTATGCTATCAGGTCAGAGCACATTTCGAGTGGAATATGAATCGTCCGGAGCTTGAATGTGACCGCAACGAACATAAACACCACAACATCGCACGAAGAATGATTGAACGAGGTGGCAGACGTGACATCTTTTTAGGAACACGTGAATGTCAGGGTTACGTCGAGCCATGCGTTTTCGGTGAGGGAGCAGGTGAATATGACGGCACAGGCAGCATCCCTTACAGCCTTATGTTTCATGGGTTTACTTATGCCGATGAAGCAGAGAATCCCGATGATATGGGACAGATGACTGTGCGTTTCTGGAATCCTGTTATGAATGACGGATATATTGATTTTCTGCCGCCAAAGGACTGTACAATCAAACGTCATATAAAGCCTATGGAGATCAAGCCTTTCGGCAGTGATCTTGGCAATTTCTCCGGACTCAGCGAGGACGGACTCAATTTACTGGCGGGAGGTGATGATTTTGAGCTGGACAGATGAACTGTATAAGGTCTATGAACAGCAGCGCGGAACAGTTCAGCGTGACGGAACAGTATTACTGCCTGTTTCGCATTCAACTGCAAATGCACAGATTGAGGTCACTCTCAAATCCGACGGAACTTTTGTATCAGCAGCTGTTCTTTCTAAGGAGGAGGGACGTAATACAATTATTCCCGTTAGTGCAGCATCTGCTAAACGTTCAGGACCAACTCCGCCACCGCATCCATTTGCTGATAAATTGTTTTATTTAGCAGGAGATATTGAGAAATATCTAAAGACAGACAAATATAAAAAATTTTATGAAGCATACGTTGAACAATTAAAGAAATGGAATGAAAGTGAATATAGACATGATGCAGTATCTGCCGTATATGCATATATAACCAAGTGTACTTTATTTTCGGATTTACTTGATTGCCATGTTATAGAACTAAAAGAAGAAAAAATTGATGAAAAGAAACTAAGTTCTTTTATTCGTTTTTGTATTTATTATCCCGAATTATCCAGAGAAAGTCAGACTTGGAAAGATGAAACATTGTATACTGCCTATAAGAATTATTCTCTTTCAATGCAATCAAATTCTGAAAAAGGATTGTGTTATGCATTAGGCAAACAGTTACCCATAATGGAAAATACCGAGCACTCAAAACAGATTATTTCAAGAAGTCCAAATGCAAAATTAATTTGTCTTAATGATCAAAAACTTGCATATTTAGGAAGATTTACAAATGATAAGCAGGCTATCTCCGTAAGCTATGACTTTTCCCAGAAAATGCACAATGCGCTTCGCTGGCTTATTCAGCGTCAGGGAATCAGCGTTGCCGAATCGGGCAAGAAAAAAGAGTCAATGCAGTTTGATACATTGCAGCTTGTTGTCTGGACAAGTTCAATGCGGGATAATCCGAATATAACAGGCTCTGCGTATGATGTAGATGACGACGAGTACTTCGGAGAAGAAACGGAAAAGATTCTGCCGGATACAGAACCTATATACCGTGATTTTCTTCGCAGGAGCATATTCGGCACAAAGAATTTTGAAATTGATTCAAAAGTTATGCTTATGGGCGTTGATGCCGCAACTCCAGGACGTCTTTCAATTTCAATCTATGAAGAACTTGAACATTCACGACTCCTTGAACAGCTTGTAAAATGGCACTCTGAAACATCCGCCCTGCGTTTTTATTCAAAACATCGGACAAGCGGAATCAATTCTTTTGCACTCAGGGAAATTATCAATTGTGCCTATGGTATGGAAAACGGAAAGGGCTATCTTGAGACAAAGAAAGAAATCGAAAAAGATAATGTTCTGCGTCTGCTGCCGTGCATAACGCAGGGAAGAGCAATACCTGCCGACATAGTGCATAATCTTGTGAAAAAGGCGTCAAATCCCCTTGCGTATGAAAACGGATATAATCACCGCAAAGTTATCGAAACAGCCTGCGGAATGATACGTAAACAAAATTTTGACCGAAAGAGAGGTATAACATCTATGGCTTATGACCCTAATGAAAAAGACCGCAGTTATCTCTTTGGCTGTCTGCTTGCAATCGCAGATGCCGCAGAGTATGCCACATACGATGATAACGACAAAAAGTCCCGTATTACCAACGCAAAACGCTATTGGAGCATGTTTGCAAAGCGTCCGTTCACAACATGGGCAACAATCGAAAAACAAGTTCGGGTTTACATGACAAAGCTTGGCGGAAAAAGCATTCATTATGAAAAAATGCTTAATTCCGTTATGGGAAATTTCAAATTGAATGAATTTTCAGATGATAGTCCTCTTACTTCTGCATATCTGCTGGGATATCATCACTATAACGCTGAAATTTATAATTCAAAGAAAACTGAGGAGGAATAAAATATGCTTAACCACAAAATTGATTTTTCTGTAATTATTACTGCTAAAAATGCAAATCCCAACGGCGACCCGCTTAACGGAAACCGTCCCCGTGAGGCTTTTGACGGCTGCGGAGAAATCTCTGACGTATGTATCAAGCGAAAAATACGCAATCGTCTTCAGGATATGGGCGAGAAGATATTTGTACAGTCCGATGACCGCTGCGATGACGGATGTGGTAGTCTGAAAATCAGAGCTGAAAAGAACGAAAAGCTGAAATCATTAGGAAAAAATCCTAATAGAGATGATTATGCTAAAACTGCTTGTGAAGAATGGATGGATGTTCGTAGTTTTGGGCAAGTATTTGCTTTTTCTGATGGTGATAAGAAAAAAGGAGAAGGAATTTCTGTTCCTATTAGAGGACCTGTTTCAATTCAGATTGCACATAGTATTTCTCCTATTGAAATAAACACATTAAAAATTTCATCTTCTGTAAATAATAAAAAAGATGTCAATACAGAAGGATTAGATAAAAACCGTTTAGGAGATAAATCTGTAGTAAATTTCGGTATGTATGTTATCAACGGAAGCATAAACTGTCAGCTTGCGGAAAAAACAGGTTTTTCAGACGAAGACGCAGAAAAGATAAAGTCTGCACTCTGCACCCTGTTCGAAAACGATGCCTCCTCTGCACGTCCTGAAGGCAGCATGGAAGTATGCCGTGTTTACTGGTGGGAGCATGACTGCAAAACACCTAAATGCAGTTCCGCAAAGATTCATCGTGCACTGAAAATCAAGCTGAAAGACAGTGTTTTAGCTCCGCACAGTTTTGAAGATTATGAAATAACGCTTAATGAAATCGAAGGCATTGCTCCTGAGATCATTGATTTGATGTAATGTATCGTGAAGAAGATTACCTGATGCTTTCAGGTTTGCAGCATTTTGCCTTTTGCCGCAGACAATGGGCTCTTATCCACATTGAACAGCAGTGGGCTGAGAATTACCGTACTGCTGACGGAAGAATCATGCACACAAAAGCTCATGACTGTGAATTCCGTGAAAAAAGAGGAGATGTCGTAATAACAAGAGCTATGCAGATATCATCGGCAGAACTCGGAATAAGCGGCGAATGTGATGTTGTTGAATTTCATAAATCACCAGACGGCATTTATATTTCAAGTCTTGACGGCAGATACAATGTTATTCCCGTGGAATATAAACGTGGTCAGCCAAAGGAAAATAACTGCGATGAATTGCAGCTATGCGCACAGGCAATGTGCCTTGAAGAAATGCTGTGCTGTGATATTCACGAAGGTTATCTGTATTATGGTGAAACACGCAGAAGGCATACTGTTGTTCTTGATGAATCACTCAGGGATAAAACATCCGCAATGATACATGAAATGCATCAGCTGTATAACAGACAGCATACCCCGAAGGTCAAACGTACCAAAGCCTGTAATGCCTGTTCATTGAAGGATATATGTCTGCCCGTGCTGAATAAGGAAAGAAGTGCAGCAGAATATATCATGAGAACACTTAATGGTGACGAAGAATGAAAAAACTACTGAATACTTTGTATATAACAACCCCTGACAGATATATTTCACTTGACGGAGAAAATGTTGTAATATCAGCCGACAGAACAGAAATCGGACGAATACCGCTTCACAATCTCGAACGCATCATGATCTTCGGCGGAAGCGGTGCAAGTCCTGCACTCATGGCAAAATGTGTTTCTGAATGCCGTGAGCTTGTATTCATGTCAAGAAACGGCAGATTTCTTGCAAGGGTTGAGGGAGAAGTAAATGGGAATGTCCTTCTCAGGCGGAAACAGTACAGGACTGCTGACGACTCCGGGCAAAGCCTTGGAATTGCAAAAAATATTATTTCGGCAAAGCTGTATAACAGCAGATGGACTCTTGAACGGACTATTCGTGACCATTCTCTGCGTATAGATACCGAATTATTTAAAAGCAAATCAATTTATTTGAAAAACGCTATAGATAGTACCATAAATGCTGAAAATATTGACACATTGCGTGGAATAGAGGGAGAAGCGGCAAGTGTATACTTCTCAGTATTTAATGATATGATACTTCAGCAAAAGGACGATTTCAGATTCATCGGAAGAAACCGCCGTCCCCCTCTTGACCGTGTAAATGCAATGCTTTCCTTTGCATATTCCCTTTGTACGAGTATGTGTACGTCGGCTCTGGAAGCTGTGGGACTTGACGCTTATGTAGGATTCATGCATACAGATCGTCCGGGCAGAAGATCACTTGCACTTGATTTACTGGAGGAATTTCGTGCAGTAATGTGTGATCGTTTTGTTCTTACTGCAATAAATAAGCGTATTATTGCTCCGAATCATTTTGTATTGCGTGAGGACGGTGCCGTTCTGCTCAATGACGACGGCAGACGTGCGTTTCTTACTGCATGGCAGAACAGAAAAGACGAAGAAATAAAACACCCTTTTCTCGATGAGAAAATACAATGGGGAATGGTTCCATATGCACAGGCACTTTTGCTTGCAAGATATCTTCGTGGTGATATGGACGCATATCCACCGTTTTTATGGAAGTGAAAAATGTTTATATTGATAACGTATGACGTGAATACAACAGATGCCGCAGGAAAAAAACGTCTAAGACGTGTAGCCAAACTTTGCGTGAATTATGGAATCAGAGTACAAAATTCCGTTTTTGAATGTCAGGCGGATGCGGCACAATGGCGTTTGCTGAAAAGTAATCTGCTGAAAGAAATCGATGATTCCAAAGATTCGCTCCGATTTTATTATCTGAATGATAACCAGCGTTCAAAAGCAGAGCATTTTGGAATAAAAGATACCATTGAAGTTGATAAGCCATTGATTTTTTAGTGCGAATCACAAGTAAACATAAAAGTATCGGGGGTTTCGCACCAGTTTCATATGCAAAATAACTATCATGCCGATTTTTCCATCGGGATATAAATAGGATAAATGTCAGAATTCACTATATATACAACTGCGTATATATCGCACTTTTGGTGAATTTTGCTGTCGCTCCCCACACGGGGAGCGTGGATTGAAATCTACTATATAGGAAGTTTTTTTCCTATATGTATAATGTCGCTCCCCACACGGGGAGCGTGGATTGAAATATCCGAAGTCAAAGACCGTTACAACGCCAAGGCGTCGCTCCCCACACGGGGAGCGTGGATTGAAATCTACTATGTAGGCGAAATTCTTCCTACTGTATAGGTCGCTCCCCACACGGGGAGCGTGGATTGAAATAACAATCGCAGTATACATACTGCTATCACCATTATGTCGCTCCCCACACGGGGAGCGTGGATTGAAATGATTGCCTCTCGTCCGCCCTTGCCACATCGTATTATAGTCGCTCCCCACACGGGGAGCGTGGATTGAAATAAGGCAGGTTTTCGCTTCCTTGACTGCATCTTCCGTCGCTCCCCACACGGGGAGCGTGGATTGAAATTTTACTACTCTTTTATTATAACACTTTAGTGATACGTCGCTCCCCACACGGGGAGCGTGGATTGAAATAGCACGCAGGACACGGCATTATAGATATTGACGGGTCGCTCCCCACACGGGGAGCGTGGATTGAAATTTGTATTGTGTACCAAAGTAGAACGCTATAACCGTTGGTCGCTCCCCACACGGGGAGCGTGGATTGAAATCCATTTGTGCTTTGACTGTACTCTGTTCAGCTTGGTCGCTCCCCACACGGGGAGCGTGGATTGAAATCCCGAACTGTTTTTGTGTCATGCCTGATATTGTACGGTCGCTCCCCACACGGGGAGCGTGGATTGAAATATTAACAAAAAACATATATTTACCGTTTTTTCGTTCGGTCGCTCCCCACACGGGGAGCGTGGATTGAAATGAATTTTACATTTTGCAATCCGAGATACTCAATAGTCGCTCCCCACACGGGGAGCGTGGATTGAAATGCTGCTGCCCTCTGGTTTATTTGGTGGTTTGTGAGTCGCTCCCCACACGGGGAGCGTGGATTGAAATAACCTAAATCAAATAAGAAAGACGTGATATTATGTCGCTCCCCACACGGGGAGCGTGGATTGAAATTCATTGATGAGGTGATTTTATGGCTTTGTTAATTGTCGCTCCCCACACGGGGAGCGTGGATTGAAATATTATAACGGTAAAGAAAATATGGGCGTTTGTGTTGGTCGCTCCCCACACGGGGAGCGTGGATTGAAATAAAAAATCAAATAAATAAAAATCAAAAAAAATAGTCGCTCCCCACACGGGGAGCGTGGATTGAAATAATGACTGCTTACTTAGTAGCACAATTCAACGAGTCGCTCCCCACACGGGGAGCGTGGATTGAAATATTGCAACTACACCAAATAAATTACTTTCAATGCGTCGCTCCCCACACGGGGAGCGTGGATTGAAATTATCGACAATTTTTATATAGCTGATTCCATCGATAGTCGCTCCCCACACGGGGAGCGTGGATTGAAATGCCCTGACCGCCGCTTGCAGGGTATCTTGTTAAATTGTCGCTCCCCACACGGGGAGCGTGGATTGAAATAACAGTCTTGCCATTGATAAGATTCTCGATTGTGTCGCTCCCCACACGGGGAGCGTGGATTGAAATTTTTATTTACTTTTTTATTTACCTCAGGATTGTTTGTCGCTCCCCACACGGGGAGCGTGGATTGAAATATTGCAACTACACCAAATAAATTACTTTCAATGCGTCGCTCCCCACACGGGGAGCGTGGATTGAAATTATCGACAATTTTTATATAGCTGATTCCATCGATAGTCGCTCCCCACACGGGGAGCGTGGATTGAAATGCCCTGACCGCCGCTTGCAGGGTATCTTGTTAAATTGTCGCTCCCCACACGGGGAGCGTGGATTGAAATTGTTTTGTAATGCAATCAACTGCCTTTTTCTGCGGTCGCTCCCCACACGGGGAGCGTGGATTGAAATCTTACGCCTTACGACAGCGGAACAGCGGTCACAGTCGCTCCCCACACGGGGAGCGTGGATTGAAATTTGATATGATAATTTTTGCAATGCATCTATAAAGTCGCTCCCCACACGGGGAGCGTGGATTGAAATACGAAGAACCTGATTATACAAATATGACAGCATCTGTCGCTCCCCACACGGGGAGCGTGGATTGAAATTAATCCGTCATAATAACCCCTGCTTGGTCGTTGGTGTCGCTCCCCACACGGGGAGCGTGGATTGAAATGACAAAGAGTTAATGCATGGTTGTCCTATATGCGTCGCTCCCCACACGGGGAGCGTGGATTGAAATATACTCTTCAATATCATAAATTAACCCGGTAAGTGTCGCTCCCCACACGGGGAGCGTGGATTGAAATAAGAGCAGATGTAATAATAGAAGATACTCCTTCCATAGTCGCTCCCCACACGGGGAGCGTGGATTGAAATAATAATTTCCTCTAAAAGATTTTTGATTTCAGAATGTCGCTCCCCACACGGGGAGCGTGGATTGAAATTGTTGTCGCACATACAGCAATTGTTGCAGGTGCAGTCGCTCCCCACACGGGGAGCGTGGATTGAAATCTCCTGCACTTGCAAAGGTAAGTGCATCGTTTGCAGTCGCTCCCCACACGGGGAGCGTGGATTGAAATTTTCATTTTCCCCAGCCTCCAGCGTCACCCATTCCGAGGTCGCTCCCCACACGGGGAGCGTGGATTGAAATCCGAATCTCACGGCGGAAGAAATCGAAGAAAAACTCGTCGCTCCCCACACGGGGAGCGTGGATTGAAATCGTCAATCCGTATTTTGGATTACACGGAAAGAACCGTCGCTCCCCACACGGGGAGCGTGGATTGAAATAGACACCGTTAAAAATTTCAACAAAAATGAAATGTGTCGCTCCCCACACGGGGAGCGTGGATTGAAATTTGACAAGCACAATGCAGAAAAATCTTGACCGGGGTCGCTCCCCACACGGGGAGCGTGGATTGAAATTTTTCCTCTGCTTTTGTGCCATACAGGAATACAGTCGCTCCCCACACGGGGAGCGTGGATTGAAATAATATCGCAGAAGAAAGCTGTTATATTTGGACGTGTCGCTCCCCACACGGGGAGCGTGGATTGAAATTACAATTGCCTTGATAGACAAGATACACACAGCGTCGCTCCCCACACGGGGAGCGTGGATTGAAATAAAATATTTTTGTATGGAGTAAACAAGGTTATTGTCGCTCCCCACACGGGGAGCGTGGATTGAAATGGCGAATACTCTCTCGCCTTTCCTGCTGGCGTGTAGTCGCTCCCCACACGGGGAGCGTGGATTGAAATAGCTGTAACAGGTCGTTAGGATCGTGCGGAGTGCCGGTCGCTCCCCACACGGGGAGCGTGGATTGAAATTGGGGGGAGCTTTGCGACCCCCAGAATACTTGACAGTCGCTCCCCACACGGGGAGCGTGGATTGAAATTTTTAATCTGAGCTTGGCCGCCCTTCAGGGCGGGCGTCGCTCCCCACACGGGGAGCGTGGATTGAAAT
>SVNK01000010.1 GCA_015066935.1 Ruminococcus sp. | reverse complement strand
CTTCATATGTGCTTGTTTTCATTGTTTTCGATGCACTATTACTTTTGATTGGGAAGGTCATTTCTTATCAAGGGATGGGAATACATGAGAGTTAAAAAGCTTATAGCTGATTATGCATCAAAAGCTGTTCGTGCAATGGCAATCAAGTCATGTGGTGCTGCTTCTGCATGGGGTTCTTATCAGCCTAAGGAACCCGAATGCTTAAAGCAGATTTCCAAGCAGAAGTAAATGAAAGCACGTCACTCAAAAGGATTATTATTCCCTGTGTTTTCAGCATACAGTACTGTATGCTTGACGAAGTCAAGATGATGCTGTATAATTATTATAGATATACTTCATTCCTTCAATATTGTAACTGTGAACGCAGGGATATAATCCAAGAAAACAAATGCAACTCAAAATCATCTTAGACATTTTTGTCGGAAAGGAAGATATTATGAAGAATTCATTCAAAAAGCTTGTTTCCTTGTTTACATCATTATGTGTCATGACTGCCGGCACATTAAGTATTACTGCAAACGCAGTTTATAACCCAACAAATATTACAAGATTTGATATTCCGGCAAATATATCCAACAGATTTGACCCATTACCGCAAGATCAAAAGCCCATACGTTCTAAAGATACAAGCAGCTCCGTTTATCTTAACCTTACTCAGGCAACAAGCGGTGCATTTGTTCAAGTCTGGGGGCTTGTTGACGCTGATTGGAACAATACTTGTGCGAATGTTACACTTGATGCTTACTACAATAATGTAAATTATGTAAGTACAAGTATAGGAACAAATTATTTACATAACAATGTTTATGAATACGGTTACGGTCTTTGCGGTTTAAAATTCCAATCAGCATATTATTATGTTGGTTCAACTATATCCGGCACATGGGCTCCTGATTGTTGATACAAGTTTAAGCTGTGCTGATTGATTTCGGCACAGCTTATGCTGCTATTAACTTAAAAATGGAGGGAACAGAATGAAAAGCAGACTTATAATACTGACAGCCGCAGCTATGCTGTTGACAACAGGCTGTTCTGTCGGAAATATAGACATATCAAAAAAAGAAACAACAGAAGCTACTCTCGGACAGCCGATAGAGGAAAACGTAAACGGTACAATATCCGGCAGCGATACGACGGACAACAACGGCGGCGACTCACTGCTTTTGCCTAACGTTCCATATTCCGAAGTCCCCGCAACAGCTGAGCTTGGCGAACGCTTTTGTGTAGTAGCGCCTGTACACAGCGGACACCTTTACCTCACTATAAATAAATGCGAACTATACGACAGTCTGAACGATGCAGGAATGAAATACGATGAACTATGTCAAGCACTTATCGTTGACGGTTTTAATTATGATGCTGAAACAACAGGATTTTTAAAAGGATACATAATGATAAAAACATATATGACAGTAGAAAATATTGATGCCGTTTCCATAGATCATATTTGGCAGCCCGAAAAATACGGCGAGTATGATTTTAGCCTTGGTAGATGTGGCGGAGTTCCTTATGCCACCGGAGAGTATTTTGATCAGGTTTTGCCGCCGGATGAAAGTTTGCCTGTTCGTGATTATTTCAAAATAAACCTCCAGCCGGGTGAGAAAAAGGATATTATTGTAGGGTATTTGCTTGATACACGTAAAGTGGCTCTTGAAGATGTTGCGTTTGTTAATGGACGTGATGATGATTCATTTCCCGATGAATTACCCTTTACTGTTGTGAACTTAGGGCTTGGCGGTGATAATAAATGAAAAGCAGACTTATAATACTGACAGCCGCAGCTATGCTGTTGACAACAGGCTGTTCTGTCGGAAATATAGACATATCAAAAAAAGAAACATCAGAAGCTACTCTCGGACAGCCGATAGAGGAAAACGTAAACGGTACAATATCCGGCAGCGATACGACGGACAACAACGGCGGCGACTCACTGCTTTTGCCTAACGTTCCATATTCCGAAGTCCCCGCAACAGCTGAGCTTGGCGAACGCTTTTGTGTAGTAATGCCTGTACACAGCGGACACCTTTACCTCACTATAAATAAATGCGAACTATACGACAGTCTGAACGATGCAGGAATGAAATACGATGAACTATGTCAAGCGCTTATCGTTGACGGTTTTAATTATGATGCTGAAACAACAGGATTTTTAAAAGGATACATAATGATAAAAACATATATGACAGTAGAAAATGTTGATGCCGTTTCCATAGATCATATTTGGCAGCCCGAAATATACGGCGAGTATGATTTTAGCCTTGGTAGATTTGGCGGAGTTGATTATGCCACCGGAGAGTATTTTGACCATGCTTCGCCTTCTCCTTATTTTTTCAAATTTAATCTTCAGCCGGGTGAGAAAAAGGATATTATTGTAGGGTATTTGCTTGATACACGTAAAGTGGCTCTTGAAGATGTTACGTTTGCTAATGGTCAAGATGATGATTCATTTCCCGATGAATTACCCTTTACTGTTGTGAACTTAGGGCTTGGCGGTGATAATAAATGAAAACCAGACTTATAATACTGACAGCCGCAGCTATGCTGTTGACAACAGGCTGTTCTGTCGGAAATATAGACATATCAAAAAAAGAAACATCAGAAGCTACTCTCGGACAGCCGATAGAGGAAAACGTAAACGGTACAATATCCGGCAGCGATACGACGGACAACAACGGCGGCGACTCACTGCTTTTGCCTAACGTTCCATATTCCGAAGTCCCCGCAACAGCCGAGCTTGGCGAACGCTTTTGTGTAGTAATGCCTGTACACAGCGGACACCTTTACCTCACAATAAATAAATGCGAGCTATACGACAGTCTGAACGATGCAGGAATGAAATACGATGAACTACAGCAAGTGCTTATCGCTGACGGTTTTAATTATGATGCTGAAACAACAGAATTTTTAAAAGGATTCATAATGATAAAAACATATATGACAGTAGAAAATGTTGATGCCGTTTCCATAGATCATTTTTGGGAGCCCGAATATTTTGGCGAGTATGATTTTTGGCTTGAAAGATTTGGCGGAGTTGCTTATGCCACCGAAGAGTATTTTGATCAGGTTTTGCCGCCGGATGAAAGTTTGCCTTTTCATTTTTATACCAAAATAAACCTTCAGCCGGGTGAGAAAAAAGATATTATTATAGGCTATTTGCTTGATACACGTAAAGTGGCTCTTGAAGATGTTACATTTGCTAATGGTCGTGATGATGATTCATTTTCCGATGAATTACCCTTTACTGTTGTGAACTTAGGACTTGGAGGTGATAATAAATGATGAAAATAATCCGATTTGAATGGAAAAGAATGATGCACAGCGTGTCTTTTTACATTTCACTGCTCACAGCATTAATCATAGTAATATTAGATGCTCTGTCAAAATATGAGCTGTATAAGGACGGCTATGACGTTTACACAAGTGTATTTATAAAATGGATTGGCACATTTCGTGGAATGGATGAAGCTGTGTATCTTTTTTCACTGCTTCCGCTTCTCACCACTCTGGCATACAGCTGGACTGTCGGATATGACAGAAATATCGGGTATGTTAACCAGATATTATCCAGAACAAGCCGAAAAAAATACTTCCTCGCAAAATATATAGTATCATTCATAAGCGGCGGAATAGTATTTGCTTTTGCGATACTAATGCATTTCCTTATGATTTCAACTTTTTATCCATCTTATTATCCCATAGTTGCAGTCGGTACATCATCGGTTCATGCATTCTCATTTTGTCCGCAATTATTCTATACACATCCTTTGCTGTTTCTTCTTGCGTGGACGGGCATTGCTTTTCTGTGGGGAGGTGCAATGGTCTGCATCGCTCTCGGAGTCGGAATGCTTACAAAAAAATACACCGTTGCCCTTATTTCAACCTTTCTTACATTTACAGTACAGCAAATCATAGGAACGTATATCATTTTGCGTTATAATGTTACTATAAATGGACGTGCTATCGGTTTAGTGTGGTCTGATATGCTTTACGCCGCACCTCTGTCGACCAATTATCTTCCCCACCTGCTTACCAATATAGCTGTAATAATTATTATCCCATCTTTATTCTTTGCATTAAGGGGGCGTAAATATGAATGTCTGTAAATTGATGTGCTGCGACATTTATCAGGGTATCATAAAAAACAGAAGATTTCTTGTTGTACCGATACTTTGCTTTTTTGAATGTATGTACAATGATAATCTGGTGGCAATTCTTTCTAACGGAAGCTCGTTCGGTAAAATAACGATTTTTGATTTGTTTACGCTTGTTTTTCGTGGAAACGATCCCATTTCAAAGCTTCCCAAAGATAATTCTTTAATGGAGCTTCCGTATTTCTGGATAGCAATATTTGTTTTTGCTGTGTTTATCGGATTTGAATATATGCATAACGACCTGACACAATTCGGTACACAAATACTTACACGCTGCCGAAAAAGAGAGTCATGGTGGCTTTCAAAATGCATCTGGTGCATCGCAGCAACCGTATGGTGCTACATTCTTATTATAGGAACAATCTTTTTGTATGGAGTACTTCATGATTTTATATTAACTCCCGAAAATAATTATAAGTTAACCGATGCGCTGACAAATGAAAGCGTGGTCTATGAAAGTGCATCGTGCAAAAGCATAGGTATCATGGACAGGCTTTGTATTATTATCGCACCGCTTACTGTTATTCTTGCACTTAATATGATTCAGATGACACTGTGTCTGGTCATAAAGCCTGTTTACAGTTATATTATTTCTGTTGTACTCATTATTGCAGGAACCTTTTCGGATTCGCAAATTGCATTTACACGCTCTGCAATGGTGCTTTATAACATGAATTATCTTAAAAAAGGATATAACACGCACGTTGGTATTATTATTTGTCTTACAATTACTGCGCTGTGTATGATTATAGGCGGAATATATTTCAAGAAAACAAATATCCTGCCCGATAAGGAGTGAATAACATGACCATAACACTAAAAAATGTAACAAAAATAATCGGCGGCAATACTGTTGCCGATAGTGTTAATCTTACTTTGAAAAGCGGTACGGTATACGGTCTTTGTGGTTATAACGGCTGCGGAAAAACAATGCTTATGCGACTCATTTCAGGATTGATACTCCCTACAAAAGGTGATATATTTTTTGATGAAAAAAAGCTCGGAAAAGATATAGACTTCCCCGAAAATATGGGTATACTCATCGAAAATCCCGCTTTTCTCGGAGGACTCAGCGGATTTGACAACCTCAAGCTCTTAGCGTCGATTAAAGGAAAAATCACAGACGATATTATCAAAAAAACGATTAGCCGTGTCGGACTTGATCCCGATGACAAGAAGAAATACCGCAAGTATTCTCTCGGAATGAAACAGCGTCTCGGAATAGCCTCGGCTATAATGGAAGCTCCTGAACTGATTATTCTCGATGAGCCGACAAACGCCCTCGATTCAAGCGGAGTTGAAATTGTCAAAAAAATAATCGCCTCCGAAAAGAAACGTGGCGCACTTATTACCGTAACCTGTCACGACCACGCAATTCTTCAGGAAATGTGTGATATTATCTACAAAATCGAACACGGAAAAATAATTGATGAACAGGTCATTTCCGAGGAGGTTTCGGCAAATGAAAAAACTGATAATTAGTAGTGCATTTCTTGCGCTTGCATTAATATGGGGAGTAAAATTCTATAACCTGAATCATGGATTCAAGATAAAAGACAGATTCCCCAAAGAGTATTTTTCAATGAATGAGAAAATGGATTTCAACGATAATATGTCTTACGGAGGCGGATATAACAAAGGCTATTCCGTTTCGCTTGATAATGCGGAAATAGTCGATGCGGAGGAACTGATTAATAATTATTCTCTGAATGCTCCGATGATTCATTACGAGAAATGTTTGATTCTTACTTATTCCATAACTAATGACGGTACTGCAGAAAACGATATGCAGCTGCTAAGCTTTCCTGTTATGGGAATAGATTGGTACACTTCTCCCGATATGCAGTTATCTTCGAAAATTTCCTCCGAATTGAGCGGCACTGCGTTATCGGGTTCTGGAAGTCTGACCGTCCCGAAAGGCGAAACAATCAAGGTTCGCGTTGCTTATCAGTTGTTCAGACAGAATTTCACGCCCCAAAACTGGAATAATCTTGAAGAACAGGATATGTGGGTGTGGGCTACTCTGTCCCCAACCGATAAACGTATTAAAATAGAGTTTTAATGAATGCCCTCTGCAGAACAGGTAAAAATGCACTTGAAAAGCTGAGATAATATCGTCACACACGACCTTGAAATCGCAAAACAGTGCGACCGTATTATCGAAATCTCCGACGATAAAATCATATAAAAAAGGATTAATAATTTTATGAACACAACAACGCTTATTACAACCGATGAAACTCTCATACAGCATATTTCCGAAACACTGATCGAATTAGGTATATCACAAAAATACAAAGGCTTCAATTATGTAAAGGATGTTATCTATCTCTGGATGAATACTCCGATTGAAAGTGATACATATAAAAGCATATTGAAAATCGTCGGTCAGAAATATTCAATTGGTCCAATGAGTGTAAACGGTGCTATAAAGAATGCACTTGATGCGGCGTGGTTTTGCAGAACGGTCAACAAAAACCACGAACTGTTTGAATACCTGAAATCAAACCAGACCTTCCCACCGCTGCCATCAGAATTTGTTGTCGTTATGACTGCACTCATAAGAAATGGAAACAAGATAGAATAAAACCACTGACGTGACGCTACTCTTAGGTGCCAGTCGGGGCAACTCGGTGCAGGTTCAAGTCCTGTCACCCGCACCATCTATATGTGACGAAAAGATCACATGCCAAAAAAAATCCGATTATTCGGACTTTTTTGCGTATATGGACACTAAAATTTTATTCGCAAAACCATGGATCACCTAAGGGTTTTTTTGGGTAACCGTCAAATAAATGGTGTCATTGACTGCGAGGATGCTGTCAGGTATCAGAAAGAATAAAGCAAAAGCCGTATCAGTGCGATACGGCTTTTACATACTGAAAATTATTTTGTGCTGTGTTCTTCAATCCATTTCAGCAAATATGGTCTATCATTATTTGCAGAGGTCTCAAACCATTGCGAACACATCCTGTAACTCACACCATTGATGAGAATTGGTTTGGCATAATACCTAACATGATCAAAATCTGAATTCTCTTCTACCAAAAGCGGATATTGCAAATCAAAGTTCTGTTTGCTATATCCCAGTGTTTGCATTGCAACTATTTCTTCATTGGTTGCATAGCCATCGATCAACAAACGTCCCAGAACTTTTTGAGCAAGCTGTCCGATTTTTAATTCCTTGTATACATCTGCCTCTGTATAGTCCAGTCCATCAGCATGTGTTTTTCGAGTCGTTCTTGTTCTTGGGGTTCTGTTAGTTGCTTCGTCAGAGAACATTTTATACATTTGATAACTGCGTAAAAACAATTCTGAGGTATCCGCTACACCATCACTTGCCAACAGGATAGGCTTCAGTACTGAATCGTTATATTCCTCATTTGCGATAATGCGAAAAATATAGCTATATCCGTTTTCGCTGAATATAGTATTCATTTCTTCAATACAAGGTTCAAGATCAGAAAGAACAGATGGATTGATCTTCGGTGATGCAAAAATGATTTCAGCTTCTTTGGTTGTCATGTACCCATTAAGGCAAAATGCTGTCCTTGCACATTTTTCAAGGACTTTCATCACCGTTGTATCTCGACTGCCATAATTTAATCCTGCTTCATGAAAAGCTACATCAACAGCATAGTATTGGTTCCCATCAGATTGAATAGATATACCAAGAACATCACATTCACCTTGCTGTAGCAACTGAGATAGAGATGAATTGTTTTTGAAAATGGCATAGTCATACTTTTGTGTGTAATGATTGTCGATAAGCTTCATCATTCTTTCTAATTCTTCTGCATTTGATAGTGACCACTGAGATGATACCTTCCAGTTTGTTTGTACTATCTGACATTCCTTCACATGACGCAGCCAAGAATAAAAAAGAGATTCTCCCATTTCGATTTTCATACATATCACCTCATCAACAAAAACTACAATCATTATATCATATTTGTGAAGCAAAAACAATCCCCACTGAAAGGAGTGATGCTATGCCCAAGCTAATCGTAAAAAGCCGATACCTGAAAAAGGTGCAGTTAAGATGGTCCAATGTCAATAAAGTAGACAGAAAAAGAGAGAACTAAGCACCAATCTCTTCAGCCGCAATGGACGGAAGCCCATTATTATGAGAGTGTGGACGCATAGAATTGTAGAAACCATGAATGTAACGGAACAAAGCGTCCTGCAGCTCTGGCAATGAGCTATAAGAACGTCGATCTGTTTTTCATGCTTGAGATATCTGAAAAAGCATTCCATCACAGCATTGTCATAAGGATATCCTTTGGCAGAAAACGACTGGATCATACAATAATTGAAGTATGTAATACATTTAAACTGACCCCAAAAAGTAAGAAAAACTTTTTAGGGTCAGTTTAAACACGATTTTTCGGAGATTTTTCTTTTATATATATCGCTTTTCATTGTCAGTAAAAGCACTGCTCAGTGCTCAGAGAAATATCTTACGAATATGCTTTCACAATCTTAGTATAAATGTTAAGCAGGTCTGTCTCACTGAATGCAATCACCGAATTTGAAATGCGCTGTGCATTTACCTTGCTTGCAAGTTCAGTCGGATCCGCACTCCGCAGACAGATATACTCTTCAGGCTGCATACTGCGGTATATTGCAGCAAATTTCTCAGAGGCAGTTTCTTCTCCCCTGCACCCTAGTACCTGCCGCAATTCATAAAGTGCTTTTGGCTGAAAACCCATTTGCTCGGCATACCTCAGACCGTATATCAAACAGATAGCCGCTGCCTGTCCATGCTTGATGCCATGCTCTGAGGTCAGCACATAACTCATGGCATGAGCGAACGAGGTCTTGGCAAGATTAATCGCCCTGCCTGCATCATTTGCGGCGGCAAATACCGCATCACAAACAGAAGCTTCTCCGTTTACAAACGGAAGATAATATGCAAGCAGCGAATCCAGAGCAGACGCCGCATGCTCCCTGCTTTCCGCAGACGCATGATGTGAGAGCAAACTCTCTATGCTATGACAAAACGCATCAAGCAATGAGACTTTGCGCTGCTGTGCTGTCATACTATAAAGCAACGAGCTGTCCAGAATACATCGCTGAGGCAGTAATGAAGGATGCTCAAGAGAACACTTTGTGCCGTTCCGATAAATAACCGCAAACTGCGTAGCTTCACTTCCCGAGCCTGCCGTTGTGGGTATCGCTATATGCACAAGGTTACCATATTCAGAAGAATCCAGCAAGCTGAATTTCACAGCCTTTGCCGTATCAATTGCACTTCCTCCGCCGATAGAAACAATCAAATCGCCCTGATACTCCAAAAAAGCACGAAGAGCATCTGCCGCACTCTCATCGCTCGGGTTTTCCTTAACATCGAAATATCTGCCGACGGGAATCCCAAGAGTATCAAGAAAACGGTCAGTATCACTCTCAAACAGATGTCTGCCCATGATAAAAAACGGACATCTGGCATGATATTCCGCAAGAAACGACTGCAGTGAGGAAACAGAATACCTGACTCCGTTTTCATAGCGCTCTATTTCCGCACAAACGCGTACATAGTCCTGCGGCGTATCAATTTCGTTGATGTAATACGGTGCGTAGGACATAGCCTCAATATGCAGCGAATCTGCAATGTAGTTTAGCGCATCTTCCGCGTACACACCTGTAAATCCTGAGTGTATCATCTGCTCTGTTCGGGCAAGCCATTTTGTCATGGTATTGCGGGAAAGCTTATACATCGGCTGGAGCGCATAGCACTGCGCATCAAAAATATGCACCGAAACCTCCAGTAACCGACCGTCCTCTATTCTGCCCTTGAAATCCTTTTGAGGCTTGGGAATCTGCCTGTTGATAAGGCAAAGATCGGGACGCTCATCAGCAAGCATTGCCTGCACAAGACTCCTATCAAAAACCAGATCTCCATGCAGCATTAAAACTGAATCATCCAGATATTCACCTGCAAGATACAGCGAGTAAATATAATTGGTCGAGGCATACAGAGGGTTATTGACAAACTGTACTGATATCCCGCTTTGCCTCTTTGCTTCAGCAATAAGCTTGGCTTCATATTTTCCTGTTGTGACAACCACATCGGTGATACCGCATTCCGATAAAATGCGGAGCTGCCTTGCAAAAATGCTTTCACCGCTTCTGAGCTTCAACAGACACTTCGGAATATTCTCGGTCAGGCTGCCTATTCTGCTGCCAAGCCCTGAATTGAAAATCAATGCTTTCATTCCTTTTTTCTCCATCAGCATTCTTTTATTATCCGGCGGAGAAACCGTAGTTCTGCCAAGGTATGCACGTAAGCCCTGCAGTGCGCAGATAACCATAGCTGATTTCGGCTGCTCGCTGAGATATGCCGGACACCGTTTGACTTCTGTTTCATCCACCGCTGTATAAACATGAGAAAAGCCGAAGCCTTTCAGAATCTCCGTCATATTGATTCGGAATCCAACTGTTGCACGCAGCAATACCGTTTCGATGGATTCACCCGCAATAAGGCTCTCAATACGTGCAAACAGCATGAAATACTTCGTGGAGAGCACCGCATTTGTTCGGATAATATCGACCTCATTCTGTATCAATCCTCGATTCTGCTGCGTGCGAACATACAACGTTTTGTCAGTGTTATAATAGTTTTTGCAGACACGGAAAGTCTTTTCGCAAAAGGAGGCTTCTCCATGTAGCTTTCGTAATCAGGAGAGTCTGTCCGTTCAAGTTCACCCTCAAAATAAAGATGTCCATCAAGAAGCCTGTCCATCTCATGTATATCATATCGCCAGTAGGGCTTGTTCATGGGTACTGTTTCGGAAAGCTCCAGAATTCTTGCCGTAAACGACATGCAATTATGCGCCTTGTAAATCCGAAAGCCATGAAATAACGGCATGGTGACCATTGAAAACAGATTAAACATCTGTGCGGCATCGCTTTCACAAGCACCTATAAACTGCATAATACGTGCATAGGCAGCCTCAGAAACAGGCAGAGCATACACTTTCATGCGGACAGTTCTGTGTTTTCCGAATGCATAATAATCGCGGTATTCATGCATAAACCCTGCGTCCAGAGGCACATAATGCTTTCTGCGCGAGTAGGTCACAAAATCCGTCAGACTTTCATCCTTACTGACCGCAATATGCGTATAGGGATAGTCTGTGAGCCTCCGCACGAATTTCCCGAGCCCCGTATGTGCCGCAACAAGACAAATATATATCGTTTTCATCTCTCTGATTCCCTGAGCCTACGAAACAGCTGAATCTGCAGACGGAACATTTCGTAGTACATCGGAATAAGCCCTATAAACAGCACAATATCCGCAATCATGATGTTCATACCGAATATGCAGAAGAATGATTTTCCGCAGAATATCATACTCAGAACCGCAACCGCACCATATGTAAGATGAGCCTCAATCGGTCCAAGCCGAGGAAACAGAAATTCATTACAATAGATGATGTAATTCATTGCGGTAACGTTGATAATTCCGTACACAGGTGCGGCAAATGCCATTACCTCCATATTGGCATAGGGCGAAAGTCCAAGTGCAAGCAGGAGAAATGTGGAAAACATAACGTCAGTAATCAGGTCGAAATATGCGCCTGCTTTTGAGGACATATTCCTGTTTCTTGCAATATAGCCGTCAAGGTCATCCGCCACAATATGCACGAGCAGACCTGCCAGCGTTCCCAAAAAGAAAAACGGCGAGATGTGCGTCAACAGAGTGCAGATAATCGCAAACAGTCCGCCAAGTGCACCAACAAGCGTCATCCGGTTTGGCGTCATACTTTCAGGGATATGCTTTCCGACATGCTTGTATAAAAATTGCTGGAATCCCGTTTCAAGCCTGCTCGGAATAATTTTTTTTACGGTATTTTTCTGAGGCATAAAGTCTCCTCCTTACTTACTTGCTTACCCTCCGAATCGGAACATATTTTTAAAAAACGATTTCAGATAATAGCTGTAATCAATAAAATCGTAGATTCCTTCTCGCTGACCTTTCAAAAACAGCTTTACCAGTAGTACATGATAATGAAAATAATACCGTCTGACGCTGAGACTTGACGGCTTCGCAACAACATGAAGATAATCCCACGCTTCGGGATTTTCCGTAATCAGGCGGCTTTTGTATTCCTCCATAAGCTCTGAAGAAAACTCAGGAGTAAATATAGAAATCGCCGTATGACGAAGCTTATGCTGCTTGATCCACCGATAAAGCTTTGAAAAATCCTTTGCTGTAAAATCAAGCCCCACTATAAACATACCCATGATATTAATTCCGACTTTATTGAGAATCTTGACGGCTCTGATATTGCTGTTCATATCACAACATTTGTTGTATTCATTCAGGAATGTATCATCAATTGCTTCAAGTCCCACCAGTATATAATAAAAGCCTGTTTCCTTGAGCTGTACCATAAGCTCAGGATGCTTTGCAATAAAATCCGCCCTGCCATAGCAGACATATTTCTTATGAATCCCCCTCTCTTTCACAAGACGTATAAATGTACGAATGCGTTCTTCGTCAATAAGAAAATCGTCATCAATAAAGTATATGTTATCACAGTCAATGCTTTGGATTTCTTCCACAACCTCCTCAATGGGACGTGCGGAATACACGCCGCAGTTGAGGCGGTTCCGATAGCAGAATCTGCAGCGAAACGGGCATGAATACGCTGTACGCACGTGGGCACACGGCAGCAGTTCAAGATAACGGTATCTGTCTGAATGCGCATAGAAATAACTGCGGTCAGGCAGAGGCAGCCGTTTTATATCAAAGGGATGTGACGGATTTTCCGTCCAGTTCTGACCATCACGGTAGCAGATTCCATCAATATCCGAAAGCGACATACCGTCCAGAATATCAAAAACCTTGTAAATATCAAAGGTTTTTAAGATATAATCTGCTGTATTGATGTAAAAACGATGGAAATTATGCTGTGCATGCAGTCCGCCGATAAAAACCGTACTGCCGCATATTTCCTTTGCTGATGCGCAGTATTCCTTCATGAAGTTTTCCTGCCGTGTGCGTCCGCATATATATACATATTCCGGCTGAAATGCTCTGAGCTTTTCGGTCAGCGGAATTTTCTCCACCTGTCCGTCCCAGATATCAGGCTCATAGCCGTTTTGTCTGAGCAATGCATAGAGGTATTCCAGCTCCAGCGGCTCATTATCAATGACACCTGCAAAATTATATTTTGTACGTGAAATTTCGGGATGAATGAGTAAAAATCGCTTATCGTTCTGCATATTAACGCTCCTCCATGCCAATCAGTTCTGTATACGCAATTTTGCCGACCAAGGTTCGGGGCATAGACGGCACAAAGGCGATCTCGCGCGGCAATGCATAGCCTGCGATCTCCTGCCGCAAAGCTTCCATAAGCTCCGTCTTAATCTTTTCCGTATCCGAATCATCTCCGCAAAGCACTGCATAAACCTTGACACGCTGTCCCATAATTTCATCGGGAATCCCAACGACGGCACACGTCATAACCTGAGGATGCCTACTGATGATTTCTTCTATAATCTGGGGATAAATATTATATCCGCCGGAAACAATCATCCTCTTGCGGCGCTGTCGGAAATATACATAGCCGTCATCGTCCATGTATCCCAGATCGCCGGTATGAAGCCATTTATTCCCGTCGCTGTGCAGACGGAGCGTATCGGCAGTTTCCGCAGGTTCATTCAGATAACCCAACATAACCGACGGACCACGCAGTACAATTTCACCAATCTCTCCTACGGGCAGAGGCGCACCGCTTTCGGGATCAAGAATCTGATAAAACGTATCGGGATAGGGCAATCCTACGCTGTCAAGCTTAGTTGAATGATCGGGTACAAGACAGCTTCCTGTAACGCATTCAGTCAGACCATAGCCCTCACGCACAGTTACATTGCATCCATGTGAGGCAAGCAGGCTGTTCAGCTTCTCCTTAGTGGCAGAGGCAAGAGAATCTCCGCCTGAAATTATACATTTAAGAAAGGAAAAATCTTTGCCCTCAAAGGCTCTGCTGCGTATCAGACTCTCATATATCGCAGGTACGCCGGCAATAACATTCGGTTTATATCGGAACAAAAGCTTATGAAACTCAGAAGCCTTGAATTTCGGAAGAATGATTGCCGTACCTCCGAAATTCAGTACAGTATGAATGCACACACCAAGTCCGAATCCGTGAAAAACCGGCATGATGGAGAGAACCCTATCGCCTTTGCACAGACAGCCGCAGCTTTCGATGCTCTGAAGTGCAAGCGCATTGAAATTAAGATTCGAAAGCATAATCCCCTTTGACTTTCCCGTTGTACCGCCGCTGTACAGAATAACAGCACATTCCTTGCCTGTTCCGTGGTATTCGGCAGCGAGCTCCTGCGAGCCATCAAGTGTAAGAAAATCTTTCCATACCAAAGCATCACAGGGAAGAACAGCTTTTTTACGGTTCGTCAGATGATACGCAAGCTTCAGATATAAAGGCATTTCCTCAGAAACAGAGACGTAAACCGTATGTGCAACGTTTGTCTGCGGAAGAACCTTCTGTATTTTTTCCGAAGTCATATCCAGTGCGATGATCATGCGGCTTTGAGAAACCGTCAGATAATGCAGAATCTCTGCCTGAGCCGAAAGCGGATGAATCATATTTGCAACTGCACCGATGCAGTTCACCGCATAAAAAGCTACCACTGCTTGTGGAATATTGGGCAGGCAGATCGATACTGTATCTCCATTTTGTATTCCCATGTGTCGCAGAGCTTTGGCACAGCGGTGAATCTCCTCAAGCAAACGGCGATATGTAATCTTCATGCCAAAATATTCCAGGGCGCAGGAGCTTTCATAATTCTTCGCATTTTGTTTCAGGAAATCATACAGCGAACAATCGGGATATTCAAGATGCTTTCTCATTTTTTCTGCTCCATTCTTCAAACGTTGTGATATGTTTTTTCTTCAGCTCCGATTGACTCATGTTCTCAATCAACAGCTTCATCACACGATGATACAGATCGCTGTTTGCGTCGGAAAGCTCCCTGTCGTCTGTGTAAAACGGCTCTCCGAATACAATCTTCAGATTATTTGAAAATAGCTTGTAATCTCCCGAAATCGCATAAGGAACAATTGGACTGTTCGTTTTCTGCGCCATAGATACAGTGCCGTATTTGAACGGAAGCAGCAGTTCATCTGTATAATTCCGCTTCGCCTCAGGAGATACATTTACGACATGGCCGCCCCTGAGCACATCAACCGCAGCAGCAAGTGCAGCTTTGTTTTCTTTACTGTGAAGGTCAACGGGTATCGTCCCCACTCCACGGAATATAAAACCGAATGCGCCGTCATGAAGCTCTTTTTTTGCAAGCGTGTGCACAATACGTTTTGTGCATATATCAACGAGAATCGGGTCAAATGCGTGCTTGTGATTGCCTGCAATCACAGCTCTGCCGCTTACGGGGATATTCTCTTTTCCTACGATTTCAGGACGGAAAAGAAACCGAAACAGTGGTGCAAACAAAAAACGAAGGAATCGATAGAGGAATGTTTTGTGTTTCTTCAAAAATATCACCGCCACAATAATATAATAAGATTAAGGTAACACCGCACAAAGGACAGTGCGTCAGGCGGTCTTTGTGCGGTGTTGCCTTAAATTTATTATAGCATACAGCACAAACAATTGTCAATTAAAATGAAATCGTATCCTTACAGTGACGTCTCTCCAACTGTCTATCTTACTCAGATTCAGCGAATACCATGCGGAATCCGCAAAAACATCGGAAGGACGGCAGGCGGTTATTGCCCCGAACTTCGTTCGGGGAACCTTTTTCTGATTACAAAAAAGCAAAGCCATATTTCTACAGCTTTGCTTCATCATTCAAAAAAGTATAAACGAATAATAAAAACATAATAACGCTTGCGGTCATTCAGACTTCTGTTATTATCGACTATGACTCCGCCTTACCTTCTTTTAGACGTTTCAGGTAACTCTTAGTTTCAGCGGTAACGACGCCCGAAAGTGCAATCAGAGCAATAACATTTGGAAACGCCATAAGTCCGTTGAACACACCCGAAAGACTCCATACAGCTTCGATTGTGAGATAGGGACCAATGAAAACAGCCGCAACATACAGCCAACGAAATACCGCTGAGGCTTTCTTGTTCGAGCCTGTAAGATATGAAAGACAACATTCAGAGTAATAATTCCAACCGAGAATTGTGGTGAACGCAAAGAATGAAAGACATACCATGATTATGAACGCAGCAGTTTTATCAGATACAGGAAGACCGTAACTGAATGCGTCTATAGTAATATCAACGCCTTCAAGTCCCTTGTTATAGCTTCCGCCAATAACGATAGCAAGACCTGTCATAGTACATACAATTATAGTATCAATGAAAGTACCGGTCATAGTAACGAGTCCCTGACGTGCAGGCTCGTTTGTTCTTGCCGCAGCCGAAGCAATCGGTGCAGAGCCAAGACCTGCTTCATTAGAAAAGATTCCACGTTCAACGCCCTTGCTCATACAAGCTTTTATAACAGCATATCCCGCAAAACCGCCTGCCGACTGACGGAATCCGAAAGCACTCCTGATAATCGTTGCAATTGCATCGGGAACTTCCGTAATGTGACCAAAAATAATAACAAGACAGCATGCAACATAAACAAATATCATCGCAGGAACCACAAATTCCGAAACCTTAGCAATGCGCTTGATTCCACCTATAACAATGAGTGCAACAAAAACGGTTACAATAAGACCTGCCGCAATTGTTGTTATAGTATAGTCACGTCCGAAAAGTGAAACAGTGTTGGAAGCATCTTTGTCAAAGAAGTTGTTTGCAGCGGAAGTAATTCCGTTAATCTGAGTAATCGTACCTATACCCATAAGTCCTGCCAGAAGTCCGAACACTGCAAAGAGCTTGGCAAGCCATTTCCATTTACTGCCGAGTCCGTTTTCAATATAGTAAAACGGACCTCCGATATAGTCGCCGTTTTCATTCTTTACACGGTATTTCACTGCAAGAAGACCTTCGGCGTACTTTGTTGCCATTCCAAAAAATGCAGCGACCTCCATCCAGAAGAGTGCTCCGGGACCACCTGTGCCGATTGCAGTAGCAACTCCGACAATATTTCCCGTTCCGACAGTAGCGGAAAGAGCTGTACATAGTGCAGCAAAGCTTGAAATATTTCCGCTTCCGGTGTCCTCATTTTTAACGATAAATTTCAGTGCCTTGCCGAGTTTGCGGACCTGAACAAAGCGCAGACGTATCGTGAGAAGAATACCGCAGAAAAAAACGGCAACAACAAGAGGAACTCCCCAGATAAAATCATTTATGTCAGTAATAATGCCATTCAGCCTTTCCATAATTCTACTCCAATCTGCCGCAAATACAGCGGTTTGTCAAGTAAAATTATATCATAATACGTCATTTAAGTCAATAGTATATTGTGAAAAAATTCACAATTTTCCTTCCTTAATTACACATCATTTGTAAAGAGCATAACCGTCGGCTGATGACTTTTTTACAAGCTCAGTCTGTCGCTGAATCACATCTGATTCTTCTATCCATTCCTGTTCACCTGAAACGCCTGCCCACTTATCATATTTCCCCTGCTTATATGCGGCAAGTCCTATAATCAGCTTCACATTTTCTCCCGTAAGACTTTCCCACTGAGCGAGAGTTTCAGCGAAAGGATTTGTTGAATTTCTGAATCCGTAATAAATCTGCGGAACAATGTAGTCGCAGTAGTCATCGCTGCCTGCCCAGAGTTTCACATCAGCGTACTGCGTGTTATAATTGTTGCTGATACTGCCCTGTGGACTTATACCGAAAAGTATCCTGTCGTCCTTTGACTTTACTGTATCGTAAATCGTTCTGACAAGTCGGGAGATATTGTCGGTACGCCATTCTGCGAGGTCGGAACTGCCGCTTGCCTCGAATTCCACGCTGTCGAACTGCGGGTCTGTAGTAGGATAAAAGTAATCATCAATATGGATTCCGTCAACGTCGTATTGTGACACAATCTCATCGACGCTCTGTCTGAGAATTTCAGCTGTCTCCTCACGGGCAGGATTAAGATAAAACCTTCCGTTGACTTCTCGGACTATCCGTGAATTCGGGTCGGATGCCCATTGCTTTGTAATGAAATTATTGGGAACAGTCTCCATGACTGAAGCTGTCTGGAGTCTCAGAGGATTAATCCACGCATGGACGGACAATCCCAGCTTGTGAGCCTCCTCAAGCATAATCTGAAAAGGGTCATAGTCGCCGTCAAGACTGATACCCTTAGGGAAAATCTCCGATTTATAGTATGCGTCACCATTCGGACGGACATGAAGATAGACTGTATTGACCGACTCTCTCTTTGCTTCGGAGTAAAGCTCTCTTACGGCTGCTCTGAACTCATCGGCAGACTTTCCTTTCATGTATTCATCGTAGTACAGATACGGAAACCACATGCCTATCTGCGTTTCATAATTAATCGGAGTGTAGCTTTTTCGGGGAGCGTCGTCGCTTGAGGACTGAATCTGCATATTGACACTTGAAGACTCAGAATCAGCGGTTTGCTGCGAAGAAGATACAGAATTTCCGTCGGTATTATTTAACGGAGCCTGTCCCGAACAGGCAGTGGTCAGAAGCAACGAAACAGCAGCTGTAATCAGGATTGTTTTTTTCATAGAACAGCACCTCCGCTACATTATATGAGCAGATGTGTGCGGAATATACACAAAATAAAAGCCACTCCCGACAAAAATCGGGAATGGCTTTAGGCAACACCGTACAAAGCTCGCCTGACGGTTTTGCACGGTGTTGCCTTAAATTTACGTGATAATGTCAGCAGACATTCTGTATAAGCAGAATTATGCCTTGTTAACGCTTCCGAAGAGTTCCATCTTCTCCTTAACCTTAGCCTTGATAGCCTCAAAGCCGGGAGCAAGAAGCTTTCTGGGGTCAAAGCCCTTACCTGTCTGGTCCTTACCAGCCTCAATGTAAGCTCTTGTAGCCTCCTGGAATACGAGCTGGCACTCTGTATTAACGTTGATCTTAGCAACGCCGAGAGAGATTGCCTTTGTAATCATATCGTCGGGGATACCTGTACCGCCGTGAAGAACGAGGGGAAGCTCGCCAACAGCGTTATTAACAGCCTCAAGAGTCTCGAAAGAAAGACCTGCCCAGTTCTCAGGGTACTTACCGTGGATGTTGCCGATACCTGCTGCGAGGAAGTCAACACCGAGGTCAGCGATCATCTTGCACTCGTTGGGGTCAGCACACTCACCAGCACCAACAACGCCGTCCTCTTCACCGCCGATAGAACCAACCTCAGCCTCGATAGAGAGACCGAGAGCGTGAGAAGCATTTACGAGCTCCTTAGTCTTTTCGATATTCTCCTCGATGGGGAAGTGTGAACCGTCGAACATGATTGAAGTGAAGCCTGCCTTGATGCACTTATAGCAGCCCTCGTAAGAACCGTGGTCGAGGTGGAGAGCAACGGGAACAGTGATACCGAGGGACTCGTCCATAGCCTTAACCATAGCAGCAACAGTCTCCATACCTGTCATGTACTTTCCTGCACCTTCGGATACACCGAGGATAACGGGAGAATTGCACTCCTGAGCTGTGAGGAGTATAGCCTTTGTCCACTCAAGGTTATTGATGTTGAACTGACCTACTGCATACTTGCCTGCTCTTGCCTTATCGAGCATTTCTTTAGCTGAAACTAACATAATTTAATTTCCTCCTGAATGTTCATTTAGAGCAATTTGTAAAAAGCTCCTTGAAGGTGAAAAACACCCTATCGTTAATATTGTATCATACTTTGGAATAAATTGCAATAGCTGGCACGATTTTTTTCCGAAAAGAATAAAAAAGACCGCAAAAAGCGGTCTCTAAGGGCAATACCGCACAAAGCTTGTGCGAAAGATGCGAAGTCAGTTTTTTCGTAAGATTGTACAGAAATTTCGCAGGCATACTGCCGTATGTCAAGGAATTTCTGTGCAGGATGACGAAAAAAATGCAAGCAGATTTTGTGCAAAGTCGTCAGACGTGCTTTGCGCGGTGTTGTACAAAGTATAATCTGACAATTTCTGATTACCACGTTTCACCGCTGTCATCAGGCGGCAAATCAGGTGTTTCAGTAGGAATCTCAGGCGGCACAACAGGCGGTTCTGTCGGAATAACAGGAGGCTCTGTCGGGTCTGTAGGCTCAACCGTCGGCTCTGTAGGCTCTGTCGGGTCGGTAGGCTCAATCGGTTCAGTCGGGTCAGTCGGCTCGATTGGCTCAGTAGGCTCTGTCGGTTCTATAGTTTCAGTAGGTTCGGGAGTAGTTGTTGTAGTGACGATATATTCGGGACCTGTCGGGATAATATCACCGGAAATTATAAATCCCTTACCTGTTGTGATAACGATTTCAAAATCTGTACGATTAGGGTCACGTGTAGTTGTAACGGTTGTAGTAGTTGCATTACTGCTTGTTACAACGCTTGTAGTTGTTGTATAGACAGTCTCAACACTTGAAACGTTCTCACGTCCGAAGGCTTTGAGCACCTTATCTGACGGAGTATACGGAAACAAAATGAAATAAAACAGAATGATAACCGTAAGAGCGATAAAGCATCCGCATGAAATCATGGTTATTTTGGTGGACTTTTTCAGATTAACGAAAAACTCCCTGATTTTTATCATAAAAAGTTCACTCCTTAGAGTTTTATCCATATGGTAGAGGACATATTAATTATAGTACAGACTATCAGAAATGTCAAGTGTACAATGTGAAAATCTGCTGAAAAAAGGCTATTTTTTCTTTTTCTTCCTGTTCTTTATCAGAACTGCAGCAGAGAGAACGGCAGCTTTTACAGCACTTTTTGCTATTGCTTCCGTATTATGCTTTGTTTTTATTTCCTTTGGAACAGGCTGAGCGTTGGTAACGTTTCCGTTTCCGGCAGCTGTCATGGAGCCGAATCCGAACTGAAATTTTTCACCTGTTTTTTCAAATTCCATATTAATCCTCCCTTATTGGTTCAGCGATAAGAAATTTAATCTTTTTTCCTTCGTCGGTGAACATTTTTTCATGTTCTGTAACGAAATTCTCGATACCCGATTCACTATGGAGGTCAAATGTTCTGAAAACAATTCTGTAGCCTGCTTCTTCGAAATACTCAAATGATTCTTCGAAAAGCTCGTCGTCGTCCGTCTTGAACCATAGCTGACCTCTGAGAAATTTCTTGTACGCAAGAAGCTGACGTGTATGTGTCAGACGACGCTTCTTATGTTTTTTCTTCGGCCATGGATTGCAGAAATTTATGTAGATTCTGTCTGCACGGTCGTTTTCGTTCCATGCAAGTTCAATACGCTCAATATTCTGAATTGCAATTCTGACATTATCCGCAGACATTTCAAGTTCATTATAAGCATTCTCAAGCTTTCTCTTTGCCAGAACAAGCATCTCATTCTTAATGTCCATGGCAATAAAATTGACTTCGGGATGCGCAGGAGCTGCCTGAGAAATAAATCCTCCCTTGCCGCAGCCCAGTTCAACATAAAGCGGAGCCGAAGGATTACTGAAAAGTTCATTCCATTTGCCTATACAGTTTTGTGGTTCGTTGATATAGAAAGGACATGCCTCAAGTTCAGGCTTTGCCCATGGTTTGTGTCGGATACGCATAATGACCTCCATAAAAGTTGTTACAGTCATATTATAACACATTTTTTCAGAAAATCAAATACTTTTTGAGGCAGAAACATTATTTTATTGAAAAATCAGAGTTTCAAGCCCGTAATCACAATATGCTGCCGTACGAATCAGTCCCCTCTTACAAAAAACTCCCTCCTATGATATTATTACACCATAGGAGGGTTCGTTTAATTACCTGCTCTGACATAAAGGCAAGTCTTACGGTTTATCCGAGTTCCCAGCTTTAATGACAAGCAGTGAAATTAAGCCTGAAATGCAAATCTTACAAAATTGTAGAGATGTGCATGGATGCTGTTATCACCGTGATAGCCGTTCTGGTAGTAGTGCCAGATGTGGGGAACATTATTTTTTGTGAAATTGTTGTGGTATCCCTCGGGAGTTGTATAAACAACATCGTCGTTTCCGCCTGCTGTGATATAGATGAGTGAGGGAGATGCCTCCTCAGATGCAAACTTCCAGTTGCCTGAAGCTCCAGGTGCAGGACAGATTGCTCCTACGTAACCGAAGAGGTCGGGATATTTCTGTCCGATGTTGAGAGACTCACGTCCACCCATTGAGAAGCCTGTGATAGCTGTATTTGCCTTGCCTGTTGCAACGCTGTACTCCTTCTCGATAAGAGGCATAAGCTCATTAACAAGCACTGTTCCAAAGTTATCATATGCGATATTGTTTGCATCGTCCATAGCATTGCAGTCGTCCTGTGACTGGCTTGAATAGATGTATGGGAAAACAAGAATCATGTCCTTTGCAGCGCCTTCAGCAATTGCATTGCCGACAATCTGACGTGTATACATTGTCCCGTTGCCTGTAATAATCATTCTGTCCTGATTCTCCCAGTAGCCGTGCATTACGTACATTACGGGATACTTCTTGCTTGTGGTATAGCCTGCGGGGAGAAGTACGTTATACTTCTTCTCACGTTTACAGAATTCCGAATAATAGCTCTTGGAAACTACAGTTCCGTACTGAACGCCTGACTTTTCCTGCTTTGACTCATTTGTCTCATTCATCGCAAGCTTTGCCTGTGCAAGAGGAGTGTACTCTGAAATTGTCATCATTGTACCGCTGCTTCCCTCAACCTTTGTGAACTCGGTAATTCTGCCCATTACGTAACTGCTTATCTGAACGAGGTCTGCTGCTTCTACCTTGCCGTTATTGTCAACGTCAGCAGCCTTGACAGCGTAATTATCGGAGAAGCCTCCTGCAATTACGCCCTTTCTTGCCATTACAACGTCGAAGATGTTGATTTTGCCGTCGAAGTTGATATCACCGGGAATAACTGTCTTTACTTCGGGAAGTTCAGGCTGTCCCTCGCCCTGAATACCTGTGCCGTCAACAGCACCGATTGCCTCGTCCATGTAGAAATCTGTAAGAGAGGATGTTGTTTCTACATAAATCTTGAGATTTGTTGCACCTTCGGGAATCTTGTAGCTCTTATTTTGGAGCTGTGCCCACTGTCCCTTCGGAGCAGTTACCTTTGCAATGTCGGAATAAGCTGTCTCGCCTGTGGAATCGGTATACTCAAGTGAAAGCTTGAAATCAACCGTTTCTTCGGTGTTCTGCTTTACATGAACGCTGAAGCTGTATGCCTGACCTGCTGTGAAAATCTTGTTGCTGAGCTCAAGTGAAGCACCCATCCACTCAGATGTTCTGTCTGAAACAAAGAGTGATTTGCTTCCCCACTCTGTATAATGCTCTGCATCGGATACTGCAACAGTATTTCCGCCTCTGTTTGTCCAGTTATCGTCGCCGTCCTCAAAACCGCACTGGAACCACCAGCCGTACTCATTGGGTTCGGGTTGCTTGATACCCCCCTCGGGAGTGATTACGAATGTGGAAATGGACTGTGCGGGAAGTGTTGCAAAGAATCCGCTTTCGCTTGCTTCCATGTTTGCAGTAAGAGCAAGATTCTCGCTGCTGCTTGTTCTGTAACGGTCAACGCTTCCGATTTTTTCGCCGCTGCCAAGCTTGAATTCCTGAACAACGCTGCCCGAAGAATTCTTGTTGATAGCTACGATTGCGATTGTTCCGTCCTCATTCTTGTAGGAAGAAACGAGGATATTTGTATCGGGCTGCTCTGTAGCGCCGATTCTGATAGCTCCGGGACGTACCCACTTCGAGAACTGTGCCATGTTGTAGCCACGCTTACTGATTTTGCCGTCCTCTGTCATGAGACCGTAGCTTCTTCTGATGTACCACCATACATACGCACTCATGTTTCCTACTACAAGAGCATTATGAATGTTCTCACCTACCTGAAGAGCCTCGGGCCAGCGGTTTGCTGAATCAGCTTCGCTGTTGGGAACATAAACTTCTGTCATCCAGATTTCCTTGCCGCAGTTTTCAAGTGCGGAGAAATCCATCTGACTTCTCTGTGTGCCGTACATATGTGTTGCGAATACGTCTGTATTTGCAAATGCCTTTGAGTTGTTGAGAATCTTGTTGTAGTAGTCCTTATTTGTATACTGGAAAGTCTCGGGAGACATCATACGTGTACTTGTAATAAGGTGTCCGTAATTTGCAAGGAAGTCTGTTGTTTCGTCGGAAGTCCAGCCTGTCCAGTCGTGAGCGTAGTCAGGCTCGTTCTGAACTGAAATGGAGAAAAGGTCTACGCCCTGATTCTTCATGTAAGTTCCGAAGTCGTTAAGATGCTGAGCGTATGCACCGTAATTTGACTTGTCAAGGTGTACCTTTCCTCCCTGATAGGTGCCGTCGCCCTTGGACGCTATGCTCGAAGGCGGCTCCCACGGAGAAGCAAATACGTATGCACCCATTTTGTTTGCAAACTTTGCTGTCTCAACAGCTCTGTACCACTGATTCTTATCAGGATTGACAAATACTCTGAGAACTGAAAGTCCGAGTTCATTTGTACCGTTTCCGAAAGCAGTCTGTCTCTGCGAATCTGAGAGGTCTGCACCTGTCCATTCGGGATGATTGATTCCTCCGAAGCCTCTGATAAGCTGATACTCCTTCTGAGTGTCAATTACGCAGGCACTTGCTGCCCTTGCAACGAGCTCCTCATCACTCTTCGGCAGGACCTGTGCTGAGGTTGCAAGCATAGCCGCTGCCGTAAGAGCAGAAAAAGCTCTTCCGATTGATTTTTTTAAACCCATCTTAATATCCTCCTTTTAGTAACTCTTTGTAAAATTGTTCAAAGAATTAATTTGTTTAATTACACGCTTAGCCACACCCTATTTCAGGGCATGGCTAAACGAAAATTATTAATTATTTTTCACTTATTCAGCAAACTGCCACCAGTCTACTTCTGCATCTCCGCTTGATACAAAGTAGATGTCGTTTTTGCCGGATGCTGAATTGATTACGGGAACTTCAATTTCCTCAGCAGAACCGCCTGCGGGAATCTGTACGTAAGCGAGAACCTCGCCCTTTGCAGAACCGCTGCAAACTCTTATTACAGCACCATTTTTAGAAGAAGCTTTCATTGTGAGTGATGATGCACCGCTGCCGAAGTCAACACCGCTTGTCTTGAACCAGTCACCCTTGCCGACTGCAACAGATGTATCGCAAAGACCGTTTACTTTAAGATTCTTGGACTGATTTGACATTGTCTCAGCCTGAACCTTTACATAAGGATTGAGTGATTCAATCTGTGAAACGCCCTTCATTGTACCTGTTGCCGAGAACATTCCGTTAGAGAATGTAGCCTCGTCGATATGAGGTGAACGGTAGTTACCGCCTAAATCAATTGAACCGTCAGTATTAAGTGCCTGAATGTTCATAGCTCTTGAAAGTGCACGGCTGTGGTAAAGCACATAGTACTTGCCCTTGAACTCAACGATGGAGTGGTGATTGTTTCCGCCGCCGTCAAGCTTGTAGGATGCGGGATTCTTGAGTGCAATTCCCTTATATGTGAAGGGTCCGAGGGGATTTGTGGAAGTCATAACAGCGATTTCCGCATTGCCGAAACCGTAGGGATTTCCGCCTGTGCTCCAGTTTGTGCAGTATGAGTAATAATAAGTATTGCCAACCTTGAGAATACTTGAGTCCTCAAAAAGATAGGGAGGATTCATTCTTACAGCTGAACCTGAAAGTGATGTCATGTCGTCACCGAGCTTGATAGCTCTTGCTGTTCCCGGGTCAGCAGCCTTTCCGCTGGGAACACCACCGCCTACGTAGAGGTAACCTGTGCCGTCATCGTCAACGAGAACAGCAGGGTCGAAGAGCCATTCTACGTCGCCAAAGCCTGAAGTGCTCTTGGTGATAAGTGCCTTTCCGATAGGATCTGTGTAGGGACCCTCGGGACTGTCGGCTGTAAGTACGCCGATACCACCTGCACTGTCTGCGAAGTAAAGGAAGAACTTATCCTTACCGTTGATTGTCTTCCATGCAGCGTCGGGAGCCCATGCATAAGTTGCCCACTTTGCTGCACCATTCTGAGTTCTGCCGTTTCTGCCTGCAACGGGAATTGCACCGTGATCTGTCCAGTTTACGAGATCGGCAGTGGAGAAGCAGTTGATAGTACCTGAATTGTAAGTATTCACCTGAATTTTTCCGTCGGATCTGTATTCAGGAGCGTCGTTTGTTGTATAGACGTAGAGTCTGTCCTTGTAAACCATAAATCCGGGGTCTGCACCGAAACGCTGAGTCCAGAGAACGTTATTTTCGCCGTCCTTCTTCCAGCTGTCAAGAACGTTTACGCCTGAGAATGCTGCTTCCATTGCAGCAACATCAATTGAAATCTGTGCCTTGGGGAACTCTGTGATTTTACCCATAACGTACTGATGAATGAGAACGAGGTCGGCTGCTTCGAACTTGCCGTTTCTGTCAACGTCGGCAGCCTTCTTTGTATCTGCGTCTGAAATACCGTTTATGATGCCCTTACGAGCAGCAACAACGTCGAATACATTGATTTTTCCGTCGAAGTTGAGGTCTCCACGGACTACAACCTTTACTTCAGGCTGACCTTCGCCTGCAATACCTGTTTTATCAACAGCACCGATTGCCTCGTCCATATAGAAATCAGTGAGGGATGATGTTGTTTCAACGTAAATCTTGAGGTCTGAAGCGCCATCAGGAATCTTGTAGCTTGTGTTTACAAGCTGTGCCCACATTCCCTTGGGAGCTGTTACCTTAGCGATATCTGCATAAGCAGTTTCGCCTGATGCGTCTGTGTATTCAAGAGAGAGTTTGAAGTCAACAGCCTCTTCGTTGTTCTGCTTAACGTGAACGCTGAAGCTGTAGGACTCGCCTGCCTTGTAGATTACAGGACTGAGTGAAAGTATTGCACCCATCCACTCGGATGTTCTGTCGTATACAAAGAGCGACTTGCTGCCCCACTCTGTATAGTGTTCCTTATCTGAAACTTCAACTGAGTTTCCGCCTCTGTTAGTCCAGTTATCGTCGCCGTTTTCGAATCCGCACTGGAACCACCAGCCGTACTCATTAGGCTCGGGAGGAGTAATCGGACCGTCAAGGCTCTCGAAAGGACCGTTGCCGTCGCCAAGCTGCATAAGTGTTGTATAAGCGAGCTTGGGCTGATTGCTTGAATCGTAAAGGAGTGCGTCTGAACCTGCACTGAGCCATGAGTTGGCGTCATTGGGTCCCCATACCTGAACGAGGGTTACACGTCCCTTATATTTGCCGCTTGTATTTACATCCATAGCGTGCTGGAAGATTGCCTTGTACTTGTTTGCCTGATCCTGAAGTGAATACTTGCCATTTTCGAGAGAAATATCAAGCTCTGTTACCTGAACGTCGCATCCGACTGAAAGGTACATATCCATTGCCTGAAGATAGGAATCTGTGCCTGCAAAGCCTGTTGCATTGGCAGGAACGTGAGACTGCATTCCCATACCGTCAAGGAGTCCCTTGTTGTAGAGAGGCTTTACGATTGTATTGATGATACAGTCACGCTTGTGATCCCAGTACTCGTTATAGTCATTATAGTAAAGCTTACATGTAGAGGGAGCATACTTTCTTGCGTATGTGAACGCCTTTTCGATGAATGCGTTTGAACCGTAAACCTGTACCCATGCAGACTTTCCGCCCTCGACATTGTTGTCACCGGGAAGTCTTGCACCGCCGTTGTTTGCTGTTCTGTTTGAGTCATCGGATACAGCTTCGTTTACAACGTCGTATGCATAGAGGTTAAGTGTAGGATACTGTGTCTTGAATGCATTGAATGTATTCTTGATGTAGCTCTCAAGACGCTGGTCCATTGTTGAAGAATTTACCCATGCACCGTTATTGCTGAAGCCCTCCTTGAAGAACCATGAAGGAGTCTGGCTGTGCCATACGAAAGCATGACCTCTGAAGCCCATGTTGTTCTTTACACAGAAATCAAGAATAGCCGCACATCTGTTGAGTGATACCTTTACATCAGTATTTGTTGAGCCGTTCTGAACAAGGATAGCGTCTGCCTTTGTCTCGTTCTCGCACTCGATTGCATTGAAGTCCTTGATGTAGTTTGAAGTGATGCCTGAATTATTTACTGTATTGCCGTTGAGGATGTTGCCCACACGGAAACCGTATCCGTTGAAAGCTTCTTTAAGTCCGTTGCCGGCAGCGTTTGCAACGATTACATTCTTTGATCTCTGCTCTGTAATGAGAACGTTATCGAAACAGAAATCATTTGTGCTGTCTGTAGTAATTGTAAGACGGAATTCGCTGCTGTTCTTCGGAGCCTTGTAATCAGCAGAGAGCTCTGTCCACTCGCCTGCCTTCACGTCCTTTGAAACAAGCTCAACAACAGTTTCTTCCTGTGTGTCCTGATCAATGCAGAGAAGCGAAACGTGGAATGTTTCGTCTGTCTCACTGTAAACCTGCACACTGTAATCATACTTGATTCCGCCTGTAAGGTAGAAGCCCTTCGATGAGCTTACACCTGAATCGGGATTGAGACGATTCGAGATTTTCATACCTCTTGTGCCGTCTGCACCCACGCCCGGTATTGCAGCAAATTCCGCCATTTCATCATTTGCATACCAGCCCTCGTAGGTCTCTTCAAAGTTGTTGCACACAATCTCAGCTGCATAGGTTTTGTCTGAAAACTCAGGCATTGTGCCAACGATGCTTCCGAAACAAGCCATTGCTGTCAGACTTGCTGCGATTCTTTTTAGATTCATCTTTCATTCCTCCTTGGAAGTCATTTACCGGCAAAATCAGTGCCGGATTGAAGTCCGTATCCCCTGAAGTGGTTATTGCCGTACAATATATAATTATTGTACAATTATTAATGAATTGTTACAACCCACATTTTGCAGAAACAGTGGACAAAATGAAGATTTTTTCAGCAAATAACCCCATAACATATAAAATGTCAGTAATATTTTGTGAAAAATGTGCCTTTACGCCTCATTTTGTCCACTGCTATATTATTATATTCCGTTGAAGCGAATAAAACACATGATAGTCTTTTACTCAGACGTTGAATCTGAACAGAACGATGTCTCCGTCCTTCATAACGTACTCCTTGCCCTCAAGACGGACAAGTCCTTTTTCCTTCGCTGCCGCCATCGTACCGCACTCCATCAGGTCATCAAAGGAAATAACCTCTGCACGGATAAATCCCTTCTCAAAATCAGTATGGATTTTTCCTGCCGCCTGAGGAGCTTTCGTGCCATCTGTAATGGTCCAAGCTCTTACCTCCTGCTTGCCTGCGGTGAGATACGAGATAAGTCCGAGGAGTGAATACCCCTCCTTTATGATTCGGTTGAGTCCCGATACTTCAAGTCCGAGTTCACTCAGGAACATCGCCTTGTCCTCGTCACCCATATCGGAAATTTCAGCCTCTATCTGGGCACAGATGGGAAGAACCGCCGAGCGTTCCTCTGCCGCAAGCTCACGAACCTTCTTATAATTTTCGTTTGTCTCGATATTATTCACGAAGTCGTCCTCGCTTAGGTTTGCGGCATAGATAACAGGCTTTGCGGAAAGAAGCGGTGTGGACTTTATCAGCTCACGCTCATCATCTGTAAAATCAAAGCCTCTTGCAGACTTTCCGTTCTCAAGATGAGTCTTGAGACGCTCAAGGAAGTCTATCTCGACGAGATACTTCTTATCACCCTTCGCAGCTTTCTTTGCACGGTCGATACGTCTGTCAACCATTTCGATGTCCGAGAAAATAAGTTCAAGATTTATTGTCTCGATATCTCTGAGAGGATTGATACTGCCGTCAACGTGAATGATGTTCGGGTCCTCAAAGCATCTTACAACGTGGACAATTGCATCCACCTCACGGATATCCGCAAGAAATTTATTGCCAAGACCCTCACCTTTGGAAGCACCTTTTACAAGTCCTGCAATATCCACAAACTCAAGTACTGCCGGAGTAAATTTATCAGGCTCGTACATTTCCGCAAGCTTATCGAGTCTTTCATCCGGAACCGAAACGATTCCCACGTTTTTTTCGATAGTGCAGAAGGGATAATTCGCAGATTCTGCTCCTGCATTTGTGAGTGCATTAAAAAGTGTGCTTTTGCCGACATTCGGCAGACCAACCATTCCAAGCTTCATTGTTTTATAACATACCTTCCTATATTAAATATATACTCCGTCAGCTGAATAATCAATTGCTGTAGGAGACTCTCTTGTTGTTTACAAGAGCATTTACCGTTGAATTCTGTACCTGAACATCGCCGCTTTCCGTTCCGATGTCTCTCGGTGTACCTGCAAGCAGCTTCATATTCACGGTAGAATCGACAATCGTAACACTGCCGGTACCCTTTGAATCACCGATTCCGGCAACTTCGTCACCCTCGGCATCAATATTGATTTCGGCATTCTTTATCTTTGTATTGATACTTCCTCCCATTGCTCCGATAGCAGCGTTTTGTGCTGAGCGAAGCTTGATGCTGATTGTACCCTGACGGATAAGTATACTTCCTTCGCCGTCCTCAAGAACTCCTATTCCTACTGTATGAGCACCTGTACATGTCATATTTATATCAGCGGCAGAGGTCACCGAAGCGGAGCCCCTGTAGCTTCCGATACCTGCAACTATTCCTGATATAGCAATATCAAGGCTGCATTTTTCTGAGATGTCAATAATCGAGTCACCGTTGAAGCTTCCGACAGCCAGTCCGTCATGAGCGTACATATTCATCTTGATGTCGCCCGATTCAAGTCTGATTTCGGATTCCTCATCGTTATAGCCTCCTCCGATGCACACAGCCTGCGTACTGTTTGAGACTATCACAAGATTTCCGCTTGTGTTTATTGTAATGTCACCGTAGCCATGTTCAAGGTCGCTTCCGATTCCGAAGCCCTGCGGTGCAAAGCAGTCTATCGTCAGATAACCCTTGCCCACAAGCTCGAACTGCGAACCCTTGGGAACGTGGATTCCAGCATAGCTCAGCTTGTTGTTCTTGACAACATTCAGCACAAGTCTCGCATACTCACCGACAGAAATCGTCGGTTTTCCGTTGCAGCTTGTAATATTGACATTCTTTAATGTAAGCTCACAGCTGTGATTATCCATAATTGAGATATTCATCTTTACAGCCTTATCGGGATCACCGACAATAGTAAGCTTGCTCTGATAAACGTGGATATCGGTGTATTTTTCGAGTGCCAGTCTGATAAGGTCGATTTCCTTATCGTTATGAGCCGAGTAGATTTTCTTTACGCCTTCGGGACGCACCTCAAGATTCGTCTTGATGATGACATCCTTTACGTCATCCGCAATATTATTGAGAAACAGCGGCTTCGGCTTTGAAGTGAAGTAGCCCTGAACAAGGTCAACTCCGAGACGTATCACTGTTTTAAGCTCCTGAACCGTCTCAACGCCTTCTGCAAGCGACTGTATCTGGTTCTCCTGACAGAATTCAATAATCGAAGTAACAAGCTGCTGTTTCTTCATGTCATTCTGTATATCGCATATCAGTGAACGGTCAATCTTTACATAGTCGGGAGAATATTTAAGCAGATTCGAAGAATTTGAATAGCCCGAACCATAATCGTCAACCGCAAGCTTTGCTCTTGAAAGACTCAGGCGCTTTTTCAGCTTTTCAAGTCCCTCAACGGAAGCAACGCCGTCCTCTACCATCTCTACAACCATTTTTTCAAGGAGTTCGCCGTATGTGAGGTAAAGCTCGTTGAAATCCTCATCTGTCAGAAGCGAATCAGGAATACAGTTGATGAACATTTTTCTGTCCTTGAAGACCTGCTGATTGTCGCTGAGAAGCTTCATTACGTTGAAGAAAGTCAGACGCTCTATGGCATAAAGATTGTTCTGACTTGCCGCAATAGCAAGAATCTGTTTGGGAGTCATTTTTATATCGCCTGTTGTTCTCATAAGAGCTTCATACGCAACAATTTCTCCCGTCTGTGCCTCAACAATAGGCTGCAGATAATATGTAAGCAGATTCTCCTGCACAATTCTCATGAAAAGCTGTGCATTTCTGTACGAATCCTTTTCACGCAGATAATTTTCCTTCGAAAACCAGTTTGTAACGGTGCGGCAGTCGGTACGTGCCTCGTAAAGAGCGAACTCAGAATAGTTCACAAGCATATTGAAATCGGCAGCTTCCTCGGGATACGACGCACAGCCGATTGACAGGCTGAGTTCACTGCTGTCGGAAATGTCGATAATTTCACCGAAATCATCGGTAAGCACACAGTCTCTTACAGCCTCATCCATACTGTTCAGGATGTCATATATGGTCTTTTTATCGGTATTGAGGAAAAACGCACATATTTCGTAATTTGATTTCGAACCGATAATAAGATTGTCGCCGGAAAAGTTTTTTATAACCTCCGCTACAGAAGTTATGCAGTTATTGGTATTGTCAACGGTAAGATACGAGCCGAGCTTATCAATGCCGTTAATGCATATCGTCGCAAGACAGCAGCTTTTCAGCTCAGGCAGAAGTTTTTTTATCTTCTGCGAAGAGAACGGATACGACGGCAGACGTGTAATCGGGTCATACTCAACGAAATTCTTTTGATTATCCGCCTCTGTAATCTGACGTGTGAAATCCTGCACAAATCCGAGCCATTCGTTGCTGCTCTCATAAATATTCATTTTTATGTATCGTGTGACATTTTTTTCTGTAAAGCGGTAGATATGTTTCTGTCCCTCAACGGGATTCTTTGAAATGCTTTCAAGAAGATTGAAGAAATCGAACTCGTTCATCTCTTCTCCGGAACATGATAGCAGACGACAGGCAGCAGCGTCAAAATATGCTGTCTTCTCCTTTGCCAAGTAGGTGAAAACGCCGATATTTCCCACAAATTGCTGAAAAACCAGCCAATCATGGCTTAATTCGGGAGGTCTTTTGCTTAAATCGAAAATGCTCATTAATCCTCCTTCAACCGTTATTTATACGGCTCTGCATTCACGGTATGCAGAAAACCAAGAATCATTCAGTTATATCAATACCATTATAACTCATTTTCGTCAAAATGTCAATTAACTATTTATGAAAACTGCACATTTTTCGGTCACAATACGATGTCTTTCACTATGTTGAAAACATCCCCGCCTATCTCTTCAACGGGACGTACTGTGCCGTCCGAAGAACATTCAACGATTTTCCATCCAAGCACATCCGAACAATAGTCTGCTGCGATTCTTGAATTATTCAGATAACCGACATTTTTTTCGTGTATATCCTTTTTTGATTCATCATTGTTGTAACGTCCGCTCATAAGCTTCTGACTCGCTTCCGTCTCCATGCGAAGATATACCACGCAGTCAGGCTCGGGAATCCCCATAAGTCTGTATTCATAGTCAAACAACCATTTTATGAAGCCATCCCATTTTTCTTTCGGAAGCTTTGAGCACTGATGAATCGCATTGGATGTTGTATAACGGTCGGCAACAATTACCCCGCCGTTCTCATAAAACTCTCCCCAGTCACTTTTATAGCCGGCAAAACGGTCGCAGGCATAGAAGCTCGACGCTGCGTACGGATTCACCGAATCCGGGTCTGTACCGAATTCACCGCCAAGATACATCTTTACAAGTGCCGAAGACGGACTTTCATAATTCGGAAATGATACCTTCCGCACATTTACTCCGTGTTCCGTCAGTGCCGTGCACAGCTTTTCAGACTGTGTAGCCTTTCCGCTTCCGTCAAGTCCCTCTATAACAATAAGCTTACCTTTCATATCATAAATCTCCTGTCAGACATCATTACAACCATACCGCACATTCTGCGGACGATTCAGTTTACTCTATTTTACCACATACGAATCATTTTTGCAATACAGAAAAAACATTCCAACGGTATTTAAGCTCTGTCTCCTCTTTACATTTCCTCAGATTCGGTGTATAATTAATTTATACTATCAACATCAACGAAGGATTCTGCTGTCTATGAAGAATATTTTAATCAGAATAATCTGCCTTTCTCTGGCGGCTCTGCATTTATCTGCCTGTTCCAATCGTAATGAAAGCGACAGGACTTCGGTTATTGAAGAAACTTCAGCAACCACTGCAACCACTTCCATTACCGAAACAGCTGCTCCAACCGAAGCAACTACGCAAACTCCACCCCAATCCACAACTCAGATTGCAACCGAACCCGAAACAGAATCGATTCACGAAAGAAATCCCGACGATTTCTATAAAAACTTCAAACCACTGGCTGAGAATGTTTTTCTCGAAAACGAAGTGGTCTGCGAACCCGAAGTCTATGCTGAGCAAATGCAACTCATAGACGAAGAAATCGAATACATTTACGGTGAAGACTATGCGCCCTCCACAGAAGCAAAGCTTCTGATGAGTGCCTTACTTTCAAATCAGAACATCGACTATAAATATAAAAAATGGCTCTTTCATATAATTGAATATTTCAACGATAATACTTATCTGCCAAAACAAGAAATCTATGAAAAACTCCTGAACCTGCAAATAGAAACTCAGACTTTCGGCGAGAATGATGAGGGCTTTTTCTATGGTGCGGCAACAGATTCGTATATGAACAAGATTGAATTTTACATATTGGTAACCGATGAGCAGACAGAAGGCTATTATTCTTCGCCCGAATATGAAGAAACAGGACTTTCTTACGTTGATTACAATGTGTTCGATATGATAAAGCATGAGATTCTGCATATCGCAGTATCAAGCAAAATCGACAATATATTCAGCTTTTTTAACGAGGGAATGACAGTCCTCCTTGAAAAAGAGTATAACAACGGCGATATATATTCTTGTCAGGACCAGCGGGTTACGTATCTGAAAATGTTAATCGAAGTAATCGGCAAAGATAAGGTTCTGGAGGCATACAGTTTCTCTGACAATTCGATTATTGAAGCCGAACTCCTTAAAATTATTCCCGATGAAACTAAAATACAGCGACTATATGAGCTGATTTCTGAATGGGAAAACAAATGGGAAGAATCAAACTGCGATTTCGATGCAGTCATTGAAACAACTGTAGAAATCAGAGCTGAAATGTCGCAGATACTGACCGAATACTATAACACGCTCCATCCCGACGCAGATGAAAGTTCACTTTACTCAATATATAACAGCATTTTTACGGAAAGAACCGACGCCTCTTCCTACGATATGACAAAAGCATACTTCAACAGCCGCTATGATGAAGACTTCCTCGTAAAAAGACTGTATTAAAGCACTAAAATCCCCTGTCTGAACTGCATTTCAGATTCAGGGGATTTTTCTTTGAATCGGTATAAAAAAACAGGCGTATGCATTTTTCATACGCCTGCTGTACATTTTTTGCCGTCTCAGTAACCACGAATGGAATCAGACTGAGTGACGTCATTATTTTTATAATCAGTCTTCCTTCTTATCAGACTCTTCCTCATCTTCGTCATCTTCGATAACGAGATCATCAAGGTCAAATTCAAGAAGCTCGTTGCAGTTGGGACAGTTCAGCGAACCCTCCTCAAGCATTCCCTCGTCAAGAAGGATTGTATCACCGCAGCCGGGACAGGTAACTTCGTAAAGCTCATCGTCATCAAAGTCTTCATCGTCGAAGTCATCATCATCCCACTCATCATCTTCTTCATCGTCGTCATCGTCATCGTCGAAGTCTTCCTCATCATAGAAGTCGTCCTCAACAGCTCCGAGATCCTCATCAAGAATATCGCAAAGCTCTGTAAGCTCGTCTACCTGAGACTGAAGGTCCTCAACATAGAGCACCAGCTCATGCATTACCTCAGACATCTGAACGAGTGCCTTGCCCTCTTTTGTGGATTTGTCCAGATCAAGACCGTCAAGCAGTCCCTGCAAATAAGACATTTTTTCTGTAAGCTTCATAAAAGCTCCTCCCTTCCGGATTATAATTTTTTTAAGCAGAGCTTATGCTCTTGCCATATATTCACCTGTTCTTGTGTCGATCTGAATCTTCTCGCCCTCGTTGATAAAGAGGGGAACCTTAACCTCTGCGCCTGTTTCAACAGTTGCAGGCTTTGTAGCGTTTGTAGCAGTATCGCCCTTGAATCCGGGGTCTGTCTGTGTTACAACGAGCTCTACGAAGTTAGGAGGCTCTACTCCGAATACATTACCCTTATATGAAAGAATCTTACAGATCATTTCTTCCTTAACGAACTTGAAGCTGTCTGTAAGAACAGAAGCACTGATCGGAACCTGCTCGTATGTCTCCATATCCATGAAGTAGTAGAGATCACCGTCATTGTAGCTGTACTGCATATCCTTTCTCTCAACGTATGCTGTGGGGAACTTTGCAGTAGGGTTAAAGGAAGTTTCAACAACTGAACCTGTAATTACATTCTTGTATTTTGTTCTTACAAAAGCAGCGCCTTTACCGGGCTTAACGTGCTGGAATTCAACAACCTGAACAACCTGTCCGTCGAGCTCAAAAGTAACGCCGTTTCTGAAATCTCCTGCTGAAATCATATAAATACCTCCGTATTGACATTATTATATGTATACATTTTACCACATAATCCTTTATATTGCAATACCTAAAACGATTTTCTTATAAATATATTATGTTTTTTGCACATTTCGTCAGATTATCACAGCCATTTTCAGTCAAAATGACAAAATCCTCAATTCTTACTCCGAACTTTCCTGCGATATATATTCCCGGTTCTACAGTAATTATCTCGCCTTTTTTAAGGACAGCTGCATAATTTGGCGAAGCATTCGGCTTTTCGTGAATTTCAAGTCCTACTCCGTGTCCGAGAGAATGTCCGAAACATTCTCCGTAGCCTGAATTTTCAATGATTTTACGTGCAATACCGTCAAGTTCGCACCCTGTAATTCCCGGACGTGCAGCCTCAATCGCCGCAAGCTGAGCCTCAAGAACTATATTATAGACCCTCTCCATTTCATCCGTAGGTTTTCCGATACAGACCGTCCTTGTCATGTCGCTGTGATAGCCGTTCCATACAGCTCCGAAGTCCATCAGCACGAACTCGCCGTCTGTCATCGGCTTATCGGACGGAACTCCGTGCGGCATCGAGGTATTGGCTCCCGAAAGCACAATCGTGTCAAAGGAAATATCCTCCGCACCGTATTCAAACATAAGTCTGTTAAGCTCCAGAGCCGCCTGACGCTCCGTAACTCCCGCACGAAGAAAATTCAGCAGCTCGCCATACGCTTTTTCGGCAATTTCCTGTGCTTTTCTTATACAGAGAAGCTCCTCCTCATCCTTCACAGACCTCATGGCATTGATTGCATTGCTGAGTGCGTCGGAATCGTCTATATCAAGCTCTCTGAAGAAATGGCGGTAAGCATTCAGTTCACGGACAGTCATTGTCTCAGATTCAATCGCCATCGTTTTTGCACCGTGTCGCTTTACAAGCTCCATAATCTGAGGATACAGCTTTTTCTGTTCGATTACCTCGGCGTCGGAAACAGTCTCCCTCGCCTTTTCAATGTACCGGAAATCTATCAGCAGATATGCCTTATCTGGAAACACCAGAACCGTGCCTGCCGAAGACTTCATCCCCGTAAAATAACGTCGGTTAATATCCGATGTTATAAGTGCACAGTCGGCTCCGCTGAAATTTTCAAAAAGTTTTTTCAATCTGTCCAAATCACTCACCTCAGAGTTCAGCAAGTGCCTGCAGCGCAAGATAGTAGCTTGCAAATCCGAATCCGCTTATGCTGCCCTTGCAGACAGGTGCGATTACAGAAGTGCTGCGGAACTCATCCCTTGCAAAAACATTGCTGATATGCACCTCAACACACGGAATCTTTATAGCTGAAATTGCGTCACGAATCGCATAGCTGTAATGAGTATATGCTCCCGCATTGATTGCGACACCGTCAAAAGTCTTACGTGCGGCATGGAGCTTATCAATTATAGCTCCCTCGTGATTTGACTGGAAAATCTCGCACTCGATTCCAAGGCTCTTTGCACGGTCAATTATATTGCTGTTGAGCGTATCATATGATTCGCTGCCGTAGACTCCCGGCTCACGCTCGCCCACAAGATTGAGATTCGGTCCGTGTATTACAAGTATTTTTTTCATATTGCTCACCTTTCATGCAATGGATTGCTTATTCTTTATAAATTCTTTCGGAAGGAACGGTTTTTCGCACTTACGCTTCACCTTGAAAAAAGTGGTTTTCTCGTGCTCTATCGGCTTCACGTAGAGCATCTTTATGCGGAACAGGTTCGCTCCGAGAACATCGGTATAAATCTGGTCTCCGACAGCCGCAACATCATCTTTGGTAAGTCCCATTTTTTTTACAGCTTCTTTGAAGCCCTTCGTCAGAGGCTTAGCTCCCTCGCTCACAAACGGAAGTCCGAGCATTTCCGCAAACGGAGTGACTCTCGGAGCATGATTGTTTGAGACTATCATAAGTCTGATCCCACTCTTTTTCATGCAGTCAAGCCAGTCAAGAACGCCCTCCGCAGGAACGGGATTATCGTGGGTTGTAAGGGTATTATCAAGGTCGAGAATCAGCCCCTTTACCCCATTTTCCGCAAGAAACTGCGTTGTTATGTCGGTCACACGCTCAAAGGCGGCAGTTATTCTGAAAAGCACACTTTCTCTCCTTATCTGTATAAATGAAAAAGCGGACCGAAGTCCGCCTTTATCAACTCTTATTTTTTCGTAAGATTAATACTTGCGCTTACGAGCTGCCTCAGACTTCTTCTTACGCTTTACTGAAGGCTTTTCGTAGTGCTCTCTCTTACGAACCTCAGCGATAACGCCGTCCTTTGCACATGATCTCTTAAATCTCTTAAGAGCTGTGTCTAAAGACTCGTTTTTGCCTACGCGAACTTCTGCCACTGATTTTCCCTCCCTTATTCAGAGGTTGGCCGGAATTTACCGGACATCTATACCAATCACTCTTGATGAGTGTCAGTCAACTATCCCTGAAAATGCTTTTTTAAAGTGAATATAATAATATTTTACCACAGAACAGATATAATGTCAAGCTTTTTTTATCTGCGTAAAAAATTCGTTACTTTGCAACAATATTAACAAGTTTATTTGGTACATATATCTGCTTGATGATATTCTTTCCTTCAACAGCTTCCTTGACTCTCTCGTTTGCAAACGCCATTGCAAGAACCTCATCCTGTGCACTATCCGGAACAATATTAAGCTTTGCCTTGATCTTACCATTGATCTGTACGACAATTTCAATCGTATCCTCAACAAGCTGAGCTTCATCGTATGTCGGCCAGCTTTCAAATGCGATTGTATCGTCATGACCGAGAATGCTCCAGATTTCTTCACCCATATGAGGCGTAATACATGAAAGCATCTTTATGAGTCCCTCAGCGTACTCCTTGGGACACTTGCCGATTCTGTAAACCTCGTTCACAAATATCATCATCTGGCTGATAGCTGTGTTGAACGCAAGCTTCTCGAAATCGTCGGTAACTTTCTTGACAGTCTTGTGGTAAACCTTTGTAAGACTTCCGTCGTTGTCGTCGGTAATGTTTTCCGACTCAGTGAAGAAGTTCCACACTCTGTTGACGAATTTTCTTGCACCCTCAACACCATTCTTGCTCCAGGGCTTGCTCACCTCAAGAGGTCCCATGAACATTTCATAAAGACGGAGTGTGTCTGCACCGTAATCTCTTACGATGTCTGAGGGATTTACTACGAATTCAGGGAAACGCTTACCCATTTTGATGCCGTTCTCACCAAGAATCATTCCCTGATGAACAAGCTTCTTGAACGGCTCCTTTGTGGGAGCAAGGCCCTTATCATAAAGGTATCTGTTCCAGATTCTTGAATACATAAGGTGTCCGACAGCGTGCTCCGGACCGCCTATGTAAAGGTCAACAGGCATCCAGTGCTTCAGAAGCTCCTGATTTGCAAATTCTTTATCGTTATTGGGGTCGATATATCTGAAATAGTACCAGCTTGAACCTGCACTTCCGGGCATTGTTGAAGTCTCACGGAGTCCCTTGATGCCGTTGTTGTCATACTGTTTCCAGTCTGTCGCATTTTCAAGCGGAGCCTTGCCGTTCTTGCCCTTATAGTCGTCAAGCTCGGGGAGAATGAGAGGGAGCTCGCTGTCGTCAAGAGAATGGATCTGTCCGTCCTCGCCGTGAACAACAGGAACAGGCTCGCCCCAGTAACGCTGACGTGCGAATATCCACTCACGGAAATGATAGTTGACAGTTCGCTTTGCTCTGCCCATTTCTTCAAGCTTCTTTGTGATTGCTTCCTTGGCTTCCTCAACGGTAAGTCCTGTGAATTCCTCGGAATTAATGAGCTTGTAGCCCTTGCCGAGGTATCCCTGCTTCTCAAAAGCAGCCTCTGAAACATCAACGTGACCAAGCTTTTCGTCACCGTCAATAACCTGAATCATGTCGATATTATGTGCAATTGCATACTCAAAGTCTCTCTGGTCGTGGCTGGGAACCGCCATTACAGCACCTGTTCCGTAGCTTGCAAGAACGAAATCACCGATAAACATTCTTACTTCCTTGCCGTTTACAGGGTTGATACATGTTACACCCTTCAGCTCACAGCCGGATTTTGTCTTATTGAGCTCAGTACGGTCCATATCATTCTTTTTCTTTGTCTCGTCGATGTAAGCCTGAACCTCTTCTCTGTTCTGTACTCTGTCAAGAAGACTTTCTGTTACTGCACCGTCGGGAGCAAGAACCATGAATGTTATACCGTAAATTGTCTCGATACAGGTTGTGAAGATGGAGAACTTTCCTCCGCCCACAATGTCAAATTCAACCTCTACGCCCGTTGACTTTCCAATCCAGTTGCGCTGGATTGCCTTTGTGGACTCAGGCCAGTCGATTTCATCAAGTCCCTCAAGGAGCTTCTCGGCAAACGCAGGCTGGTCGATTACCCACTGCTTCATATTCTTTCTCACTACGGGGAAGCCGCCTCTCTCAGACTTTCCATCGATGACCTCATCGTTGGAAAGAACTGTACCAAGCTCCTCGCACCAGTTTACTGGCATATCAATGTACTTTGCATAGCCGTCCTCATAGAGCTGCTTGAAGATCCACTGTGTCCACTTGTAGAACTCAGGGTCGGAAGTTGCGATCATCTTCGACCAGTCATAATCAAAGCCAAGCTCCTTGAGCTGCTTTGAAAAAGTCTTGATATTCTCCTGTGTGAAGCCATTGGGATGATTTCCCGTTGTAACGGCATACTGCTCTGCGGGAAGTCCGAATGAGTCGTAGCCCATGGGGTGAAGCACGTTATAACCCTGCATACGCTTCATACGTGAAACGATGTCGGTAGCTGTATAGCCCTCGGGGTGACCTGCATGGAGACCTACTCCCGAAGGATACGGAAACATATCGAGTGCATAGAACTTAGGCTTGCTGAAGTCCCACACATCGGTCTTGAAGGTTTCGTTTTCTTCCCAGTATTTCTGCCACTTCTTTTCAATGGCGGAGAAATCGTATCTGCTCATTTATATCATTCCTTTAATCAATTATTTATATTAAGTGTATTTGTGAAGTGCTCCTTCACGTCTGACTGAACACACAGAAGTACGGCACAGCCTATGTCAATGACGCCCTCAACGAGATATATCCAGTTGCTTCCGATATTTGAAATATTATCAGGCATATGAATCAGTGCTATAACCGCAAGAATTCCTGCCACAACATAATTGACATACTTTATGCCGGACAAGAGTGCACAGAACATCGCTGCTGCAATCAGCAGACCGCTTATATCGAGTCCGCCGCCGATTATCATATTCAGCACACATTTCACAATAAGATATGCCCCTATGCCGACACATATCTTTCTGCCTGTTTCATTGTTGGTATTCATTTCAGTCCTCCGTAATAAGTTCGCTTACGTCAATCTGCTCGCCGTCCGCCCAGAGAGTTTCAAGCTTGTAGAAGTTTCGTGCTTCCTTATAGAATACGTGAACAATAATATCGCCGTAATCGAGGATTATCCATGTATTTCCCGTATCAGCCTCACGTCTGAGAGGCTCGGTTCCCTTCTGTGAAAGAACGAATTCAACTTCATCCGCAAGTGTTCTTGCGTGAGTATTGCTGGTACCGTTTACAATCACAAAATAATCCGCAAGAATAGTGAGGTCGGTTATTTTTATTGCCTGTATATCCTCACCTTTTTTAAGGTCGAGAGTCTTTACTATAAGTTCGAGTTTTTCCTTTTCGTTCATACTTTTCTCCTTATTCATCCGTCCATTCGGGAGCCTTATTCGGGTCACGCATCGGTTCCGTAGAATTCTCAAGGTCATTGAAGGTTGCAGAGGTATCATCAAATACATTATGCTTGTGATTTGTGATGAATTCCACTATCGCCGTATCACGTGTCGTCATCGGTCTCTGATAGGGACGGAAGTACTTGTTGAGCATTGCTATTGTCTCATTCTTGTGTACGGAATACACAAGATTATCGTTGTATTTTACAGGGTCGGATTCTTCACCGGGCACCATGTTTACAAGTACATTCTCCATTGAAAGCGTTCCTGCAAAATCCGCAAGCTTTGTAAGGTCGTTTATGGTCATGTCGGTAGCAAGCCACTTGTTATCGTATATCTCCTTGATATACTTATAAAGCTGATTGTGACCGTCCTCACCGCCTGCGATATTGATGAGCTTTCTCATTGCGGCAGCCATAAAGCGTCGCTGATTCTGGACACGTCCAACGTCGCCCTGAAGCCACTCGTGACGGAAACGCATGAACCATTCCGCCTGCTCACCTGTGAGAGTAACGTCTCCCGCAGGAATAACCTTTCCTGCTTCGTAAATAATCTTGTTATCAAGGTGCATCGGGATTCCGCCAACAAGGTCAACCATATCCACAATGTCATAGCAGGCTGTTGTAATGTAGGCGTCAATCGGGATTCCGAAGTTCTCCTGAACGGCATCAACTACGTTCTGTATCTTCGGCACAGAGCTGTCCTTGCCGTTATGATAGATGCTGTTGAATTTGCCGTTGGGAGCATTGGTATAATCGGGCAGACACGTGTCACGGGGAATCTGCAGGATATTCAGCTTTGCTGCCAGAATATCAAACTGTAATACCCACATGATGTCTGTATTGATGACCTCCTCATCAAATCCAAGGAACAGAACGGAATACTGTCCTTCAATAAGCTGGGGCAGGTCAAGACCGTCATTAAGATTTTCGTGGTCGATATCAGGATTCAGCTGAACATCGACCTTGCTCTTGTCAAGCTCGCCCTCGATATCTCCGAGCCACTTGTAATTACGGATGAAGTATATGAGTGAGACTCCTCTTGAAGAGCCGTCCTTCTCTTTGAAATTAACAATCGGAAGCGTCAGAATCAGTATGATGATGACCGCAAGACTGAGTATTATTGACATAGCCTTAACGAGAACGTCCTGCCACTCACGCTTCGGATTCTTTTTCGTCTTAACAGATTCAGCCTCATATCGACCGTGGTATTCTCCGTCCTGAGTCTCACGCGGAGTCACAACAGGAGGATTTTCATATTGCGGAGCTTCATGCCCACCCTGATATTCACTATTATTTGCAGGTACAGCCTTGTTTACCCTTACAAGCTTTTTCAGAGGCTTCGGGGACTGCTTCTGCTCCGTATTGCTGTTCGTTTCTTTTATCTCTTCGCTGTTCATTTAAGTCCTCTTTTCGCATTTGCCCCGTTTTTCTCTTCCCCAACAAGTCGTGTATAGAAATTATAACCCTCGGCTGTACAAAGAGGAATAAGTCCACCCTTTTTGATAACCGATTTCATGGAAAATGCCAGTGCTTCAAGCATCGCTGAATTCAGATCCGAATACGCAAGCTTTCTCATTTTGTCAACATCCTTGTAATCCCTGTCAGCCGACACGAGATCACCGAGATATACGATTTCTTCAAGCCGTGACATCCCTGCCCTGCCGACAGTATGGAATCTTACGGAATTGAGCAGATCAATGTCCTCAATACCGAACTCAGTCTTGATATAGTATGCTCCGGCAACAGCGTGCCAGAGAGAACGTGTTTCAAGCTCTTCACGGCAGACCGTAAATGTACTTCTTTTCACAAGTTCAAGCTGTTCCTCATCGGAAAGTTCCTTACAGATGTCGTGAAGGAGTCCGGCAAAATATGCCTTATCGGAATCTTCACCGTATTTTATTGCAAGCTTCCTGCACTCCGCTGCCACATTAAGCGAATGACTGTAACGTTTTGCAGAAAGAATTTTTTTCAGATATTTCTTTTTTTCATCGGCATTATAAAGCAAATTTCTTCACCTCATACAGAATATAAACCTTTCAGCTTTATATATTGTACTACATTTTTGTCAAGATAGCAAGCATAATTCTCATTTTTTGCAATTTTTTTTCGTATCATGGAAGACGACATAACCTCTGGTGACGAACTGCTGATGAGAATTCTGCCGTATTTACGCAGTTCCTCAGCTTTTTTCTCCAGCACTCCGCTGTCGCCGTCGTTTCTTGAGACAACACACAATGAAGCCTCTGCAAGAATCTCCTCATAGCGGTACCAGCTGTCAAAACAGAGCAGCATATCACTTCCGACAAGAAGAAACAGCTCATCATCGGGGAATCGTCTGCGAAAATGCTCAATGGTGTAAATCGTATAGCTCACACGCTCATTGCTCAGCTCATAACCGCTTACTTCAAGTCCATCACGTCCGCTGCATGCAAGACGAAGCATCGCCAGTCTGTCCTCGCCCGGAACATACTCCGAACTTGAACGGTGAGGCGAAATCTTCGATGGTACAAAATATACCATGTCAAGTCCGAAATCCTTTTTTGCTGTTTCTGCAAGGTGGATATGTCCATTGTGTACGGGATTGAAGCTTCCTCCGAAAATTCCGATACGCATTTTATGTCTCCCCTGATTACTTTGCCTTCGGAATATTCTCGATTACAGGCTCCTTGGGATTACGCTTGAAAAGCACAAACTTGCTTCCGATAACCTGCACTACCTCAGAACCCGTCTGTTCAGCAATAGCTTCGGCAGCTTCACGTGCTGTCCAACCCGAATTCTCAAGAACCCTGAGTTTGATAAGTTCTCTCTTGCGGAGCGCCTCTCCTATATCCTTGCACATAGCTTCGGAAACTCCGCCTTTTCCTACCTGAAATATAGTCTCGTATGTTGAAGCGATTCCTCTGAGGTACGCTCTCTGTTTACTTGTAAGCATTATTCATTCACCTTTCCTTCAAGCAGCCTGTACAGTCTGTTCATTGCTGCTCCTCTGTGACTTACCGCATTTTTTTCATCTGATGTCATCTCTGCCATTGTCTTGTTTCCAACGACAAACACAGGGTCGTAGCCGAATCCGTTTGTTCCGCGCTCCTCATGACCAATCATTCCCTCGCAGGTACCTTTCACTTCATATGTCTGTCCTGTCTTATCAAGAAATACTATCGAACACACAAAACGTGCCGTGCGTTTTTCGTCGGGAACACCCGTAAGCTCGTCAAGCAGTCTTGCACATTCCTGTCCCTTTGGAGCATATCTTGCTGAGTGCACACCCGGTCTGCCTCCGAGAGCGTCAACACAAAGTCCGCTGTCATCAGCAAATACAGCCATGTTATTACCGTACTTGTCCGCAATCGCATTATAGACCGCTTCTGCCTTTATTTCTGCATTTTCAGCAAATGTGGCACCGTTTTCATCAGGATCGCAGTCAATATCTATATCGGCAAGCGACAGAACCTCTATTCCGAGCGGCGAAAGAATTTCCTTCGCCTCACGGAGCTTATTGGCATTATTCGTAGCCATTACCAGCTTACTCATCATCCTTGTCCTTTCTGCCGAACAGTCTCTTGAAGAAGCCCTTCTTCTTAGGCTTTTCTTCCTCTTCTGCCTTTTCGTCATCAGAGTCCTCATCGTCAGAATCATCTTCATCTTCGGAGTCATCATCCTCGTCCTCATCGTCGTCGGAGTCGTCATCTTCATCCTCATCGTCGTCAGACTCATCATCTTCGCCGTCGGATTCATCATCCTCGTCATCGGAATCCTCTGCTTCATCTTCATCATCTGCTGCGGGAGTATCGTCGTACTCGGGCTCATCATAGGTCTCGCTATCAGACTCGCTGTCAGCTTCGGCATCGGCATCTGCATCATCCACATCAGACTCACCTTCCTCAGAATCGTCATCTGTATCGGATTCTACGTCCTCTGAATCTGCTTCGTCATCGTATTCAGAGTCTTCGGCAGTCTCATCGTAATCCTCATAATCCTCAGAAACCTCAGTCTCCTCATCATCAGCAGTACCTGTTTCGATGTCGCCGAAGAGTGCCTCCACAAATGAACGGCTGTCGAATGGCTGGAGATCGTCAATCTTCTCTCCCACACCGATAAGCTTCACAGGAATTCCGAGTTCATTCTTGATTGAAATTACGATTCCGCCCTTTGCGGTACCGTCAAGCTTTGTGAGGACAATTCCCGAAATCGGAGCTGTCTCGCTGAAAAGCTTCGCCTGATTAACGGCATTCTGTCCCGTTGTTGCATCAAGAACGAGCAGAACCTCACGTGAGCAGTCCCCTGCCTTCGTGTCGATGATTCTGTTGATTTTCGCAAGCTCATCCATGAGATTCTTCTTGTTATGGAGTCGGCCTGCCGTGTCGATGATAACAACGTCGCAGTTTCTTGCCTTTGCGGCTTCAAGTGCGTCGTAGACAACCGCACCCGGGTCAGAACCTTCTGCGTGCTTTACAATGTCAACTCCTGCACGCTCTGTCCAGACTTCAAGCTGGTCGATAGCAGCCGCACGGAACGTATCAGCTGCGGCAACAATCACCTTCTTGCCTTCGTTTTTGAACTGGTAGCAGAGCTTTCCGATTGTAGTGGTCTTACCTGCACCGTTTACGCCGATTACCATAATAACCGCAGGTGTGGCAGTAAGGTCAAGACCCGTATCGTCCCCCATCATTTCGCCGATAATTTCCTGTATCAGCTCCATAATCTCAGCAGGGTCGGTAATGCCTCTCTCCTTTATTTTCTTACGGAGACGCTCACATATCTCCACTGAGGTTTCAACGCCGATGTCGCTCATTATCATGGCTTCTTCAAGCTCTTCGAAAAGCTCCTCATCAATTTTTGTAAACTTGTTTGTAATAAGCTTCAGTCTGTTGAGAAACGAATCTCTGGTCTTACGCAGACCTGCTGAAATTTTTGCAAATATTCCCATAACACCCTCCGTTCAGGTACCTGTATGTAATGTGAAACCCTCAGGATTCACGTTTATTGTATGTCTGCTATGTCCTCCTGAAAATCAACCTGTTCCATTTTCAGAAGCTTTGAAATGCCGTCCTCCTGCATTGTTACGCCGTAAAGGACGCTTGCCTCCTCCATCGCACTTCGTCTGTGCGTTACGAGGACAAACTGTGTTGTATCTGTAAACTTCTTGAGGTACTGAGCGTATTTTCTTACGTTTACCTCGTCGAGTGCGGCGTCAATTTCGTCAAGAATACAGAACGGTGCAGGACGGAGTTTCAGTATAGCAAAATAAATCGCAATCGCAACAAACGACTGCTCTCCTCCTGAAAGCGAAATAAGATTCTTGATGACCTTTCCGGGAGGCGCTACACTGATTTCTATGCCCGATTCAAGGACGTTTTCGGGGTCTGTGAGGATAAGCTCAGCCTTGCCTCCGCCAAAAAGCTCAACGAAAATCTGCTTGAAATTGGCATTGATTATTGCGAAGCTTTCAGTGAAAATACGGCACATTTCTTCCGTAAGTCCTCCGATTATCTTTTCAAGCTCGCTCTTCGAACGCTGTACATCGGCAATCTGCTCCGACATGAATTTATATCGCTCAGAAACCTCACGGTATTCCTCGATAGCTTCCACGTTTACGTTGCCCAACGCACGGATTTTGTTCTTGACATCGGTCAGCTGACGCTGTGCCTCTGCCATATCATCAAGCTTTTCCGCAATCGCAACAGCCTCTGAACGTGTAAGCTCGTAGACCTCCATAAGCTGACGGATAATAACATCCGTATCCCGGCAGACCGATTCACGACGCTCCTCAAGACGTGTTATCTCGCCCGAAAGCTTTTCCTTTGCCTCGTTTATCTGCTTCAGACCCTTCTGCAATTCGTTTACAAGACGTGTCTGCTCGGTATGAATCTCCTGACAGCGTTTGATCTGTTCAAGATATGTCTCGGTATTGTCCTTGAAGCTTTCAAGTGTTTCACGGAGTCCGGCAATTTCCTCACGTTTTGCAGCAATAATGTTCTGCTGATTTGCAATTTCATCCTCAAAACGCTGTCTGCCGCTTTTAAGCTCCTCAACCGACCTTGAAATGCGGTCAATTTCAAGCTCCTGCGCACTTATATCCTTGTCGATTCCTATGCTCTTTATTCTTAGCTGAGAAAGCTCCTCTGAAAGCTCGGCACGTCTGAGACGAAGCTTCTCACGGACATCCTGTCCCTGTGCAAGCTTTTCCTCTGCCTGACGGATAAGCTCTGCCGTTTCCTCATAGGCTTTCTCGGATTCCTCGATTGTCTTTTCCGCAGCAGCAATTCTCTGCTCTGCTTCCGCAACAAAACGCTCCGAGTTTTCCGACTGTGCCTTCATCTGCTCCATAAGTGCTTCAAGACTTGAAAGCTCCGCTTTTATACGGACTCCGTCCGCCTCGCACTGTGCAAGCTCATCACGGGCAGCTTCGGTGTCATAACGGAGTTTTTCCGCTGCTGCACGGAGTTTCTCGGCATTACTGCGAAGCTCGTCACGCTTATTCTCTAGGTCTGTGATTTCAGACGCAAGCGTATCAAGCTCATTCTTTCGGGTAATCATTCCTCCCGATTTCTGTGCGGAACCTCCTGTAAACGAACCTCCCGCATTTATAACCTGACCGTCAAGTGTGACGATTCTGAATTTGTACCCGTATTTCTTTGCAATCACCGTTGCAGTATTGATGTCCTCAGCGATTACGATTCTTCCGAGAAGTGAAGCAATAATTCCGCTGAATTTCGGGTCAAAGGTCACTATCTCGTTTGCTCTTGCAACGTAGCCCTCGCAGTTTTCGATTCCGTTTTCACGAAGCTCGCTGCCCTTTACCGAGGTTATGGGCAGGAATGTCGCACGTCCTCCACGCTGCTCCTTGAGGAAACCGATACAGCGTTTTGCAGCATCCTCGTTTTCAACGATGATATTCTGCATCGCACCTCCCAGAGCTGTTTCGACAGCTACGGCATACTGCGGTTCAACGCTGATATTCTGTGCGACAGTTCCGCAGATTCCACTTAGTCTGCCCTGCTTTCCGGCACGCAGCACAAGCTTTACGCTCCCTGCAAAGCCTTCAAGACTGTTTTCAAGGTCTGTGAGGATTTTTCTGCGCTGCTGCTTGTCTTTGAGTTCATATATAACACTTTCGAAGTCGCTTTTAGCCTTTTCAAAGCTGTCTTTTCTGGAACCGTAAAGTCGCTCCAGACCACTGAGTCTGTTTTTCAGTTCAAGATTTTTTTCAGCATTCTTCTCGGTTTCAGCATGAGCTGCGGAAATTTTTTCACTGTATTCCGCAAGCTTTTCCGAAATATCGCCGCTGTCACGGCGAAGCTCATCCAGACGGCTGTTCTCCTCATTTATCTGAGTTTTTGCCGATTCGCAGGCAAAACGGTATTCACTCTGTCTGATGTACAGACTGTTGATTTCACCGCCTGCCTTATCGACGCTGTTTCCGAGCTTTGCACTTTCGCTTTCAGCCAGTTCAAACTGTGCTTCCGTCTCAGAGATTTCAGCTGCAATTTCTTCACGGCATCTGTTAAGCTCAGCCAGCTTTTCCTCTGCCTCTGCCTTCTCTCTGACGAGTTCAGCCTTTGTCTCCTCAGAACTTTCCATGCTGCGTTTTGCTGACTCGATTGCTTCTTCACAGTGACGGATGTCGTTCTCAAAAACGGCTATTCCCGATTTGATGTCGGATGCCGACTGCTCCTCCTCAAGCATTTTTCTTCTCAGCTCGTCGGAACGGAGCGTACTTTCCTGCATTCTGCGGTAGCCGTCCCCTATTTTCTGTTCCTCACGCTGTATGTCGTTTTCGATATTTTCATATTCATTACGGCTTACAAGAATCTTTTCATCAAGCGATTCAAGCTTCGCCTTCAGCTCGTCAAGACGATTCACCCACACGGAAATTTCCAGTCTTTTGCGTTCCTCCGCAAGCTTTATGAATTTTTCCGCTTTCTGTGACTGTATACGCAGAGGCTCTACTCTGCTTTCAAGTTCCGAAACGATGTCCGTCAGACGCACAAGGTTTTCCTGTGCCGCACTGAGCTTTCGCTCCGCTTCAAGCTTCTTGTATCGGAATTTCGAGATTCCTGCGGCTTCCTCGAAAATATCACGGCGTTCACTGCTTTTCGCACCTACGATTTCAGCGATTCTTCCCTGTCCGATTATCGAATAGCCGTCACGACCGAGTCCCGTATCCATGAAAAGCTCGTTTATGTCCTTCAGACGGCAATTCTTTCCGTTTATCATATACTCACTCTCACCGCTGCGGTAGAGCTTTCTCGTTATGGCAACCTCATCGCCCATATCTGCAAGTATACCGTCGGAATTATCAATATTGAGTGTAACTGCGGCAAATCCCATAGCCTTTCTTGCAACAGTACCGGAAAAAATAACGTCCTCCATCTTGTTTCCTCTGAGTGTCTTTGTTGACTGTTCTCCGAGAACCCAGCGAACAGAATCGCCGATATTACTTTTTCCGCTGCCGTTAGGACCTACAACTGCCGTAAGACCTTTGTCGAAGGTCAGGCTTATTTTATCGGGAAAAGACTTGAATCCCTGTATTTCCAATGATTTAAGATACACCGCTTCACCTCCTGAGTTCAGTCTGATATTTTTCCGCAGTCTCGTCAGCAGTAATCCTCACGACGATTCCACGCTTTCTGAAATATTCTGTATTCGATTTTTTATGTCCCAACGCCTTGCTTATGCAGGACGGATTAACGGAGAATGTCACTTCACCATCTGTAATCCCTGCCGATTTCAGTGCAAACTCCATATTATAGCGGAAAATCATTCCCTCGCAAAGCTCTCTGAATGCGGGATGATAAAAGCCTCCCAGCATATCACGCTCTACAAACTCACTTGCATGAAGTCCGCATTTTATCACACGGATTCCGCTTCCCTCAGCCATTATCATTGCACTTGCGGCAAGTTCTACTGCCTTTTCAAAACTGTAAGGAACATATTCTCCCGACTCATAAAGCTCTCCGAGTCTTGTTCCCCTGAGTATAACAACAGGGTAAATCCTCAGCGTATCGGGAGCTATATCAAGTATTCTGTGCATTGTTTCAAGCTCGTCTTCGGGAGTACTGCCATACAGACCTATCATTGTCTGGAGTCCCAGCTCAAATTCGTATTCCCGTATAAGCGCACACGAACCGTAAACATCCTGTACGGAGTGTCCTCTCTCATTCGCTTCAAGAACATGGTCACACATCGACTGTGCTCCAAGCTCGATTGATGTGACTCTGTATTCAGCAAGAGTATCAAGAATCCGTTCATTTATGCAGTCGGGACGTGTTGATATACGTATCCCTCTGAATTCTCTCTTTCTGACATAATCCGATGCTGCTTCAAGAAGCTCCAGCATATAATCCTCGGGAATCGCCGTGAAGCTTCCTCCGAAAAAGGCAATCTCGGTATTTTCAGGAGACTTTACCTCTTTAAGAGCCTTTTCACAGATACGTCTTACCTCGTCGCCCGTCGGAGCGTGCTGAACACCGCTTATTGTCCTCTGATTACAGAAGCTGCAAAGGTGCGGACATCCTGTATGCGGCACAAAAATCGAAATGTTACTATGCTTCATAGCCCATAAGCTCCAGCGCTTCCTTGGCGGCAAGCTGCTCTGCTTCCTTTTTGCTTCTGCCCTTGCCCTTGCCTATAACCTGCGAATTAAGACACACTTCAACTACAAAACGCTTGTTGTGGTCAGGTCCTTCCTCTCCTATGAGGACATATTCAACCTTTTCTTCGGGATTTTTCTGCACAATCTCCTGAAGAACGGTTTTGAAGTCACTGAAAACAGGCTTTTTTGCCTCTATGATATTTTCAGGCATGAAACGAAGGATATGCTTTGCCGCAGCCTCCATTCCGCCGTCGAGATAAATTGCTGCAATAACAGCTTCAAATGCGTCGGCAAGAATTGATGGACGCTCTCTGCCTCCCGTATTCTCCTCGCCTTTTCCGAGTCTCATGAAGTCACCGAGGTTAATCTGCGTCGCAAAGATGTGAAGTGACTTTTCACAAACAAGAGAGGCACGGATTTTTGTCAGTTCGCCCTCCGCAACATTCATATTCTTGTAGAGATAGTCCGACACGACTATCGAAAGTACGCTGTCTCCAAGAAATTCAAGACGTTCATTGCTTCCGCCATGAATTTTTCTTTCGTTGGCATATGATGAATGTGAAAGAGCGTGCTTCAGAAGCTCCTTGTTTTTGAAGCTGTAGCCTATCAGCTCTTCAAGCTTGCTTATATTTTCCATTTTTTACTCCTCATCAATTACGGAAAGTCCTGCAACGTAGCTTTCGATACCGCCTGTCACATCTGTTTCGATGCAGCGTTTTGCCTGTCTTACGGCATTGAAGAACGCCGTTGAATCAGAACTTCCGTGCGCCTTGATTACAGGCTTCTTAACGCCCAGCAGCACAGAACCTCCGACCTCTTTATAGTCCATCTGCTTCTTGAAAGCTTTGATTTTTCCAAGCGAGAACACTGCGCCTATCTTGCCTGCTCCCGAGAATATCCACTTAAGCTTTCTTGCAAAGAAGCTTCCCATGCCTTCGTACAGCTTGAGTACGATATTTCCGGTAAAGCCGTCGGTTACAACAACCTGACATTCACCTGTGGGAATATCTCTTGCCTCGATATTTCCGATAAAATTGAGTCCCGATTCTTTCAGCAGACTGTATGAGCCGATTTCAAGTTCTCTGCCCTTTGTCTCCTCTGCACCGATATTGAGCAGACCTACCTTAGGATTCTTTACACCCATAACCTTTTCCATGTAGGCGCTTCCCATTACTGCAAACTGTACAAGCATTTCAGGACGGCACTCCGTATTCGCACCTGCATCAAGCAGAATCAGACTTCCCTTATCAGCAGGCAGAATCGGTGACGGAGCTATTCTCTTGATACCCTTGATACGCTTGACTATGAATGTTGCTCCCATTACAAGAGCTCCGGTGCTTCCTGCTGAAACAAAGGCGTCACCCTTTCCCTCTGCAAGGAGTGAAAGTCCGAGTCCCATAGATGAATTCTTGCCCGATTTTACGATTTCCTTAGGCTCCTCATGTATATCAAAAACATTGTCCGTATGTGCAATGTCAATTCCATTGAGACTTATTCCGTTTTCAGAAGCGCATTTTCTGATTTTTTCTTCGCTTCCTGTGAGGATAATATTAACGTCAAGTTCCTTAACGGCACGGGCACAGCCCTTTATAACTTCAAGCGGTGCATTGTCTCCGCCAAAAGCATCAACGATTATTTTCATAGCCTATCCTCTCCATTTCATTTTTCAGTGACTCCACCGCACGCTCGGCATAGGCTCCGTATCGTTCTTTTTTGTCCTTGATACGTCTGCCGATGTCGGGAAGTATCCCCATATTTGCACCCATTGGCTGGAATTTCCCATTGTTGTACGGGTCGCTTATGTATGCGCTGAGTGCTCCTGTCATTGTATCCAAAGGAAGTTTCAGTGGTTCAAGACCTTTTATCTTCCGTGAAAGTGCAATACCTGCAAGAAGTCCGCTTGCTGCCGACTCCATATATCCCTCGACACCCGTAATCTGTCCCGCAAAATAGATTTCAGGATGCTCACGCATTGAAAAATCAGAATTCAGAAGAACGGGACTGTTGATAAAAGTATTCCTGTGCATAACGCCGTAACGCATGAATTCAGCATTTTCAAGTCCGGGTATCATTGAGAATACACGCTTCTGCTCGCCGAATTTAAGATTTGTCTGGAAGCCGACAAGATTGAACAGTGTTCCCTCACGATTCTCACGTCTGAGCTGTACCACTGCATAAGGTCGTCTGCCCGTCTTTGCATCGGTGATTCCCACGGGCTTCATGGGGCCGAAACGCATTGTGTCTACGCCTCGGGAAGCAAGCTCCTCAATCGGCATACAGCCCTCATAAACGCTGAAAGGATGAGTTTCAAAATCGTGGAGCTGAACCTTCTCCGCTGAAAGGAGTGCACTATGAAACGCAAGGTATTCTTCCTTATTCATGGGACAATTTACATAGTCTGCCTCTCCCCTGTCGTACCGTGACGCAAAGAAAACCTTCTCCTTGTCAAGACTTTCATATGTCACAATGGGAGCTGCCGCATCATAGAAGCTGAGTCCCTCGCCGCAAAGCTCACGGATTCTTTCAGCCATTGCCCCCGATGTAAGGGGACCTGTTGCGATAATTGTATAACCGTCGGGAAGCTCCGCAACCTCACCGCCGATAACCTCGATAAGAGGATGTGAATTTATTTTTGCCGTTACCGCATCGGAGAATTTCTCTCTGTCCACTGCAAGCGCACCGCCTGCTTCAACTGAATTCTCCTTTGCACAGGGAACTGTCAGTGAACCGAGCAGCTCCATTTCGTACTTGAGCAGACCTGCAGACGACTCAAGTCTTGCGGCTTTAAGGGAATTTGAGCATACCAGCTCTGCAAAGCCGCTGTATTTATGTGCAGGAGAATACTTCTCCGGCTTCATTTCAAAAAGACGGACGTTTATGCCGTTTTCCGCAATTATCCACGCTGCCTCGCAGCCTGCGAGTCCGGCACCGATTACATTTACGACTACGTTCATTTTTTCAGCTCTCTTTCGTAGCCGCAGCCCTCGTTTTCACAGACGAGTCTGCCTGATTTTCCGCCCTTCATGAAGAGTGATTTTCCGCAATCCGGACACTTGTCGCCTACAGGGACGTTCCATGTCATGAAACCGCAGTCGGGATAGCCCTCGCAGCCATAGAAGCTTCTGCCCTTCTTTGACTTCTTAAGCAGCATTTTCTTGCCGCATTTCGGACATTCGCCCTCGGTTTCCGTAACGATTTTCTTTGTATTCTTGCACTCGGGAAATCCCGGACATGCAATGAATTTTCCGTATTTGCTGTACTTGATGACCATGTTTCTTCCGCAAAGCTCGCAGACAATATCGGTCTCCTCGTCGGGAACCTTCACACGCTTTCCGTCCATGGCTTCCTCGGCTTTTTTGAGCGTTTCCGAGAAATCATCATAAAATTCATGGAGTGTGCTGACCCAGTTCTTCGTACCGTGCTCGACATCATCAAGATTGTTTTCCATATCGGCTGTGAACTTGGCGTCAACAATTTTCCTGAAGTGGTCCTTCATAAGCTCTGTAATTACTTCGCCGAGATTTGTCGGCTTTAAAGTTTTACCTTCATGCTCAACGTAACGGCGTGCAGTGATTGTTGTTATAGTCGGAGCGTAGGTACTTGGTCTGCCGATTCCGTTTTCTTCAAGAGCCTTGATGAGCGAAGCTTCCGTATATCGTGCGGGAGGCTGGGTAAAATGCTGATTTCCGCCGATAGACTTGAGCTTGAGCTTATCTCCTGCTGCAAGCTCGGGGAGCATCTTCTTGTTCTCCTCGCCGTTATCGGCAGTCTCCACGTAAAGCACCATAAAGCCGTCGAATTTCACCGAATATCCCGACGCTCTGAAAATACAGTCGTTAGCCTCAATATCCACAGATACCGTATCAAGGAGTGCATTTGCCATCTGACTTGCGATAAAACGCTCCCAGATAAGCTTGTAGAGCTTGAACTGGTCGGTTGTAAGACTCGACTTTACACGCTCGGGAGTAAGCTCTGAAGTAGAGGGACGAATCGCCTCATGTGCATCCTGAGCATTATTCTTTGATTTGTAGTTTCTCGGTGCATCGGGGAGGTATTTCTCTCCGTATACCGTTCTGATGTAATCAGCGGCAGCAGCCTTTGCCTCGTCAGAAATACGCAGGCTGTCTGTTCTCATGTATGTGATAAGACCAACTGCTCCCACGCCCTGTACGTCAACACCTTCATAAAGCTCCTGAGCTGCCTTCATGGTACGCTTTGCACTGAAACCAAGCTTCTTTGAAGCCTCCTGCTGGAGAGTCGAAGTAATAAACGGAGGTGCCGGCTGTTTCTTCGTGACACGCTTTCTGACCAATTTTACGGAGTATTCCGCATTTTCAAGACGGCTTAGAAGCTCATCCGCAGCTGTCTTGTCGGCAATTTCAAACTTTTTTCCGTCAACAAGTGCAAGTGACGCATCAAACACCTTTCTCGATCCCGGAGCAATGAATTTTGCGTCAATAGACCAGTACTCCTTCGGAACAAAACGGCGTATTTCTTCCTCACGGTCAACAACAAGACGAACCGCAACTGACTGAACTCTGCCTGCTGAAAGTCCTCTCTTGACCTTCTTCCAGAGAAACGGACTCAGCTCATAGCCCACAAGTCTGTCAAGAATACGTCTTGCCTGCTGAGCGTTAACAAGGTCAACATCTATTTTATGAGGATTGTTCATTCCGTTCTTTACGCCTGACTTGGTGATTTCGTTGAACGCAACACGGTTGTTTGCCTCCATATCAAGCTTGAGCATCTGTGCGATATGCCATGAAATTGCCTCTCCCTCTCTATCGGGGTCGGTTGCGAGGAATACTCTGTCGCACTTCTTGGCTCTCTTTTTCAGCTCACGGATTACATCCTCCTTACCCTTCATATCAATATACTGAGGCTGGAAGTCGTTTTCGGTATCTACACCCATCTTCGACTTGGGAAGGTCCCTTACATGACCCATTGATGCGATTACTTCGTACCCCGGTCCAAGATATTTCTGTATTGTTTTTGCCTTTGCAGGCGACTCTACTATGACTAAATCTGACATCTATATATAACCCCTTACCTGTCTTTTCCACTAACAGACGTGATTTTTCTGTAATCGTCCGTCGCATCGTCTTTCGGCGTAACAATTCCGCCTTGAATATTATCTGATTATTTCATACATTTTGCCCGGAAGTGCTTTTATCGCACCTGCAAGCTCAAGCTCTGTAAGCTCGGTCATAAGCTCTGATGCGTCGATTCCGAGCTTCTCCGACAGAACATCTGCATGGAGACGCTCCCGTTCAAGAAGTCCGACGATTTCTCTCTGCATATCCGTAAGCTCTCCGTAGTATTCCTTGTTTCCTTCTGATTTATGTACAGACGCCGATTCTGTTTCATCAGCGTCATTTTTCATCAACGACTCGTCGGAAGACTCTTCCGATTCATCTTCATTTCCGCTGTCCGTAATCCTGTATTTCTCAGTACGGAGGTTTTCCGTACCGGAATTTTCCTCCTCGTCCTCCGAAATATATGCATTAATTCCTGTATAAACCTCGGAATGTATTTCAAGATCTATACATCCGCCTGCTCTGAAGCATTCCAGTATATCCTCACTGCCAAGAAGCGGCAGGGCTCCCTCTTTTATAAGGTACGAGTTACCTGCAAAGCTGTCGCTGAATATATCCGCCGGCGGCAGAACAAACACTTCTCTTCCAAGATCGGCTGACATTCCTGCCGTTATGAGTGAACCGCTTTTCCTTGACGCCTCAAAAATCAGCGTAACACGTCCCAGAGCCGCAAGAATACGATTTCTCTTGGGGAAATTGTGTCCGTATGCGGGAGTTCCGGGCGGATACTCCGATATAAACAGTCCGCCGTTTGCAAGAATTATATTTCTGTATCCGAGGTGTCCTTTCGGATAGTCAACATCAACTCCGCATCCGAGGACGCATACTGTCGGTTTTCCTGATTTTGCCGCTGCAAGATGAGCGGATATATCGGTTCCCATAGCAAATCCGCTTACGATAAGCATCCCCTTTTCCGCAAGTTCACGACATATACGTGAAGTCGCCTCAACACTGTAGAACGAAGCCTTTCTTGCTCCTACGGCAGTAACCGTTCTGCGATTTCTCAGACACGTAATGTCTCCGACACAATAAAGTACGGCAGGAGGATTGAAAATATGCCTCAGCGTCTGAGGATATTCATCATCGCTGTAGCAAAGAAGCTCTATCCCCCTTTTTACACAGTCCTGTACAAACTCATCCGCCTTCATCAGTGAAACGCTGCTTATATTTTTCGCCTCAGAACTGCTGAACCTCAGCTTTGTATAACCGTTTTTCATTGAATTATAAGCGTCCGAAGCCCTCTCATACAACGACATCACCTGCCAGAGACGCTGGTTCCCTACACCGAAAACCATTGTGAGCCATACCCAGTATTTTGTCTCTTTCATAACAGCTCCTCCGTTACTTTTTCAGTTCCCACATAAAAATACCTGCCGCCATTGCTGCATTGAGAGAATTTATGTTTCCGTTCATCGGAATTATCATTCGTCCCGTACATCTTTCCGCTGTTTCCTTTGGAAGACCGTTTCCCTCATTACCTATCATTATTGCATTTGTTCCGACAAATGAACATTCGGTAAGCGGAACAGCATCCTTGTCTATAACTGCCGCATAAGTTCTTACTCCGTCACGTTCAATCGCTTCAAACAACGTATCTTCGTTGTTTTCAACAGTGATGTTCATTCTGAAAACAGACCCCATTGTGGAACGGATTGTCTTTGGACTGTACAAATCACAACAGCCGCACATTACAACTCCGTCCATACCGAGTGCATCGGCTGTACGGATTATCATTCCGAGATTTCCGGGGTCCTGAAGATGATGCAGAATAACATATCTTCCGTTCTGTCTGAAGGAGAGCGATTTTTTCACAGGAATTGCACATATTGCAAAGACTCCCTGTGTAGAGTCGGTGGAAGCAATTTTTCTTCCAAGCTCATTTGAAATAACAATAAGCTTTGTATTCCTCAAATCAGCCTGTAATAATGCTTCCGAATACTTTTCATATGACTGTTCCGTTATAAGAAGGTGGCGTATCTCTGCTGACTCTTTCAGTGCGTCCTCTACTATACGGTACCCCTCCAACACGAATAAGCCGTACTGAAGTCTCTCTTTTTTCGACGACGAGAGCTTCTGATACAGCTTGATAACAGGATTATCCTTTGATGTAATTATGTTTTCCAATAGTACTGACACCTCCGTTACAGAGGGCAGCGCTCCCCCTTGCGGAGGAGTTTCACCCTTTACAAGAAAACACGCTCTTATTTAATAAGCAGCGTGTTTTATATGTTTATCAGAGAGCAGCCTTTGCCTTATCAGCGATTGCTGTGAAGCCTGCTGCATCGTTGATTGCGATCTCAGAGAGCATCTTTCTGTTGAGTGTGATGCCAGCCTTCTTGCAGCCGTTCATGAATGTTGAGTAGTTCATACCATTCATCTTAGCAGCAGCAGAAATTCTTGTGATCCAGAGCTGTCTGAACTGTCTCTTCTTCTGCTTTCTTCCGATGTATGCATAGTTGCCTGACTTCATTACAGCCTGTTTAGCCATCTTGAAGTGCTTGCTCTTTGCACCGAAATAGCCCTTAGCAAGCTTTAAAGTCTTATTTCTTCTCTTACGAGTCATCATTGCACCTTTAATACGTGCCATAATCTTTTACCTCCAATATTGAAATTACAAAAACGATAACAGAGCCTCAGCTCCGCAGTCTTACATATAAGGAACGAGCTTCTTGATTGTAGGAGCGTTTGATGAATCTGCAACGCCTGCGTTACGAGCAATTCTCTTACGCTTTGTATCCTTCTGAGTAAGTCTGTGTCTCTTGTTTGTGTGCTGGTACTTTACCTTACCGCTTCCTGTAATCTTAAAACGCTTCTTTGCGCCAGAGTGAGTTTTAACCTTAACCTTTGCCATTGTTATTATCCTCCTTACTTAGCAGCCTTTGGGGAAACGAACATTACAATGCTGCGTCCCTCCATTTTAGCTGGCTTTTCCACAGTGCCGACCGATGAAACTGCTTCCTTGAAACGTTCCAGCAGTTCTTCGCCGAGCTGTGGATGTGCGATTGCTCTTTTTCTGAATCTTACAGATACCTTGAGCTTATCTCCGCCCTGCAAAAACTTTACTGCCTGATTAACCTTTGTTTCAAAATCGTGTGTATCAATCGTTGAGAACATTCTGATCTCCTTGATAGAAACAACCTTCTGATTCTTTCTTGCTTCCTTTTCACGCTTCTGCTGTTCGAAGCAGTACTTTCCGTAGTCCATGATACGGCATACGGGCGGTGTAGCCTGAGGAGCAATCTTCACAAGGTCAAGTTCCTGATCGAAAGCGATCTGCTGTGCCTCTTTTGATGATAATACACCGAGCTTTTTTCCGTCAGCGTCGATCACCAGAATTTCCTTATCCCGGATTTCTTCGTTGATCTGCAGTTCCTGTTTGCTAATAGTCAAGCACCTCCATTATAGGTTTAAAACAAAAATGAGTGCAGAAAACATCCGCACTCATAACAATACAAACCTGCCTCTTCCGAGGATTACGTTAATATTGACCGTTTAAGCCTTGCCTGACGGTGAGAACGAATTGTTCTGCTTTGTTTTCATCAAATAGTATACTACTTTTATCCGTTTTTGTCAAGCACAGGCTTTATTTTTGTAAGATTGCACAATTTTCAATCAAACAACCTCTTTAATTTGTCCCAGACAGCAAAACGGATACGGTATTTCTTCGGACGATACATTATGTCAAGCTCTTTCTTATCAAAATGCGCCTCCTCAGCAGTCTTGTTAATCGTCACACGACACGCCGCAGGCAGACAAAGCGGCGGATACATCACACACCACCAGTTATGTCCCTCAGCCTCTCCGAGCTCCACTCTTAATGCCTTGTAGTCACCCGCAGGCATTGTAAGTCCGTCGTAAAATCGTTCATCAAAGTGCATATCAACAAGTTTCGCCGTTACGGTCTGGCTGCTCCCCTGAGATTCGAGCGTCTCACGGGCAATTCGTTCAATTTCATGAAGCTCTGCCTCAGCAGCAGCTTCCGCCTCCTCAAGAGAATCCGCACACGCAAAAAGTTCTCCGCTTTGTTCAAGAAGTGCATCCCTGACGCAGAGCTTCAGACGCTGGTCCTCCTCATTGTCAGAGTTAGCAAGAATATGAAGACGAAGCACACTGCCACGAAGCTCGTCAAGCCGACGTCCATCATCGACAAATGATAATGCGTTTGAAATAAGTATCGTCAGCACCATTGATGCTGTCATAATTATGCCTGTATATTTTTTCATTTCTGTCACCTCGTATATGAGGATTGACAGAAATCCTGTTTTTATACAAGCTCTGCCTGATAATCAACAATACTGAGCTTGCCGCCGCCGTTCAGATATGTATAGTACGAAAGAATCATTGATGCATCTGCTGCGGTAATTACTCCGTCGCCGTCAACATCGGACGCAACAAGCTGTGCGTCGGAAAGACCCGTGTCCTTGCTTGCGGAAAGGTCAGCATATGCAGCAAGAACCGTTGAAGCATCAAACGCTTCATGCTTTCCCGTATCGTCAACATCACCGAGCATACGGTCCGAAATTCCGATAGGAAGCGGCTTTGCATAATTTCCTACAGGATATACCTCATATGTACTGTTATCCTCAAATCTGTAAAGGATGTCACATTTCTGTGTATCCTCGTTCATGAAATTTACCGAGTAATTTCCTGCGGGAATTGACGTATCAACATTCGCCTTGAATCCTCCGAGCGGATAGGAATCAGACTTCTCTCCCTTAAATGTAAGAGTCTTGTCGAATACCATACAGACGTATGCTACTCCGATAAAATTCTCCTCTTTATTAAGACTCCAGCTGATGTCCTCCGCTTTTTCAAACTCAGCATACGGCGAACCGCCTGCATATTCAACAGGATTGAGAAATTCCGAAATCTCAATTCCCTTATCGCTGCCCTGCCACTTCACAAAAACAAGTCCGGCGTTGTTCCACTTGTCATCAATAAACACATTCGCATTGAAAGAAATCTTTGAAGCGTCCGTACTGCTTGTGTTTATATAGATTTTTCCGCTTGGAAGCACATCATATTCGTCGCTTTTCTCCGTCTTGAAATAAAGACGTGGAGAATAATCCTGTCCCTGTGCATTGGCTGTAAAAGACGTCATCGTACAAGCCGCAATTACTGCGGATGTAAAAAGTGCAGTTAATTTTTTCATATTATTTCCCTCCGTTAAAGAAGCTCTGTCATCCTGAGGACGATTTCGGCTACACGTTTTGCGGCAATCTTCTCGAATTCATCAAAGGACATTGCACCCTCGTCATCGGCATTGTCTGAAATGCAGCGTACACTTACATACGGCATATCGTTCAGATAGCAAGCATGTCCGACTGCGGCACTCTCCATATCAACTGCATGAGGATTAAGACGACTCTGTATTTCTGCCTTGACCTTGCTGTCGGAAATGAATGCCTCTCCCGAAACAATGCGTCCTCTGAAACTCTTCACACCGAATTCACCGCATACCTTCTCGGCTGTCTCCATAAGTCTTTCATCAGACTTGAAAATTCCACAGTATGGCGGATAGTCATTAAGGAAATGCAGATCAAGGTCGTGGGGAAGAACCTCGGTTGAGATAACAATATCACACACCTTGACGTCACTGTTCATTCCGCCTGCGATACCTGTATTGATAACGCAGTCGGGATGGAAATTGTCAATAGCAGCCTGTGTGCAGAGGGCTGCGTTCACCTTTGCAATTCCGCAGCAGACATTGATAACGGTCTTTCCTCCAAGCTCGTTTATATGAAAATCAAATCCGGAAAAGCGTCTGATTTCGCCTTCTCCAAGCATATTACGTATGTCGGCAAGCTCCGATGGCATTGCTCCTATAATAACGATTGTATCCATTGTTTTCCTCCATTCAGCCGCATTCTGCGGCACCGCCTTTATTATATCACTCCGCACATGAATTGTCAACTGTATAAAAATGCGTCTATTCCTGCAAATTGTAGGATTACAATAGATATGAGACTATTAACAAAAAAGGTAACGGAGCAGCATAGACCCGTGTTACAGTTAAGTTGCGACAATAAAAGCAACAGGAGGTTAGCTGATCCGCCATAAATACTATAACACAAATAACTACTCGCCGTCAAGCCATAATTAAGTATGCTGAGAAAAAAGGAGTAACAGCCGCTGCAAGGCGATACAACGTAGGAAGAGCGTCGATATACCGCTTGATAGAACGATATAATGGTATATTAGAGTCGCTGAAAGACCGCTCACATCGTCCCCTAATCAGCATACAGAGGAAGAAATAGAACTTATAAAACGTATGCGCAAGAAGAACAAACACACTGGTGTGATGAATCAAATGCTATTCTGTACACAAAAACGTCCCAACTCATAAGAGAAGTCGAGGTTTATGTCAATATTTATGTTTATCAAAGATGCAGAGCACTATATGCTTAGTTTTCATTGTAAGCTCTATCTATCAGAGGTTTTGCCTTTTCAAAATCTTCGACAGACTTCAGATATACACGAAGATCACCTGTACCCCAATGACCTTTGTTTCGTACATCTTCTGTAAAGCCTTGCTGTAAATCTACTGAATCAGGATTCAGTCTGAGGTGTAAAAGCAGATTGCTTTGATATACTTCAACACAAACGATATTGCGGACTTTTTTGAATGCAACATATAGCTTCAACTGGTTCTCAGAAACATCATCACCTAAGGAAAGAACATAGTCACGAACGGAATAGAATAAGTTTTGATTCTTTTCTCCAGCCTCTGAGAAGTATTGCTTAAAATCCTTGTCTTTCCAATTGTTCTTTTTTATAGGCTTTGTAGTTGTTTCATCTAGTACGGGCTGTACTTGTGGTGCATTAAGATACTCAAGTGAAATCAAATCATCACCAAATTTCTTGTACTTAACCAATTTAATATTACGTTGCATCTGATTTACGGCATGCTCATCAAACTTTGTGAAATCATTTGCAACACATATAACACAAGGCATACTCCAATCAATCGCTTCAGCTTTTTCTACACCAAGAATATCCATTACCAACAATTTGAAATCCGCTTTATGGTCCAACAACCAGTCAAGGTAGAATAATCCTTGATTAATTACATTTTCGTTCAGACTACGTTTATACTCAAAAATCACCGGACAATTGTTTTCATCAATGCCAATGCTGTCCATTCTGCCGTTAGTGATTCTGTACTCGGATTTTAAAAAAGTAACTCCAAAAAACGTATACATGTTATCTTCCAGCAGTTGTTGAAGTTCTTTTTCCAATGTCACCTGTGTGGATTGCAGTTCTTCTACTTGTCCTTTTATATTGAAAAGTTTTATATCAGCCATTTACAACCTCCATTATGCGTTTTTTAGAAGCTATGAACTATTTTGATTATAACATAAAACAACCTGTATTTCAAGTCACTTGTGCAAAAACCTCCCCATTCCTTTGTAGGATTACAATAAAAATGCATCAATTCCTGTAAATACTGCGGAAATCCTATTGACACCGCTCAATATTCATGATACAATATAATCAGCGGAGCAGTCTGCTCCGAAACTACATACAAGGAGAGTATTGTTTGAAACTATACACTAAAAAGGAGATTGCAGCGTAAACGGGTGGTTTGCGCAAATACAATCTCAGCCAGACCTCCCGTATTGACGTCAACAATTTTCAGGAGGAAAAACAATGAATAAAAATGACTATATTATCCGTTTGGAAACAGAAAATGACTACCGTGAAGTTGAAAACCTCGCCCGTGAAGCATTCTGGAATCTGAGCTTCCCCGGCTGCGATGAGCACTATTTCATCCATGTGATGAGAAAGCATGAGGCTTTTATCCCCGAACTCGCTCATGTCCTTGAAATAAACGGCAGAATCGCTGCGGCAATTATGTACTCAAAAGCAGAATTGGTCGATGAAAGCGGCAATATCAAGCCCGTTGTACAAATGGGACCGCTGTGCGTACTCCCCGAATTCCAGCGTATGGGCTGCGGTAAAGCTCTGCTTGAGCATACCTTTGAGCTTGTAAGGAATATGGGCTACGATACCGTTATCAATTTCGGCAATCCCGATAACTACGTAGCAAGAGGCTATAAAAGCTGCAAAAAGTATAATGTCTGCTTTGAGGGAGATGTATTCCCTGCCGCACTGCTTGTAAAGACTCTCTCGGACGACGCTCTCGACGGCAGAAAGTGGTTTTATCATCCCAATAATGCCGACGCACCTTGCAGCGACACCGATGCAGTTGCCGAATTTGATAAGCTCTTTCCGCCAAAAGTCAAAGCATGGCAGCCCAGTCAGGAGGAATTCTACATCCACAGTCACTCTGTAATCAATTGGTAAAACAAAGCCGACAGCATTTAAATGCTGTCGGCTTTTTAAGGCAATACCACACAGAGCTTGTGCGAAAGATGCGAAGTCAGATTTTTCGACAGATCGTACAGAGATTCTGAAGGCATACTGACGTATGTCAAGGAATTTTTGTGCAGAATGGCGGAAAATATGCAAGCAGATTTCGTGCAAAGCCGTCAGGCGGGCTTTGTGCGGTGTTGCCTTGTATTATTATACCTTTGCATGAATCTTGGAAAAACACTGTGCAATATTCAGTGCATGGTCTCCGATTCTCTCAAAGTCTGTAAGAAGTTCGGAATACAGAACGCATGCCTCCTCAGTACATTTTCCCTGTCTCATACGTTCAAGGTGTTTTTCACGGTATGAAACCGTCATATCGTCGATTTTCTGTTCAAGTGCGGCAACTCTTGACAGCCATTTTTCAGGAGCCTCACTCCTGTTAAGAAGCTTTTCAATAGTCTGCTTCGAAATACTCTGCATTTCAGCAAGTTCAGAACGTGCTTCCTCAGAGAATACAATCGACTTGCGGTTGATAACCTCAATATATCCCGCAATATTAACTGCATGGTCACCGATTCTCTCAGCGTTGCCCGTGATAAGGAAGTATTCCTCTATATCCTCTACACTGTGTCCGATTTTGTTGTTTACAAGGATTCTGGATATGTACTGTGAAATCTCCTTGTTCATGGTATCAATAACTTCTTCGTTTTTTTCTACTTCCTGAAGCATTGTCTTGTCTGACTCAATTACTGTATGATAGCACATCTCTGTATTCTGTCCGACAAGAGTAATCATCCTGTCGATCTCTTGCTTGAGCACGTCAATGTGAACAGCTGAAGAACCAAGAGATATTCTGCCTCTGCGGAATTCGTCAGAAAGCACACTGATTGTTGATGCCTGATTTTTACTCTCTGTATCAGGAAGTATCTTTTCTGCGAATTTTGCAAGGTAATTACCGAAAGGAATAAGTATAAGCGTTGTCGCAACATTGAACACCGTATGCATATTGGCAATCTGTGACGCAGGAAGATCAGGCGAAATCGACTTTACCCAGTCTGTAACAGGAAGCAGCAGACAAAGTGTTGTAAAGATTGCTGTTCCGATTATATTGAACAAAAGGTGGATAATTGTCGTGCGCTTTGCACTTCTGTTTGTGCCGATTGAAGCAAGTACTGCTGTGATACAAGTACCGATGTTCTGTCCGAAAAGCACAAATACCGCACTGTCAAATGCAATAAGTTCCTCATTGGCAAGTGTCTGAAGTATGCCTACCGACGCCGATGAAGACTGTATTACCGCTGTAAACACCGCACCTGCAAGTATTCCCAGTGCCGGATTCGAGAATTCTGTCATAATCGAAATAAAGGATTCCGACTCCTTAAGAGGCTCCATTGAACCACCCATCATGTCCATTCCTATGAAAAGAACTCCGAGACCTGCTGCGATTTTTCCTATATGCTGTACTTTAGGCATCTTGAGAAATACAATCATCGCAACACCTATAAATGCAATCAGCGGTGCAGCTGCACCTACATCAAGTGCAATAAGCTGACCTGTTATCGTCGTTCCGATGTTGGCTCCCATAATAATCCATACTGCCTGACTGAGACTCATAAGACCTGTGTTTACAAAGCCTACTACCATTACCGTTGTGGCTGATGACGACTGTATCACCGCCGTGATTACTGCACCGACTGCTACCGCCAGAAAACGATTCGACGTCAGTTTCTCAAGTATTGATTTCATTTTGTCGCCTGCAGCTGCTTCAAGTCCGTCACTCATCATCTGCATTCCGTAAAGGAAAAGTGCCAGACCTCCGAGAAGTGCAAAAATTTCAGTTACTCCCATAAATACCTCCATTAATAGTTTACATTCACATTATATCAAGTCTCCCAAGCACTGTAAAGCCATTTATGCGATATTTTACATGGATTTAACATTGAACAAAATCATTGTCCTATGCTGTCATATTGTGCCAACAAAAAAAGCTGTACGGCTAAACCGTACAGCTTATTCATCATCCTCTTCATCAAGAGATTTATATTCTGTGCTGTAGACCATGTATCTCAGCGTTTCATGAGGTGCTTTGTTCTTGCCTCCGAATACCCAGTACAGTATCAGCAGAAGTACCATCGGTGCCGAAAGAATCGGTACTACAAGCATCGGGTCAACCTTTGTTGCGTCGGATACTACCTTTGCGTCAGATACGTACTTCGTGTCTATACGATGTGACCTCAGCAGAAGTCGGTGCGTGTTTACCGCATACGGAGTGCACGTCATCAGCGTTACGATGTCCTCACCGGGAACAACAAGCAGCTTATCCATCTCGTGCGGAAGTACTATATGGATCTCCTCAACCTCGTATGTGTAAACTTCACCAAGTACGTTTATCGTGAATATGTCTCCCACTACCAGACGGTCAAGGTCCGTAAAGAGCTTCGCTGAGGGAAGTCCTCTGTGGGCGGAAATTACACTGTGTGTCGTCGGTCCGCCTACGGGAATAGTTGAGCCTTCAAGATGTCCCGCAGCTACGTTCAGTACAGACTTGCTCGTGCCGTGATATATGGGAATCTCTACCTGAATCGACGGAATGGAAATATATCCCATAATTCCTGTTCCCGATATGTCCAGAATGTCGTAATAGCCTGCAACCTGCTCATAATTAGTGAATGGCGATTCAAGGCGTACTATCTTGCTGTTGTAGTCAACAGCCTCTGCTATCATAGCCTCCGCTTCGCCGTCGTCCATATCGTTGACAGCCATTTCGTAGTTCGCAATCGCTCGGCTCTGTACTCTGGAGTTCCACCAGTTACTGATTATGGGATAAAGCATTACGAGGAGTCCCACGAATAGCATTATAGTGAATATTATTGTTGTAATTAAGCTCGATTTCTTGTTCATGGAATCCTCCATAACAGCCGCCGACGGCTGTTACACCGTCGGCGGCAATTCAGGTTATTCAGTCATTTTTGTTCTGTGGTTTATCGCTGTCTGACTTTCACTCAGCGTTCTTCATGCGCTTCTTGGAAATCAGGTATA
>SVNK01000001.1:260499-397176 GCA_015066935.1 Ruminococcus sp. | reverse complement strand
CAATAACAATTTAACATGATACACGATTATATTATAACGCATATATTAATAATAATCAATATTATTTTTTATAAATTCATATTGTTGAAAGATTTTTGGCAATAATCTACAAAACACAGAATTAACCGAGTATCATAACAAATCGAAACACCATGATTCCATACCTTTTCGCCGCTGACATCAGAATATGTTGTCGCAATGGCAGAACTTCTGAACAAGGTTTGATAACCGACTGTTTTTATCAATATAGTATTCATCAGTTTTTCCGTGTAAAAAACTATCCCCATGCAGAAAACACATTATTCTGCATGGGGATTTCTGTTTTATTAATAAGCCTTGCCCCAGTAAACCGTGCATACCGCAGGCTTTCCGCAGCAAACGCACTTCTGAGCCATTTTGTCCTGCATGAACGGGATACAGCGTGAGCCAACGCCGGTCTTTTCCTTTACCTCGTCCTCGCAGGCTTCCTCGCCGCACCACGGAGCCTTTACGAAACCGTCGCCGTTAGCTTCGAGAGCAGCAGTAATCTCGTCCATAGTAGAGCAGCTGTATGTTCTCTTTTCACGGTTCTCAAGAGCCTTATTGAACATTCCGTCACGAGCCTCGATGAGTTTCTTAGCAACAGTGTCTTCAAGCTCATCAAGCGGTGCAGTAACCTTTTCGCCGTTCCAACGTGAAGCAATTACGCACTGACCTGCCTCAATATCCTTGGGACCGATTTCCACACGTACAGGAACACCCTTCATCTCGTACTCTGAGAACTTCCAGCCGGGAGAATTCTCGCTGTCATCAAGCTTTACACGGATTCCCGACGCCTTGAGACGTTCAGCAAGCTCGCCAGCCTTTTCGAGGACGCCCTCCTTGTGCTGAGCAATCGGAATTATAACAACCTGAACAGGTGCAACAGCGGGAGGAAGTACAAGACCGTTATCATCGCCGTGAGTCATGATTACAGCACCGATAAGACGTGTTGTAACGCCCCAGCTTGTCTGGTGGGGATAAACTCTTTTATTTTCCTTATCCGTATACTGGATATCGAATGCCTTTGCGAAACCGTCGCCGAAGTAGTGGGAAGTACCTGCCTGAAGAGCCTTACCGTCGTGCATAAGAGCCTCGATTGCGTATGTAGCTTCTGCACCTGCAAACTTATCGCTGTCGGTTTTTCTGCCCTTTACGACAGGCATTGCGAGTGACTCCTCACAGAACTGAGCGTAAACGTTCAGCATTTTCTCTGTTTCTTCGATAGCCTCCTCAGCAGTAGCATGAATGGTATGTCCTTCCTGCCAGAGGAACTCTCTTGAACGGAGGAACGGACGTGTTGTCTTTTCCCAGCGTACAACGCTTACCCACTGATTATAGAGCTTGGGAAGGTCACGGTAGGAGTGTACAATATTTGCATAATGCTCACAGAAGAGCGTCTCTGATGTAGGACGAACGCAGAGTCTGTCCTCAAGCTTTTCGCTTCCGCCGTGAGTAACCCATGCAACCTCGGGAGCAAAGCCTTCAACGTGGTCCTTTTCCTTCTGGAGAAGACTTTCGGGGATGAACATAGGCATACAAACGTTTTCGTGTCCTGTATCCTTGAACATTCCGTCGAGGATACGCTGGATATTCTCCCAGATAGCGTATCCGTAGGGACGAATTACCATACATCCCTTTACACTTGTATACTCAACAAGTTCTGCTTTTTTGCATATATCGGTATACCACTGTGCAAAATCCTCGTCCATTGAGGTGATAGCGGTAACCATTTTTTTATCCTTAGCCATAAATGAACCTCATTTCTGAAAATTATAAGCTACTCTATATTATAACATTTCCGACGTATTATGTCAATTAATATCTTTTATATTTTTTTGATTCACGCAAAAACATTCATTTGTTGGTGACGGCGTCCTCGACGTCCCGTTATTATGGTACGTTTCATGTTTTTTCGGACGAACAGAATCAAGCGGACGACCAATGGTCGTCCCTACAAAATAAATATGTCCAAAAAATGCAGGGTCGGATACATCCGCCCCTGCACGATGATATGTCATGAAATTAACAGACTTCCCGTCAGTACAGGAAATCCTCAATCACATCAAGTTCGCCGTATGTTCTCAGAAGCACATACCCCGTATTCTTCAGCACCGCATTCACGAACTCGTCACGCTCAATTCTGTCGGGACGTTCATGAGACTTGTCATCAAGCTCTATCAGTGCAATTATATTCGTATCCTCATCGGCAAGTGCGAAGTCGATATGCTTTGACCTGATTTTGTTGAAGCACTCCATCCACAGCGGATTTTCACTTTTCGGCTTCGGCTCGACAAGGTCGGCAAGACGCACCTTTGTGTAGATGCTGAGTCCGCACTCGTCCGCAAGCGGTCTGAGCTTTTTATAGAACTCGTATTCTCTGTTGGTAAGAATCGGCTTTGCATTGTAGAGCTTCGTTATATCGGGCTTGCGGAGCTTCCTCCAAAGCCATACAAAAAGTGCCGTCAGTGCAATTAAGCCGATTACCGCAGCAATTTCACCGAAATTCAAGACGATTTCTCCCGTTATTCAACAGTGACGCTTCCGCCCTGCCAGTGTGTGAACGCATATTTTTCGGCAGACGAATTTTCCTCGCCGATTCTGAACATATCCTTTGCCTGGTCGGAGTTGAAGTAATAGAAATCGAAGTCATATACCGTTCCCGGTTTTGCGTCGGAAGGGACGTTGAAATAAAACGTCACCATATCTCCGTCGCCGCCGGTGTTTCCGCTGAACATCGAAGTGAAAAACAACGATTTCTTCTTGACGGAGGTCAGTTTTTCGGGAAGATTATCCTTCCAGAGTCTTGAAACTGCTCCCGCAGAGCCTTTGAGTGCGTCACCGATGGTCATTTTCGGCTCACGTGTCTCCTCGTTATCCATGACACATTCCAGCAGGTCGGGATAGACTATATGAAGTCCGCACATGGTCCAATTATTATCCGTATTTTTTACTGAAATCGTAACCTCAGCCGTACCGCCCGGCTTCACCGTTGTATTACTGAGGGAGAGCAGAGGTCCCTCGGAAAGGTCCTCCGCCTTTTTGAACTCAGCTTCAAAGGCAGCGGCGTCTCCGTAGACAGCACCTTCGCTGCTGTTCTTTTTTTCACAGCCGCATAACGACAGTGTCATAATAACTGCGGAAATCAGTGCAGCAGTTTTCAGTTTCATTCAGCGGCACTCTCCTTTTTTTCCTGAAGAACAAACATATCTCCGTCGGCAGCAATATTGATTGCATCAACCTCAGAAGCACGGTCGATAATGATTTCAGCGATTTTATCCTCGATTTCCTGACGGATAACACGACGGATGTCACGTGCACCGTATGGCTTTCCGTGAGACTTCTCCGCAATAAGAGCGAGTGCCTCGTCGGTGTATGTCAGAGTGATATTCTTTTCTTCAAGAGGCTCCTTCATCTCGTCAAGCATAAGGGCAGCGATTCCTTCAAAGTCCTTCTTGCTGAGCTGACGGAACACTACAATCTCGTCGATACGGCTGATGAATTCGGGACGCAGGAAGTCACGAAGTCCCTTCATGGCTTTTTCCTTAGTAATCTCGTCCTGAGTGCGGTTGAAGCCGACTCCCGTAGACTTATCGGTAGAACCTGCATTTGAAGTCATGCAGATAATGGTGTTTTCGAAGTTGACCGTCCTGCCGTGAGCGTCATCGACCTTACCCTCGTCAAGAATCTGCATGAGGATGTTCATAACGTCGGGGTGAGCCTTCTCGATTTCGTCGAAAAGGATTACGGAATAAGGACGGCGGCGTACCTTTTCGGTAAGCTGACCTGCCTCGTCGTAGCCCACGTATCCCGGAGGCGAACCAATCATTCTCGCAACGGAATGTTTTTCCATATATTCCGTCATATCAAGACGGATAAGCGGCTCGGGAGAATCAAACATCTCCTCCGCAAGAGCCTTTACAAGCTCGGTCTTGCCGACGCCCGTAGGTCCCACAAATATGAATGAAGCAGGTCTGCGGCGTTTATTGAGACGTACTCTTGTACGCTTGATAGCCTTTGCAAGAGTCTCAACAGCCTCGTCCTGACCGATAACGTGCTTTTTCAGTTCGCCCTCAAGCTTGGCGATTTTGAGGAATTCCGTTTCCGCAATCTTACTTGCGGGAATACCCGTCCAGAGCTCAACAACCTTAGCGATGTCATCCTCTGTAACCTGAACATTCTCAGCCTTTTCACGGAGCTTTGTTTCCTTTTCACGTGCACGGATAAGCTTGCCCTTTATCTCGGCAAGAGCCTGATAATCGGGTTCGGTCTGTTCTGAGATGCTCTTTTCCATGCCTTCAAGGACCTCGATTTCCTTCACGATATTGACGTGCTCGGCAATTTCGGGGGAGCGTATGCAGGCATGGGCACATCCCTCGTCCATAAGGTCGATAGCCTTATCGGGGAGGAAGCGGTCCGTGATATATCTTTCGGAAAGAACGGCGCACACTCTCACAAGATAATCCGAGATGTGAACCTTGTGGTAGTCCTCGTAATACTTCTTGATTCCGAGGAGGACGCTTACTGTATCCTCAACGGTAGGCTCTGCGACTGTAACAGGCTGGAAGCGTCGTTCAAGTGCGGAGTCCTTCTCGATATATTTACGGTATTCACCGAAGGTCGTCGCACCGATAACCTGTACCTCACCACGTGAAAGTGCGGGTTTAAGGATGTTTGCGGCGTTCATGGAGCCTTCTGAGTCTCCTGCTCCGACAAGATTATGAACCTCGTCGATAAAGAGGATGATATTTCCCTCACGCTTCACCTCGTCAACAAGACCCTTCACACGGCTTTCGAACTGTCCACGGAACTGTGTTCCCGCAACGAGTGCCGTAAGGTCAAGGAGATAGACTTTCTTGTCGGCAAGATTGAACGGAACATTCCCCTCGTTTATACGCTGAGCAATACCCTCGGCGATTGCGGTTTTACCGACGCCGGGTTCACCGATAAGACATGGATTGTTCTTCGTTCTTCTTGAGAGAATCTGTACAACTCTTGCGATTTCCTTATCTCTGCCGATAATGCGGTCAAGCTGACCGTCGGCAGCCTTCTGCGAGAGATTCGTACAGTAGCTTCCGAGGAATTTAAGTTCCTTATCCTTTTTCTTTTTTTCCTTTTTACCGCCGAAGAGACCCTTCTTTTCGGGCTTTTCAGAGGACTTCTTTCCGTCATCGGGAGTATTTGCGTCGTCATCATCATCGTCGTTGTCGCCGGCACCCGAATTGCTGATGCCGAACATATTTGAAATGAAATCGGGCATGATTCCCGAACCACCCATCTCAAAGCTGTCGCCGTCGAGCATTCCCATCATCTGGTCGGAAAGCTGGTCAAGTTCATCATCGGTAATTCCGAGACGGTCCATATATTCCGAAACCTGTGGGATTTTTCTCTCTCTGGCACAGGTAAGACAAAGTCCCTCATTCTTTTTTTCGTTTCCCTGAACCGAAGTGATAAACACTACGGCAGGTCTTTTTTTGCAGTTGCTGCACATTATCATCAGGTTGTTTCCTCCTGTAAAAGTTGATGATTATCAGATATAGTATATGTATTATTGCCCCACAAAATAATTCCTGATTTTTCTGTTTTTTGGTGCAATATCAGAATTTATCCACAACAAAATTATAGAAATATTTGAATACGTATGTTTTGTCTATTGCTTCATGATTGAAAAACATCATACTGTCGTTTCCGAGAATAACGTTCAGTCTTACGCACACCGCAATCGCAAACACAACTATCGCACCCTTGAAAATTCCGGCAATAGCTCCCACGGCATGCGAAACAAGACTCTGTCTTTCGTAAGAATCGTTTCCGAGTCCCTTTGTGAGCAGAAACGATAATGCTGCTATACCGATAAGTATTGCGATAAGACATACAAGACTCAGTATCTCGGCATATGCGTCGGCGGTATAATTTTCGGCAATGAAGTTTCCTACGGGAGTTTTCGTCTCACGGTCCATAAGAAGCGGAATAAGCTCGTTAAAGCTTTCCGGATTCTCAAGCACCTCACGGGCGGCTGTTTCAGCAGCATACTCGTTCAGTTCTTCACTTACAATATCTCTTGTAAGGTCGGCGTAGCAGCGGTTGAGAATTGCATAGAACGCTTCTTCTCCCGCAACCTTCTTGCCGTTGATATTATTAATATACTTGTAAATCTGCTCGTTATAAGGCTTGTCGCTCTCGTAGATTTTCTTGAGATTGTCAGCACGTACATTTCTGTTGAACTCGGTACTGAGATAAAGACTTACCTCGTTTTCAAACCTGTAGTTGTCAAGATTCTTGCTGATTTTCTTGGCATTTTCATTCTGAATCATGCTTTGCTGCATCGAGGTTCCAAGTCCGCCGCTTATAGAAACGGCTATGACTGCGGCAATCAGGAATCCTGCCAGCGACATAAGTGACTTTACAGCACCCTTTTTTGCAGCAAAAATCATTAACAGCAGTACTACAACTGCGGCGACTGCATCATAAAACCACCAGAATTGTGCGTCCATAATAATACCTCCTTTTACGTAGCGTAATCTATACGGTCTATTCTGTTATATCCCTTCAGGAAAATGTGGTCATCGCTTCTGACGAAGCCCGTATATGCGTCCGTTACCTCTGCCGTTGAACGGAGAGTTCCGTCGAATTCGTAGGCGAGGAGCTTATCACTGCAAAGAATGTATGCAAGTCCCCCGAATACAGAAACGTCAACCGCTGTTGAATCCAGCTCAATAATCACAGGCTCGTCATTATTATCCGCAAAGAGGACTGCCTTGTATTTTCTTGCGTCGTCATCATTGATTACAACCGCAGACCTGCCGCTCATGCTTGCACCTGCGGCACATTCACCGTCGTAACGGTAGAACGAGCTGATTTCTCCGCCCTTGTTTACATATCCGCAGGCATTCATACCATATACGAATGCACCCTCGTCCGAACCGAATATTTCAAGTCCGAGAGTCTCCATAGGAAGGGAATTTGATTTTTCTTCGCTCTGTGTAAAGTCTATCTCCTGAACTATAGTTGAAAGATAGCCGTTTTCGGCTTTTATATAGCTCACAACACAGCCTGCACTTTTATTTATAAAGCTTACATCACTTATCATATCGGTGCATTTTCTCTCATAGACAACGCTGCCCTTTTTATTGTAGACTGTAAGCTCACAGCTGAAGTTTTCGGAGGTTGTGACAACTGCCGTATAGCCGTCCGAACTCAGTCTTGCAAAGAGGATATTGTTTTCGAAGCTTTTGGTGTAGAACACCTCGTCCTCGTCCTCCATTGAAAATCTGTTTCCGCCGTTTTCATAGACAAGTGCTCTGCCGTTTGCAACACGCAGAACAGGATTTATATACGCATGCTGACGTTTTTTCAGAAGATTTCCGTCAGTATCGTAGATGTTGAGGTTCATATCACTCAGAACCATTATTTTTCTGACCGTATATCTTAGCTGATAATCCTCGCCGCCGCTTACCTCTATCGGGAAGTTTCCCTCGGCAAGCTGACCCGAGTTTACAATGGTTTTGTACTGCTTGCCTATACCCCTGAGCTTAGGCAGCCACTGGTCCTTCGTAATCATAAGCACTGATACAACCGTAATAAGTACAACGGCTGCTATGAGCTTAATCATTCGTCTTTTTCTTTTTTCCCTGTTTTTCTGGTCGACAATATCGTCGGCATCATACATCGGCAAGTCTTGCACCGCCTTTCACTTTTTTGTTCTGCCGCATATTTCAGAGCAATTCCGCTTCGTCGTAGAACACCCGGTTGAGATACAATCCGTGAGCCATTGCGGTTCTTCCTGCCCTGAGACGATCCTTCGCCTCAAGAATCTGCGGAATATCATCGGGAGCAATTCTTTTTTCGCTCACGTCGATAAGAGTTCCTACCATTATCCTAATCATATTATACAGAAAACCGTTGCCTTTTACAAGCATTATCACAGAATCTCCACTATTTTCTATGTCAAAGGAATAGATAGTTCTCACTGTTGTGGAAACATTTGCGCAGTCGGCACAGAAAGACGAAAAATCATGTGTTCCTACAAAATGTCCCGCTGCCTTTCTTACAGCTTCAAGGTCAAGCTTTCTGCGGTAATGGAACATGAGGTCCTCGGCGAAGGGATTTTTCGATTCGCTGCAGTGAATCCTGTAAACGTACTCCTTTCCCTTACAGTCGAAGCGTGCATGGAAATCGGGAGGAGCGTCCTCGCAGCTGAGAATCGAAATATCTGCGGGGAGCTCTCCGTTAACGCCTCGTGTAAAACCGAGACACGATATTCTGCTGTTTGTTTTCACGTTGAAACAAAACTGATTTGCGTGAACACCCGTATCCGTTCTGGAACAGCCTGTAATCGTCACAGGCTCGTTCAGAACCTTTGAAAGCTTCTGCTCAAGGACCGCCTGCACGGTTATGGCGTTGTTCTGACGCTGGAACCCGTGATACTTAGTCCCCCTGTATGCTGTTATTACCTTCAGGTTTCTCATTTTCAGTTTCCGTATCCTTTCCTGAAGCTTCTTCCGCCTCGTTATTACCGGAAGTTTCATTCGTAGCGGCAGGAGCATTTTCCGTATCCTGATTGTAGATTTCGGATTTGTTTTCTTCCGAGTAATCAGGCTCATCCAAGAAAATCGGACTCTCCTCCTGAATTGCGGCGGCAGCTGACTTTCTCTTCTTTCTTCTCTCCTCGAACCAGATTGTGACTCCTATAAGCACAGCCGAAGAAGTTGTGAGGACGATACCTGTGGGGAAGCCCTCGGGAACGTATTCAAGTCTGATTTCATGAGTACCCGAAGGAACCTTCACTCCGAGCATTGCATTGAGAACGCTGTGGGTTGCGGTTTTTTTGCCGTCAACGTATACTCTCCAGCCCTTTTCGTAGGGAACGGAAAGGAACAGGAGTCCGTTTTTCTTTGCGGTAACGGTTCCGGTGATTTCAGTATCGCTGAAGCTTTCGATTTCAAGCTGTTCGTCGGCAAAGCTCTGATACATCTCCTCAAAGAGACTGTGGTTCATTGCGTAAACCATGAGCTTGTAATTACCCGAAACCTTATCGGATTTTGTTTTCAGTTCAACCGACGACTCATCCTCTGAGCTGATGCTTCCCATAGGGAATACAAGTGCATATTTTGAAATAATATCGCCGTCGTCAATCACCTTGTTTCCGTACTTTACCTTGAAGTAATTGACGCAGTCGCTTGTACAGCTTGCATAACCGTAGAGACTCGCACCGTCAACGCCTTCAAATGTGTAGGTTGCCTCTCCCTGAATACCCTCATCATCGTTGCGGTAGGAATAATTGCCATAGCCGTAGCGTGTGCCCTCCATCTTTTCATACCTGACGCTGCTTGCGTTTCTTGCGGTAAAGACGCTTTCGTCTATACCTGTTGCAAGCTTGAGAAGACTGTTCTGATATTCAAACGGATTCGCACCATTTTCATCGGGAAGCTCAAGGATGTCCGTATTCATCATATATCCGAGCGACAACGGATATTTATTCTCATACATATATACTACGTCGGCTTTTCCCGCATATTCGGTAGCAAAGTCGTCGCCGCCGAATGAACGGCTCTTGTTTATGAGATATTTTATGCCGAACATGGAGTTGAATACAGGTGTTGAGGTTCTGTAGTAGAATCGGTTGCCTGCCTCAGAGGCGTAGAGTCCGAAACGCTTGCAGAGCTTTGTAACGGAGACATTTGCGGCAGATGAGAACTGTGAAATTCCTCTGTAACCGTAAAGTGCACTGTCGTTGAGAGTGTAGTTTGTGGTTATTTCCGCACGGTAGAAGTTGTCGCCCTCTGCTTTTTCGGCAGAATTCAGGAGAGAGGTGATTTCTTCATATTTGCTCGGATAATCGTTTCTTCCCGTTGTTCCGACCTCGCCTACGCCTGTTCTTGCATTGAGCGTGAATTCACTGAAAACAGCCGCCGCAAGTGCAAGGCTCAGGAAAGTATTTCTGGCTCCTGTGCGTCTGAAGGGGAAGACCTTTGCCGCAAGGAAAATAAGCCAGTATGCGGCTGTTATGATTACGGAACTTTTCAGTGCACCTTCAAATCTGAAAGTTTTCCCGTCCGCAAAGTAATTAAGCACGAAAACGCCTGCAGGAGCTGTAAGCATCAGTGCAAGATGCGGTATCTTTATGCCGTGACGCATTATCACGTCGTAGGCACGGAAGGCTGCCGCAACAAGTACAAAGCTGAAAATAAATGCAAAACGGTAAGGAATCTGGTTTGTAAAATGGAAGCCGTGCCAGATGTAGTTGAGCTTGTTGAAGTTGCAGCTCACTATAATCAGCGTGAGCATTACCACTACCGAAATCTTCTCCCTCACCTTTACTTTGAATGAGAACAGGAATACTCCCAGAAGAACGAGTGCGAGCATTCCGCAGGCAATATTCGGGAGTCCCTCCACCTTTGTAGGCTCGTTATATGAGATGGTATTGGCAAGGATGTCTATCCAGCTTTCATAGAACTCGTTGTCCTTGTCGAATATGTACTTGAATTTTCCGATAATACCTCTGTTGTCGTCGCTGTATGTTGTCCCGAGACCGCAGTACGCCGGAATGAGTATAAAGCCTCCCAGCGCAAGTCCGAAAACCGATGAACGCAGCATTATCCAGAACTTGCAAAACCAGTCCTTAATGCCCTTTGATTCGATAATGCCTGAGGCGGCAAACATGAAAATCGAAAAAATACAGGTGAAAAAGCCGATATAATAGTTCGAAATCAGTGAGAGTGCAAGGGCAAACGTGAATGTCTTCCACTTTCTTTCACGGCAGATTGCCACGATTCCCAGCATTACAAGCGGGAAGAGTGCGATTGTATCAAACCACATCACGTTCCAGTAGTATCCCAGCGTATATGCGCAGAGTGCGTACATAACCGAGAAGAATACGATTGAGAAGTCTTTTCTTCTGAACGTGTATCTGAGGAAACAGCTGAAGAATGCTCCGCTGAATCCGACTTTCATTACGAGAATAAACGTGAGTGCTTCACGGACGTGCTCCTCTGAAAATAAAACTGCTATCCAGTTAAGCGGACTCATCGCATAGTATGAGATAAGCGACAGGAAATTTGAACCCATTCCGTTCTCCCACGAGAAGAAGAACGAGCCGCCCGTCAGGAGCTTCTCCCTTACCACACGGAAAAACGGGTAGTACTGGTGCCACAGGTCAACAACAAGTATCTGTCTTTCGCCGAAAGGGTAGATTCCGTGCTGGGCAAGAGCAAACACCATTATTGCCGCAGGAATCAGAAATGCAAGCAGAAACAATGCCCCGCCCTTTTCCACCATAAGACGATACATGAAGCTGTTTCCGAATTTTGTATGATGTCTTACAGCTTTGGCGGTACGTCTTCTTGAACGTGCAGCCTTTGAATCGTCTGCGGAAGCCGCCTTGTAAGCCTTTCCCGAATCGTAAACGGGAGCTTCATACACGCTTTCTGTATTTTCTTCATTTGTATTTACATTTACGTTGTTCTCCATATTTATCCTTTCTTTTCAGGAGTTTTCCGGCACAGCTGCCGTTGTGTATCACAGTCTGCCGACTATAATCGCTGCCGCAAGGAATATCAGCGTAACAGCGAGTGCGATATAGTCCCTCGGAGCCGTTTTAAGCTGACGGAGCCTTGTTCTGCCTTTTCCGCCGTTATAGCAGCGGCACTCCATAGCTGTTGCAAGCTCGTCCGCACGTCTGAACGCCGATATGAAAAGCGGTACGAGTATCGAAATAAGGTTTCTTGCACGTGTCATAAGGCTTCCCGAATCAATTTCAGCACCTCTTGCCTTCTGTGCCGCCATTATCTTGTCGGTTTCCTCGATGAGAGTGGGAATGAATCGGAGTGCTATCGACATCATCATCGCAAGCTCATGCACGGGAAGCTTCAGCTTTTTCAGCGGCGAAAGAAGTCTTTCCACAGCGTCAGTGAGCGTAATGGGAGAGGTCGTATACGTCAGAACCGAAGTTCCCGCTATCAGCAGTACGATTCTCACAACCATGAAGATGCTCAGATGAACGCCCTCATCAGTGATTTTCAGGAATTTCCACTTCCAGAGAACGTCGCCCGTACTCACAAGAAAAAGGTTCAGCAGCGACGTAATCACAAGGAAAATGAACAGCGGCTTTATGCTTTTGACGTACATCTTCACGGGAATCCTCGTCAGCAGGATAATCATTACGGTGAAAACCGCACCGACTCCCAGACACAGAAATGTGCTTCCCGAAAAAAGCATGACAATGAAAAGTATCGTAAGTATGATTTTGAAGCGTGGGTCGAGTCTGTGGATGACGCTGTTTCCGGGGAAGAACTGACCGATTGTAATATCTCTCAGCATCAGTACACCTCCCTGCCAAGCTCTCTCAGCAGAAGCTTCTTCGCATATTCAACGGTGTAGACGTTTCTGCCGAAATCAAGTCCACGACGTTTAAGCTCCTCAAAAACCTTTGTTATCTGCGGAACGTCAAGACCGATTTCCGAAAGCTCCTGTGAACGTGCAAACACCTTTTCCGTATCGTCATAGCAGAAAAGTCTCGCCTTGTTCATAACGAGGATTTTATCCGCAAACGAAGCAATATCTTCCATACTGTGCGAAACAATGAGAATCGTATTCTTTGTACGCTCATGGTATTTTTTTATGTGGCTTAGAATCTTGTCTCTGCCGGCAGGGTCAAGACCTGCTGTAGGTTCGTCAAGGACAAGCACCCTCGGCTCCATAGCCATTACGCCTGCTATGGCGACACGTCTTTTCTGACCGCCCGAAAGGTCAAACGGAGAACGCTCCATAAGTTCTTCGGGAAGTCCTATATCGTTAGCTGTTTCAAGGACTCTGCGTCTGATTTCGGCGTCATCGAGTCCCATGTTCTTCGGACCGAATGCAATGTCCGCAAAAACGGTTTCCTCAAAAATCTGATATTCGGGGTACTGAAATACAAGTCCCACCTTGAAACGCACATCACGAAGATTTGTTTTGTCCTCCCAGATGTCTTTTCCGTCAAGGAGAATCCTTCCCGAATCGGGACGTATAAGTCCGTTGAAATGCTGTATCAGCGTTGATTTTCCTGAACCCGTATGTCCCATTACGCCGATGATTCCGCCCTCTTCGACAGAGAGGTTCACGTGGTCAACGGCTGTTTTTTCAAAGGGTGTACCTTTGCTGTATGTATAGGTTAATTCCTCTGTCTGTATAACTGCCATTTTCTGTCCTCTGCAATTCATTATAGGATTATGCCTTGCCGAAAAGCTTCATAAGAGCTTCAACACATTCTTCCTCTGTTATTATGTCGGCAGGAAGCTTAAAGCCTTCCTTTCTCAGCTCATGCACAAGCTCGGTGACCTGCGGAACATCGAGTCGCATTTTCTTGAGAAGCTCAACGTGAGCGAATACCTCCTCGGGAGTTCCGTCAAGGATTGCCTTTCCCTTTTCCATTACAACAACCCTTCCGCAGGCAGCTGCCTCGTCCATAAAATGTGTTATAAGCACGATTGTTGTACCGTAGTCCCTGTTGAGACGCTTTATAGTCGCCATGACCTCACGTCTGCCCTGTGGGTCGAGCATGGCTGTAGGCTCGTCGAGGATTATGCATTTCGGACGCATTGCGATAATGCCTGCAATGGCAACACGCTGTTTCTGTCCGCCTGAAAGCTGGCTCGGAGAGTGCATACGGAAATCGTACATTCTGACGTCCCTGAGAGCGTCATCCACTCTTTTCCGCATTTCTTCATAGGGAACACCGAGGTTCTCCAGTGCAAAAGCGACGTCCTCCTCGACAATCGAAGAAACTATCTGGTTATCGGGATTCTGGAACACCATTCCCGCACACTGACGAAGCTCAAAAAGCTTGTCTTCGTCGGCAGTATCAATCCCGTCAACCAAAACCTTTCCCGATGACGGCACAAGTATTCCGTTAAGATGCTTTGCAAGAGTCGATTTTCCCGAACCGTTGTGTCCGAGAACAGCAACAAATTCTCCCTCTGCGATTTCAAGATTTATCCCTCTGAGAACTTCAACAGGCTCATCCCCGTCAATTTCCGCAGGGTAGCTGAAGCGGAGGTCTTTTATTTCAATAATATTTTTCATTTTCTATCCTTACTTGTCTGAGACTTTTATAGTAGAAGCGATTCGCAGTGCTTCTTCCTGAGAAGCTGCTGTTATAATAAGCGAATAAAGTGTTTCATCATCGGTAAAAACTTCAACCCAGACTGAATTATGTTCTTCCTGAGGTGCAGACGGATCGAATTTAATTCCCTCATAGAAATAAACAAACACATCCTTGCCGTCTGATTCCAGATAGTGTACACCGGGGAAGAACATACCTATACACTGAGCTTTAAGAGTTGCAATAAGCTTAAAGCTTTCAGCGTTGGAGTCGGTGCGGTCAGCTTCTGTGACCGAAAGGAGAGCTTTATTAAGCGAAGGGCGTGTTCCGTCATATACAATCCCAAGCTCTTCAAATGCCTTTTTAAGTTTTTCGTCAGTCATATCGGGATATTCCTCATCAGAATAATCCTTATTCTTTTCCCATTGCTGAGGCTCCTCCATGAACATAACTCGGATTGTTTTTTCTTCATTCACAAAATAATAAGCCCTTTTCGTCTCTTTGCTTTCCACTACATCGGACGGAACCATAAGCGACAGGCTGCCGTATGAAACCTCATGCCAGTCATCGGGCACATCAGTTTCGTTAAGTGGTTCAGCGGTAATGTTGATACCTGCCATAGGGTCGAATTCCGGAAACTCAAATTCGTAATCCGTAGCGTCAGCCACGTTTGATTCCGAAGCTTCTGTCAGTATTTCCGAAGAAGCAGGCTTATCGTTTTTATTGCAGGCTGCAAGAGAAAACACCAAAGCCGTAGCAAGAAACAATACAGATATTCTTTTCATTTTTCGCCTCCGATAAATCTGTAATAAAACGGTTCATTCAATGATTTTATTTTTCCCATATTGCCGTAGAACCGCACGGAAGCGTCATGCCTGTGGACTTTACGGGGAGTCCTATTTCGTCGAAGCTTACCCTGCCGCCGAACTTTTCGGTGAGGACGCTTCCCAGTATATAGCCCATTACTGAAGGTGAAAGACCCGTTGTGTAGCTGTTTATCAGGAAGAACAGCGGCTCGTCGGAGAGAACTCCCGAACAGAGCTTCACAAGGTCGTACACGCAGTTTTCAAGCTTCCAGACCTCGCCTCCCGGACCTCTGCCGTAGCTCGGAGGGTCCATAATAACAGCGTCATATTTTCTTCCTCTGCGGATTTCCCTTGCAATGAACTTCTCGCAGTCGTCCACAATCCAGCGTATAGGCTTGTCGGAAAGTCCCGAAGCAGCGGCATTTTCCCTCGCCCACTGAACCATTCCCTTGGATGCGTCAACATGACATACAGAAGCTTCTGCGGCGGCACAGGCAAGCGTTGCTCCGCCCGTGTACGCAAAGAGGTTGAGGACGTTTATTTCACGGCCTGCATTTCTGATTTTTTCCGTCATGAAGTCCCAGTTCACAGCCTGTTCGGGGAAAAGTCCAGTGTGCTTGAAGCCTGTGGGACGTATGTTGAAGGTCAGTTCTCCGTAGCTTATGTTCCACGATTCGGGAAGTCTTCTGCGGAATTCCCACTGTCCTCCGCCTGCGTTTGAACGGTGATAATGACCGTCCGCCTTGTTCCATAGCGGATGCTTCTTATCCGTTTTCCAGATTATCTGCGGGTCGGGTCTGATGAGACTTATATCACCCCATGTTTCGAGCTTTTCTCCGCCCGATGTATCTATTATTATGTAATCATTCCAGTTATTTGCTGTTCTCATATTATTCTCCCTTATTTCAGCGGACGACGTCCCAATGATACATGTATTTTCATACACAGGGACTTGGTTCAATTTGAAATATCATATGTCATTCACGCTGACGTATTCTTTTCGGAATTATACTGCTGTGTCCGAAATTTATTACCAGAGTATCCTCGGATACTCTTACGCTTTTTGTATTGGAAACGTTTTCCCTCAGTACATCCCTCATATTATAAATCAGGATACTCTCGGTTTCATTGATAAGCTGTCGGTATTCTTCCCAGAAGTACCAGTTTGGAGAGATTATTCTTCCAAGCCTGATGAGGATTTCTCCTCTGTATTCTTTAAGCCAGTATTCGTGGCTTTTCATACGGCTTTTAAAACTATGATAGGATTTGCCTATGTATAACGGATTTTCCTTACCTCTTGATTTTTGTGTTATGTAGTAAAAACCGATATCCTTTGATTCTTCGCTTGCGAAAAAGCGTTCTATATCCATGGGCATTGACCAGTAAACTTTCACAGTTCTCATAGTTATTCTCCCTTATTTCAGCGGACGACGTCCCGCCGGTTTAAACCTTATCGCTCGCCGCACCTTTTCTTCACGGTATCAGCGATTGTCATTGCAATTGTGTTGATCTGACCGAAGTCCCCGCCCTCTGCAATTACACGCACGGACGGGTCGGCAGAGCTGTTCTCATAGACGAAAATTCTGCCCTTTTCACCGATAGTCTCGGTCATCTGCTCTATGAGACCCGTGATGACGGAATCGTTTTTCCACTGTTCACGCTTTTTCCGGTCGATTCTCACGTTGAGGACTACCTGCGGAAGCTTTTCAAAGCACGGTGCCGTCTCACTGAGAGACTTCCCCGAATTCTTCATCAGTTCAAGGAGCTTCAAAGCAGTCAGCAGACCGTCCTCGCACGGCATATCGTCGGCAAAGAGGATTCTTCCGCCGCTTTCTCCGCCGAGGTTATAGCCGCCCTCACGCATACGGTAAGCGGCATAGCGGTCGGCAGCGCCTGTGGTAACGAGTCCGATTTCGTTTTCTTCAAGGAACATGGAAAGACTCCTGCTGCTCGTCACGGGAGCGACTACGCAGTTATGTCTGAGAGTGCCTTTTTTTCGCAGGTCGAGGGCAAATGCTGCAAGAAGTGCGTCACCGCCGATGACATTACCGTTTTCGTCAACGGCAATACAGACTGAAGCGTCGGTGTCGAAAGCGAATCCGCAGTCGCAGTCGTTTTCGGCAACGCAGTCCATGAGACGTTCCAGCGGAGTCCCCACAAAATCGACATCAGCTGTATCGCCCATTTCGGAAACCTCTGCAATCTCTGCACCAAGCTCCGAAAAAAGACTCTGAGCGACACCCTCTGCACAGCCTCCCCGACAGTCTACGGCAATTTTCATTCCGCTTAAATCCAAGGGACATATTTCCTTCAGACGTGCGGCATATCTGACAGCAGCGTCGTCTGAACGGAGAATTGCACCCGATTCGCCGTCGTACCTGAGTTCTGGAGCATCCGAGCTTCCGAGAGCAAGTTTTGTGATAAGTTTTTCCTTATCCTCATCGGGACGAGTCCCCTTATCATTGAAAATGCGGATTCCGCTTTCCAAAGGGGAACGGGATGCCGCAGAAATCACAATTCCTGCATCGGCACAATGCTCTCCCACAAGGAATGCAGCGGCGGAGGCAGGAATAACACCAATAGCCTCGGCGTCCGCACCTGCCGAGCATATACCTGCACACACGGCGGCTTCAAGGACGTCCGAGGACCTGTTTTTATCTTTTGCAACGATTATTTTCGAATTTTTATTCTTTCCCGAAGCTAAAACAGCTGCCGCAGCTCTGCCTGCCTTCATGGCAAGTTCGCAGCTTATGCCTGCAACGGCTATTCCCTTGGGACTATCTGTTCCGAACAGTTCTGACATTCTTGTTGTTCTCCTCATTGAACGGACTTTATGTCCGTTATATAGCAATCCGCAGCAATTAAGGGTTCTGCGGCAAATTCTCTATGCTGTATACGGCAATCGTCTTTTTCTTTGCGGCGACCTCGTCCATACTTCCGCACAGTTCGGCGCCGTGACTGCTGTTATACCTGTTATAAACCTCAATTCCGTTTTCTTTGCGGATACAGAATACCGTGTGTACGGACGACAGCAAACGTCTGCCTGTCCAGAAGGTTATGATGAACGCTTTTGAGTCATCGGGAGTTTTCACACGAGAACATTCCGCACCGAAATGCTTCAGAGCCTTCCCGAGCTTATAGGCATTACAGCCGAAAAACCCCATCAGAACCCTGAATCGTTCCATATAAAATGCAATATCGGTCAGCGGCTTCGGGATGCCGAGGTAGACGAGTGCGTTGTGCACCGCTATGACCTCGCAGCCGTTGAAGCTCATGCGGCAGATTCCGTACCGAAGCTTCGATACTGCTCCGAGAGCCTGTCCGTTTATCATTCTACCGACCTCAGGGGACGCTGTAAGCTCTGTATTATGGCGGAGATTATATCTCCGTGAACCTTTTATCAGCATGGCTATAAGGACATCTGTCCGTCGTCGGGAGAGCCTTTCGGTTCAGGCATTTTGTAGCCGAGATGCTCAAATGCGAGCTTTGTTGCACATCGTCCTCTGGGAGTTCTTCCGAGGAAGCCGAGCTGCATAAGGAACGGCTCGCACACATCCTCAAGCGTAACCGACTCCTCACCGATAGCGGAAGCAAGCGTTTCAAGTCCGACGGGACCTCCGCCGTAGCCCTTGATTATCATTTCAAGCATACGTCTGTCGAGGCTGTCGAGACCGAGTTCGTCGATTTCGAGGCGGCTGAGTGCGATAGAGGCAATCTCCTCTGTTATCTGACCATTGCCCATAACGTCGGCAAAATCACGCACTCTTTTGAGCAGTCTGTTTGCGATTCTGGGAGTTCCTCTTGCTCTGCCTGCGATTTCACCCGCACCGTCAGCAGTGCACGGAATACCGAGAATCATCGCACTTCTGCGGACAATGTCGGTAAGCTGCGGTTTTGTATAAAGTTCAAGACGCTGGACTACTCCGAAGCGGTCACGAAGCGGTGCAGAGAGCTGACCTGCCCTCGTAGTGGCACCGATGAGCGTGAACGGCTTGAGGTCCATACGGATTGAACGTGCCGAGGGACCCTTGCCGATAATTATATCAATAACTCTGTCCTCAAGCGCAGGATAGAGGATTTCCTCAACTGCACGGGACAGACGGTGGATTTCGTCGATAAAAAGCACATCGTTGTCGGAAAGACTTGTGAGAAGCGAAACGAGGTCGCCGGGCTTTTCGATAGCCGGACCCGTTGTAACACGAAGATTCACACCAAGCTCATGTGCGATAATGGATGAAAGCGTGGTCTTTCCGAGACCGGGAGGTCCATACAGCAGAACGTGGTCAAGCGGTTCGCCCCTGCGTTTTGCAGCCTCGATACATATGGCAAGATTCTCCTTGGCCTTGTCCTGACCGATATAGTCGTGGAGGGTCTGCGGACGCAGGCTTACCTCAATATCGCTGTCCTCCTCGGAATTTTCCGGAGAGATTATTCTCGGAGCGAACTCCATATCCTCTGTCTGTATCAATTTATCATCTCCCGATTGCATGAAAAGTGTACGGGGAGGATATTATCCTCCCTCAGGTTAATCAGAATCCAAGCGGACGACCAATGGTCGTCCCTGCATTTATGTCCTGTCTGTAGGGATGCCCATCGGGCATCCGCATATACATTATACCGGAAAACCGGCATTTTCTGCAGACCCGGGGAAGATATAATCCTCCCTCAGTCTCTGATAAAAGTCTGTTTATACACTGAATGTTATTATTTCTCGAAATATCTCTTTTTGCGGATGTAGAAGGGGTCGATGGTCTCAGCCGCCTTCTTGCCCATATCCTGCTCATAGCTGATGAAGCAGAGGTGCTCGTTGGGCTTCACGATTTTTGAAAGGTACTTTGAAAGCGGTACGAAAAGCTTTCTTGTGCTTCCCATCATATCGAGTACGATGAGGAGCTGTGGTTTTTCACATCCCTTAATCATCTCCATGATATAGGCTCTGTCAACATTGGGCTGCTTTGAAAGGAATTTTGTTGCAGCCTTTGTGATATGACCTACGGAATACTCTGCGGGACGATAGGTAATTGTATCTGCCTCGTTGTAGGAAATCGCCTTGATTTTGAGGTTTCTTGCAATCATGAGGATGCTCTTGATTTCCTGTGATGAGAACTCCTTGCCGTAGGAATTCGGATTGAGAACAGCCGAAACCGACTGGATAAGGTCGAACAGTCTGAGACAGTTGATTTTATAGCAGTCAACATAACGCTTTGCGAACTGCTGGAGGGCACGGTAGCTTGTAAAGAACGGAATGAAAATATCGCCATTGGGATTCTGGGTTGTGATAAGCTCAAGCTGGATTCCGCCTTCTGCTCTGCCGCGCTCCTGTCTGACGGGATTCTTACAGATAACGTAAACGTCGCTTTTGATGAGGGTCTGTAAGAAGATAGAACGTTGAGAGGGGTCTTTGATTGCTGCTTTCAATAATTCGTCCAGATTCATGATTGTTTCTTCCTTTCGTAAGTAAAATATTATATCAGCTTTTACGCTGTGAAGTTCATTTTTTTGCCGAAAGTGCCTTGAGGGTTTCTTTTATGAGGTCCTGAGTGCTGAGCTGAGGGTCGAGTTTTCCCAGCACGGGAGCAACCTCGCTCTGTGAATATCCGAGTACCATGAGTGCTTCAAGAGCCTCTGATACGGACGTTGATGCCGAATCCCCGACAGAAGCGGTGATTCCCGTAAATCCTTCCGAAACCGCACCCGATGTACTTTCAGAGGAAATCTTGTCTTTCAGTTCAAGGACGATTCTCTGAGCCGTTTTTGCTCCGATGCCCTTGATTTTGGTGAAAGCCTTGCTGTCGCCCGAAGCCACAAGAAATGCAAACTGTTCGGGAGACACGTCGGAAAGAATGGTCGAAGCAGCCTTGGGACCAACTCCCGATACGGAAATGAGCAGCCTGAAGCAGCTCAGTTCACGGAGAGTTGCAAATCCGAAAAGCTCAACAACGTCCTCCCTGACGTAGAGGTAAGTATACATTACAGCCTCGCTTCCCACAGCACCGAGGGCTGAAAGTGTATTGTATGAGGTTCTGCAGCCGTAGCCTACTCCGCCGCATTCAATAACGGCAAATCCCGGCTCCTTGACTGTGAGAGTACCTCTGAGACTGTATATCATCATAATCACGTCCTTAATCTGTTAACCGAATCTTGTACTGTGTCCGTGGCAGATAGCAATAGCGAGAGCGTCTGCGGCGTCATCGGGCTTGGGAATCTGCGCAAGACCGAGAAGTTGACGTGTCATCTCCATGACCTGCTTTTTTTCAGCCTTTCCGTAGCCTACTACTGACTGCTTCACCTGAAGCGGAGTATATTCCGCAACGGGAATACCTCTCTTTGCTGCCGACAGAACCGTTATTCCTCTTGCCTGAGCAACATCAATGGCAGTTTTCTGGTTTGTGGTGAAATAGAGCCTTTCAACCGCCATACATTCGGGTCTGAATTTTTCAAAAATAAACTCTACGTCCTCGTGGATTGAGCGGAGTCTTTCGGGAAACGGCGTACCTGCCTCTGTCAGCACTGCACCGTACTCTACGGGAGTGAATCTGTATCCGTCATAATCAAGGACACCGAACCCCACTATAGCATATCCGGGGTCGATTCCGAGAATCCGTATCTTCTTCACAAGGAACTCTCCTTATCCGTCTTTATATTCAAAATTATTATAGCACATTGTTAACGCAGTTTGCAATATATTTCTTGAATTTTTATTGATTTTTACAAAAAAACCTGTTATAATTAGACGTGTTGAATAATGACGCAATAATTCGTTAAAAAATTGTTCACGGAGGAACAGAAAATGAAGGATTTAAAACAACTCCGAAGCGAGATTGATGAAACAGATGAAAAGATACTCTCCCTCTTTATGCACCGTATGGAACTGTGTAAGGGAGTCGCCGATTACAAGAAGCTCCACAGTCTTCCCGTATTTCAGGGAGGTCGTGAACAGGAGGTTATCGACCGCATAAAGTCCCTTACAGCAAACAAGGACCTCGAAAAGGGTACGGCTGCGCTCTTTACGTCCATTATGGACATAAGCAAGATTCTCCAGAACCGCCTCATCCTTGAGGACGCTCCCGATTATGACGTAAAACCTATCCCCGATTTCCCGGAATCTCTCAGAATAGGCTGTCAGGGAACGTCGGGGGCTAATTCCGAGGCGGCGGCTCAGGCTGTTTTCGGTGAAAGAGACTTCACTTTCTGCCGCAGCTTTGAGGACGTTTTCAGGAAAGTACAGTCGGGCGAGCTTGATTACGGCATCGTCCCCGTACATAATTCAACCGCAGGCTCGGTTGACAGCACCTACGACCTTATGGCTAAATACAGCGTCTACATCGTCAGGGAAGTCTGCATCGAAATCAACCATTGTCTTGCCGCAAAATCGGACCGTCCCCTGTCAGAGATAAAGAAGGTTTATTCGCATCCGCAGGCTCTTGCCCAGTGCAGCGATTTCATAACCGCAAACTGCCTTAAAACTGCTGAATACAGCAATACTGCCACCGCTGCCGCAATGGTTGCCGAAAGCAATGAATGGGACGGTCTTGCTGCAATATGCTCCGTTGAATGTGCGGAAAACCTCGGTCTGAAAATAATCGCAAGGGATATTTCCGACTGCTCCGTAAACAGGACTCGTTTCGTATGCATTTCACGTGAAATGCAGGTTTCTCCCGATTCCGACTCGATTGCCGTAATGCTTAAAATCCCCCATACCGAGGGAAGTCTTTACCGTCTGCTGACGAAATTCTGCGTTAACGGCATGAATCTTCTCCGCATTGAAAGCCGTCCGATACGTGACGGAAGCTTCGATGTGCTTTTCTACCTCGATTTCAGCGGAAGAATCACCGATAACGGCGTAAAGGCTCTCCTGCGTGACCTTGAGGAAAATCTCGAATACTTCCGTGTTCTCGGAACATACAGATATGAATAGGAGGCTTTTTATGTCTGATAAATTCTATGAACTCCTTGACCGCACAGGCTTTGTATTCCTCGACGGCGGTCTGGGTACTATGATACAGGCAGCAGGTGTTGAAACAGGACATAATCCCGAATCGCTCAACATCACAAATCCCGATGTAATTATGAATATCCACAGACAGTACGTGGAAAGCGGCTCTGATATAGTTTACGCAAACACTTTCGGCGCAAACAGGTATAAGCTGAAAAACAGCGGATATACCGTGGCTGAGGTAGTTTCAGCAGGTATCGCAATCGCTAAGAAAGCGGCTTCGGGAAAGGCTCTCGTTGCCCTTGATATTGGTCCGATAGGTCAGCTTTTAGAGCCTTCGGGAACTCTCACTTTTGAGGAAGCCTACGAAATCCACAAGGAAACAGTCCTTGCAGGTGCTGACGCCGACATTATCATTATCGAAACAATGACCGATTTATACGAGGTCAAGGCGGCACTTCTTGCGGCTAAGGAAAATTCCGACAAGCCCGTTCTCGTAACTATGACATACGAGGAGAATATGCGTACCTTCACGGGAGTTTCTCCGGAATGTGCAATTGCCGTTTTAGAGGGACTTGGTGCCGACGCTGTCGGTGTAAACTGCTCCCTCGGTCCCGATGAGCTTCTGCCGATTATGGAGAAAATCTGTGCTGACACCACTCTCCCCGTTATCGCCAAGCCAAATGCAGGTCTCCCCGACCCCGTGACAAATAAGTTCAACGTGACTCCCGAACAATTTGCACAATCAGCTGTGAAGCTTGCGGAACTGGGAGTTAAGATATTCGGCGGCTGCTGCGGTACAACTCCACAGCATATATCCGCCCTTGTAAATGCTCTTGAAGATGTGGAGTATGTTCAGCAGGAAATTGAAAGAAAGCCTGTTGTATGCTCTGCGGTTAAATGCGTTGAAATAAATCAGCCGAGAGTTATCGGTGAACGCATTAATCCCACGGGTAAAAAACGCTTCAAACAGGCTCTTGCAGAACATGACATCGACTATATTCTCGGTCAGGCTGTGGAGCAGATAAATGCAGGTGCGGAAATCCTCGACGTTAATGTGGGACTCCCCGAAATCGACGAGGTCGAAATGATGAAAACCGCTGTCAAGGCGATTCAGGCAATCTGCGACGCTCCTCTGCAGCTCGATTCAACCCGTCCCGACGTCCTTGAAGCAGGTCTCAGAATCTACAACGGAAAACCTATCGTCAACTCCGTCAACGGCGAGGACGAATCGCTTGATTCGATTCTTCCGCTTGTAAAGAAGTACGGTGCGGCTGTGGTCGGACTTACGCTCGATAAGCAGGGCATCCCCAAAACCGCTGACGGAAGATTCGCAATCGCCGAAAAGATTCTCCGACGTGCAATGGAGTACGGTATCCCTCGTGAGGACGTGTATATCGACTGCCTTACACTGACCGCCTCCGCTGAACAGGACGGCGTTATGGAAACTCTCAACGCCCTCAGACGTGTAAAAACAGAGCTTGGTCTGAAAACAGTCCTCGGAGTCTCAAACATTTCATTCGGACTTCCAAGCCGTGAGCTTATCACGAGAACCTTCCTCACAATGGCTCTGCACAGCGGTCTCGACCTCCCCATAATCAACCCCAACATCGATTCAATCATCGGAGCTGTACGTGCATACCGTCTGCTCTCGGGAATCGACCGCAATTCCGCTGAATTCATCAGTATCTACGCTCAGGACGCTGCCGTTTCCGCACCCGTGAAAACAGACGGAAAACCGCTTCCCGACCTCGTTTACGCTGTTGAGAACGGTCTTAAAGCAGAGGCGGTGAAATCGGCTTCCGCAATGCTTGAAAATACCGACCCCATGGAAATTATCAACGGAAGTCTTATCCCTGCACTCGACGCAGCAGGCGAAAAGTTTGAAAAGGGTAAAATCTTCCTTCCTCAGCTGATTCTTACGGCAGGAGCTGCTCAGGCTTGCTTTGAAATCATAAGGGAGAGGCTCTCGGCAGACGGTGCCGATACCGCTTCAAAGGGAAAAATCGTCCTTGCAACGGTAAAGGGCGACATACACGACATCGGAAAAAATATCGTAAAGGTGCTTCTTGAAAGCTACGGCTTCACGGTTATCGACCTCGGCAAGGATGTGGCTCCGGAAGCTGTTCTGAAAGCCGCTGTCGAGAATAATGTGAAGCTTGTCGGACTGTCGGCACTCATGACAACTACTCTCGGTGCAATGGCAGAAACGGTCGCACTTCTCAGGGAGAAGTTCCCCGATTGCAGAATCGTTGTCGGCGGAGCTGTCCTCACCGAAGCCTATGCAAAACAGATTGGTGCCGATTACTACGCAAAGGACGCAAAACAGTCCGTTGACATCGCTTCTGTCGTTTACGGCGGATGATTTCTGTATAATGTTAAATTCATATTGCAAAACAGATAATTCTGTGGTAAAATAAGAATATATTTCTGCAAAGGAGCTGATATGAATGGATGCGGCACAGTATAAATGTCCCAACTGTAACGCCGAATTGACATTCGACCCCACTTCCCAAAAGCTTCACTGTGAATACTGTCTCAGTAAATTCACCGTAGAGGATATAAAAAATATATGCTCGGAAGCTGAAAACAGCATCCCTGACCCTGCCGACGTGCAGGCTCATCAGGATTTTCAAAATCATACGAATGTTTACCACTGTTCAAGCTGCGGCGCCGATATTATTGCCGACGACCGTGAGGTTGCAACTTTCTGCTATTACTGTCATAACCCCGTTATTCTTTCGGGCAAGCTCACAGGAAGCTACAGACCCGATAAGGTTATAGGATTCAAATTTACCAAGGAGCAGGCTGTGAAGCAGTTCTCAGATTGGATAAACAAACGCCGTTTCGTGCCGAATGACTTCAAAAGTTCTCAGCAGCTCGAAAAAGTAACGGGACTCTATGTGCCGTTCTGGGCTGCCGACTGCGACATCAAGGCTGATTTCTGTGCAATCGGAAAAAACGTCCGCCACTGGACTTCGGGTAACTACCGCTATACCGAAACAAAGGAATACCGCATCGTCCGTAAAGCAAATATCTTTACAGACGGTATCCCTGCCGACGGCGAAAGTAAAATCGAGGACCAGCTTATGGAGGCTATCGAACCTTTTGATTACGCCGACCTGCACGACTTTTCAATGTCCTACCTCAGCGGATTTTTCGCAGATAAGTACGATGTTGACAAAGCCATGGTGTTCCCACGTATAAGACAGCGTGCGGCAGAGGCAGGAAAACAGATTATCAATAACAGCATAGGCTCCTATACAAGCGTGACCCCCTCTATAAACAATTATGATATTATCAATACAAAATGGCAGTATATCATGCTCCCTGTATGGTTCATGACCTATAAGTACAAGGATAAAATCTATGAATTCGCTATCAACGGTCAGACGGGAAAGCTGGCAGGTACTCCTCCTCTTGACAAGGGCAAGCTCGGACGCTTCTGCACGGCTATAGGTGCCGCAACAGCTCTTGCCGTATATCTGATAGGAGGTGCGATTTCCTGATGGGTAAGAAAATTTTCAGAGGACTCCTGCTTTTAATCGTAGTATTCGTACTGTCGGCAGGCATCTCCTCACTCCCCATAGCACAGGGTGAAAACCTTCATAAGGGTCTTGGTGACAACAACGCAGAAAGCGGAATCGTCGATGATGTAAATCTCCTTAACAGCTCTGAATTCGACGAAATGGAGGAGCTTATAAAGGATACTGCCGAAAAAACCGACCTGAATGTTCTTGTTATTCTCGGTGATATGCATCTGGGAGAAGAAGGTGCTGAAGAACATTCATATAAGCAGTACTGTGGTATATTCGGTGAATATACCGACGGTGTTTTGCTTTACCTCGACCTCGCAGGCAAATCCACGGCTTCCGATGCTATGTATTTCAGCGGTAAGGCTGATCTTATGTATCAGGACCGCCACGATGATATGATTGATTCACTGTATATCCATCTGCCGAAAAGCGGTCAGACAATCCATTCGCTCGATTTCATGGACGGAATCACAACCTTCTGCAAGGACATTGAAACCTACGAAAAACAGTATAAGTCCAATATCTTCAAATACGAAAAGAACAAGATCGATAAAACCTACACCTATATGCGCGGCGATACACTGTACATAACAAAGTCGAAGGCTCCCGGAGCCCGCTTTAAGGTTATGCTGATTGCTTCACTTGCAGGTTTAATCGTTGCACTGGTAGTTTATTTCTCGGTAAAGAAGCACTACCTCTTCAAAACTTCCACAAATCCGAGCGTTTACGTTTCCCACGGCGAAACAAACTTCACAGAAAAATCGGATACATATATCCGTACCTATACTACACGTCACAGAATCCAGTCAAGCTCAGGCGGAAGCCGAGGCGGCGGAGGCGGCGGAGGCGGTGTACGCAGCGGCAGCGGATGCTCAAGAAGCAGATAAATATGATTATTTACGGACGATTATTGGTCGTCCGTAATTTTTTTGCAGCAGACGGTGTGTCCAATGAGTACCGTCAAGCAGGCTTCTCGTCTGGTAAATCCTACCAAAAATACGTGCAGATTTATAAAAAAATAAGACAATACTTATGCAAAACGCTGAAAAACAGAAAAGAATGACCGTTGTCACTAAAGACCCTTGCAACTTTTTTAAAAAAATGCTATAATCATATTGTATAAAATGCCGCAGAGTGCTTTTTTGTGACGCTGCGGTCAAAAAGGAGAAAAAAACTATGCAGTACGGACATTTCGATCTTGAGAATAAGGAATACGTAATTACAAATCCAGCTACTCCCGCACCATGGGCTAACTATCTCGGTGACCCTGAGTACGGTGCAATGATTTCAAACAACGCAGCCGGCTACAGCTTCGTAAAATCAGGTGCAAACGGACGTCTTTCACGCTTCCGCTTCAACTCAGATATGGCTCTCCCCGGACGCTATATCTACCTCCGTGACAGCGAGGACGGCGATTACTGGTCGGCTTCATGGCAGCCCGTGGGCAAGCCTCTCGATAAATATAAGAACATCTGTCGTCACGGTACGGCTTACACTGTTATCGAATCCGAATATTCGGGTATCGCTTCCGAAACAACTTACTATGTTCCCTTCGGAAAAACATACGAGGTATGGCGTACAAAAATCACAAACAAAAGCGGCAGAGACAGAAAACTCTCCGTTTTCGGCTTCGTGGAGTTCACAAACGAACCCAATTACGAACAGGACCAGATCAACCTCCAGTATACACTGTTTATCACCCGCACAAGCTTCGAGGGTAACAAGATTATCCAGCATATGAACGAGAATACAGGCTTCGATGAGAACGGCTATAACGGCAAGGAAAGATTCTTCGGTATGGTCGGTCAGCCCGTTACAGGTTACAACGGTTCTCTGAGCAGCTTCATCGGTCCTTACAGAACATTCTCGAATCCTATTGCCGTTGAGCGTGGAATCTGCGGCAACGAATTCAACTACAACAGCAACTCATGCGGTGCACTCCAGTCGGATATTACTCTCGCTGACGGCGAAACTGCCGAGCTTATCTACGTCCTCGGACAGAAAACCGATGCCGAAGCTTCCGCTATCCTCGATGAATACAAGACAGCAGGCAGAGTTGACGCCGATATCGCTGAGCTTAAGAATTTCTGGCACGGTCAGCTCTCCAACTTCAAGGTTGAGACTCCCTCAGACGAGTTCAACAACATGATCAACGTATGGAACGCTTATCAGTGCTTCATTACATTTATCTGGTCAAGAGCCGCTTCATTCGTTTACTGCGGACTCAGAAACGGCTACGGCTACCGTGATACGGTTCAGGATATTCAGGGTATCATCCACCTCAATCCCGAAATGGCTGCCGACAAAATCCGCTTCATGCTCTCTGCTCAGGTAAGCAACGGCGGCGGTCTCCCACTCGTTAAGTTCAGCCATAATGCAGGTCACGAAACCTGTCCCGACGAAAACGACGAGCACAGCGTTTATGCAAAGGAAACAGGTCACCCATCATACCGTGCGGACGACGCCCTCTGGCTCTTCCCCACTATCGTCAAGTACATCGGCGAAAGCGGAAATACTGCTTTCCTTGACGAGGTCATCACCTATGCCGAGGAAGGCGGCGGAGAAGCTACCGTTTACGAGCACCTCAAGAATGCTGTCCGCTTCTCTATGGAGCGTCTCGGAAGCCATAATATGCCCGCAGGTCTCCACGCAGACTGGAACGACTGCCTCAGACTCGGTGCACAGGGCGAATCCACATTCGTTGCATTCCAGCTCTACTACGCAATGAGTGCAATCAGAGATATGGCTGTCATGAAAAACGATGCCGACTATATCGCTTATATCGACGACGTTCAGGCTAAGCTCGGTGCAGCTCTTGAAAAGTGCTGGGACGAGGACAGATTCATCCGTGGAATCCGTGAGGACGGCGTTATCGTCGGTGCAAAGAAGGACCCCGAAGCTAATATGTGGCTCAATCCTCAGTCATGGAGCGTTATTTCAGGATTTGCTTCCGATGAACAGGCTGAAAAGGCTATGGACAGCGTTTACAATATCCTTAATACGCCTTACGGTGCAAAGCTCCTTGAACCTCCCTACAAGCACCACCACTTTGAAGGTGCACTCATGCAGGTGTTCAACCTCGATACAAAGGAAAACGGCGGTATCTTCTCGCAGTCGCAGGGCTGGCTGATTCTTGCCGAGGCTCTTATGGGTCACGGAAACCGTGCGTTTGAATACTTCCTTGAAAGCTCTCCCGCTGCTATGAACGATAAGGCTGAAATCCGTGTTATGGAACCCTATGTTCACGGTCAGTTCACCGAGAGTAAGGCTTCTCCCAATGAGGGACGCTCTCACGTTCACTGGCTCACAGGTACTGCTTCCACCGTTATGGTCGGATGCGTTGAGGGTATCTGCGGTATGAGACCCGACGCTAACGGTCTCACTATCTCGCCTTCAATCCCCTCCGATTGGGACAGCTTTAAGATTGAAAAGAATTTCCGTGGCAAAAAGCTCCTCATCAGCGTCGATAACTCAGCTCACGTTCAATTCGGCGTAAAGGAACTCGTCCTCAACGGCACCAAGCTCGACGGAAATTATATCCCCGCTTCCGAACTCGCCGATGTTAACGAAATTACCGTTACCCTCGGCTGAAATCCATAATCGTTCAGACAGTCCCCTTTACATAGTTTTGTCCCTACAAAAGCATGTATGGTATTTATCGGGTGAAACCTTTCTGAGGAAAGGTTCTCCCCCGAACCCCCTTCCAAAGACTTTTAATACAAATTTCAGCCCCATAGAGTGCATACAGAAAATTCTGAACATCGTGTTCATTCGGGATATGCACTCTATGGGGCTGAAATTTCATACTGAAAGTTTTAGGAAAGGAGTTTGAGGAAGAACCCTTTTTCAAAAGGGTTTTCCTCAATAAATAATGTAAATACTTCTGTAAGGACAGTACTGTAAGGGGGACTGTCTTTTTTCTGAAAGGTGTTAGTTTTTCATATTGCTGAACGAATGTTATAAATGAGGCGATACTCACCGGTGAATATTTATGATTGGAGGTGTGATGATGAACGATTCCGAATTGATTGAACTGATAAAAAGCTCGCCCGAAGAAGCCTACGGGAAGATAATCGGACAGTATGGCAGTCTCGTTTATGCTATTGCCGCAAACAAGCTCCACAACTGTGCCTCTTCGGAGGACATCGAGGACTGTGTAAGTGACATTTTTGTTGAAGTTTTCCGCAGTCTCGGAAGTCTCTCGGCACAGAAAGGCAGTCTGAAAGGCTTTATCAGCACTGTTGCGAAACGTTCGGCAATCGACGCCTTCCGTCGCATCTCATACCGCATGAAGAATACCGAGTCAATCGACAGGGACGATTTTCAGATGCCTCCTTCCGAGGAAAATGTGGAGGAAGCTGCCGAAAAAAGAATCAGAAACCGTAATATAATGGAGATAATAATGTCACTTGGCGAGCCTGACTCCTCAATCATCATCCACCAATACTACTACAATCATACTATCCGTGAAACGGCAAAGGCTCTTTCCATGAGCGTCGGAGCTGTTCAGCAGAGAAGTCTGCGTGCAAGAAAACGGATTGCAAAGCTTCTTGATGAGAAAGGGTGATTCTATGAAAAACAAAAGAGATAATCTGCACATCCCCGAATTGAACGACGCTGATGTCGAACGTCTTGCAAAGGATGTGCCTGCACTTGACAAAGGTGCTGTGAAAAGAATAACTGAAAGCTGCATAGATAAAATGGGAACAGCGTCTGCCGTCGATAAGGAATTCAGCAACGGCATGCAGGCTTCGGGTACGGACGTATACTCACGTCCTAAGTACAGACGCATTATTGCTGCACTTGCTGCTTGTGCGGCGGTACTCGTGGGGGCATTCGGTATCGTGCATATCGGCAGGACTCTCAGAAACAGTCCCAACGACTACAACATGAGTGAGGAAATCCTCACCAATATCAAAACTCCTGCTGACTCGGGAAGTCAGGGAAGTTCTGCGGATAACGTGGAAAACACCTCTGCCGCAATTGAAATTGAGACGGAAACCGTGATTGATTGCGAGCCGACTGCTGAAACAATGCCTGCACATCATCCCACGGAGGACTCAACCGAAGCCACCGAACCTGCTGACCCCGACGTAACAGAGGTATGCAGTCATCCGCTTCTTACAACAACGGCAGTAACGTCAACTGCGAAAACAACAGTAACCGTTCCCACAACTAAGGAGCATCAGGAAGAACCGACAGTCGTTGAGCCTACGGTTGATGTTCAGGAGAAATTCCGCAAACTTTGTTCCGATACAAGGGGACTCTGGGCAAGCGTCAACAGCAACGACGAACTTGAATATATCTCGCTGGACGGCAGCGGAAACTACGTCCTCTACGATTTCGAAAGAATAAAGCTCGCTGAGGGCAAGCTCGAATTCGTTACCTGCGACTGCGTAAATGCCGACCACATCAGCCTGCTTCTGAAGCTGTATGACGGCGGATATTATCTTGAATACGACGGCACAAATCTCGTTTCCGACGACGAAAAACTCATTTTCAGCAGAAAGTCTTTCAATCCCGATTCTGCTCTCCCGTATCCTCAGAACAGAATGAAAGGTATATGGCAGAAGGTTTCGGGCAACGGTCCCGCATTAATTGCGTGCGGTCTTGCTGAAGGTTATATCGCTTATGATAGTGATATGAACGTAGTCAATAAGGGGATTATGTTCTGGACCGCACTCGCAATGGAAGACCCGTTTGCAGTTGATACAGCAAATATATACTCTCTCGACGGTGCAGACTTATCATTCCGCTTTACCGAAAGAAATGTTGTACGCAGCCTTGACGGTGCAGTGTACAGACGTATAGGCTATGACCCTGCAAACCTTGACATTTAGCGGACATCCTTACGGGTAATGCCCATATAGAAGCATTATATGTATTTATCGGGGGAAACCTTTCTGAGGAAAGGTTCTCCCCCGAACCCCCTTCCAAAGACTTTTAATACAAATTTCAGCCAGACAGGGCACACCAAGAAATATTTGAATTTCTTAATTCTTATGGTGTGTGCCCTGTCTGGCTGAAATTTCATACTGAAAGTTTTAGGAAAGGAGTTTGAGGAAGAACCCTTTTTCAAAAGGGTTTTCCTCAATAAGTAACGTATATACTTCTGTACAGACAGTTATCTTACCTTATTTGCGATGTCGTCGATAAGCTTTGCAAGAAGCTCTGTCTGAGTCATTGAGCCGAGGTCTCCCTCACGTCTTGAACGGACGGAAACGGTCTTTTCCTCGACCTCCTTGTCGCCGATTGTGAGCATGATCGGTAGCTTCTCCATTGTTGCGGAACGAATCTTGTAGCCTACCTTTTCTGCTCTGTCGTCGATAGAAGCACGGATTCCCGCAGCTTCAAGCTTTGCGAGAACTTCTCCGCAGTAATCGAGGTGACGGTCTGCAACGGGAATGATTCTTACCTGCTCGGGAGCAAGCCAGAGTGGGAATGCACCTGCGTACTTCTCAATGAGGTAAGCGAGAGTTCTCTCGTAGCAGCCGAGGGATGTTCTGTGGATGATATAGGGACGCTTCTTTGTACCGTCAACGTCGATATACTCCATGCCGAACTTCTCTGCAAGAAGCATGTCAATCTGAATTGTTACGATAGTGTCCTCCTTGCCGTAAACATTCTTGTACTGAATGTCAAGCTTCGGACCGTAGAATGCAGCCTCGTCAATACCGATTTCGTAGTCAACGCCGAGGTTGTCAAGGATTTTAGCCATTGCAGCTTGTGCAGTCTCCCACTGTTCAGCAGTACCCTCGTACTTGTTCTTGGGGTTTGCAGGGTCCCACTGAGAGAAGCGGAATGTGCAGTCCTCAAGCATTCCGACAGTATCAAGACAGTACTTTGCAAGCTCAAGACAACCCTTGAATTCTTCTTCAAGCTGCTCGGGACGGAGAATGAGGTGTCCCTCGGAGATTGTGAACTGACGTACACGGATAAGACCATGCATTTCGCCGCTGTCCTCGTTACGGAAAAGGGTTGATGTCTCGCCGAGACGCATGGGGAGGTCACGGTATGAACGCTGTCTGTTCAGGAAAACCTGATACTGGAAGGGACAGGTCATCGGACGAAGTGCAAAGCACTCCTTTGTATCGTCGGTGGGGTCACCGAGCACGAACATACCGTCGAGGTAGTGGTCCCAGTGTCCCGAAATCTTGTAGAGGTCGGATTTAGCCATAAGGGGAGTCTTTGTGAGGAGGTAGCCACGCTTCTGCTCCTCGTCCTCTACCCAGCGCTGGAGAGTCTGGATAACCCTTGAACCCTTAGGAAGGAGAATCGGGAGTCCCTGACCAATGCAGTCAACTGTTGTGAAGTATTCAAGCTCACGTCCGAGCTTGTTGTGGTCACGGAGCTTTGCTTCCTCACGCTGCTTGATGTCAGCTTCAAGGTCGGCAGCCTTGGGGTAGGCAGTTGCGTAGACTCTTGAGAGCATCTTGTTCTTTTCTGAACCTCTCCAGTACGCACCTGTGCACGAAAGAAGCTTGAATGCCTTTACGGGAGCTGTTGTCATGAGGTGGGGACCTGCACAGAGGTCAATAAACTCAGCCTGCTTATAGAACGAGATAGGTTCACCCTTATCGGCGTGCTCTCTGCAAAGCTCAACCTTGTAAGGCTCGTCCATTTCTTCAAGCTTTGCGATTGCCTCCTCGGGAGAAAGCTCGAACTGCTCAAGAGCAATTCCCTCCTTGACGATTTTCTTCATCTCAGCCTCGATTTTCTCAAGCTCATCGGGTGAGAATGGCTTTTCAAGGTCGAAGTCATAGTAGAAGCCGTTGTCGATTGCGGGACCGATTGCAAGCTTTGCTTCGGGGTAAAGACGCTTTACAGCCTGTGCGAGAATATGCGAAGCTGTGTGCCAGAAGGTCTTTTTGCCGTCGATGGAGTCGAAGGTGCATACCTCGAATTCGCAGTCGGAGTCGATGACTGTGCGGAGGTCCTTAACCTCGCCGTTAATCTTTACGCAGCAGGCTGCCTTGTAAAGTCCCATACCGATGCCTTTGACGATTTCCGAAGCAGGTGATGCTGCCTCGATTTCACGGACGCTGCCGTCCTTGAGTGTAAGTCTGATCATGATTTTCTTCTCCTTTATATGATTGTTTTATTTGTGTTTATGTTTCGGAAAACATCAGAATAATCCGTCGTTTTCCCAATTTACGGGGTTGCTTTCTATGTAACGCCAATATGCGGTGTATTCGGCTTGATTACGGATTATGTGGTCGTTGAATGAACGCTGCCACGGCGAAAAACCGATTTGTTTGGTAATTGACCCTTTAAATTGTTTGATAACACGTGAAATTGTAGGGGCGAACTGTGTTCGCCCGATGTCGGGGCTGATAATGTCAATAATCATGTGAATATGATCCGGCATTATCACATATTTGGATATTTTAATTTCCCCGTTATATAAGGTCGATATTTTCTGCAATTCATTTTTTACGACAATTCCGATTGATGACAAGTGTATCCGATTATGCGGGCGAACACAGTTCGCCCCTACAGATTGATTGGTATCATATCCGAAAGGTCGATATTTATCATTATTATCCCAGAATAAATGCTGTTTATTTTTGGTACAAACCGTCACGAAATACGCACCGCTGCGGCTGTAATCGTAATCGTGGAGACGGATTGGTTTACGCACAGGAACATTCATAATATCACATCCGAAAAAACAAAACGCCCCTGAAACCGCACATAACGGTTTCAGGGACGATGATTTACCGTGATTCCACCCTGATTCATGCAAAAATGCAACTCATTGGCTCTTTAACGGGAGCAGCGGCGTTTATTGGACGCACTCAGAGGCGGTGTGCCTGTATCCTTGACATACTGCCTCGCACCAGACGGCAGCTCTCTGAAATGTCGCAGCGGACAAAAGCCTTCCTCGTCAATGTTTTCACATATACTATCTGAATTTTATCACACATTTCCCGATTTGTCAAGAGGGAATTTTTCACGCAGTACTATTTGATTCCCGAAACCGTGAATTCCACCTCGACGTCCGACCACTGTGCAAAGTCTGCTGCATCAACAACAATCGGAGCGTATTCCGAAGCGTAGTCTGCGGCTTTTCCTGCTGCATCAACAATTCTGCCCTGAACACATCTTGCGTCCTTGGGCAGCACGCCTCCCGTCCACTCGTTGAAGAGATTTGCACGTGTATCCTTGCCGTCGTCGGAGGATGTATACGCCTTTGCCTTCATGTTGACAGTCTTGCCGTTCACCTTGATTGATTTTATAGTGAGAACAGCGTCGGGGAAGAGTTTTTCGCCGTCCTTGAGCATGAGTGCCATGAATGAGAGTCCCTCCGGAACAACGGAGCTGTCGTTTTCGTCGCCTGCGGTCTCACGGCGGAAACCCTTTGTATTTGTTGTGAGACTGACCTTGTAATCTCCGTTGCCCTCGATATGAGCGACTCCTGCGTTGTATGAAAGCATATTATGTGCAGGGTCGTTATTCTTGCCGAGGTACTGGATATAGTATTCCCCGTCGATGATGCTTATGTAGGCGTCACCCGACTGTGCGGCAACCGAAACTTCGTCGGAATTATTTGAAGGCGGAATGATAGCCTTTGATGATTTGTCCTTTTTTCTGCACGAAGCAGCCGCTGTACATAACAGTACGGAAGCCGTCATGCAGGCAATTATACGTCTGAAATTCATATTAATCCCTCAATTCTTCTCAGCTCAGTTCAAACATTCCCGTGTAGAGCTGATAATATTTACCCTTCTGTGCGATAAGGTCGTCGTGATTTCCACGCTCGATGATTTTTCCCTTTTCAAGTACCATTATCGCATGGGAATTACGGACCGTTGAAAGTCTGTGTGCGATAACGAATACCGTTCTGCCCTCCATGAGACTGTCCATGCCTTTTTCAATGAGAGCTTCGGTACGTGTGTCGATAGAACTTGTAGCCTCGTCGAGAATAAGGACGGGCGGGTCGGCAATTGCAGCTCTTGCAATCGCAATAAGCTGACGCTGTCCCTGACTGAGATTCGCACCGTCTGCCGTAAGCATGGTATTGTAGCCGTTTTCAAGGTGAGTAATGAATGTATCGGCGTTTGCAAGCTTAGCAGCTGCATAGACCTCGTCATCTGTTGCGTCAAGCTTTCCGTAGCGGATATTGTCCATAACGGTACCCGTGAAAAGGTGGGTATCCTGAAGCACTATCGACTGTGAACGACGCAGGTCGTCCTTACGGATTTTGTTGATATTTATTCCGTCGTAGCGGATTTTACCGTCGGGGACGTCATAGAAGCGGTTGATAAGATTTGTGATTGTGGTCTTACCTGCACCCGTAGAGCCTACAAAAGCAATTTTCTGTCCCGGCTCGGCATACAGACTTATGCCGTTGAGGACGGTCTTTTCGGGTTCATAGCCGAAGTAAACGTCGTCCAGCTCAAGTCTGCCTCTTACCTCTGTATATGTAACGGTTCCGTCGGACTTATGTGGATGCTTCCATGCCCAGCGTCCTGTACGCTTTTCGGATTCGGTAATTGTACCGTCGGCGGAGATTTCGGCATTTACAAGTGTAACGTAGCCGCTGTCCTCCTCGGGAGTTTCGTCGATTACAGCGAAGATACGCTCCGCACCCGCAAGAGCGGTCAGTACGGAATTGAGCTGCTGTGAAATCTGGGTAATCGGCTGTGAGAAGCTTCTCGTGAACTGAAGATACGAAACAACCGTACCTACCGTCATGCTGCCGATTCCCTTCACGACCATTATTCCGCCTGCAATTGCCGTTACGGCGTAGTGGACATAGGAGAGATTGTTCATAATCGGCATAAGAATATTCGCAAAGGTATTTGCTCTTGTGGCATTGCGGCAAAGCTCCTCATTGAGAGCGTCAAAACCTGCATTGACCTCGTCCTCGTGGCTGAAAACCTTTACTACCTTCTGTCCCTCTATCATCTCCTCGATGTAGCCGTTTACCGCACCCAGAGACTTCTGCTGTGCGATGAACCCTTTTCCGCTTCGTGACCCGATAAAACCAATCAGTCTGATGATTATGAACAGCATTACGATTACGATTATTGTGAGCTGCCAGCTGTAAATGACCATCGCCGTGAATACGCCCACAATCGTTATTGCAGAGCTGATGAAGTGTGAGACGCTGTTGCTGAGCATTTCACGGATTGCGTCGGTATCGTTGGTATAAAGGCTCATAAGCTCGCCGTGAGTGTGCTTATCGAAGAAGCGTATCGGCAGAGACTCCATTTTGTCGAAGAGGTCGTTTCGTATACGCATGAGAGCCGTCGTGGAAATCTTCATCATAAGACGCTGATACACAAACGAAGAAACTGCTCCCACGAAATAGATTCCTCCCATAATGCAGAGGAGTCCGATGAATGCGGATTTATCCCAGTCGCCCGTTTTCAGACCGTCCTCGATATTATCGACAACGGGCTTGAGGAGGTAGTTTCCCGCTATACCTGCGGCGGCACTGAAAATAATACCGATAAGTACAAATACAAGATGCACCCTGAATCCGTACATATATCCGAAAATACGCTTCAGCGTACCAAAGGTGTTCTTCGGCTTTGCAATCGGGAGATTCTGTGGTTTCGGCGGCATTATTCCTCAGCTCCTTTCTGCTGCGATTCATACACCTCACGGTAGATGCTGCTTGACTTCATAAGCTCGTCATGAGTACCGATGTCAACGATTTTACCGTCGTCCATGACAAAAATCCTGTCGGCGTCCTTTACCGAGGTTATACGCTGTGCGATAATAATTGTGGTAGTCTCCGAAAGCTTCTCACGGAAGGCTTTGCGGATGCTGCTGTCGGTAGCCGTATCAACAGCACTCGTGGAATCGTCAAGAATAATGATTTTCGGCTTTTTGAGAAGCGCTCTTGCAATGCACAGACGCTGCTTCTGTCCGCCTGAGACATTCACACCGCCCTGTCCGAGATTTGTGTCGTAGCCTTCGGGGAAGCCCGTTATGAAATCGTGGGCGCACGCAGCCTTGCAGGCTTCGATGATTTCCTCGTCGGAGGCATTTTCGTCGCCCCATTTCAGATTGTCACGGATTGTTCCCGAAAACAGCACGTTCTTCTGGAGAACCATCGCAACCTGTTCACGCAGAGTATCAAGAGAGTACTCCTTAACGTCGTGACCGCCTACAAGCACCTGTCCCTCTGTGGCGTCGTAAAGACGTGGAATAAGCTGGACAAGCGTGGTCTTTGACGAACCCGTACCGCCTATAATTCCGATAGTCTCTCCCGACTTTATATCGAAGCTCACGTTTTCAAGTGCGAGGTTGTTCATATCGCTGAAATAGCTGAAGCTCACGTTTCTGAAGCTGATTGAGCCGTCCTCTGCGGAGACATCGGAGTCTTCCGCACCCTTGATTGCAGGCTCCTCCGAAAGAACCTCGTAGACACGCTCCATCGAGGCACGTGAAATGATGAACATGATAAAGAGCATCGAAAGCATCATCAGCGACATCAGAATCTGTGTCACGTACATGATGAAGCTTGAAAGAACGCCCGTATCCATGCTGCCGTCAGCAGCCATGTTTCCGCCGAACCATAAAATCGCAACAATACTTCCGTACATACAAAGCTGCATTATCGGCATATTGAGTATAACAAGCTTTTCCGCAAAATACTGGGCTTTGCGGACAGCCTCGGTGTTGTCGGTGAAGCGTTTTTTCTCATAGTCCTCACGTGCAAACGCCTTAACAACACGGATTCCCACAAGGTTCTCCTGAATTTTAGCGTTCATGTCGTCGTACTTGCGGAGCATGACGTTGAACCTCGGGAAGGCATTCGCTGCAATGAAGAAAAGGGCGATTGCAAGGACGGGTATCGCCGCAATGAATACAAGCGAGAGCTTCGCATTCGTCCGCACAGCCATAATCGTCGCCAGCACGAGCATTATCGGTGAACGGAATGCCATTCGTATGAGCATCATGAATGCCATCTGAAGGTTTGTTACGTCAGTTGTGAGTCGAGTGGTCAGGGAAGCCGTCGAGAATTTATCGACGTTGGCAAATGAAAAGTCCTGAACCTTTTTAAACATCGCACTTCTGAGATTCTTCGCAAATCCCATGCCTGCAACAGCACTGAAACGTGCGGCAAGTGCTCCGAAAACCAGCGACAGCAGAGCCATACAGACCATCAGAAGTCCCATTTTTGCAACATAGGGGACGTTCTCCGCTTTGATTCCGTTGTCGATGATTTCCGCAGTAACAAGAGGAATTGTTACTTCCATGGCAACCTCTCCGATAATTGTTATCGGGGAAAGAATTGCCTGTTTTTTGTACTTTCCCACATGGGAGAATATCGTTTTATACAAGTGTTATCTGCTCCTTTCACAGGAATAAACAGGGACGGATATTTTCCATCCCTGTTATTGTTGAATAGCGCTTCAGAGCATAGGGGACGCCCATAGGCATTTATGGGGCGTTGCCCCATGCCCCACAAGGGCTTTCAGCCCTTGACCTGACCAAAGGAATTACATCCCTTTGGAATCCCTTTATTATTCGTTCATGCATCTGTCAGAGTATTACTCTTAATCCCCTATATTCGGGATTCTGCCGAGAGAAACTGCAATTTCCTCGTCGGTGGGGATATAGTCGCCCATTTTGCCGTCGTTGAAAGCGGCATAAGCGTACATATCGAAATATCCCGTACCCGTAAGACCAAAGAGAATATTTTTCTCCTCGCCTGTTTCCTTACATCTGAGAGCCTCGTCGATTGCAACTCTGATAGCGTGGCTGCTTTCGGGCGCAGGGAGTATTCCCTCGACTCTTGCAAACTGCTGAGCTGCTGCGAAAACAGAGGTCTGCTCAACGGAAACGGCTTCCATGAGTCCCTGGTCGTAAAGCTCGGAGAGTACAGAACTCATTCCGTGGTATCTGAGTCCGCCTGCATGGTTTGCAGATGGCATGAAGCTGCTTCCGAGAGTGTACATCTTCTGAAGCGGACAAACCTTTCCCGTATCGCAGAAGTCATACACATATTTTCCTCTTGTAAGACTCGGACACGATGCAGGTTCCACGGCAATGAAGCGGTAATCAGCCTCACCCCTGAGTTTTTCGCCCATAAACGGTGAGATAAGTCCGCCGAGGTTAGAACCGCCTCCCGCACAGCCGATGATTATATCAGGCTTTACGCCGTATTTTTCAAGAGCAGTCTTAGCCTCAAGACCGATAACGGTCTGGTGGAGGAGAACCTGCGACAGAACGCTTCCAAGCACGTAGCGGTAGCCTTCCTGTGCCGAAGCAGCCTCAACTGCCTCCGAAATCGCACAGCCAAGACTTCCCTTTGTATCGGGGAATTCCTCAAGAATCTTTCTTCCGACCCCGGTAGTTTCCGACGGCGACGGAGTTATGCTTGCACCGTATGTTCTCATAACCTCACGGCGGAAAGGCTTCTGCTCGTAGGAGCACTTTACCATATATACCTGACAGTCGAGTCCGAAATATGAACAAGCCATTGAAAGAGCCGTTCCCCACTGACCTGCACCTGTTTCCGTTGTTACACCTTTAAGACCCTGCTGTTTTGCGTAATAAGCCTGAGCGATTGCGGAATTCAGCTTATGACTTCCGCTTGTATTGTTGCCCTCGAATTTATAGTAGATCTTAGCAGGGGTATCAAGCTGCTTTTCAAGGCAATACGCTCTTACGACAGGCGATGGACGATACATCTTGTAAAATTCCCTGATTTCTTCGGGGATGTCAATATAAGCAGAGGTATCATCAAGTTCCTGCTTCACAAGCTCCTCGCAGAACACACGGCTCAGTTCTTCCGCTGTAACAGGCTTTCCCGTAGACGGATTGAGAAGCGGTGCAGGTTTTTTCTTCATGTCTGCACGAACATTGTACCACTGTTTAGGCATTTCGCTTTCTTCAAGGTAAATTTTGTAGGGGATTTTCTCGTTTGCCATGTCAATTTCTCCTTTACATTTTTTCGGAGCAGCAGTTCAATGAAAAAAAGCCCGCTGCTCCGGCATTGGATTCTGCCGGGACAGGAGCTGATTCATCATCTTCTGCGGTGCCACCCTGCTTGACGTGCAACACGTCCACTTATGTGCATATGTTCGTATGCACGGTTCCTGTAACGCCGAACCACTGCGTCTCACCTACTCAGCCGAAGCCTTTTGGCTCGCCCTCGGAAGTCCATTCACCGGCGGAGGCATACCGGTTCACATCAACCACCGGCTCTCTGAAATGCCCTGACGCAGACTACTTACTCTCCCTCAACGGTTTACACCTGAATTATAGCACAATTTCCGCAGAATGTCAAGTGGGAACGCAGGATTCTCAATCGGAAGCCGTCGGCAGAAAAACCGCCTCGGCTCACAAAATCCGAAACGGCTCCTCATCGGAATGCGGAGCCGCTGTGACAGTGTGCACTGCATCGGAAGTTTTCACCAAAGACGTTCATTGCGGTTGTTTTTGTGCATGATAGATTATCGGACGCAGCTGTATGCCTTTAACGGCTGCCTCAACAGCTTCGGGGAGCATCGAGAACTCAGCAACAAGGGATGCCGGTTTCTTCTCGCAGTCATCCTGAAGCATGGGCACGAAATAGTAATTCTTCCTGTTGAAAAGCTCGCCGAGATTCTTCGCCGAACCAAGCAGGGAATCGTTGGAGGCAATTGCAAGAAGTACGGGCTTTCCGCTTCTCAGATGTGATTTCACGCTCATTGTAACGCACCCGTCACAGATGCTTGACGCAAGTTTTGCCGCTGTATTCGAAGTACAGGGCGCAACTACCATGATGTCGGTCATATTCATCGGTCCGATTGGCTCTGCGTCCTCAATGGTCGTAATGACTTTCCTGCCGCAGATTTCTTCAAGACGGACAATGTTTTCAACGTTTGTACCGAAACGTGTTGAAATCTCCGCAGCGTGCTCCGACATAATCGGAAGAAGCTGTGCTCCCATGCTCACGAGTTTTTCCGCCTGTTCGAAACTTCTGGAAAAGGTGCAGAACGACCCCGTAAGTGCATAACCGATTTTCAGTCCTTTCAGGGAATCATTCATCAGCCATCCTCCTTTCATCGAGAACCGCCATAACCGTTTCTGCAATAATTTCGCCTGCTGTCACGGGAGCCGTCTTTCCGGGAAGTCCCAACGCCCAGATTGCCCTTATTCCAAGCTCCGAGGCACTCTCAAAGTCGATTCCGCCCGGTTTTGAGGCAAGGTCTATAAAGAGCGTACTGTCGCTGAATTTACCGAGCAGCTCCCTGTTGAAAACAAGTTCGGGAGCCGTATTGAAAACCAATCCGTAATCTGTCGGAAGATTATCCGTGTAAACCGATTTTATCCCTGCAAGTCTTGCTTTTGCAGCTCCCTTTTCATTGCGGACTGCCGCAGTCACATCTGCTCCGAAGCCTTTCAGTATAGTGGAAAGTGCCGTTCCTATCCGTCCCATGCCTACTATGAGAACACTGAGTCCGCTGAGCGTCACAGGAAGCTCCTCAAGGGCAATCTGTACCGCACCCTCTGCTGTGGGGATAGCGTTTTTCAGACTCAGCTCCTCTCTTTCAAGATAATCCACAATCTCAGTTCCACTGAAAGTCTCTCTTAATTTTTCTCCGACGTGTCCCGCAAAAATAACCGCCCCCTCTGCAAGATGCTTCTTTATCTCATCAGGCGAAATGTCTCCGCTGCCGCATGGTGCAGGAATATTGCCGTCGTCATTGAGAGGCGGCACGGGAAGTATTATGCAGTCATAACGACCCTCTGCATCCGAAAATTCTGATGCGGTAAGGTATTCCTTGTCAAAGCCTGTAACCGATGTATCGCACTCACGAGCAAGTCGGCGGGCACAGTATAACTGCCGCATATCTCCGCCAACCGTAAGTATTCTGAGTCTGTTTTTCATAATTATCTCCATTCCGCCGCATTCAGCGGCTCATCTTCCGTGTTGAAGAACCAAGCAGATACCTCCGCTCTTTACAATATATGAAAAAAACAGGATATGGTGCTATTTCTCATTACGAAATGTTTCAGACTATTCACGGGCAAACAATACCATTGGCATACGCAAAATGATACATTTCAGATGATTGCGGACGACCAATGGTCGTCCCTGCATGGTAATTGTGTTCATAAAAATAGTAGGGGCGAGATTTAGTCGCCCCTTCACAAAACGACGTAAAACTGCCGTTTGTAGGGATGCCCATTGGGCATCCGTGAATAACAAACCGCAAAAGGATACATTTCAGATGATTGCGGACGACCAATGGTCGTCCCTACATGGTAATTGTGTTCATAAAAATTGTAGAGGCGAGTTACGCTCGCCCGAAATTCAGCAAAAAAGGACAGTCATAAGGGTAATGCCCATATAGAAGCATTATATGTATTTATCGGGGGAAACCTTTCTGAGGAAAGGTTCTCCCCCATACCCCCTTCCAAAGACTTTTAATACAAATTTCAGCCCCATAGAGTGCATACAGAAAATTCTGAACATCGTGTTCATCTGGGATATGCACTCTATGGGGCTGAAATTTCATACTGAAAGTTTTAGGAAAGGAGTTTGAGGAAGAACCCTTTTTCAAAAGGGTTTTCCTCAATAAGTAACGTATATACTTCTGTACGGACATTACCTGTATAACTGTCCCTGTTTTACGTATATTATTCATCATTTTCGGAAGGGGCGGTTGTTTCCGGAGTTTCTTCCTGAGTTGTCGGGATATCCTCCATAAGGCGGAATTCAATGGTATAGTACGAAACGGTACCGTCGGGGGCGATATGTGCGCAGGTTGCAGGCACGAGGTCACCGACTCCGTATGATTCGCCGATAGTTTCATCAAGCTCGGTAAAGGTTGCAACAGATTTTCCGTTTATTGCAACGATGAAATCACCCGGTTTGAGGTCGGTATTGGCGATATCGCTTCCCTCAACTATCTCGTCGATATATATGCCCTTGAAATCATCGGGGATGCCGTAACCGAGCAAGCTTTCTATCTGCGTGATATTTGTGATTGAGGAGGTATCCATAATCATGATACCGATTTTATAACGTCCGCTGATGTAGCCGTTTTTGATAAGCTCCTCGACGATAGGTTTTACCTCGTTTATGGCGATTGCGAATCCCAGTCCCTCGTCGAGACCGTTGTTTGTGTACTTTGAGGAGGTTATTCCGATAACCTGACCGTACATATTTACAAGAGCACCGCCGGAGTTTCCGGGACTTATCTGTGCATTTGTCTGGATACAGCTCATTTTATAGCCGTCCGATTCGCCTCGTATCATGCGTCCGACGTAAGAAACTATGCCGTCGGTAACGGTACTTGAAAGACCCGCAGGATTTCCGATTGCAATAACCTTTTCACCGATTATCGCCTCGTCGGAGTTGCCGAGGACAGCAGGCCGGAATCCTGTTCCTTTGATTCTGATAACGGCGAGGTCGGTTTTTGTATCTCTGCCGATGATTTTACCCTCATAGACCTTACCGTCGGTTGTCTCAACAAGGTGGTAGCCTTTTTCAAGCAGAACATGGGCATTTGTGACGATATACCCGTCCTCGGAGACAATAACTCCCGAACCTGTTCCCGAAAGTTTTGCTTTTGCGCCGTCGGTATAGGTATAGATTTCGACTATCGAGTCCTTTACGGCAGCCGCAGCACCTTCGATGGTATATTTGCCGTCCTCATCGACGAAGTTTGACGGGTCGTTTGCACCCTCAGGCTTTTCAGCTGAATAGAACACAGGCTGACGGTTTGCGAGAAGCTTGTTCACGGCATTTTTACTGTCAGCGACGTCCTTTACAATACCGACTGCCGCAGCTGCTCCCGATACTGCGAGAAGCAGGGCAAACAGAAGTATTGCTGCCGTTTCGCTTTTTGCACGCTTCGGTGGTTTTACGGCATTCTTTTTTTCCTCAGTGTAGGTCTTTTCAAGCTCTTCAAAGCCGATAGGCTCATACATGAAATCGTCGTAAACGGGGGAAGCGGCGGCGTTTTCCTCACACTCCTCCGGAAGCTTTTCATGAAGCGGTTTATAGGGTTCAGCGGAAGGTTCTCCGCTGTCCAGAATATTGTTATCGTCCATTATTTGTCCTTTCTCCGGTCAGCTCACCGTACTGTTATATCTTTTTTTCGCTCCTGAAAGGGGGAGCTGCACAGTGAACTCGGTATACTCTCCGCAGACGCTCTTTACAACGATATGACCGTCGTGAAGATGTACGATTTTTCTTGAAATTGAGAGTCCGAGACCGAGTCCCGTAGTATCCTTGCCGCGTGTTGAATCCGTCTTATAGAAGCGGTCGAACACCTGCTGAATCTCGGTATTGTTCAGACCCTCGCCCGTATTTCTTATGGCTATTTCAAACCATTCCGACGTCTTTTCGAAGCGGAACGAGATTACTCCGCCTTCGTTAACGAACTTGACGGCATTGTCAACAAGGTTATAGATAACCTGCTGAATGAGGTCGGCATCGACTACTGCCGTAAGCTTTCCGCAGTCAAGACCCTCTATTTCGATTTGTTTGCTTTCGATACGCTTTTCAAACATGAGCACGGTCTGGATGACAAGCTCTGTGAGGTTTGTATCCTTAAAATTCGGGACAAGCGTACCGGATTCATAGCGTGTCATATTGAGCATTGAGCTGATGAGGATTTTCAGACGGCGTATCTCCTTCGAAACAAGCACAAGATACTCGTTCTGACGTGATTTCGGAACGGTACCGTCGAGGATTCCGTCAACAAAGCCGCCTACGGTTGTTATCGGAGTTCTCAGCTCATGTGAAACGTTCTGGATAAAGGTTTTGCTTGTTTCCTCACCGCTTTCAACGTCTGCGGCGATAGCGTTTATATACTCGGCAATTTCCTTGGCTTTGCCGTCGAATTCAGAGACAAGCTTCTCGGAAAAGTCGCCTCTTGCATACATCTGCGTAATTCTGTGGAAATTGTTTTCGGATGCGGCACATTTTCGCATAAGTCTGCCCAGAAGCATGTATATGACATACAGTGCAATGGCGGCAAGAATGACATAATACAATGAAATCCTGACAAAGAAACGGTTTACAGCCTTTGATTTGCCATAAATCATGGCATACATCTTCACAGGTTTTCCGTTGGTATCGTCGAGGAAAATGCGTCTGCCGTAGACAAGACGTGCACCGCTGTCAGAAAAGGCATTCTTGTCATACTCAAGGATTTTCTCATCCTCAAGTGTTTTGATTTTCTTTTCCGAAAGAGCCTTGGGCTTTTTTTCATTGTACAAAGGAGTAATTGCTCCCGTCTGACTGTCAACGCTGTAATGTTCGGGAGAAAGCAGACATTCGCCGTCTCTTGAATAGATGTATATCAGCAGATTATGCTCTTCGGAAAAATCGCTGTGATGCTCAAGAACCTCCTGTCCTGTAAGACTGTTCGTTCTGCTGTAGTGCATATCAATACATTCAACGAAAAGGTCGCCCTCGCTGCTCAGCTCGTCGAGCTTTGAATTTCTGTATGCAAGTACGCTGAGCGTAATCATGAGAAGTCCTATTATCAGAAGAACCGATGCCGCAACGAGCATCAGATATTTGTACATTTTATAGTACGAGGTATTTTTCAAATCCAATTCAGGTCACTCCCCGTTAACGGCGGAACAGAAATTACTCGTCCTCGCCTGCTTCAAACTTATATCCTACGCCCCATACTGTCTTGAGAGCCCATTTATCGGAAACTCCCTCAAGCTTTTCACGGAGTCTTTTGATGTGAACGTCTATTGTACGTGAATCGCCGTAATATTCAAAACCCCATACCTCGTCAAGAAGCTGGTCACGGGTGTACACTCTGTTGGGGTTTGAAGCAAGGTAGAAAAGGAGTTCAAGCTCCTTGGGCGGAGTATCAATAACCTTGCCGTTCACCTTAAGCTCATAGCGGGTCATATTCACCGAGAGCTTATCGTAGTGTACTTCCTTCACCTCAGGTTCGGAATTGCCTGCACCTACACGTCTTGTAACGGCGTTGATACGTGCAATGACCTCCTTTGCGTCGAAAGGCTTCACGATGTAGTCGTCGGCACCAAGCTCAAGACCGATAACCTTGTCGATAGTCTCGCCCTTGGCAGTGATCATGATGATCGGGACGTTTGATTTCTTTCTGATTTCACGGCATACCTGCCAGCCGTCCATACCGGGGAGCATGATGTCGAGAAGCACCATATCGGGTTTGAGTGCATTGAACTTGACAACAGCTTCTTCGCCGTCATGGGAAAGGATAACGCCGTAGCCGTCTTTTTCAAGGTAGAGTCTGAGAAGATCGCATATATTCTTATCATCGTCAACAATAAGAACCTTCATACTTTTTTCCGCTGCCATAAAATTTTACCTCATTTCTTTTCTTATTCCTATGTTTAATAGAATAACTATCTGAATTTTTCTAATTAAAATCATTATACTTCATTTTGCTTAAATTGTCAATTAGATTTGTTTAATTCATCAAAACTTTTTTGATAATCCATGATATTTTTTGGAAAAATTCCAAAACGTATAAAGTTTCTTTGCGGAATTTTAATTATTATCGGATGGGGACGCTTCTTTGTATAAATATTCCACAAATTGAAGCGGTCTTTTTTGTTGCAAATAACCTATCTTTTGAAAAAAATTTGCTCAATCGCTTTACAAGCGGATTAATATAGGTTATAATAGTTTGTAGCTATATACAGATAAGAACAAAGGAGATTGCTATGCGTGTTATTACCGGAACTGCAAGAGGCAGACGGCTGTCGGCTCCCGAAGGACTCGACGTCAGACCTACTACCGATAAGGTCAAAGAAGCCGTTTTCTCTGCCGTTCAGTTTGAAATAGAGGACGCTGTGGTCCTCGACCTTTTTGCGGGAAGCGGTCAGATGGGCATCGAAGCTCTCAGCCGTGGCGCAAAGCGTGCGGTTTTTGTCGACAGCTCACAGAAAGCGGTAAGGTGTATCAACGAAAACCTCCGCAATACCCGCTTCGACAGAGTATCTGAGGTCGTCAGCCGTGACAGCTTCGACTATATCAGATTTACATCACAGACCTTCGACCTGATTATTCTTGACCCTCCGTATCACTGCGGTCATCTCGAAAATATCCTCCCCATGGCTGCAAAAAAGCTCAATGAGGGCGGTATCATCATCTGTGAGTATGAATCGGAAGCTCCCGAACCAGGCACTCCCGAAAATATGACGCTCAGAAAAACATATAAGTACGGTAAAATCAATGTTTCGATTTTCGTCGGAATAACAGACGGGGAGGACGTGGAAGAATGAGAAGAATCGCTGTTTGTCCCGGAAGCTTCGACCCCGTAACTCTCGGTCATCTTGATATTATTACACGTGCCTCGAAACTATTTGACAAGGTTATCGTTCTTATTTCAAGAAACGCCGGAAAAGGTGAACCAAGCTTCACCGCTACCGAGCGTATGCTTATGATCGAATCGGTCACCCACGACCTCGATAATGTTGTTATCGACATCCTCGACGGTCTGCTCGCCGATTATGTCAGAAACGTCGGTGCAATCGCAATCGTCAAGGGACTGCGTGCCGTCAGCGACTTCGAATATGAGTTCCAGATGGCTCTCGCAAATAAGAAACTCTACGCAGGAGCGGAAACTGTCTTCCTTACAACCTCTGCCGAGAATATGTACCTCAGCTCAAGCGTCGTAAAGCAGATAGCTTCATTCGGCGGAGATATAAGCCACTTCGTCCCAAGCGCTATCCTCGACGATATCACACAGCGTATCACAAATACCGATAAGTCGTTTTTAAAATAAACGGCACGGTACATAATCATAGATTTACAGATAAAAGGGGGCAAACCCCGAAAAACAAACAGCCGTAAGGTCTTTTCCGAGGCGGCAGAACGGAGATTATTATGAGTATTGACGAAATCCTTGAAGAAATGGACGAGCTTCTCGATAAAGCTTCTTCCATGCCATTTGTATCACATAAAAAAGTTATCGACGGCGAGCGTATGCGTGAACTTATAAACGACGTCCGTCTCAATATGCCTCACGAGCTTAAAGAGGCTAAGAAAATTGAGTTCGACTGCCAGCGTATCCTCAACGAGGCTAAACTCAACGCCGAAAGCATTATCCGTAAGGCTGAAGAAAGAGCTGCACAGATAGTCTCACGTGAGGCTATCGTCATCGAGGCAAAGAAAAAGGCTGTCGATATGCTCACAAAGGCTCAGACTGCCTCCAAAACTCTCCAGCAGAACGCTGCTGCTGCCGTTGCAAAAATGCTCAACGATACGGAAAACTACTACTCCCGCAACCTTCAGGGCATTAAGGCTGTAAAAAGCAAAATCGGCGGAAACCTTTCATCTGCCCCCGCACTCGGCGGCGGTAATAAACCAATGAATCAGTAAGGGTAATGTCCATATAGAAGTATTTACGTTACTTATTGAGGAAAACCCTTTTGAAAAAGGGTTCTTCCTCAAACTCCTTTCCTAAAACTTTCAGTATGAAATTTCAGCCCCATAGGGTGCATCCAAAAAATTTTGAACATCGAGTTCATTTGGATATGCACCCTATGGGGCTGAAATTTGTATTAAAAGTCTTTGGAAGGGGGTTCGGGGGAGAACCTTTCCTCAGAAAGGTTTCACCCGATAAATAAACATAATACTTCTGTATGGACATCACCTTTAATATCGGTGGCTTTAAAAAAACACCGTTAAAACGCTTAAAATCAAGTGAGGTATTTATGTAAGTTTTGGCAAAAGAAACAAAAACACATAAAACCCTTGACAAAGCGGCATAATAGTGATAAATTATAGTTAGCACTCAAAGTGTGAGAGTGCTAAGAAGAGCGAGTGAAAGGTTGTGAAGATCGTGAACGACAGAAAGCTGAAGATACTCGCTGCTGTGGTTGACGAATATATCAGAACAGGCGAACCCGTCGGTTCAAAAGTAATCTCGCAGCTTGCTGATATAAAGGTTTCTGCGGCAACGGTAAGAAACGATATGGCTTCGCTGGAGCAGATGGGCTACCTCGAACAGCCCCATACATCCGCAGGAAGAATCCCTACCTTTTCAGGCTACCGTCTGTATATTGATGAGCTTATGACCATGACAGCTCTTTCCGATGAGGAAAAATCAAAGCTCGACAGTATGCTCGGCGGAAAGGATACTCCTGAAGAGCTTCTCGTGCAGAACGCCGCTGCGGCTCTTACAGAGCTGACACAGTGCGCTGCCGTTGTTACAAATTCCGTACCGAGATTCTCGGTAATTTCAAAGGTGGAGGTCATCCCCACAGGTAAACGCCTTTACGTTATCCTGCTGATTACCTCAAGCGGCAATATCAAGAATAAAGCGTGCCGTCTTGAATTCGACCTCAATCATGAACAGCTTGAGTTCTTTACACATTATATAGAGGAAAATCTCAGCGGAATTTCCGTTGATGAGCTTTCCGAGGAGATGCTCGATAAAATGGTTGCGGCAGTGAGTGCCTATATGGTGTCACTCTCGCCCCTCGTAAAGGGAATATGCGAGCTTTCCGAGGACCTTCGCCAGCAGGAACTTACTGTAAGCGGCGGAGAAAAACTCCTTTCCTGTGACGAGCTTGACAAAATGGAGGTTGTCCGCTTCATTGAACGTAAGGACGGTCTCTCCGAAATCCTCGAAAATACCTTCAGCGGTATTCAGGTCAAGTTCGGACACGAAAACAACAGCTTTGCAATAGGCAATTCAAGCCTTATAGTCTCAAAATACCGCAAAGACGGCAAAGAGGCAGGCTCCCTCGGAATCATAGGACCGATGAGAGTCGATTATAAAAAGATAATCCCCTATGTTGAGTACCTCACCCAGAAGATTTCGTATCTCATGTCGGGCGAGGATGAGACAACCATTACAGGCAGCGTCGAAATTATCGACCCCCAGCCGTAAGAAAGGAGCAGCACCAGTGGATGACAAGAATCTGACAGAAGAGCAGCTTGACGAAAACGAAATCTGCGAGACGTTCAGCGATGAGGACGACGCTGCAAGTGAGTATAACGATACCGCTTCACAGTTCGCCGAGCTTGAGGACGCTCTCAATGAGGCTAACGACAGATATATGCGTCTGTTTGCAGAGTACGATAACTACCGGAAAAGAACTGCAAAGGAAAAAACAGAAACATATCAGAACGCTTCGGCAAAATGTATTGAAGAGCTGCTTACATTTATAGACAGCTTTGAAAGGTCGCTCGAATCAGAGTGCACCGACGAAAACTTCAAGAACGGTATGCAGCTCATCTGGGGACAGCTCAGAAGCTTCCTCGATAAGATGAATGTTACCGCTATCGAGGCTCTCGGAGATGAGTTCGACCCCAATATCCACAACGCAATCAGTCAGCAGGACGGCACCGATTACGCAAGCAATCACGTCTGTGCCGTTTATCAGAAGGGCTATATGCTCGGCGATAAGCTTATTAGACCTGCTATGGTTGCAGTGGCAGTTTAATACGGACAAATCCGAAAAATTCAATCAATCATCGTTAATTACGCATCACGTATTATTTTAGGAGGAATATATTATGGGAAAAATTATTGGTATCGATCTTGGTACAACTAACTCTTGCGTAGCCGTTGTAGAAGGCGGAAACGCAGTTGTAATCCCGAACAGCGAGGGTGCAAGAACTACTCCCTCTGTTGTAGCTTTCACAAATAACGGAGAGCGTCTTGTGGGTCAGGTTGCAAAAAGACAGGCAATCACTAACCACGATAAGACCGTTTCTTCTATCAAGAGACATATGGGCTCTGACTACAAGGTTACTATCGACGGAAAAAATTATACTCCTCAGGAGATTTCTTCAATGATTCTCCAGAAGCTCAAGGCTGACGCAGAGGCTTACCTCGGCGAACCCGTTACTGAAGCTGTTATCACTGTTCCCGCTTACTTCACCGACTCTCAGAGACAGGCTACAAAGGATGCAGGTCAGATCGCAGGTCTTACAGTAAAGCGTATCATCAACGAGCCTACAGCTGCTGCTCTCTCCTACGGTATCGACAAGGAAGAAGAACAGGTTGTCATGGTTTATGACCTCGGCGGCGGTACTTTCGACGTTTCTATCATCGAAATGGGTGAGGACGTTCAGCAGGTTCTCGCTACAGCAGGCAACAACCGTCTCGGCGGCGACGACTTCGACCAGAGAATCATCAACTGGATCGTTGATGAGTTCAAAAAGTCCGACGGTATCGACCTCTCTCAGGACAAAATGGCTTCACAGCGTCTCAAGGATGCCGCTGAAAAGGCTAAAATCGAGCTTTCTTCCACTACAACTTCAAATATCAATATCCCCTTCATCACTGTTGACGCAACAGGTACTCCCAAGCACCTTGACCTTACTCTCTCACAGGCTAAGTTCAACGAGCTTACTGCTGACCTCGTAGAAGCTACTATGGGACCCGTTCGTCAGGCTCTCAGTGACAGCGGACTCTCAATCTCCGAAATCAACAAGGTTCTCATGGTCGGCGGTTCTTCAAGAATCCCCGCTGTTCAGGAGGCTGTTAAGAAGCTCATCGGCAAGGACCCCTTCAAGGGCATCAACCCTGATGAGTGCGTAGCTCTCGGTGCTGCATATCAGGGCGGCGTTCTCGGCGGCGACGTTAAGAACGGTCTGCTCCTCCTCGACGTTACTCCTCTTTCTCTCGGTATCGAGACAGCAGGCGGCGTCTGCACAAGAATGATTGAGAGAAATACTACAATCCCCACAAAGAAGTCTCAGGTATTCTCAACTTATGCCGATAATCAGCCTGCCGTTGACATCAACGTGCTTCAGGGTGAGCGTGAGTTCGCAAGAGACAACAAGCAGCTCGGAACATTCCGTCTCGACGGTATCGCTCCCGCACCAAGAGGAATCCCCCAGATTGAGGTTACTTTCGATATCGACCAGAATGGTATCGTTCACGTTTCCGCTAAGGACCTCGGTACAGGTAAGGAGCAGAATATCTCCATCACAGCTTCAACAAATATGTCCAAGAACGATATTGAGAAGGCTGTCAAGGAGGCTGAGCAGTACGCTGCTGAGGATAAGAAGCGTCGTGAACAGGTTGACAACAAGAACGAGGCAGAAAACCTTGTGTTCCAGTGCGAGAAGGCTCTTGCAGACTTCGGCGACAAGGTTTCAGCTGATGAAAAGTCAAATATCGAAGCTAAGTGCGCATCACTCAAGGCTGCATGCGAGGCTGAGAACCACGACGAAATAAAGTCCCTTAAGGACGACCTCCAGAAGGCTTTCTATGACCTCTCCGCTAAGATTTACCAGCAGGCTAATCCCAACGGCGGTGCTGAGGGTATCGACCCTTCACAGTTCGCTGAAATGGGCGGTCAGCCTAACGGCGGCGGCAACGACGACGGCGTGGTTGACGCAGACTTTACCGAGGTTTAATAAAATCTACCGTTTTTAGGGCGAATTTCACTTCGCCCTAATGGTGTTTTAAAATGTATGTTTTTAAGGCAACGGATTAAGAATTCTTAACCGTAAACAGGTCATTCAATGACAGAACGGAGCTTATTATGGCTGAAGAAAAAAGAGATTATTACGAGGTCCTCGGCATCCAGAAGGGTGCGTCCGAAGACGAAATAAAAAAGGCTTACAGAAAAAAAGCGAGGGAATGTCACCCCGACCTCCATCCAGATGACCCCTCGTTTGTCGAGAAGTTTCAGGAGGTTAACGAGGCTAACGAGGTCCTCTCCGACCCCGAAAAGCGTGCACGCTACGACCAGTACGGTCATGCAGGCGTTGACCCCAGCTACGGCGGCGGTGATATGGGCGGCTTCGGCGGTTTTGCGGATATGGGCGACATCCTCGAAAATATCTTCGGCGGCTTCGGCTTCGGCGGAGGTGCGTCACGTTCATCGGCAAACTCTCCCAAGCACGGTGCGGATATACACGAATCCGTTACAATCAGCTTCATGGAGGCGTGCAGCGGCAAAAAGCATGAGCTTAAAGTGAACCGTATGTGTACCTGCGAATCATGTAAGGGAAGCGGTGCAGATGCAGGTACTTCTGCGGAAATCTGTCCCGACTGTAAGGGACGTGGCTCCGTAAAGGCTACCCAGAGAACTCCTTTCGGCGCAATTTCCTCGACAAAACCGTGTCCGCACTGCAGCGGTAAGGGCAAAATCATTAAGAATCCCTGTTCAAAATGCCGTGGTGTCGGCAGACTCCGTGTGCAGAAAAACGTGTCGTTCGACATCCCCGCAGGTATCAATGACGGTCAGACTATCCGTCTCGGCGGTCAGGGCGACTGCGGCGTAAACGGCGGAAGTGCAGGCGACCTCATGGTAAATATCAACGTGAAGAACCATCCGCTGTTCACTCGTGAGGGCTACGACATACACTGCGAAATCCCCGTTACTTATACCGACGCTGTGCTCGGTGCGGAAATCATCGTCCCCACTATCGACGGCGACGTGAAGTACAATATCAGCGAGGGTACTCAGACAGGTACAGTCTTCCGTCTCAAAGGCAAGGGCGTGAAGATGATTAACCGTGCAGACCGTGGAAATCAGTACGTCAAGGTAAATGTTGAAGTCCCCAAGAACCTCAATAAAAAACAGAAGGAGCTTCTCAAGGACTTTGAAGCTTCCTTATCTGATAAGAATTACGCCAAGCGTCAGAGCTTCTTCGAAAAGATTAAAGCTAAGCTTGATTTCTGATACACGCAAATAGCCAATCTGTAGGGGACGGCGTCTCGACGTCCCGTTTAATATACGGCTATTTCAGTCGGTAAACGTCGTTATTTGCGGACGACCAATGGTCGTCCCTACATTTGTACACGCAAATAGCCAAACTGTAAGGCTCCCGAAAAGGGTAATGTCCTTACAGAAATATTTACGTTCTTATTGAGGAAAACCCTTTTGAAAAAGGGTTCTTCCTCAAACTCCTTTCCTAAAACTTTCAGTATGAAATTTCAGCCCGTAAGGGTGCATCCAGTAATTTTTGAACTCCATGTTCATCTGGATTATGCACCCTTACGGGCTGAAATTTGTATTAAAAGTCTTTGGAAGGGGGTACGGGGGAGAACCTTTCCTCAGAAAGGTTTCCCCCGATAAATACATAGATACATCTGTACAGACATCACCCTTGAGCGGGGAATTTTCATTGATTATGGAACGAATCGGAATTCTCGTTATCGGCTGATTTTGCGATAGTGCACAGACACATTGCGGCAACCCCGACCGTTCCGCCGAAAAATGAACCTAATACAAATCCAAGCATAAAAACACCTCCGTTTTACAGTATGCCCATAAAACGGAGTCTGATACAATACAAATCATACAAAACACGGAGAGTTATATATCAAAAGGGTGAATCGGTTTTACCTGAGAAGCTCCAGCACTTTCTCCTTGGGACGATAACCTGCGGACTGTGCTGTAATTTTCCCGTCCTTTACTACGGCGAGGAGTGGTATGCTCTCAACTCTGAACATGGCAGAGAGTTCGGGCTGCTCGTCAACATTGACCTTGCAGACTTTTACCCTGCCCTGCATTTCGTCGGCAATTTCAGCGATAATCGGAGAAAGCATCATGCACGGTCCGCACCACGACGCCCAGAAATCAATCAGAATCGGCATATCTCTGCATCCGAGAACCTCTTTTTCAAAATTTTCCTTTGTGATTATAATTTCAGACATAGTTAATCCTCCTTTGATTTGTAGTACAGCTGACAGTGACAGAAGCCCTCGAAATCGGGGTCTGCAATCTGTTCACGGAACTCCTTGCAGATGCATTTATTTTCGGGAGTCCTTGGCAGTCTGCACGGACAGTATCCGTCCTTGAGACGGAGTCCTTCTTTGATACGTTCAACCATTTCCTTATCGGGATTCAGAGTAATCTTCATAAGCCGTCTCCTTTCGTTTTTTATATTATACCACAAAATCACGTGAATTTGTGTTGCAATTGCAACATTTTATCATTTTTTTCATTAGACCGACATCACCCGACAGCAAAAAAGGCTGCCCTTTTTCAGGAGCAGCCTTAAAAGCGTTATAAACGGGTTATGAAGCTTACTTCATAGCCTCCTCGATAGCAACTGCACAAGCAACAGTCATACCAACCATGGGGTTGTTGCCTGCACCGATAAGACCCATCATCTCAACGTGTGCGGGAACTGAAGAAGAACCTGCAAACTGAGCGTCAGAGTGCATACGTCCGAGAGTATCTGTCATACCGTAGGAAGCAGGACCTGCAGCCATGTTATCGGGGTGGAGAGTACGTCCTGTACCGCCGCCTGAAGCAACTGAGAAGTACTTCTTGCCTGCGTCTGTACGCTGCTTCTTGTAGGTACCTGCAACGGGGTGCTGGAATCTTGTGGGGTTAGTGGAGTTACCTGTGATGGAAACGTCAACGTTTTCCTTCCACATGATAGCAACGCCTTCTGTTACGTCGTTAGCGCCGTAGCAGTTAACCTTTGCACGGAGACCGTCGGAATAAGCCTTACGGAAAACTTCCTTAACCTCGCCTGTGTGGTAGTCCATCTCTGTTTCAACGTATGTGAAGCCGTTGATACGAGCGATAATCTGAGCAGCGTCCTTACCGAGACCGTTGAGGATAACACGGAGGGGGTTCTTACGAACCTTGTTAGCCTTCTCAGCGATACCGATAGCACCCTCAGCAGCAGCGAATGACTCGTGACCTGCGAGGAATGCGAAACACTCTGTATCCTCTTCAAGAAGCATCTTGCCGAGGTTACCGTGACCGAGACCTACCTTACGCTGGTCAGCAACAGAGCCGGGAATACAGAAAGCCTGAAGGCCCTCACCGATAGCAGCAGCAGCGTCAGCAGCCTTTGTGCAGCCCTTCTTGATAGCGATAGCGCAGCCTACAGTGTAAGCCCACTTAGCATTTTCAAAGCAGATAGGCTGAATGCCCTCTACAAGCTTGTAGATGTCAAGACCCTTTTCCTTGCAGACATCTGCACACTCCTCGATAGACTTGATGCCGTACTGTTCGAGAACTGCAAGAATCTGCTTTTCACGTCTCTCATATGATTCAAATAAAGCCATTGTAGCGCTCCTCCTTATTCTTTTCTGGGGTCAACGATTTTAACAGCGTCAGCAACTCTGCCGTACTGACCCTTTGCCTTTTCGATTGCAGTATTTGCGTCGTCGCCTGCCTTGATGAAGTCCATCATCTTGCCGAAGTTTACGAACTGGTAGCCGATGATCTCGTTGTCCTCATTAAGAGCGATTCCTGTAACGTAGCCGTCTGTCATTTCGAGGTAGCGGGGACCCTTTGCGAGAGTACCGTACATTGTACCTACCTGTGAACGGAGGCCCTTACCGAGGTCCTCAAGACCTGCGCCTACTACGAGACCGCCCTCAGAGAATGCACTCTGTGAACGACCGTAAACGATCTGGAGGAAAAGCTCTCTCATAGCTGTATTGATAGCGTCACAAACGAGGTCTGTGTTAAGAGCCTCAAGGATAGTTCTGCCGGGGAGAATTTCAGATGCCATAGCAGCTGAATGAGTCATACCTGAGCAGCCGATTGTCTCAACGAGACACTCCTGAATAACGCCTTCTTTAACATTAAGTGTGAGCTTGCAAGTACCCTGCTGAGGTGCACACCAGCCGATACCGTGTGTAAAGCCAGAAATGTCCTTGATTTCCTTAGCCTTAACCCACTTAGCCTCCTCCGGAATAGGAGCAGCACCGTGCGCAACGCCCTGAGCGATGGGGCACATTGTTTCAACTTCGTGAGAATAAATCATAAAAGTTCTCCTTTCATATTTAAGGCAGAGTTGTCTGCCTTAGCATATATAATTATTATACTATATCTCGTCCCAAAAATCAAGAGCTTTTCGGACAATTTTTAAACATTGACAATTTACTGCGTTTTGCACAAAAAGATTCCCTGCAGAAAGCCTGATGTATACTGCTGACCGTATTGCAGGGGCGGTTATTATCCACCCGAAAACAGCACCGAATCCACCGTGTAGGGGACGGCGTCCTCGACGTCCCGTTAATATACGGCTATTTCAGTCGGTAAACGTCGTTATTTGCGGACGACCAATTATCCTCCCGAAAACAGCCCAGAATCCACCATGTAGGGGCGAACTGTGTTCGCCCGAAGAAAACGCAAAATGTTGCCGTACATTTCGGATGATTGCGGACGACCGATTATCCTCCCGAAAACAGCCCGGAATCCACCGTGTAGGGGCGAACTGTGTTCGCCCGAAGAAAACGCAAAATGTTGTTACGGAATAAATAAAAGCGGCTGTGCGGTAAGCACAGCCAAGGCGAAACAATACAGACATTTCTGTCTCACATAAATATAGAATTGGGGATTGTTTGTATTATAACCCCGTATGCTTAAAATAATCTTAAAAAACGAAAAAATTTTTCAGGGCAGAAGAACAGCTGCGTCGAGAGCTATTTCCATCATATTTCTGAAGGAAGTCTGACGCTCTTCAGCCGAAGTTGAAAGACCCTTCAGCGGACAGTCCGAAACAGTGAGGATGCAAAGTGCGTTCTTACCTGCTCTTGCAGCATTCATATAGAGTGCGGCCGCTTCCATTTCAATACCGAGAACGCCCATTTTCTTCCAGTCTGCGAGACTTGCGGCGTCGTCATAGAATGTATCGCTTGAAAGGATGTTTCCTACGTGGAACGGACAATCACGTTCCTGTGCAACCATAACGGCAGCGTCGATAAGGTCCCATGAAGCAGTGGGAGCGTAGGTTCCGGGCAGACGGTACTGTGAAGCAAAATTGGAATTCGTGCTTGCACTCAGACCAATAATAATATCCCTGAGATTAACATTATCGGCAATAGCACCTGCCGTTCCTACACGGATGATATTCTTCACATCATATTCATTGAAAAGCTCCCACGAATAGATTCCGATCGAGGGCATACCCATACCGCTTCCCTGAACAGAAATACGTTTTCCTTTATAGGTGCCCGTGAATCCGAGCATTCCTCTTACTTCGTTGTAGCAAACGGGATTTTCAAGATAATTTTCAGCGATGAACTTAGCTCTGAGGGGGTCTCCGGGCATAAGGACCGTTTCCGCAATATCGCCTTTTTTCGCATTATTGTGTGGTGTTGACATAAAATAGCCTCCCTTTATGTACAATTTATGATTTGGGGGTTCTGCCTTTATTATATCACAGATTAAATCAAATTACAAGTGACGCTTTTCAGAGTACGGCATTTCCGATTTTTTCGCCGTACTTCACAACAGTTTCATAACCGCTGCGTGAATTCTCCCATATATCATCGTCAATACGGATCGAGTCCTTCTGAAAGAGCATGACGATTGTTGAACCGCCGAACTCGAACATACCCTTTTCGTCGCCTCTGCGGAAGTGACATTCGCCGTGGTGGTTGCAGATACGTCCGACCATCATTGCTCCGACCTCAGCCTGAACGACGTCCCCGAAATTATCGGTGCGCATCACCGTGAATTCACGGCAGTTCCGCTTATAGATGTTGTAATGTTCAAGAGCAATGGGATTGACGGTGTGGAGTTCGCCGCCGATGAATACATTGCGTGATTTTCTGCCGCTGTCGATATAGCAGTAGCGGTGGTAGTCGTCAACCTCAAGACGGAAAATCAGACAATAGCCGTCTTTGTACTTTTCCGCAAGCCTACGGTTTTTCAGCAGGTCTGCGACACTGTAATACGAGTCCTTGATGCGGAACAGACTGCCGCTGTCGATTTTATAGGCGGTCAGCTTTGAATCGCAGGGACTTATAAGATGAGTGGGGACAGTGTCAACGGGACGGCACCCTTCTCTGACCGTCCTCGTAAAAAAGTCGTTATACGAGTGAAAATCGCACATCACATACTGAGAGGTATCAATACCGCTTGTCCTGATGAAGCGTCTGATAAGAGGCTTCGACAGCGGAGAATCCATAAAAGCTCCTGCAGCCTTTGAGACGACGGGAGCTGTAAGAAGCTTCAGCAGACAGCGTCCGCCGAAAGTCCCGTAAAGAGACTTCAGCAGACTGTTCTGTTTTTCATTTGTGACGATGATTTCACCGTTTCGTGTTTTAATCATGGTCAGAGTCTGGCATTGGCAAGCATGAGCTTGATGCGGTTTTCCTGATTTACACGGGTTGCACCGGGGTCGTAGTCGATAGGAACGATATTTGCGTTGGGGTTAGCCTCCTTGATTGCACGTGACATTCCTTTTGCGACGATGTGGTTCGGGAGACATCCGAAGGGCTGTGCACAGATGATGTTCTCGACTCCCGACTGTGCAAGAGCTGCCATTTCGGCAGGAATCAGCCAGCCTTCACCCATAACGACTCCCTGATTTATGTACTTGTCGGCAAGTTTTCTCAGGTGTTCGAAATCGTGGGGAGGGTCGAAATTGCCGTTCTGCTTCATGACCTCGATAAGCTCCTTCTGCTTGGCGTAGATGAGCTTATATGCAGCCTTTTCGACCGTTGAAGTGACTGTATGTTTATCGTAGATGCTCGCATTGTTGAACACGGCTGCGGCACAGTACATTACAAATTCAAGCAGCGACGGCACAACAGGTTCGCAGCCTTCCGAGATGAGGAAGTCCTCAAGGTGGTTGTTTGCAAGCGGAGAATATTTAACGTAGATTTCTCCCACGATGCCTACACGGATTTTCTTCTCGCTGCTCAGCTCAATCGACGAGAAATCGTTGAGAATGTCATTGTAGACCTTCTTTGTCTTGAGATAGAGCTTGCTCTTGCTGCGGAAGATATTTCCGATACGGTTCTGCCACTTGTCGAGCATTTTCTTTGATTCGCCCTTATTGACCTCGTATGCACGGCACTTGTTGTAGCAGGTCATAAGCAGGTCGCCGTACAGGATAGCGTAAAGCAGCTTTATGAAGATAGGTGCAGTGATTCTGAAGCCGCTGTCCTTTTCAAGACCGCTGAAATTGAGCGAAACAACGGGGACCTGTGGGAAATTGCGGTCCACAGCCTTTCTCAGCAGGTGGATATAGTTTGAAGCACGGCAGCCGCCGCCCGTCTGCGTAATGAGAAGGGCAGTCTTATCGGGGTCGTACTTACCGCTTTTGAGAGCGTCCATGAACTGACCGATTACAAGGAGTGCGGGATAGCAGGCGTCGTTGTGGACGTTTTTGAGTCCCTCGTCAATAACCGCACGTGAATCGTTCTGGAGAAGCTCCATTTTATAGCCGTATGAGCCGAAAATCTTTATGAGAAGCTTGAAATGTATCGGCAGCATATCGGGAACGAGGATTGTATGTGTTTTTATCATATCCTCGGTAAACTTTGCATATTCGGGCATTATAAAAACCTCCGTCGTTCAGATTACGAATTGTCCATGGCGGCAACAAGACTGCGGAGTCTGATACGTGCCGCACCGAGATTGTTGATTTCGTCGATTTTAAGCTGTGTATAGAGTTTTCCGCCGCTTTCGAGAATCTCACGCACCTCGTCGCCTGTTACGGCGTCGATACCGCAGCCGAAGGACACAAGCTGTACAAGCTGCATATCGGGCTGTGTTGTGACATATTTTGCGGCACGGTAGAGTCTTGAATGGTAAGTCCACTGATTGAGTACGCCGAGCTTGGGGGTATGTGCGAGGTGAGCGACGCTGTCCTCAGTGACAACAGCCATTCCGAGACTTGTTATAAGCTTATGGATACCATGGTTGATTTCCTTGTCGATATGGTAGGGTCTTCCTGCGAGGACGATAATTTTTCTGCCCTCGTCCTTAGCCTGAGTGATTATTTCACGTGCCTTTGCAGCGACCTGTGCATGATAGCGGTTGAGAGCGTCGTAAGCGTTGTCCACAGCTGCGGGAATTCTGCCCTTCACGTTGTATTTTTTCAGCGTTTCCGAAAGAACACGGATAACGTTCTTTCTCACATTGAGGTCCATATAGGGGTGAAGGAAATTCTTTCCGTTAAGACGTGGATTGTTCGCAAGGAGCAGTTCGGGATAGTACGCTACAACGGGACAGTTGAAATGGTTATCGCTGTCGCCCTCGTCGATGTTGTAGCTCATGCAGGGGTAGAAGATGAAGTCCGCACCCTTGTCGAGGAGATTCTCAATATGACCGTGAGCAAGCTTTGCAGGGTAGCATACCGTATCCGAGGGGATGGTGTGCTGACCGAGATAATACATATCACGTGAACTTTCGTCGGAGCAGATTGTGCGGAATCCGAGCGATGTGAACAGTGTGTGCCAGAACGGAAGCTGTTCATAGAAGCCGAGTGCAAGCGGAAGTCCCACAGTCGCAATCGGACGCTTAGGCTGACCGCTTTTGCAGACATTCACGATACTGTCGTGCTTGTACTCATAGAGATTGGGGATGGTGTTTCTCTTAGCGGCACCGCCTCCCTTTTCACAGCGGTTGCCTGAGATGAAGCGTCTGCCCTTGCCGAAGCTGATGATGTTCAGCTGACAGTTTGCGGTACATCCTCCGCACTGTGCAGCCTTTGAGGTGTATGAGAACTCGTCAAGCTCCTCCTTTGAAATGAGCGTGGACTTTTCGCCCGAAGCCTTTTCCATTGAATAGAGTGCACAGCCGAATGCTCCCATAAGTCCCGAAATTGCGGGACGGATTACGTTTCTTCCGAGTTCCTTTTCAAATGAACGCAGAACTGCGTCGTTGAGGAAGGTTCCGCCCTGAACGACGATATTCTTTCCAAGCTCATCGGGAGACTTCGCACGGATAACCTTGTAGATTGCGTTCTTGATAATGGACGACGAAAGTCCTGCGGAGATGTCCTCAACGGTAGCACCGTCCTTCTGAGCCTGTTTTACAGAGCTGTTCATGAAAACGGTACAGCGTGAGCCGAGGTCAACGGGGTGCTCCGCAAAGAGTCCGAGCTGTGAGAATTCGGAAATATCGTAGCCGAGAGCCATTGCGAAGGTCTGTATGAATGAGCCGCAGCCCGACGAACAAGCCTCGTTGAGCATAATGCTGTCGATACTGTGGTTCTTGATTTTGAAGCATTTGATGTCCTGACCGCCGATGTCGATGATGAAGTCAACGTCGGGACAGAAATATGACGCCGCTTTGAAGTGGGCAACAGTCTCAACGATACCGTGGTCAACGGAGAGACCTGCCTTGATGAGGTCCTCGCCGTAGCCTGTTACGGCAGAGCCTTTTATGGTAATATCGGGATTGAGTTCGGCGTAGATTTTCTTCACCTGGTCAGCGATTTTGTCGAGAGGCTGACCGAGGTTTGAACTGTAATGGTGGTAGAGGATTCTGCCGTCGCCGGTAATCAGTACAAGCTTTGTTGTTGTTGAGCCTGCGTCGATACCGAGGTAAGCGTCGCCCTTATATGTACGTATATCGGCATAACCGAGGTCGAATTTCTTATGACGGTCGATAAAATCGTCGTATTCAGCCTGAGAAGCGAAAAGCGGCTCACCCGTAACGATGTTGTCGGAAGCCTTTGCGTCCGCAATTTTCTCAAGGACGGAAGCTATTGTGCATGAATCCGAGGACTTTGCCGCATAAAGAGCACATCCGTATGCCACGAACACGGGAGCCTCTTCAGGGAAAACAGCGTTTTCGTCGTCGAGAGCGAGAGTCTTCACGAAGGCTTTGCGGAGACCTCTGAGGAAGAAAAGCGGTCCGCCGAGGAAAAGCACCTTGCCTTCGATGGAGCGTCCCTGAGCAAGACCCGAAACGGTCTGGTCAACGACAGCCTGAAAGATACTTGCAGCGATGTCCTCACGACGGGCACCCTGATTGAGAAGCGGCTGGATGTCGGATTTAGCGAAAACTCCGCAGCGTGATGCAATGGGGTAGACCTTCTGTGCGTGGAGCGAAAGCTCGTCAAGCTGGTCGGAGGTAATTCCGAGGAGGGTAGCCATCTGGTCGATGAACGCACCCGTACCGCCTGCACAGGTACCGTTCATACGCTGTTCAACACCTCCCGTAAGGAAGATGATTTTAGCGTCCTCACCGCCGAGTTCTATAACGGCGTCGGCGTCGGGCTGTTTTTCCTTGACTGCGAGGAAGGCAGCGTGAACCTCCTGCACGAAGGGGATACCTGCGGAATTTGCAAATCCGAGACCTGCAGAGCCTGTAATGCACACGGAAAACTCCTCATCGGGGTAATTTCCGCGAATCATCATAAGCTGGTCGGTAACCGTCTCCTTTACCTTGGAAAAATGACGCTGATATTTTGAATAGATGATATTGTTCTCACTGTCGGTAATAACGGTCTTTACCGTTGTTGAACCGACGTCAATTCCGAGTGAATATTTATTTGCCATTTAGCACCTCTGAATTACACATATTATTTGATACACAATCATTATACTACATTTTTTCAGAAAAATAAAGCGGAAAATGCTGTTTTTTGAGGAATTTTGTTGAAATCGCCCAAATAACGGCATATTGCACAAAAAACAGCCTTCGAACACGGTCGGAATTAGTTTTCTGCATGACACCGGAACTGCGGACAACAGGAAAAAATTTTATTTTTTTGCGGCGTCGGGAGCATTTATGGGAGTCCGCATGAATATCATGTAGGGAAAAACATTACGGAGGTCTGACAGTATGCAGGAAAAAATCATACGTAAAAATCACAATATCATTCTTGAAAACCGCAAAAGTCTGAGTATTTCGGGCATTACCGATGTTGACAGCTTCGATGAACGTGAAATCTGTCTTTTTACGGAACTCGGCGAACTTACAATCCGTGGCAGGGAGCTTCATATCGACTCTATGAGCGTCGAAAGCGGCGACATGACGATTACGGGAGATATATGGTCGCTTGTCTACGGCGACAAGGAACGCAGAGGTCCCGTTTCGGCACTCGGGAGGCTGTTCAGATGAACATCCCCGAAACCTTTTTCTCCGTCAACGAGGAGCTTGTACTGTTCGGAATGTCCTGCATAATGGGAGCCGTTTTCGGTGTTCTGTACGACGTATTCAGGATAATCCGCATCGTTTTCGCACACAACGGATTCCTCACAGCTATAGAGGACATCCTCTTTCTCGGACTCTATGGTGTATCGCTGATTGCTTTCGCCTCGGCAGCAGCACGTGGTGAGCTTCGTTTTTACCACGTTTTAGGAAACTTCATCGGCTTTGCACTCTATTTCCTCACCCTCGGAAGCATTGTGAACTCGGCATTCCGCAGACTGTTTTCGGCTCTGAAAAAAACGATCTCCTTCATCATGGTCCCGTTTAAGATATGCTTTGCGTTTTTATGTAGAAAAACAAGAGCGAAATTTGTGGGAAGTTCCAAAGTTGCTGTTAATTGTTTTAAAAAAATAAGATTTCTATTGCTAAAATTACCGCATATGTTGTATAATAAAATGGAAACTAAAAAGAAAGAACGTGGAAAAGGTGGCAAGAAAATCAAAACGCAAAATGAAAGGTCTGTTTAACGGACTTCTTGTCAAGCTTATGGCAGTCGGCGTTGTTGCCGCTTGTTCGGTGCTGCTCTTTACAACGGAAAAAGACTGCAGAGACAAGGAAAACGAGCTTGACGGCATTCAGGTAAAAATCGACGCTCTGGAAAATGAGAATTCAGAGCTTCAGAGACTTCTGGACAGTGATGATATGTCTGCATATCTTGAAAAGGTTGCTATCGAGGAAAGAGACTATGCCTATCCGGATGAACGCAGATTCTATGATACATCAAGAGATTAAAAACCATTATTAAAGGAGTTTTTCAAATTTATGCAGCTGGAAATAGGTAAAATCTACAACGGTAAAGTCAAAGGCATTACTCAGTACGGCGCTTTCGTGGAAATTGAAAGCGGCTGTACGGGCATGGTGCATATTTCCGAAATTGCCAATACATACGTAAGCGAAATACGTGAACATCTTACCGAAAATCAGGAGGTCAAAGTCAAGGTTATCGGAATAAATGAGGCAGGTAAGGTCAGCCTTTCCATCAAAAAGGCTGTGGACAATCCTCCCCCTCAGCAGAACAACCGTCCGCGTCGTCAGGATAACGGCGGAAACCAGAACCGCAGCAAGCCCAATGTATGGGAGCCTAAAAAACAGACTCCGCCCTCTGAAATGACCTTCGAGGATATGATGTCACGCTTCAAACAGTCAAGCGAGGAGCGTATGTGCGACATCAAACGCAGTACCGACCGCAAAAACGGTACAAGAAGAAAATAAAACGTCTGCCGTTCACGCAGTCTCATTATGTGATGAAACGGCTATTCGTGCAGGACGGATGCTACAGACTGTAATTGTATACCGAAGGAGGCTTTCATGCCTCCTTTTTTACTTCCGCAGACTTTTATGAACCGATAATATCCGCCCCCTGCACAGAACGATGATAAAAACCATTTGCAGGGATGTCCGTGAAATTGTAGGGGACGGCGTCCCACAAAATTCATGTATGGTGCAGATGAATATGTATTGACAAGTATTTCCGACGATGATATAATTTGAATATATTTCAATGTCAGGAGATGTGGTCAATGGGTGAACGTGCGGAAAAGGCAAGAAGCCTGTTTATGGAAGGATATAACTGCTCTCAGTCTGTTCTGGGAGCCTTTGCAGACCTTTACGGTCTCGATATGAATACCGCTATGCGTCTCAGCGACGGTCTCGGCGGCGGAATGGGAAGAATGCGTCTTACCTGCGGAGCCGTCTCCGCAATGGCAATCGTTGCCGGACTCGAACTTAGCTCAGGCAGACCCAAGGACTCCGATAACCGTACAGAAGTTTATGCGAAGGTTCGTGAGATGTCAGAGAAATTTGCGGAAAAGAACGGCTCTGTGATTTGCGCGGAACTCCTCGGAAGTGCAGTTCCCGGAGACAACAGCTCACGTCCCGAGGCAAGAACTGCCGAATATTACAAAAAACGTCCGTGTGCGGAATGTGTGTACGACTGTGCCGCAATAATAGAAAGTCTGCTGCTTTCCGACAAAACCGAGGAATAAGCTCCGACGCAATTTTTTGTGTTGACAATTCTGCGGAAATCGCATATAATAGAATTAAGGCAATACCGCACAGAGCTTGTGCGAAAGATGCGAAGTCAGATTTTTCGACAGATTGTACAGAAATTCTGCAGGCATACTGACGTATGTCAAGGAATTTTTGTGCGGAATGGTGAAAAATATGCAAGCAGATTTCGTGCAAAGCCGTCAGGCGAGCTTTGTGCGGTGTTGCCTTATATTGAAAAGGCGCAGCGATCAGAGTAGCTGCATTGTTTGTCTTACAGAGAGCGTCGGGGAGGTGTGACGACGCAGACAGATGCTGTGAAGTGCGGTCGTCAGCTTCGGGGAGGAAAATTGCAGTATTCCTCGGCGGAAGTCCCCGTTATCGGACGTATTTGAGCTATAAATCGGAGTGGAACCGCGTAACTACGCCTCCGGAGGAATATTTCCTCCGAGGGCTTTTTTATTTTGCAAAGGAGTTGGTCCCGTATGTTTGAACGTATAAAAAGAGACATAAAGCTCATCAAGGAGCATGACCCCGCCGCAAGAAACGCTATTGAAATCCTTCTCACGTACCCGAGTCTTTCCGCTATAAGAAGCTACAGAATCGCTCACTGGTTCTATGAGAGGAAAATGTTTACCGTTGCAAGAATCATCTCGCAGAGAGCTCGCTCTAAAACAGGCATCGAAATTCACCCCGGTGCAAAAATCGGCAAGGGTCTCTTCATCGACCACGGTATGGGCGTTGTAATCGGTGAGACCGCCATAATCGGAAACGATTGTCTGCTTTATCAGGGAGTGACTCTCGGCGGTACGGGTAAGGACAAGGGCAAACGTCACCCTACACTCGGCGACAACGTACTCGTCGGTGCGGGAGCAAAAGTTCTCGGACCTTTTAAAGTCGGAAACAACGTGAAAATCGCCGCAAACGCAGTCGTCCTCAACGCAATCCCCGATAACTGTACGGCTGTCGGAGTCCCTGCAAGAGTAGTCCGCAGAAACGGCAGGAAGATTGAGCCGTTTGTTACTCAGGAGATAGATCAGGTTCATATCCCCGACCCCGTTTCGCTTGAAATGTGCAGACTGAAAGCCGAAATGGATAACATGAAAAAAGAAATCGAAAACCTTAAAAATAAACAGTAAAATCAAGGAGAAATTATCATGCAGCTTTATAATTCACTTTCACACAAAAAAGAAGAATTCATCCCTCGCTTTGAGGGCAAGGTGAGTATGTACACCTGCGGACCTACCGTGTATCATTATGCTCATATCGGAAATCTCCGCAGCTATATCATGGAGGATATTCTTGAAAAGTACCTCCGCTTCACAGGTCTTGACGTAAAGCGTGTAATGAATATCACAGACGTCGGCCACCTCACCTCGGACGGCGATACAGGCGACGACAAAATGCTCAAAGGTGCAAAGCGTGAGAAAAAAACGGTCATGGAAATCGCAAAGTTCTATACCGACGCTTTCTTCGCTGACTGTGCCAAGCTCAATATAAAGACTCCCGATGTTGTTGCACCTGCAACAGGCTGCATCGACGACTTCATCAGCGTCATCAGTTCCCTTATCGAAAAGGGCTACGCTTACGAGGCAGGCGGAAATATCTACTTCGATACCTCAAAGCTCGACAAATACTACGTTTTCAGCGATTTCAAGGAGGAAGACCTCGCTGTAGGCGTCCGTGAGGGCGTAGAGGAGGACGGCAATAAACGCAACAAGGCTGACTTCGTTCTCTGGTTCACAAAGTCCAAATTCGACGATCAGGAGCTTAAATGGGAGTCACCATGGGGTATCGGCTATCCCGGCTGGCATATTGAGTGCTCATGCATAAGCATGAAGAACCTCGGAGAGTACCTCGACCTCCACTGCGGCGGTATCGACAACGCTTTCCCCCACCATACAAACGAAATCGCTCAGAGCGAGGCTTATCTCGGTCATGAGTGGTGCAATTACTGGTTCCACGTTCACCACCTCAATACAAACAGCGGCAAAATGAGCAAATCATCGGGAGAGTTCCTCACTGTGTCACTCCTCGAAGAAAAGGGCTATAATCCGCTTGTTTACCGTTTCTTCTGTCTCAATTCACATTACAGAAAGTCTCTCGTATTCTCATGGGAGAACCTCGATAACGCTGTAATCTCCTACAACAAGCTTATCGACAAAATCGCTCCTCTTACCGCTGATAAGTCGGGAGAGGTTGATACCTCCGAGTACCGCCGTTTCATTGACGAATTCGACGACGCCCTCGGCAACGACCTCAATACCTCGCTCGCAATCACTGCCGTTCACGACGTTCTGAAGTCAAAGACAAACGCCGCAACAAAGCTCGCACTCATTGCAGAGTTCGACAAGGTTCTCGGACTTGACCTTATCGCAGCAGCAGAAAAGACTCTCGCTGAGGCAGAGGCTTCAAAGCCTGAAATTCCTGCCGAGGTTCTCGACCTCGTTGAACAGCGTAAGGCTGCACGTAAGGAGAAGAATTTCGCTCTTGCCGACGAAATCCGTGACAAAATCGCAGCACTCGGCTACGAGGTCAAGGAGACTCGTCAGGGAACAGAAATAAACAAGCTTTAATGTGCAGACGACGTCCCGACGTTCAACAATATAAGCAGCAATCGGCTGATAAATTTTTATGTGCGGACGATTAATGGTCGTCCCTGCAAAATGAAATGCAAAACACGCAATCCCATAAAATGAAACGGAGAATCATTACCAATGGCACGAATATATCCGTTATTCAGCTCCAGCAAGGGTAATTCCACCTTCATCGGTACGGAACAGGGCGGCATTCTCATCGACTGCGGCGTAAGCTTCAGAAGACTCAGTGCCGCACTTGAGGTCAACCGGATACCTCTGACTGCTGTGCAGGCGGTATTCATCACGCACGAACATTCCGACCATGTAAGCGGTCTGAAGCTTTTTACAGCGAAAACAGGCTGTCCCGTGTACGGTCAGAAACGCACTCTGCAGCGTCTCTGCGACAACGATAAGATTTCACCCTTGTCGCCTGTAATAGACATCACGGGAAAGTCGATTGCCGCCGCAGACATGGAGGTTCGCTGCTTCAATACGCCCCATGATACCATTCAGAGCTGCGGCTACAGAATACATACATCCGACGATAAATACTGTGCTGTCTGTACGGACCTCGGTCACGTTACGGACGAGGTTGACGAGGCTCTTACAGGCTGCCGTCTGGTGCTTCTCGAATCGAATTACGACGAGAATATGCTCAGGACGGGTCCGTATCCGCTTTATCTGAAAGAACGTATACTCTCGCAGAACGGTCACCTCTCCAACGACGACTGCACCAGACAGGTCGGCAGACTCATAGAACGTGGAACGACTCATTTCATCCTCGGTCATCTCAGTCAGGACAACAACCGTCCGCAGATTGCCGATTCCACCGTCGAAAGAGGTCTTCCGCAGTTCAGACGCTGCAAGGACTACCTTCTCGGAGTCGCTCCCGTTGAAACAAGAGGAGGAGCTGTTATTTTCTGATGAATATCAATCTTATAGTTATCGGCAGGCTCAAGGAGGATTACCTCAGAAATGCCTGTGCCGAATATATAAAGCGTCTTTCACGCTTTTGCACTTTTGAGCTTCACGAACTCGACGAGTGCCGTCTGAGCGACAATCCCTCCGAAAAGGAAATCGCCTCAGCTCTCTCAAAGGAAGCCGAACAGATAAAACGCTGTGCAAAGGGCATGATAATTCCCATGTGCATTGAGGGTAAACAACTCAGCAGTACCGCTTTTTCCGAGAAGATTTCCTCGGCAGGCGTGAACGGCTTCAGCACCGTTACGTTCATTATCGGCAGTTCATTCGGACTTGCTCCCGAAATAAAACAGATGGGACATTTCAGACTCTCCATGTCCGAAATGACCTTCCCTCACCAGCTTGCACGTGTCATGCTTCTGGAGCAGATTTACCGTGCATTCCAGATTGCAGGCAACGGCAAATATCATAAATAAAAATTATGAATTACGATTGCGGGGAACTTCGTCCCGTTAATCAGACGATACAAACACAATAACAAGGAGAATATTTATGAGTATTTTTGATGTGTTCGACAGAATATCCTCAAATTCTTCCGCTTCAAGAGGTAAAATAGAATATGTCATAGCAGGTCTCGGCAACCCAGGCATGGAGTACGACGGAACACGTCACAATGCAGGCTTCGCTGTTATTGACGCTCTTGCAAAGGAGCTTGGTGAGGACGTGAACCGCCTTAAATTCAAGGGCAAAACGGCTGAGGTGACCGTCGGCGGAGTACGCTGTCTGCTCCTCAAGCCCACTACATATATGAACAACAGCGGAGAATCCATCGTTCAGGCACTCGAATTCTACAAAATTCCCGTGGAGAACCTCATAGTCGTGTGCGACGACATCTCCCTTGACCCCGGAAAACTCAGAATCCGCCGCAAGGGAAGTCACGGCGGTCACAACGGACTCCGCAGCATTTGTGAGCTTACAGGCAGCGACAATTACCCCAGAATCAAAATCGGCGTAGGAAAAAAGCCTCACCCCGATTACGACCTCGCTAAATGGGTTCTCGGAAAATTCGGCAAGGAGGACTCCGAAAAGATGAAAGCTTCCGCCGAAAACGCTGCCGACTGCATTAAGCTTATGGTTCAGGGAAAAACCGACGAGGCTATGAATAAATTCAATTCGTAAGGTGTCAGTATGAATCTCTTTAAACAGCTTTTTTCCGAGCTTTCGGGCATGAAAAGCATTCGGGAAGCAATTGAAAAAAACATCTCACCCGTCTCCGTGACGGGTCTTTCCCATATACACAGGGCACAGCTTGTAAGTGCTCTCCCCGACGACAGAGTCCACCTCGTTATAACAGGCTCGGAAGCCGAGGCGAAGAAGCTCTGCGACGACATAAATATGATGAACGGCACCGAATCCGCCGTACTTTTCCCGTCAAAGGAGCTTGTTTTCACGCCCGTTGACAGTGCAAACCATGAATACGAATATATGCGTCTTTCGGCTCTCACGAAGGCTATGAAAAACCGCTGTTCGGTCATCTGTGCGAGCATCGAAGCGGTAATGCAGCCTGCAATTCCCGTGGGAGTCCTCATTGCCGCAGGTATTGAAATTTCGTGCGGAGAGGAAATAAATCTCCCCGAATTCTGCCTGACGCTTGCACGTTCAGGTTATCAGCGCTGCGAAAAGGTGGAGGGTGCTTCACAGTTTGCCGTGCGTGGTTCGATTATCGACATTTTCCCCGTTCAGGCTGACAAACCCGTGAGAATTGAGCTTTTCGGCGACGAAATCGACACGATTTCAGAGTTCGAAACAGATACCCAGCGTCGAACAGAGTCGCTTGAAAAGGTGGAAATCTCCCCCGCAAGTGAAATCCTCTGCGACAGCGGCGAGCTTGCCGACAAAATCGAGGAGCTATGCAAAAAAACACGAGGCAAACACATGGACGCCGTCCGTGAGCATCTCGGTGCGGATGTAAGGAGACTTCGGGGCGGTGAGCTTCTCCCTCATATCGTGAAGTACTATCCACTCGTCTACGGAGAGCCTTCAACCGTGTTCGATTATATCGACGGAACCGTCGTTTTCAGCGATTATTCGGCTGTTATGGACTCCGCTTCGGGCATTTCGTCACGCTATGCGGAGGACGTGAAAATCCTCATGGAGGACGGTCAGCTCTGCAAGGGTCTGTACGACAATCTCCTTGACCTGTCTCAGGTTCAGACCCTTGCCGCAAAACGTGTCTGTCTGTACGTCAGCTCGTTTCTCCAGAGTGGTGAGCGTATAGACTTCCGCAGACTCGTAAGCTTCGAGGCACTCCAGACTGCTCCTTGGAGTGGTGAAATGAAACAGCTTACCGAGGACCTCGGCGACTACGTTTCACGTAAATACCGCATAATCCTTGCGGCAGGAAGCGAAAAGACCCTCCCCGTTATACAGCAGGATTTAATTGACGAGGGTATCCCGTGTGACCTCGTTTCCGACGGTATTTCGCCCGAAAACGGACGTGTATGTCTGATGTCGGGGAGCTTCGGAGGGGGATTTGAGTACCCCGAAAACAAAACGGTCCTCATAACTCAGGGCAGGGCTATGGACTCGTCCCGAAAAAAATCACGCAAAAAGAAAAACAGTGCCGAGGCTATCAGAAGTCTCGCAGACATAAGCGAGGGCGACCTCATCGTTCATTCGGGTCACGGAATCGGACGCTTCGTAGGAATCCGCAAGCTCGAAATGGAGGGCGTTACCAAGGACTATATCACCATTCAGTATGCAGGTACGGATAAGCTCTACATTCCCGTAACACAGCTTGATATGGTTTCGAAGTATATCGGTCCCCGTGACGATTCGGGAGTGCGTCTGAGCAAGCTTTCGTCGGGAGAGTGGCAGAAAACACGAAACAACGTAAAGCGTGCCGTCAAGGACATGGCTCACGAGCTTATCGAGCTTTACGCAAAACGTGAAAAAAGTGAGGGCTTCGCTTTCTTCCCCGACGACGAAATCCAGCACGATTTCGAAAACCGCTTCCCCTACGTTGAAACAGACGACCAGCTGCGTTCAATCGCCGAAATCAAGGCTGATATGGAACGGAGCCGTCCTATGGAGCGTCTGCTGTGCGGAGACGTAGGCTTCGGCAAAACCGAAGTTGCTCTGCGTGCGGCAATGAAATGCGTGCTTGCAGGGAAGCAGTGTGCGATACTTGCTCCGACTACCGTCCTTGCGTGGCAGCACTATCAGACGGCTCTCCGCCGTTTTGAACATTTCCCCGTCAATATCGAGCTTCTTTCAAGATTCCGTTCTCCGAAACAGCAGGACGAAATTATAAAAAAACTGAAGCAGGGCAGGGTGGACATCCTCATCGGTACACATAAAATCATTCAGAAAAGCGTCGTTTTCAAGGACCTCGGTCTTGCTATAATCGACGAGGAACAGCGTTTCGGCGTTGCACACAAGGAGAAGTTCAAGGAGAACTTTTCGGGCGTTGACGTGCTTATGCTGTCGGCGACTCCCATTCCGAGAACACTCAATATGGCAATGAGCGGAATCCGTGATATGTCCGTTATCGAGGAGCCTCCTCAGGACAGATACCCCGTCCAGACCTACGTCACCGAATACAATATCGGTACTCTCGTTCAGGCGATTGTCCGTGAGCTTCGCAGGGGCGGTCAGGTCTACTACATCCACAACCGTGTCGAGACCATAAGAGCCTGCGCTTCAAAGCTTCAGGAATTCCTGCCCGACGCTCGTATTGCCGTTGCACACGGTCAGATGAGCGAGGAGGAGATGTCCTCCATCTGGGAGATGCTTGTCGAACACGAAATCGACATCCTCGTCTGCACGACTATCATCGAGACCGGTGTTGACGTCCCCAACGTGAACACACTCATCATCGAGGACGCCGACCGCTTCGGACTCTCTCAGCTCTATCAGCTCAGGGGACGTGTGGGACGCTCAAACCGCCGTGGCTACGCCTTTTTCACGTATAAGCGTGACAAGGTCCTCACCGAAATCGCAACAAAACGTCTTAACGCAATGAAGGAGTTCACACAGTTCGGAAGCGGCTTCCGTATTGCTCTGCGTGACCTTGAAATCAGAGGTGCGGGAAGTATTCTCGGAGGACGTCAGCACGGACATATGGAAGCTGTCGGCTATGATATGTACATCCGTCTGCTGTCCGAGGCAATTGCCGAGGAAAAGGGCGAAAAACCTGAGAAAATTGCGGAATGTCTCGTCGATATACAAATCGACGCCCACATCCCCGAAAACTATATCTCCAGCCTCAACCAGCGTATCGACATCTATCGAAAAATTATGCTCATCAACGAGGACGAGGATAAAACTGACCTCATCGACGAACTTATCGACCGCTATGGCGAACCTCCGAAGTCCGTTATGGGACTCCTTGAAGTGTCGCTGCTCAGAAACAAGGCGGCACGTCTCGGAATCACCGAAATCTCTCAGCGAAATGCTGCCATGTACTTCTACACGGAGTACCTCGGTACAAATCAGATTGCAGGACTCTCTGCCTCCTACAAGGGCAGAATCACGTTCAACGGTTCGGGAAGGTCGTATGTATCAGTGAAAATCTCTCCCAAAGTAAAACCCTTCGATATGATGAAGGATGTCGTAGAGATTATATATAATCACCGTGACGAAACATAATTTGTGCAAATTGCTACTGGACATTCATATCTTTTTATGATAGAATTAACGTATATATCAGTATAATCGAGGGGATATGATTACAAATGATATACAGAATTATTGCCGCAGGCATTATAGGATGCCTGATGATGTGCAGCATCGGCTGCTCAAAAGATAAACCAACACCTCCAAAGCCCGTGGAAGCCTCCGACCCCAATACGGTCAGCTTCGACGACGGTATTTTCGATTTCGTCGAGATAATCTGCGATGATAAACAGTCCGCTGAAGGCACTCTCTCCGTTGTTGAGGTTCAGGGTAATAAAATGCTCAGATTCAATGACGACCACTCCATCCCTCTTGAAGGAAAAGTCCAGAAACTCAGCATTTCTGCTGCTGCTCTGCTGTCTCCGGAAAACCTCGCAAAGGTACGCAGTATTCAGTTCGACGTCTATGCCGACGCTCTTGATGACTCGTATGTAAATCAGGACGGCAAAAATGTCAAGGTTCCCGGCACAATTTCCTGCGGCGGAGGTACCGTTACCGCCAAAAAAAACAGCAATAACGAAAATGTCTGGTACGACTTCGAAGGCTTTGAGGGCGGTGAGTATAACTTCGATATGTCCGGTGCGGTCCACGGAGAATTCAAATTTCTCCTTGCTGCAAGCGACGTTTGCTGGTCAGAGGATATGGACGCCGCCAACTTCCTTATTATGAGATGGGGCTGCGAAAATGCCTCAAACCTCTACGTCGATAATATCGTCTTCTACGACGAATCAGGCAAATCTCTTCCGCTTCTTGATAACAATAAAACAAGCTCCTCTTAACTGTAGTTTTTATTGAACTTATATGGGTTTATCGGGGGAAACCTTTCTGAGGAAAGGTTCTCCCCCGTACCCCCTTCCAAAGACTTTTAATACAAATTTCAGCCCGACAGGGTGCATCCAATAATTTCTGAACTTTGTGTTCATATGGAATATGCACCCTGTCGGGCTGAAATTTCATACTGAAAGTTTTAGGAAAGGAGTTTGAGGAAGAACCCTTTTTCAAAAGGGTTTTCCTCAATAGACCATGTATAAATCCCAATAAAAGCTACAGCAAAGGGGAGCTTTACTGTTATGGGGGTTACTTTTCGGAATTGATAAACATATCGTAGATACGTCTGATAGCTTCGGGGAGGTCGTGCTCGCTGACGCCGATGATGACGTTAAGCTCACTGGAACCCTGGTCGATCATCTTGACGTTGATACGTGCATGAGCCATTGCAGCGAAAATACGTGCAACAGTACCTCTTGTATTTTTCATACGACGTCCCACAACGGCAAGAATTGCGATTCCGTCCTCAATTTCGAGGTGGTCGGGGTTAACAGCCTTTCTGATGTCGGCAAGGACCTCTTCACGGACGGGGTCAAGCTTTGAGCTGTCAACGGTAATGCTCATTGTGTCGATTCCCGAGGGCATATGCTCAAAGGAGATTCCGTGGTCGAAAAGCACCTTGAGAACCTTCATGCCGAAGCCTGTTTCGCTGTTCATCATAGCCTTTTCGATATTGATTGTACTGAAGCCCTTTCTGCCTGCGATACCTGTGATGGTGTGGCAGAGACTCTCCTTACTGAAATCGTAGTCATTAGCGACAATCATTGTACCTGCGTCCTGCGGACGGTTTGTATTTCTGATATTAATGGGAATACCTGCTGAACGCACGGGGAAGATAGCGTCCTCGTGGAGAACGGAAGCACCCATATATGCAAGCTCACGAAGCTCACGGTAAGTAATTGTTTCGATAACGTCGGGATTTTCTACTATTCTGGGGTCTGCAACGAGGAAGCCTGAAACGTCTGTCCAGTTCTCGTAGATTTCGGCTCTTACAGCGTTTGCGATAATCGAACCTGTAACATCTGAACCGCCTCTTGAGAATGTCTTGATGCAGCCCTCAGTAGTCTTTCCGTAGAAACCGGGGATAACTGCGTTTTCAAGACCGTCAAGCTTCTCACGGACAGCCTTTACAGTGTCCTCAAGGAGAAGCGAACCCTTTGTATCAAAGATAATAACATCGGCAGCGTCAACAAAATTGTAGCCGAGATACTTTGCAAGAATTTTTCCGTTGAGGTACTCTCCACGGCTTGCGGCGAAGTCCTTAGCGGGACGGCTTTTAAGCTCGGCAGCAATTGCATTGAACTCGTCCTCAAGAGACATATCAATGCCGAGGTCGGAAATAATACCGTTATATCTGTCCTTGATTATCTGAAAGTCCTCAGAAAAATCGACGCCGCTTCCTGCAAGCTCACAGCACTTATAAAGCATGTCTGTAATCTTGATGTCGTCCGAAAAACGCTTTCCGGGAGCCGACGGAACCACGTAAATACGCTTGGAATCGCTCTTGATTATGTCTGCAACCTTTCTGAACTGATTAGCGTCAGCAAGACTGCTTCCACCGAATTTTACAACTTTATTAGCCATTATTCAAATCATTCCTTACTGATATATTTTCACAATATACATTATATTCCATTTCTGCCGAAAAATCAATTGCTGTAAAATGAGAATTTTTACAGCATTGACCGTGTGTTTTTGGTGAATACGCTTGTACTCCACCGGAGGACAGTTATAATATATCGAAATCCTGCCGCAGGCAACCACGCCGTCGGTAAAGGAATGACTGTACAGGAATATATACGTGCTTATTGAGGAAAACCCTTTTGAAAAAGGGTTCCCCCAACGGGAGCCTGTCCCCTCTGTCCTTCGGACATCTCCCCACACTGTGGGGAGTCATCCTCAAACTCCTTTCCTAAAACTTTCAGTATGAAATTTCAGCCCCATAGAGTGCATATCCCGAATGAACACGATGTTCAGAATTTTCTGTATGCACTCTATGGGGCTGAAATTTGTATTAAAAGTCTTTGGAAGGGGGTATGGGGGAGAACCTTTCCTCAGAAAGGTTTCCCCCGATAAGCCCATATAACATTTCTATATAATCATTTCTCTTAAAGACGTGGAGGTTATTTTTCGAGGGTGCCGTGGGAGAGCGATTTAAGATAAGCGTTGATAAAGCCGTCGATTTCGCCGTCCATAACAGCCTGAATGTTACCGTTTTCGAAGGAAGTACGGTGGTCCTTAACGAGGGTATACGGCATGAAGACGTATGAACGTATCTGTGAACCCCACGCAATCTGGTTCTGGACACCCTTGATGTCGTCGATTTTTTCGAGGTGTTCACGCTCCTTGATTTCGATGAGCTTGGAACGGAGCATCTTCATAGCGTAGTCCTTATTCTGGTACTGGCTTCGCTGGGTCTGACATGAAACTACAATTCCTGTCGGCTTATGGATAAGACGTACAGCGGAACTGGTCTTATTAACCTTCTGACCGCCTGCACCGCTTGAACGGTAAACCTCCATTTCAATATCCTCGGGACGGATGTCAACTTCAATGGAGTCGTCGATTTCGGGCATTACTTCGAGTGCGGCAAACGATGTATGACGTCTTCCCGAAGAATCGAAGGGAGACACTCTTACAAGACGGTGAACTCCTGATTCCGATTTCATATATCCATACGCATTATCGCCCTCGATGAGAATTGAAGCGGACTTCATACCTGCATCGTCGCCGTCGAGGTAATCGAGGAGAGTAACCTTATAGTCGTGACGCTCAGCCCAGTGGTTATACATACGGTAGAGCATTTCAGCCCAGTCCTGAGCCTCTGTACCGCCTGCACCTGCATGGAAAGTGAGGATAGCATTTGAAGCGTCGTACTCGCCGTTGAGGAGGGTTGAAAGTTTTTCGTCCTCAAGCTTGGTTTTGAACGCATCGGACTCCGCCTTGATTTCATCAATGGAGCTTTCGTCGTCCTCCTCGATTGAAAGTTCTATGAGGGTAATGAGGTCCTCAAGACTTTCGTTGAGCTTATTGTATTTTTCGATTTTCTTTTCAAGTGCCTTCTGTTCCTTGAGCACATTCTGAGAATTTTCAAGGTCATCCCAGAAGCCGTCCTTTGCAGTTTCAGCCGCAAGAACCTCTACTCTTTCCTTGGCGCCCTTAATGTTCAGAACATCGGCAAGCTCTGTCATTTCCTTGCGGTATCCCGTCATTTCGACTCTGAGTTCGTCGAGAATAATCATAAATTCAAATCCTTTCGTTATGCACTTTTTTCATTATATCACAAGTTACGGATTAATGCAATACCCAATTTCACACGCTTTCTTTTCCGCAAACTCTCATTCTTCGGGTGATAAAGCCTTCATAAACGGCGCATATAAGTGAGGAACTGGTCATTTTTTTGTCAGACTTCCCGTGGGTGATTCTGAGAGCCGCACCGTCCTCGTTGACTGCCTTTGAGAGGTATCTCAGGGTACGTTCAACAACTGCGCCGCTGACACCGTGGATTTCCCCGACCTCTGCATATACTTTTACAATGGATTGCAGTCTTGAGCTGTCTTCAACGCAAAGCTCTACAGCCGAACAGAGGTACCTGAAGCCGTCGTATTTTTTCCGCAGTCCGAGAAAATACATATAATCGGCAATATACGAATACATGCTTCCGCTTTTTTCCTCAAGAATACGACGGACAAGTTCAGCGATGCGGTCGGGAGACTGCGGAAGAACGGCACATTTTACACGCTCTGAGATTCTGAGCATTTCCGCCACGCTGTCACTTTCGGTAGATATTGTAACGAGTATTTTTATGCTGCTGTATTTTTCGTGGATTATTCCGACGAGTCTTCGCAGTTCGTCGTAATCGTCAATAGTGAGGATACATACAAGATCGCAGCTCACTTTTTCAAGAGCATCCAATATCTTCTGCGACGACCATCCGCAGCCTTCAGTCTCAAAAGACAGTTTCCTGAGACATGACGCAACTGATTTTACAAAAGGCGAGCCGTCTGAACTGAGAAGCACTCTGCTGCACATAAACTTCCTCCTATTTCAGCGTATTGATAACCTCACGAAGCTCCCTTGCAATTTCGATGCTTACGCCTGCCGTTTTTGCAAGCTCCTCGGCGGAGGCTTTTTTCAGGTTTTCACGTGTCCTGAATTGCATCATAAGCTTTGCAGCTTTTTTCTCTCCGATGCCCTTTACCGAGAGAAGCTCCGAGCTGTAGGTTTTTTTCTTATGTTTTTTGTGCATGAAGCTCACCGAATAGCGGTGAACCTCGTCCTGTATGCGGGTGATGAGGTCGAAAACCGATCTCATGCTGTTGATCTGTATCTCACGCCCTCCCGACGCTATTGCACGGGTACGGTGTCTGTTGTCCTTGACCATTCCGAAAAGCGGTATATCAAGTCCAAGCTCACGCATAAGCGGTTCAACGGCATTCACGTGACCCTTTCCGCCGTCAAGGAGAATCAGATCGGGCTTTCTGCGGAAGAACTCATCTCCCTCCTGTTCAACGATGTGCATAAGACGTCTTTTCAGCACCTCACGCATACTGCCGTAGTCATTCTGGAGTTCCTGTTCCTTCACGGTAAAACGCTTGTAAGCCTTTTTAAGGGGTCTGCCGTCCTCAAAGACGACCATCCCCGCAACCATTGATTCAGACGACAGATTCGATATATCGTAAGCCTCTATATAACGTGGAGGCTTTGCAAGTCCGAGACTCTGACCGAGCTTTTCGAGTGCGATTACTTCTTTTCCCGTCCTGTTGTTTTCGAGTGCGGCGTACTCTGCGCTGTTATTTTTTGCAAGTCTGAGCAGTTCGAGCTGAACGCCCTTCTGCGGCACATGGAGCTTCACTTTCCGTCCTGCCTGAGACGAAAGAAGCTCCTCTATAAGCCCGGCTTCCTGCGGCAGACTGTCGATGACTACCGTTTTCGGAATATCACTTCTGCCGTGGTAGAACTGTCCCAGAAAGTCTCCGAGGATGTCCTCGCCCTTTTCAGCCTGCCCGAAAGTAAACACAGCCTTGTCGTACAGACGGTTCCCACGGTACATCAGCACGGATATATATACTCCCTCATAGAACTCAGCCGACGCAATTACGTCTGCCGATTCAACGCTGCTGTTGATGATTTTCTGCTTCTCGGCAGCCTTTCTGACGGCATTTATGCGGTCACGGAGCATAGCTGCCTTTTCGAAATCGAGGTTTTCGGCGGCGTCGTTCATTTCGGCTTCCATGCGTTCAACCGACTGCGCACTGCCGTTTCTGATGAAATCGACTGCCTGCTCAACGGTTCTGCGGTAGTCCTCGCCACTGATTTTTCCTCGGCAGACTCCCATGCAGTTCTTGATGTGGAAGTTCAGACAGGGACGGCTTTTGCCCATATCCTGCGGAAATTTCCTGTTGCAGGTCGGAAGCATGAACACACGGTTTGCCTCGTTTACGGCTTCCTTTGCGATGAATCCGCTTGTATACGGACCGAGGTATTTTCCGTCCTTCAGCGTATTTTTCTCTGCCGTAATGCGAGGAAATTCGCCGTCGGAGATACGGATGTAGTGGTAGCCCTTGTCGTCCTTTAGCAGAATATTATACTTGGGCTTATGCTGCTTTATGAGACTGCACTCCAGCAGAAGTGCTTCATATTCGCTGTCAGTGACGATAAAATCGTAATCGTGGACGTTTGAGACCATTGCCGCAACTTTGGGGGTATGGTCGGGATTTTCACGGAAATAGCTGCTCACACGGTTTCGCAGATTCTTTGCCTTACCGATATATATTATGGCGTTCTCATGATTACGCATGATATAGACTCCGGGTGAGGAGGTGAGCATTGCTGTTTTTTCACGTAAATACGGTAATCTGCGGTTCATATAAATCCTTTCGGCGTCCGGATTACTGGTCGTGGAAGTAGTCTATTCCTCTGGTCGGACGGAAATAGGTACGGATATAGCCGTCTCTTGAAAGCACGACAAATTCGTTTGTTTCCTCGATATAGTAAACGTGGTCGCCGTCCTCTTTTTCGGTTTTATAGAGAGCGTCGGGGTTATTTATAACGTCGCTTGCTCCCTTTTCGTAATCCGCTGCTGTCTTGTAATTGAAATCGCCCCTGAACTCTTTTCCGTGCTTATCGAAATGAGACGTCAGGTCGGATTTTCTGCGGAAATGGTACTCCTGCGCTGCGGGAGCCTCCGTAGGCTTTGCCGTTGTTGTGACCTTGGCTGAAGTTGTTTTTTCGGCAGTTGTGGTTTTTGCGGAGGTCGTGACCTTGGCAGCAGACTTTTCAGCGGAGGTTGTCACCTTTGAGGAAGTCTTTGCGGAGGTGGTGGACTTCTCGGTTTCAGCCTGTGTAACGACAGCAGTGGCAGTTGACTTATTATTGTCGTCGTTGTCGTTGTTGCTTCCCGAAAGGAGGTCTTTACCTGTAATCGCACCGATTATCGCAATTATAAACACAATTGCAGAAATAATGTATTTTATCTTTTTACTGTCAAGTTTCATTTACTGCTCCTTATCTTCATTGAGACGTCGAAGCATTTTACGGAGTGAGTCAAAGCTCCGAGGGATATGATGTCAACGCCTGTTTCGGCAATTGCGTGGATATTCTCAGCCGTGACATTTCCCGAAGCTTCGAGAAGTGCATTGCCGTCGGTGATTTTCACAGCCTCAGCCATTTCCTCGCAGCTCATGTTGTCGAGCATAATGATTTCGACATTGTTTTCAAGAGCTTCTTTCAGCTCGTCGAGTGTACGTACCTCAACCTCAATCTTCACGGTATGACCGATTTTCTCCCTGAGAGCCGATACAGCCGCAGTAATTCCGCCGTAAGCGTCGATATGGTTGTCCTTGAGCATAGCGGCGTCGGAAAGATTGAAGCGGTGATTCTTGCCTCCGCCGACAGTTACGGCGTATTTCTGGAGCGCACGAAGTCCGGGGAGGGTCTTTCTCGTATCGGTAACGGAAGCCTTCGTCCCCTTTACAAGCTCCACACACTTATTGGTCGCCGTAGCAATTCCCGACATATGCTGGAGAATATTCAGAGCCGTTCTCTCGCCCTTGAGCAGAGTAAGCGTACTTCCCTCCAGTTCGGCAATAATGTCGCCTTTCTGAACCTTTGCGCCGTCGCTGAGGAGAATCCTGAAATCCACATCGCCGCCTGCAAGCTCGAAAACACGCTTTGCGATTTCGATTCCGCAGACAACTCCCGTGTCCTTTGCGACGTAATACGCACTGCTGCGGTGATCCTCGGGGATGAGGTTATCGGCAGCGGCGTCGGTATAATTGATGTCCTCCATGAGGGCAGTAGTAATGATATTGTCAATATAGCACTGAAGAAGCTTCATAATAATCTTCCTTTCGTAATTTATTGAAGAATCTCGCCGAGGATGATATACGCAATTGTCACGATTGACTTTGCAAGTACGTAATCGGCGTCAACGTAGTAATTTCCGCTGATGAGGTCCTCACGCATTTTCTTTACTCTTTCGAGTCCCTCTGCTGCGGCAGCCTTATCAGGCATTACAAAGCATGCCTCCTGCATGATATTTCTTGTAGCAGTACGGTAACCCTTGGGGATGTGGGGATTTTCCGTATGCGGGTCGAACTCTGCCTCTGCAAACGTATCGGAAACGCTGTCGAGCTTTGAAGCGATATTCTCTGCCGCACGACGTGAGAATACGAGTGCCTCAAGGAGCGAATTGCTTGCAAGACGGTTGCTTCCGTGTACTCCCGTGTGAGAACATTCTCCGCAGGCATAAAGGTTCGGGAGAGTTGTCTCGGAGTTGCTGTCAACGTCGATACCGCCCATGAGGTAGTGCTGACAGGGGTAAATCGGAACAGGCTCCTTAGTGAGGTCAAAGCCCTGTTCGAGGAGATTATTGTAAATCATCGGGAAGCGTTTTCTGAGGAAATCGCCGTCCTTGTAGCTTATATCGAGATAGAAGTCGGTGGAATTCTGCTTGCGTGACTCGTGGACAATTGCATGCGAAACAACGTCTCTCGGAGCAAGCTCAAGACGCTTATCGTAGTTGTGCATAAAGCGTTCCTTGTGGCAGTTGAGAAGATGTGCACCCTCTCCTCTTACAGCCTCCGAAATGAGGAAGCACTCACGTGTTGTACGGTTATTGAAGGCTGTCGGATGGAACTGAACATAGCTGAGGTTCTTGATTTTCGCACCCATTTCATATGCAAAAGTGATTCCGTCGCCTGTTGCGATTGCCGAATTCGTAGTGAACTTGTAGACACGTCCGATACCGCCCGTTGCAAGAATCATGAAGTGACAGTTGCAGGTCTCATAGCCGCCGTCAGACATTTTCAGGAACGCCGAATAGCCTGTTTCCGTCTTTTTCACGTCGCACATGATTGTATTTTCAAGGATTTCAACATTTTCGAGCTTCCGGACTGTTTCAAGAAGCTTTGATGTAATTTCCCTGCCTGTAGCGTCGGCGTGGTGGAAAATACGGTGGTGACTGTGACCGCCTTCGAGGGTACGGTGGTATTCGCCGTCAGGGTTCTTGTCGAAATCCACGCCAAGTTCTATAATACGTTCAATATCCTGTGCAGCCTCGCTCACAAGAATCTGAACCGCACTGACATTGTTCTTGAAACTTCCTGCGATGAGGGTATCATTCTGGTGGTACTGTATATTGTCCGTGGGAGAGTTATACACTCCGGCAATACCGCCCTGTGCAAGGGATGAATTGCACAGACTCAGCTCCTTTTTACAGAGAATAAGCACTCTGAGACTGCTCGGAAGATTAATGGCTGCATAAAGACCTGCGGCTCCGCAGCCTGCAATAATGACATCATAATTTCGAGACATATTCAACACGTCCTTTATAATATAGATAATTATATTATACCACATAAATGCAGGATTGTCACTATTTTTTTCAAATTTGCCATTTGCGGTGAATGTTTTACAGAATTACGGACACATCACCCTGTAGGGGCGAACTGCGTTCGCCCGCACCGCACATATATTTTGTGGGACGTCGAGGACGCCCAACGGAAGTGCCCTTGGGGTACACCGTCCCCTGCAAATGTCCGACGTCCCGATTATACAATTACGCATTACGAATTAATGCCTGCTCATCAACTTAAAATTGGCTTAATATAGCTTTTTAAAGCCAATTTTAAGTTGACAAAGTGCAAGAAAAAATAAAGGAATTGATAATTTTTCTTGCACTTTGTTTTGCCCTATAGGGCAAAATGAGCAGGACATCAATGCATGAATTATAATCAAAACGCCGTCCCATTTTTGCGGAACGGCGTCTTTAAAAATCAATTGTTATTTTCGGGAGCCTTGGAATTTCTTCCCGTAACAGCGTCTATATCGGCATTTGTTTTGGGGATTATTCTCTGTGCATTAGGGTCGTACTTGAGGATGAGGTTCTTGATTTCCTCGTCGAGAGTGAGGTTGTATGTAATCTTCATAGCCTGAACAGCGTTCTGGATGTCGTTTTTGCTGAGGCAGTCAGCCGCAAGCTGTGCCGAAACGGAAATAACGTCCTGATTCGGACCGAATTCAATGTCCCACTTTTTCATAGTCTCAACGATTTTCTCGTGACTCGGACGAACAGCAGGCTTGCCCCAGAGTTCCGAAGCATGACGGATTTCCTGAGGAATAGCAGGGTTCGGATAGAACATTACACTTGCGGTATAGAATGTTATAGCGTCCTCATACTCGCCGGCATCGACAAGAGCGTATCCCACGTTTGCATAGCAGCGTGCGATAGCGGCAGGTGATGAACATATCTTCAGAGTCTCCCTTGTCACCTCAAGGAGTCTCTTACGGTTTCCGAGAAGCTTGAAAACCTCGGCAAGCTCAAATCTCGGACCGCAGTCCACGGGATTGTAGTCAATCGCCTTTTCAAGCACGGGAATTGCGTCAAGCGGAGAACCTGTCTCAGTAAGAATGTACGCATACGTTGTGATATATGCAGCAAAATCGAAGGGAGTACGTGTAAGTGTCTTGTCGTACTTATAGTAGAGCTGACAGAGGTTGTCCTCGAAGGGATTTCTGAGCGATACATACTTTTCCTTTTCAGTCTCCTTGAAATCGACGATAATCTTCTTGTAGAGTCTCTCAGCGAGAGGCTTTGCTTCAAGAACTTTCTTTTCGTTCAGCATCTTGTTTATCTTGTTGTTAAGCTCATCGAGTCTTACGCCGTCAACATGGGTAAGACGTTCAACTTCGGCTTTTTGTTCGGGAGTCATATTTTCAAGCATAAGCTCACCTGTAGCCTTAACGCCGTCGAGGTTGCCTTCCTCTGCGTAGCGTACAGCCTCCTCACGGAGAATCTTATTGTTTTCTTCGGCAGAATCTCCGAGCTTAGCTCTGAGCTCGTCAAGTATTTCATTGTATGTCATTATGTTTTCCTCATTTCTGTTTATTTTGAAGCAGCACCGTACATTTCTGCACGGTGCCGTTTTTTGTTTTTATGAATCAGAGACCTCTCTTGCCCATATCTTTTCTGAACTTTGCGTCAATCTTATCCTGCTTTTTCTTGGCTTTGATTTCAGCCTTTGTCATAAAGCGGTAATCGTCCTCGACGTGACGCTGCTGAGGTGCAGGTCTTGCAGACGCAGGCATTCTCGAAGCAGGCTGTGCATTTGCCTTGTACTCGTTGTACACGGGAGCTGCCTTCTTGGGAGCAGCAGCAGGCTGTCCTGACTGTGCTCTTGCTGCGGAGCCTGTATCAATCTGTGAAAGAACGTCCTCAATGGAAGTGAGCATCGGAGCATTTACCTGCATACCCTGAGTCTCGATAAGATTCTTGTTTGCATATCCCTTGGAATTTGCAATTGCCTGTACGAAAGCTCTTGAAGTGGGCTTTGTATGCTGATTTACGGCTATCTTTGAGATATTTGCTGTGGGAACGGTATAACCTGTTGAAGCAGCTGTTGGTGTCTGAGGAGCCGCTGTCTGAGGAGCTGCCGTCTGAGGCATCTGCTGAGGTGCAGGCTGACCCGGAAGCGGTGCAAGAATCGGCTTTCCGCTTGCATCATAGCCTGTCATCTGCATCTGAATGTATGTATACACAGGCTGACCGTTTGCGTCCATTCCCGTAAACTGGGGAACATTCACTATCTGCGGCTGTACTGCGGCAGGCTTCTGGACTGCGGGTGCAGGCTGAACAGGTGCTGTCTGCTGAACTGACGGTGCAGGCTGAGCAGGTGCGGTTGTAATATCTCCTGAGCTGTAAATATGCATATTCATCCCTCTTTCGTTATCATTCTGTGCAGGAACAGGTGCAGGGGTCGGAACAGGTGCAGGTGCAGGAATATCTTCAATTACGGGAGCAGTCTGCTGTACGGGTGCAGGAATGTCCTCGATTACGGGAGCAGTCTGCTTTGTGGGATAAACCGGTACACCGACAGGCTGTACAGGTGCTGTAAATCTGTTGAACGAAGCAGCTGCGGCTGCAGCGGCTGCGGCAATATCATCAATTACGGGAGCTGTCTGCTGTACGGGTTCAGAAATGTCCTCGATTACAGGAGCAGTCTGCTGTACGGGTGCAGGAATGTCCTCGATTACAGGAGCAGTCTGCTGTACGGGTGCAGGAATGTCCTCGATTACGGGAGCTGTCTGCTGTACGGGTGCAGGAATGTCCTCGATTACGGGAACTGTCTGCTGTACGGGTGCAGGAATGTCCTCGATTACGGGAACTGTCTGCTGTACGGGTGCAGGAATGTCCTCGATTACAGGAGCTGTCTGCTGTGTGGGATAAACCGGTACACCGACAGGCTGTACAGGTGCTGTGAATCTGTTGAATGAGGAAGCTGCAGCTTCTGCGGCTGCGGCAATATCATCAATTACGGGAGCTGTCTGCTGTACGGGTGCAGGAATGTCCTCGATTACGGGAGCAGTCTGCTGTACGGGTGCAGGAATGTCCTCAATTACGGGAGCTGTCTGCTGTACGGGTGCAGGAATTCCCTCCATTTCCGCATCGGAATCGGGATTGAGTTCCTCTGCGCCTTCGAATCCGAAAATCTGATTTGCAACTATATTCCATTCGGAAACACTTGTAAGGTCAACTTCGGCGTCATCATCCTCAGTGCCGAGATTATCGTCAGGTTCAACAGCCGAAACCTCGTTTTCCTCTATATCAATGATGGAATCGTCGTTCTGGTAGCGGCTTTCACCGTACTGCTGCTCAACAACGTCAACGTCGGGGGCAGGCTCATTGAAGGTGATGTCGTCCATTCCGCTGTTTTCGGGAACGGCACTCTCAGGTGCATAGACTTCCGCAAGCTGCTGTACGGCAGGTGACGGAATGGCAAACTGAGCGAGGAAATCGTTCTGGGGAACAGTGTTCTCAACAGTCTCGACCGTCTCCTCTTCCTCCTCAGGCTTCTGGATAGCGAACTGAGCGAGGAAATCGTCCTCCTGAACGGGGTCTTCCTCCTTGGGGACATTGATTGCAAACTGAGCAAGACTGCTGTCTATCGGTACATTTGTACCTGTTATATTCTTCGGAAGAATAGCAGGCTGTGGAACTGTTTCGGGTTCGGGAGCATTCATCACCGGCTGATTATATGCAGGCTGATTATACGCAGGCTGTACGGGCGGAGGTGTCTGAACCGGCTGTCTTACCGGCTCCGAAGCCGCACGTGGCTGACCTGTAATTCTTGCTGTAGTATTTCCGAGAGGGACAATACCTTCGTCCTCGATACCTTTTTTTGCTCTCAGTTTTTCTTCCTTGATAATGCGGCTCATTTCCTTTTTATCTGATTTGATAATTTTCTTTGCAAGGGCAGCCTTACATTTCTCACAGGTAATTTCTTTAAGGTCCGTCATTACATCACCACGACGGAATCTTGTGATATTTTCGGGTTTGAAAAGGCTTATGCCGCATCCCGTTCTTTTATCGTTATCGGTTCCGTGGACATCATCGTTGTACGTAGATGTAACAAGAGTTATATCCATAACAATCTCCAATCCGGCGCTGAAAGGTACGCCTTCGTCCCTTTACGGCAGAGACAAGCCGATTTCACAGAGCCCGTTCCGCTTATTAAAGCTGTTCCCGACGATTGAGGAATCGTTCGGGGAAAGGGTAAATCATACAATTACATTATAGCGTATACCGCAAAAAAAATCAACACTTTCTTAAAAATTCAGAGCGAAAATTATACCCAATTCAATTTTTTTGGAGAAAACAACAAAATGTTATTGATTTTTTTGTCAAAATGTTCCTACGGCTTTTCAAAGATTCTGTGGAATTAAAGATTTATCTTTTAATATTATCCGTCTGTCCTGCACGGGAGTCATAATAAGTGAATTTTTTTTGAAAATCTATTGCAAAATGCAAAGATTTGTAGTATTATTAATAGTGTATTGGTAAACGGAGAAATGCTCCGCTTTACTTATCATCCAAATATATTCAGGCTCTCAGATGTGAGATGCCGGAGGAGGGATTTTGTGAAACTCGTTTCAGTCGTTGTTCCGTGTTATAACGAACAGGAAGTTCTGCCGATGTTCTACGAGGAAATAACAAAGATTTCAGCTCAGATGTCGGAAGAATACCCCGAACTCGCTTTCGAGTTCCTTTTCATAAACGACGGTTCAAAGGACAAGACTCTTGAAATACTGCGTTCTCTCGCCGATAAGGACGAGAGAGTAAGATACATTTCGTTTTCAAGAAATTTCGGTAAGGAATCAGGTATGTATGCCGGTCTTAAAAACGCAAAGGGCGATTACGTTGTTGTTATGGACGCCGATTTGCAGCATCCGCCTTCGTTCCTGCCTCAGATGTACAGCTACGTCCGTGACGGTGAGTACGACTGTGCCACTACAAGACGTGTAAGCCGTAAGGGCGAATCAAAAATACGTTCATGGTTTGCAAGACAATTCTACAAAATCATGAATAAAATCTCACAGACCGAAATCGTTGACGGCGCTCAGGACTTCCGCTTCATGTCAAGACAGATGGTTGACGCTATCCTCGATATGTCGGAATACAACCGCTTCTCAAAAGGCATTTTCAGCTGGGTAGGCTTCAACGTGCGTTATATCGAGTACGAGAACGTGGAACGTCCCGCAGGTACTTCCTCATGGTCGTTCTGGGGACTGTTCAAATACTCACTTGAAGGCATCATGGCGTTCTCAACGGCTCCCCTTGCAATTTCTTCGCTGCTCGGAATCATAAGCTGTGCAATTGCCTTCATACTGATGATAGTCACCATAATCAAGACCCTCGCATTCGGTGAGGACGTCGCCGGCTACCCGACCACAATCTGCGTTATCTTCCTTCTCAGCGGACTCCAGCTTTTCTGTACGGGAATCCTCGGACAGTACCTCTCCAAAACATACCTCGAAACAAAGCGCCGTCCCATCTATATCGCAAAGGAAACGGACGAGCTCTACCGCCGGAAGAAAAATTCAGACGATTCCGCAGAAAACTGACCTCGGGGAGGGAATCAGCCATTGACCAAACATATGAAGCTGATTGTATCGGTACTGTTTATCGTGATAATCATCCTCGCAGCTGCAATATCACGCTTCTACTCCGATACAACAAAAACCCCCTATGACGGTTCGTCTCAGAACGAAATCGAAAAAATCCACTATACCGACGGCTTGGGATACAGAATCTTCGAAAACGGCGAGGGATTGTTCGGTATCATCGACAGCAGCGACAGAATTACCGCTGCTCCCGAATGGAACGACCTGCGTTTCTGCGACAACGGCTTCTGCATTGCAAAGTCCGAAATCAGAAATGTGACCCTCAGCGGCTGTATCGACTACGAGGGAAATATCATCGTCCCTCTTATCTACAGGAATATCATCCGCCATTCCGCCGACGGTCTGGTTTTCTATACGGCACAGACCGATTCGGACAGGTCGTGGGTCGTCTACGATTCAAACCTCAACCCCTGCTTTGCCAATTCGTGGAAAAGCTGTGAGTTCAGCGAGAAAACCCTCACGCTCACCGACGATAAAGGCAGATTCGTTTACTCAGTCGATAAAAACGGCATGACATTCACTTCAGCCATGGTCAAGGGCAATACGCTCGGATGCGATTTCACTCTCAATGTGGACAGCAGAACCCTGCTCGACAAGCTCTACCCAAGACTTATCGAATCAGTTTCGACCATTGCCGAAAAATATATCCGGTTCGCCTTTACGGGCGATAATTCCACCCTTTCAGGCATAAAAGCAAGCGGAAGCCTCTCCGCACTGTTCCCGACAGATGAGAGAATCACCGATAGAAAACTTCTGCGGATTACCGATATATTCCTGTATTCAACTACAGGTTCGGGTCAGGAACAGCATTTCATCCTTTCGCTGAGTGCCGACGCCATGATAACTTATAAAAGTCTGAACGGTGCAGGCCGTACCATGGACGTCAGCTGTAATGCTTCAATAGAACTCAGCGGAAATACCGAAAACAGTATCCGTGCTCTTTCGGCTTCCTTTACACCAAGCAAGCTTCCGTACCCCGAAGAGGAAATTCCCCCTTCAGAAAACGAAAATGACGTCGGACCCGAAAAGAGTCTGCGTTAATCAATAAAATTTATTTGTCAGGAGAATTGAAATGTCAAAAAAAGTTGCAGTAATTATGGGTTCTGACAGCGATTTCCCCGTTGTAAAATCAGCTGTTTCAGAACTGAAAAAATACGGCGTTGAAACAGTATGCCGTGTAATGAGCGCTCACCGTACCCCCGCAGAGGCTGCCGAATTCGCTTCAAATGCAAAGGCAGAAGGCTTCGGTGTTATTATCTGTGCCGCAGGTATGGCTGCTCACCTCGCAGGCGTTATTGCCGGTCATACAACCCTTCCCGTTATCGGTATTCCCATGAAGTCCGCTGCTCTTGAGGGCATGGACGCTCTGCTGGCAACTGTTATGATGCCTCCGGGAGTACCCGTCGCAACAGTCGGAATCAACGGCGCAAAGAACGCCGCTGTTCTTGCAGTCCAGATGCTCGCAGTTTCCGACGACGAGCTCGCTGCAAAACTCGCAGACGAGAAAAAGAAAATGGCTGAGGGCGTTATCGAAAAGGATAAGGCTCTTCAGGCTGAAATCGAAAAGCTTTAATCATTGCAAAATAATTTTATCAGGAGTGTAATATGGGCGGATTTTTTGGCGCAGCTTCAACAAACGACTGTGTGACCGACGTTTTCTTCGGCACAGACTATCACTCACATCTCGGTACTCGCCGAGGCGGTATGACTTCTTATTCTGAGGAACTCGGCTTCCAGAGAAATATCCACAGTATCGAAAATTCACCTTTCAGAACAAAGTTCGACAGCGATGTTGACAAAATGAGAGGCAGACTCTGTATCGGCTGTATCAGCGATACCGACCCCCAGCCTATCCTCGTTCGTTCCAAGCTCGGACTCTATGCAATATGCTCTGTCGGTATCATAAGAAATTCCGAGGAGCTTGTTCAGGAGCTCCTTGAAAAGGGCTGCTCAAACTTCGAGGCAATGAGCAGCGGTGCTATCAATTCGGGCGACCTCATCGGTGCTCTCATCGCTCAGAAGGATTCCTTCGTTGAAGGCATCCGCTATGCACAGAGCAGAATCGACGGCACTATGTCTCTCATCATCCTCACCAAGGACAGCATCATCGCTGCACGTGACAATACGGGAAAACTCCCCATCGTAATCGGAAAAAGAAGCGACGGCTTCTGTCTTTCAACCGAGTCATTCGCATTCCAGAAGCTCGGATACGACATCTATCGTGAGATGATTGCAGGCGAAATCGTCAGAATTACTGCCGACGGCTGCGAGACCCTCAGCGAGGGCGATGCTTCAAAAATGAAAATGTGTACCTTCATGTGGACCTACTACGGCTACCCCAACGCCGTTTACGAGGGCGTTACCGTTGAGACCATGAGAACCAGAAACGGCGAAATCATGGCGGAAAACGATATGAAGGCAGGCAGACTCCCCGATGTTGACTATATCTGCGGTATCCCCGATTCGGGTACTCCGCACGCAATCGGCTATGCCAATAAAAGCGGCATACCCTTTGCAAGACCTCTTATCAAGTATACTCCCACCTGGCCAAGAAGTTTCATGCCGTCAAGTCAGAGTCTCAGAAATCAGGTCGCAAAAATGAAACTCATTCCCGTTCACGAGCTTATCGCAGGAAAGCGTCTGCTTTTCGTTGACGACAGCATCGTAAGAGGTACACAGATGCGTGAAACCGTCGAATTCCTCTACGAGCACGGTGCAAAAGAGGTTCATATGCGTTCAGCGTGTCCGCCTATCATGAGAAGCTGCAAATACCTCAACTTCTCAAGAAGCACATCGGAAATGGAGCTTATCGCACGTCAGATTATCGACGAGCTTGAAGGTGCTGACGGTCTGAAATATATTTCCGAATACAGCAGCTCCGATACGGAAAGAGGAAAGCGTCTCCGTGACGAAATCTGCCGCCGTCTCAAGCTTACATCGCTTGAATTCCAGACCCTTGAGGGTACGGTAAAGGCTGTGGGTCTTCCGGAATGCAATCTCTGTTCATACTGCTGGTCGGGCAGGGAATAAACCGCATAAATTCGGAGAGCAAGCCTCTCCGTCACCATAAAATTACGACTTATCAGGAGGAAAAATCATGAATAACAGTTTCTCGGAAAGCTATAAAAAGGCAGGCGTTGACGTTACTGCCGGCTACAAGGCTGTTGAGCTTATGAAACAGCATATCGCAAGAACTACTCTCCCCGGATGTGTTTCGGGAATCGGCGGCTTCGGCGGTCTCTTTGAGCTTGATATGACAGGTATCACAAAGCCCGTCCTCGTTTCGGGTACGGACGGCGTTGGTACAAAAATCAAAATCGCTTTCATTATGGACAAGCACGACACTGTTGGTATCGACTGCGTTGCAATGTGCGTGAACGACATCATCTGCTGCGGTGCAAAGCCACAGTTCTTCCTCGACTATATCGCATGCGGAAAGAACGTTCCCGAAAAGATTGCACAGATAGTTTCAGGTGTTGCAGAGGGCTGTGTTCAGGCTGAATGTGCTCTTATCGGCGGTGAAACTGCAGAGCATCCCGGTCTTATGCCCGAGGACGAGTACGACCTCGCAGGCTTCTCCGTAGGTGTTGTTGACAAGGCAAAGCTTCTCCGTCCCGACACACAGAAGGCAGGCGACGTACTTATCGCCATCAAGTCAAGCGGAGTTCACTCAAACGGCTTCTCGCTCGTAAGAAAGGTTTTCGACGTGAACGAGACAAACCTCTCCATGCACTTCGACGACCTCGGTGCAACTCTCGGTGAAACTCTCCTCACTCCCACAAGAATCTACGTGAAGGCAATCATGAACCTCATCAACAGCGTGGACGTGAAGGCTGTTTCACATATCACAGGCGGCGGCTTCTACGAGAATATTCCTCGTTCTATCCCCAAGGGACTTTCCGCTAAAATCGAAAGAAACGCTGTTCAGGTTCTCCCCATTTTCGACCTCATCGCACGTACAGGCAATATTCCTGAGCGTGATATGTTCAACACATTCAACATGGGTGTCGGCATGATAGTCTCCGTTGACAAGAACGACGCTGATAAGGCTGTTGCAGCAATCAAGGCTTCGGGCGAGGAAGCTTACATCCTCGGCGAACTCGTTGAGTCAGAGGAAGGCGTTATCATCTGCTGATAACAGCAAAAATCACACTTTATCCGTTACAAGAATCAATGCACAATCAGAATTAAGTTCTCTGCACATCCTTACAGGCACATTCATTCCCTTCATTTACCGATGCGAGGTGTTTTTATGAAGCTTGCAGGCAGATTCCTTAAACTCAGTGCGGCAGCTCTTGCGGCAGTACCTTTGTGTGCATATTCCGCACGGACTGTTCCACTTGATTACAATAACGACGGCAAAGTAAATATCTTCGATATGGTGACCGCAAGACGCATGAATCTCCCCGAAAATGAGCTTCGGCGTCTGCACACCTTCATAATGTCGGGACAGTATATTCCCGAAAATAACTTCACCATCGACGAAAGCTGCATCCTTGAACCAAAGGGAACCGTCCACACGGGCGAGGGTACCTTCTACGGAGGCGGCTACGTCGGAGGATGCGCCATGCTCGACCCCGTTTCTACGGACTACTGGATCGTTGCAATGAACCTTGAGGACTACAACGAAGCCCAGCTCGCAGGCGCTTATATTGAGGTCACGGGCGAGCTCGGAACAATCAATATGCTCGTTACCGACCTTCTCCCCGAAGGAAAAAAGGGCGACCTCGACCTATATGTGGACGCTTTTCCGCTTATCGCTCCCGCCGAAAAGGGCAGAGTCCCCGTAAGCTGGAAGATTATTCCGCTTGACAGTGCGGAAAACGCTCCCGTTTCATACAAATACAAGGAGGGAAGCTCTGAATTCTGGCTCGGAGTTCAGGTGCGAAACCACCGCTACCCTATCACGAAGCTCGAATACCTTGACGAAAACGGCGTCTTTCAGGAAATCAAACGCCGCCGCTATAATTATTTCGAATCCGATAAGATGGGCAAGGGTCCGTTTACGTTCCGTATCACCGACATCTACGGTCAGGTCGTTATCGACGAGAATATCCCCTTCTCATACGACGATACCGAAATAATTCAGGGTCATGTACAGCTTCCCGAATGACTATGAAAGTTGAAAAAATCGACTATATATGGGCGGCAGTCTCAATGGTAATCGTCGGAGTCTCATTCAGACGAGGCGAGCTTATCAACGGTCTGCTGATGATATATGTACTTATGGCACTGCTTTTTGCGTACCATATTTATGTGGTAAGACGCAGACTCAAAAGCAGTATCGCCGCAGTCTGCACTGTTACGGATTATTATGTGTCGCCGACCGGAAAAAAGCTTTTCGCTCCCATAGTTAAATATGAGACGGAAACAGGACGTGAGGTTACATCGGTCTACACCGTAAGCAGCAGAAAAAAATCATATGAAATCGGTGAGGAAGCAACAATCTGCTATTCTCCCGAAGACCCCATGTTCTTCTATTTCTTAGGCAAAGAACACGAACTTACCAAGGATTATTCAATGTTTATCTTCATAGGCGGAATTATCGCCGTCACGCTTTTTATTATCGACCATTCATAATACCGAGGTGAAATATGATCATACTTCTTATCGCAGGACTAATCATTCTTTGTATCGGAATTATCCTCTGCATCATAAAATCAGCAAAGCTTTCACGTGCCGAACAGTTTCCTGCCGTAATAATCGGACTGCGTGACAAAACCGTTTGCGCAGGCGGTAAAATAAGCAGAATATTCTGTCCCGTTGTGAAATATACAATGTACGGCAAGGAACGGACAGCTGAATACTATACTTACGTAAAAATGAAAAATTACCACCGTCATGACGGTGATAAGGTGAATATTCTCATAAACCGCAGTTCTCCGAAGGTTTTCTATTTTGCCGACGAGCAGCTCCCACGTTCAACCGAGGGAATCGCTTTTGTTGCTTCGGGACTCCTTCTTGCGGCACTTGGTGCGGCTGTGAAATTTATAGGATAATGCCGAGAAACTGATACAACGGAGGAATTTCCAATGAAAAATATAGTAGTGCTGGTTTCGGGCGGCGGAACCAACCTTCAGGCACTTATCAACGCCGAAAAAGCAGGTGAAATCATCGGCGGAAAAATCACCTGTGTCATATCGTCAAATCCTTCCGCATACGCTCTGCAGAGAGCTGCCGACAACGGAATCCCGTCAAGAGTTGTACCACGCAGGGAATACTCCGACAGCGTGAGCTACAGCAAGGCTATCCTTGAGGCTCTCAATGAGGAAAAAGCTGACCTCGTGGTGCTTGCAGGCTTCATGACAATTCTCGACGAATGCGTTACAAAGGCTTATGCGTATAAAATCATCAACGTCCACCCCGCACTTATCCCGTCGTTCTGCGGAGAAGGCTTCTACGGACTCAGAGTCCACGAGGCTGCTCTCGGATACGGAGTAAAGGTAAGCGGAGCAACGATTCATTTCGTCAACGAGGAAGCCGACGCAGGTGCGATAATCCTTCAGGGTACCGTTGACGTCCAGAGAGACGATACTCCCGAAACGCTCCAGAGACGTATCATGGAGAATGTTGAGTGGAAGCTTCTCCCGAAAGCCGCCTCGCTTTTCTGTCAGGACAAAATCGAGATTATCGACGGCAAGGCTTACATAAAGGAGTAAATCATGAAGCTCTCGGTTATTACGGAAAATCAGCGTATACAGAAGCTTTTTCTCTGTTTTATGATGTACGCTGTTCTCGGCTGGTGCTACGAGGTTTTCCTTGAAGTTTTCATATACCGCTGGGGCTTTACGAACAGAGGAGTCCTTTTCGGACCGTACTGTCCCGTATACGGAGTAGGTGCACTCTCATTCCTTGCCTGCTTCGGAGGACTGATGAAGAAGAAGTCTCCGCCGTGGCTTAAATTCGTAAAACCGCTGCTGATTTTCCTCGGCTGCATGGCGGTTGCAACTCTTATCGAGCTTGCCGCAAGCTACATACTGGAGTTCTTCACAGGTGCATGGCCATGGCAGACTTACGCCGACTATAAATATAACTTTCAGGCAAGAATCGCTCTCAGCACATCCCTGAGATTCGGTCTTGGAGGAGTTCTTTTCCTCTACGCAGTCCAGCCGTTCTACAACCGGCTGCTTTCAAAACCAAACGCACGGACGCTCAATATCATTGCAGCGTGTACAGCATTCATAGTCCTTGCGGACTGTATATACACTTTTATCATAAAGTAAGGAGTAATTTATTATGATTAAACTGGATTTAGCTAAGGAATTAAGTACAAACGCTTACCCCGGCAGAGGTATCGTAATCGGTAAGTCCGATTGCGGAAAGTACGCTGTTACGGGTTATTTCATCATGGGCAGAAGCGAAAACAGCCGTAACCGTGTTTTCGTAGAGGAAGGCAGAGGAATCCGTACTCAGGCTTTCGACCCCTCCAAGCTCACTGACCCCCACCTCATTATCTACGCTCCCGTAAGAGTTCTCGGCAATAAGCTCATCGTCACCAACGGCGACCAGACCGATACTATCTACGAGCTTATGGATAAGCAGTTCACTTTCGAGCAGTCGCTCCGTACACGTGAGTTCGAGGACGACGCTCCCAACTACACTCCCCGTATTTCGGGTATCCTCCGTTTCGAGGACGACGGCTTCAACTACGCTATGTCAATCCTCAAAAGTGCAAACGGCAACCCCGAATCCTGCCAGAGACATACTTTCACATACACAAATCCCCTTAACGGCGAGGGTCACTTCATCCATACATACATGGGCGACGGAAATCCTCTCCCCAGCTTCGAGGGCGAGCCTAAGCTCGTAGGAATCAGCGGCAATATCGACGAGTTTACAGATATGCTCTGGAATAACCTCAACGAGGATAACAAGGTTTCTCTCTTTGTTCGCTATGTGAATATCGAGGACGGCTCCGAGGAAACAAGAATCATCAATAAGAACAAGTAATTGATTCTCTTTATGGCGATAACCGACAGAGGCTCTTCCGTACAGGAAAAATTATTTTCCCAAAAGATGCTGCCTCATCGGATTACCGCATACAAGCTTATAAAAAACTGTCAAAGGATATGATTCTATGAAAAAAATGATTATCGCTCCTCTGCTCTGCGCCCTTGCACTTGCAGGCTGCTCGGCATTCGGAGGCTCATCCGATGATTCGTCATCGCAGACAGAAAGTTTTAATTTATCAACGGATTCTGAAGCTGCGGACGAATTTGTGGACAGATATATGCAAAAAATGAAAAACAAAGCTCCTGCCGAGGAGGTTTTTTGCGATGTATTTACAGAAGAATTTATTGATAAACTGAAAGATAGCGGTCAGTGGGAAATGACAAAACAATCCATTGAATCCACATACCCCTATATCACGGACGTCAGCAGCAAGCGTACCGGTATTCTCACCGAAAACCAGCTCAGAGGTGCTGAATCAGTTTATAAAGCCCTCACAGGAGAGTCCGTGGAAATTTTATCAGGCTATTCCTATGACTATACCACATATCTGGAAATAAACGGAGAATCCTCAAATATCCCCAGTGAATTATGCGCAATTTATCTGGTGGATGATGGCTGGAAGGTTCTGAACTCAAGTCCGAAATCGCTTGGATAACCTTGAGAACAGGCTCCATGCCGCTCTCATCGGAAATTAACAACAATTATATAACAGAGCATTTCAAATCAAACGAAATGCATTAAATCATCAGAAACCCAAAATATAAGGAGGACATATATCATGTCAAATGAAATGCAGTTAAAATATGGTTGCAACCCCAATCAGAAGCCGTCGAGAGTATACATGGCAGACGGCAGCGAGCTTCCAATCGAGGTTCTCTGCGGAAAGCCCGGATATATCAATCTTCTTGACGCTTTCAACGGCTGGCAGCTCGTAAAGGAGCTTAAAGCAGCTACAGGAGTATGTGCCGCAACATCCTTCAAGCACGTTTCTCCCGCAGGTGCGGCAATCGGCAGACCTCTTTCCGACGACCTCAAGAAAATCTACTGGGTTGACGACCTCGGCGAGCTTTCTCCCCTTGCTTCAGCTTACGCAAGAGCAAGAGGTGCAGACAGAATGTCCTCATACGGCGACTTCATCGCTCTTTCAGACAAGGTTGACATATGCACAGCAAAGATGATTCAGCGTGAGGTTTCCGACGGCGTTATCGCTCCCGATTACGACGAGGAGGCTCTTGAAATTCTCAAGTCAAAGAGAAAGGGTACATACTGCGTACTCAAAATCGACGAGAACTACAAGCCCGCTCCTATCGAGACAAAGCAGGTTTACGGCGTTTCCTTCGAGCAGGGACGCAATGAGCTTGACATCAACCGTGAGCTTCTTGCAAACATCGTAACAGACAATAAGGACATCCCCGACGATAAGAAGGACGACCTCCTTATTTCACTCATTACACTCAAATATACACAGTCCAACTCCGTATGCTACGTTAAGGACGGTCAGGCAATCGGAATCGGTGCAGGACAGCAGTCGAGAATCCACTGCACACGTCTTGCAGGTCAGAAGGCTGACAACTGGTGGCTGAGACAGTCTCCGCAGGTTATGGGACTTCAGTTCGTTGACGACATCCGCCGTGCAGACCGTGACAACGCTATCGACGTTTATATCGGCGACGAGTACGAGGACGTTCTCCGTGAAGGCGAGTGGCAGAGAATCTTCAAGGTAAAGCCTGCTGTATTCACTGCCGAGGAAAAGAAGGCATGGCTTGCAAAGAATACAGACGTATGTCTCGGTTCTGACGCATTCTTCCCGTTCGGCGACAATATCGAGCGTGCAAAGAAGTCGGGCGTTTCATATATCGCAGAACCCGGCGGTTCTATCCGTGACGACAACGTTATCGAAACCTGCAACAAGTACGGTATCGCTATGGCGTTCACAGGCATCAGACTTTTCCACCATTAATCGTAAATGTTTTTCGAAAATTCATGATATAAGGGGTAAAAATGAATCTTAAAACAATAATTATATCTGCAATAGGTGCTGTTTTTATCGGTGGAGTCGCAACAGGATTCTATCTTGAATACCGTGATGACAAAGAAAAACCCGACGGCTCACCGATAAAAAAATCAGCTCCCGTTTATGAGAGTTCTGAAAAAATCAAGTACAATCTTCTCAATTACAGCGTGGAGCTGAGCGATGATTTTCTGCTTGAGTCACCCGATAACTTCAGTGAGAACGATAAAGAGTCGCTCAGAACGGAGTTTGTATTTTCGTCCGACATCATTTCAGTGCTGGAAATCAAGGCTCACAACACGTGCTATACCGAGGGCGGCTATCTTGCGGAGGCTTCCTATAAGGACATCTGCGACGATACCGAAGCTTATTCGGACGTCACCTACGAGATTATCCCGACGGATAATTTCCGTATAGGTGCGGTCCACTACAAAAAGCTTTCAGAGGACAGAAAAGGCTATGAGTGTGGAAGCGAATACATCATAACATCTCATACGAATCAGTTTTATCTGGTTGCAAAGTACGGCAGTGAAAACAAGGATAAGGCTCTGCCGATTCTTGAGGACATTGCAAAATCTGCCGTCTATACCTCTGATTACAGGCTTCCCACAACGCCTCAGTCCGCTGAATCGGACTACCTTACCGTTACGGACTACGACCCCATGTGGCAGATGGGCGAAAATACCAAGCCTCTCCTTGACGAGGACGGCTGCGGAAGACTCTACAGGGCTACATGGAGCATCGCCGAAGCCGACTGCCTTGCCGAGGAATATATACAGGTCACTTTTGAAGCCGAAATTCCGAAAAATGACCGCAGTCCACGTATCGTTGCGGACCTCACTCTCAATAATATCGAAAGTAAGGAAAACGACAAAATCGCCTTTGATGACGTCGAACGCAGTCAGGAAGAAATCCTCGGATTTTCAGCGGAAACGCTCTCGTTTACGAGTACATTCCCGGGTTCCGGAGTTGCTTTCGGACAGAAGACGTACTGGTTTGAAAAGAACGGCGTAATCTATTCGGTTGAAATACGGAAAAACAAAGGCGATAATTCAATGGACGATGCCGTTAACGAACTCATAAGCAGAATCAAAATAAAATAACGGAGGTATTCCCCCAAATGAAAAATATACTTGTAGTCGGCGGAGGCGGACGTGAGCATGCTATTATCATGAAGCTTGCCGAGAGCAGTCACGTTGACAAAATTTACTGTACTCCCGGAAACGGAGGCATCTCAAAATATGCACAGTGCTTCAATGTCGGAGCAACCGATATTGACGGCGTTGTCGCTCTTGCAAAGGAGCTTAAACCCGATATGGTAGTAGTAGCTCCCGACGATCCGCTTGTTCTCGGAATGGTGGACGCTCTTCAGGCTGAAGGCTTCATGACCTTCGGTCCCAAGGCAAATGCAGCAATTATCGAAGGCTCCAAGGTTTTCTCAAAGGAGCTTATGAAGAAATATAACATCCCCACTGCCTTCTACGAGGTTTTCACAGAGTCCGACAAGGCTATCGCTTACCTCAGGGAGCAGAACAGCTACCCTGCTGTTATCAAGGCAGACGGTCTTGCACTCGGTAAGGGCGTTATAATCGCTCAGAACGAGGAGGAGGCTGTTCAGGCTGTCCACGAGATGATCGACGAGCTTAAATTCGGAAACAGCTCTGCAAGAATCGTTATCGAGGAGTTCCTCACAGGTCCCGAGGTGTCTGTTCTCAGCTTCACCGACGGCAAAACTGTAGTCCCCATGATTTCCTCAATGGACCACAAACGTGCTCTTGACGGCGATATGGGACTCAATACAGGCGGTATGGGTACACTCTCGCCCAACCCCTACTACACAGATGAAATCGCAAAGGAGTGCATGGAGAAGATTTTCCTCCCCACAGTAAACGCTATGAACGCTGAGGGCAGAACTTTTGAGGGATGTCTCTACTTCGGACTTATGCTCACTCCAAAGGGACCCAAGGTTATTGAGTATAACTGCCGCTTCGGTGACCCCGAAACTCAGGTAGTGCTGCCCATGCTCGACGCCGACCTCTATGAGGTGTTTGAGGCAATCGCAAACCACGAACTCGATAAGCTCGACATAAAGTGGCACGACGGAAGCTGTGCATGTGTTGTAATGGCAAGCGGCGGCTATCCCGAAAGCTACCCCAAGGGCATCGAAATGAACGGCTTCAACGATATGGGACAGGTTGAGGACTGCTTCGTCTACCACGCAGGTACAAAGCTCTCCGACGACGGTAAGTTCCTTACAAACGGCGGACGTGTTATCGGCGTTACCGCTAAGGGCGATGACCTCCCTGCTGCTCTCGAAAACGCCTATAAGGGCGTTGCAAAAATCTCGTTTGAGGGCGCTCACTACAGAAAAGATATCGGACAGAGAGCACTCAAGGCTCTCAGTTAAGGAGTAAACCATGCATAAGAAGCTCTCTCTGGGACTTTCTCTGGGATTCTACGGGAATCTTACTTTTGTGATATTTGCACTTGTCTGCTATATTTATTACAAGTCATTCGACCCTGCAAGCGGCTTCTCAAAGGTGCTTGAAGTATGTGCGTATCTCTGCCTTTTCGGAGGATTCGCAATGCTTGCCGCTGCCGACGTTCTCATAATCATCACAACCAGAATGAGAAAACTGCTGAAAACAGTCTTCTCTCTTTACATAGTCATGGAAGCAGTTATGATGTACTGCGAACTCAATTCGTTCAAGGTTCTGAGCTTCTACGACCCGTATTCGGTCTGGCTTGCAATAATTCATTCGGTACTTTCTGCAGCGGTCTGCTTCTGCTTCCTCGACCTCGACCGCTATAAGCATCCGTTTGAAAGTACCGTGATTATCTGTATCGGTATCATTCTCGGCGGAATGTTCGGCACTATCCTCAATATAAGAATCTATTTCGGAATACTCGCAAACGCCATCTCATTCACGATTCTTTTTGCAATGATTCGCTCTATGCTCAACCGCAATATAATCGAAATAGACTGCCACGGCGACTCTGCCCGTGTCGCCGAATATAAGGGCGTCTTTGAAACAGAACCCGATACAGGCAATAACTCCGATAATAAATAATGGAGTCTTTTAATGGTGGTACTCTTATAGAAATATGTACATGTTTTATTGAGGAAAACCCTTTTGAAAAAGGGTTCTTCCTCAAACTCCTTTCCTAAAACTTTCAGTATGAAATTTCAGCCCCGTAGGGTGCGTATCCGGATGAACATGATGTTCAAACTTTTTTCGGACGCACCCTACGGGGCTGAAATTTGTATTAAAAGTCTTTGGAAGGGGGTACGGGGGAGAACCTTTCCTCAGAAAGGTTTCCCCCGATAAAATACGTATACAGTTCCTGTAAAAATACCACCATTAAAAGACTCCATTATAGTCATATGGGGAGGCTCAGAGTTCGATTTTCTTTTCGATATAAGCAACGAGGTCCTCGATAGCCACACGCTCCTGCTGCATGGTATCACGGTCACGGACTGTCACGCAGTTATCCTTTTCGAGTGTATCGAAGTCATATGTGATGCAGAAAGGAGTACCGATTTCGTCCTGGCGACGGTATCTTTTACCGATAGTACCTGCCTCGTCGAAGTCTACCATAAACTTCTTTGAGAGCATCTCATAAACTTCCTCTGCCTTGGGAGTGAGCTTCTTCACGAGGGGAAGAACTGCACACTTAAAGGGAGCGAGTGCGGGGTGGAAGTGCATAACAGTTCTTGTTTCGGACTTCTCGTTACCGTTCTTGTCGGTAGAAGTGATAGTTTCCTCGTCGTAAGCCTCTGTGATGACAGAGAGGAAGAGACGCTCTACGCCGAGTGAAGGCTCGATAACGTAGGGGATATACTTCTCATTTGTTTCGGGGTCGAAGTATTCAAGTGACTTACCGCTTGTCTTGATATGCTGAGTGAGGTCGTAGTCGGTTCTGTCGGCAACGCCCCAAAGCTCGCCCCAGCCGAAGGGGAAGAGGTATTCGAAGTCTGTGGTAGCCTTTGAGTAGAAGCAAAGCTCCTCAGGGTCGTGGTCACGGAGACGGAGGTTTTCCTCTCTGAGACCGATTGTGAGGAGGAAGTTCTTGCAGTAGCTTCTCCAGTAGTCGAACCACTCAAGGTCTGTACCGGGCTTGCAGAAGAACTCAAGCTCCATCTGCTCGAACTCACGTACACGGAAAATGAAGTTTCCGGGAGTAATCTCGTTTCTGAACGACTTTCCTACCTGTGCAACACCGAAGGGAACCTTTTTACGTGTAGTTCTCTGGATGTTTGCGAAGTTTACGAAGATACCCTGAGCAGTCTCGGGACGGAGGTAGAGTTCGCTCTTATTGTCCTCGGTAACGCCCTGGAATGTCTTGAACATGAGGTTGAACTGACGGATGTCGGTAAAGTTATTCTTTCCGCAGTTGGGACAGCAGATATTCTTCTCATTTATATAGGAAGTCATCTGCTCGTTGGACCAGCCTGCAACATTAGTACCGTCGAAGTCCTCGATGAGGTTATCTGCACGGTGACGTGTCTTACACTCCTTACAGTCCATGAGGGGGTCTGAGAAGCCGCCGATATGTCCTGAAGCGACCCATGTCTGAGGGTTCATGAGGATAGCACTGTCGAGTCCCACGTTGTATTTATTTTCCTGAACGAATTTCTTCATCCACGCTTTCTTGATGTTGTTTTTCAGCTCAACTCCGAGAGGACCGTAGTCCCATGTATTGGCGAGTCCGCCGTAGATTTCCGAGCCGGGATATACAAAGCCCTTGCCTTTGCAGAGCTCCACGATTTTATCCATTGCTTTTTCATTGTTTTTCAGCATATTATGCAACCTCTTTTCAAAAGTCATCGGTACTCTGTCCGCAGAATACCATATTAATATATATTGTACGTTATATTTGCAAAAAAGTCAAGAGGAACTTTACATTTCTTCGCTATGCAAAAGCCGACTACCATTATAATGTATATGCAAACGGTTTTCTCCGACAACTTTTACCGAAGCGTCATTTTTTTATTACAAACTGAATAAAATTTACAGGACGGTAAAAGTCGGCAGTGGCTTTTACGAGTCCGAAAGAGGCTTATTTTTGGCTGATAATCATATAACAGCAGGATAAAGACTTCAAAAATTATACCGAAAGTTATTCACCATTTTGTACCGTTTGTAACCGATTTGTAACAAATTCAAGTAAAAAGAAAAGTTGTTCTTAACACTGTATTAACAAATAATACATAGTTCAGAAATATAATATGTACTCTTTTACACGAACCCACCATAAAGCCCGACCGATTTTTAGACGTAAAATGGAAAAATTCCCAAAGCTATTGCCATTTCTGCTCAAATATGTTATTATTAGCACGACCCAAGAAAGGGTCGCTTACAAAGCTTCAATAATTACGAAAGGATGAGTTGATGAGAGAAGCCAAATTTGTAGCGACTGTCTTTGGTACTGTCACTGCCTGTTTGTTCGGCGGACTTGCTGTTGCTTTTACAACGGCACCCAATGTAAGCTCAAAAGATAATATAGAAATCGCTGAGTCCGCAAGTGATGAACATCTGACAATCGCTGCTACTGAAACTTCTGTTAGCACCACAACCGAAAGAATTAAGACAACTTCTGTTACAACAACACTTACTACTACTGCTGTTGTAACAACTACAATGCAAGAAGCTGCAACAGAAATATTTGTACCGGGTGAGTCCCTTACTTTTGAGGGAATCACACTTCAGGGCGTTCAGCTTAACGCTAAGGAGCCGGTTACGGAGAATAATATCGTTACTACACAGCCTGTTACTACTACAACAGCTGCTCCGGTAACAACTACTACGACAACAAATCAGACTACAACTACTACAACTACTACAGCTGCTCCCGTTGTTACAACTATAACAACTACAGCTGCTCCCACAGAGGCACCTGATGTGCCTGCAAACGGAAATTACGACGGTCTCCCCATTTCAGAGAGCGATTTCATTATCCTCTGCAATGCGGTAGGCAACGAGGCTGGTTCAAACTGGATAAGCGAATACGATAAAGCTTGCGTAGTCGAAGTTATCATGAACCGTGTGAATGACCCGAGATTCCCGAACACAATCCTCGGCGTTCTTACACAGCCCTATCAGTTCACAGGATCATCTTCTTACGTTTACCTCGGTACTTATTCCAGACACGTTACGGAAAGTGTCAAGAATGCCGTAAGACTTTACTTCAATGATCCTTCACAGTTCTCCCAGGGATTCTTATACTTCCACGGAGACGGCTACAGAAACTACTTCAGCTAATTGATGAAATACGTCGGAGAAGCGTACAGTTTCACGACGGAAATAAATTGATTCACTGAACACTATTAAATACTATTTTATATAACGAGACCCGAACGCACAAGTTCGGGTTTCGTTTTTTGTTGCGTCAGTGCAGGGACTGATGTTTACATCAGTCCGAGGCGTCCGCTGCGTTTTTTTCGACGTTTCTGCACACTCTCCCTGCGGACGCCGTCCGACGCCCGTTCGGGCGTCGCTGCACTGCCGCATTAACCCGTCATAAGCAAAGGGAGTCTTTGCGGAAAATGTCGGACAGTTACTGAAAAGTCTGTGAAAAGAACCGCCGTTTACTTGACATTGCAGCGATGTTTTGTTATAATATTGTATTGTGGAGAAATATGGTATGACAAATACCAAAAAGGAGTACAACGGAGCTGTTCCTCTGAACGGTTCCCACAAAAATTATGAACAGTAAAAGAGACCTGTATAAAAGAATCGTAACCTTTGGTGCGGCAGTAATTCTTCTGGGCGTCATCACGGGAATCTTCGCATTTTTCTGGTACAGATACTACAGCGAGGCAATCGTTCTGCCCTACTACAGACGAGGAAACTGGGTGCTTATCGGCATCTACGGACTGCTTACGGCACTCTTTTTCAAAGCATACGGCGGATTCAAGGTCGGTTATCTGAAAAAGACCGATATGCTGTATTCCCAGTCGCTTTCGATGATATGCGTCAACACGGTTGCGTATCTGCTGATTTCCCTCATCGGCAGACATTTCATGAACGTTTTTCCCATACTCATGATGACTCTTGCAGACTTCGCTTTCATAGCGGTCTGGACGTTTGTTTCGGGAAAGATATTCTTCCTGCTTTATCCGCCGAGGAAACTTGTCATCCTCTACGGAAGCCGTCAGGCAGCGGCTCTCGTGCTCAAAATGAGCAGACGCATCGACAAGTACATGATATGCGAGTCGGTTAGTGCCGACGAAAAAACCGAAAAAATCAAGGAGCTTATGCAGAAGTACGAAGGCGTTATCATCTGCGACCTCCCAGCCGAACAACGAAACGACTTCCTCAAATATTGCTTCGAGAATTCAATAAGAGCGTATATAACTCCGAAAATTTCCGATATTATCATAAGAGGTGCCGACGATATACGCCTTTTCGATACACCTCTGCTGCTCAGCCGCAACTACGGTCTTGATTTCGAGCAGCGGCTCATTAAACGCTTATTCGATATTGTCTTCTGCATTATCGCACTCGTCCCCGCACTCCCTCTGATGCTCGCTTCGGCAATCGCTGTGAAGCTTCACGACGGCGGTCCCGTGCTGTACAGGCAGAAGCGTCTGACTATCGACGGAAAAGAATTCGACGTATTCAAGTTCAGAAGCATGATAGTCGATGCGGAAAAGGACGGCGTTGCACGTCTTGCTTCCGAGGAGGACGAAAGAATCACTCCCGTCGGAAAGGTGCTCAGAAAATTCAGACTCGATGAGCTCCCCCAGATTTTCAACATACTCAAAGGTGAAATGTCAGTTGTGGGACCACGTCCCGAACGTCCCGAGCTTACCGAGGAGTATAAAAAGGAAATGCCCGAATTTGAGTTCCGTCTCAAAGTAAAGGCAGGACTTACGGGATACGCTCAGGTAACGGGAGTCTACGACACATCACCATACGATAAGCTCAAAATGGACCTTATGTACATAGAAAATTATTCCGTCAGAATGGATCTGCAGATAATCCTCATGACGCTGAAAACCATGCTCTTCCCCGGTAAAACAAATGCCGAGGAGGAAGAAGGCGTCCTCGCAGCACTTATGACGGATACAGATAAAAAGGAGAATGACAAATGAAAATAACAGCAGTCATCATGGCAGGCGGCAGAGGTGAACGCTTCTGGCCCAAAAGCCGAAACAATCGTCCCAAGCAGTTCCTCTCGCTTACTTCGGACGGCGAAACAATGATTCAGAAAACAGTAAAAAGACTCAGTCCGCTGGTTGACGCACAGGACGTTTTCATCGTGACAAACGCCGCTTATACAGACCTCGTCTGCGACCAGCTTCCCGATGTTCCCAAGGAGAATATCCTCGCTGAGCCGTGTGCAAGAAATACAGCTCCGTGCATTGCGTTTGCGGCAGCAGTAATAAACAGAAAGTACGACGACGCTGTTATGCTCGTGCTTCCGTCCGACCACCTCATCGGCTATGAGGACATCTATATCAGTACACTTAAAAAGGCTGTTTCTATCGCCGAAGAGGACAAAAACCTCGTAACAATCGGAATCACTCCGACTTACCCCGAAACAGGCTACGGCTACATCAACTTCGGTAAGGAAGCAGGTGCGGGCTATGAGGTTGAACGCTTCGTCGAGAAACCCGACCTCCCCACAGCAAAACAGTACCTCGCTTCGGGCAAGTATCTCTGGAACAGCGGTATGTTCGTGTGGAAGATTTCCTCAATCATGGATAACCTCAGAATGCTTATGCCCGATATATATGAAGGTGCGGTCCGCATAGGTGAAGCCTTCGGCACGTCAGAGTTCACCGAAGTTCTCGTGAAGGAGTTCTCCGCATTCAGAAGCGAATCGGTAGACTTCGGCATCATGGAAAAGGCGGACAATATCTACACAATCCCCGGAAGCTTCGGCTGGGACGACGTAGGAAGCTGGCTCGCCGTTGAGCGTATCAACGAGACCGACGACGCCAAGAACTACATCGACGGCGACGTCATCGCAATCGACTCGGAACGTACAACAGTGTGCGGCGGAAAGCGTCTTATAGCTGCAATCGGAGTTGAGGACGTTATTATCGTCGATACGGACGACGTGCTTCTGGTCTGCTCAAAGAACAACACTCAGGACGTTAAAAAGGTCATCGCTCAGCTCAAGGAGCAGGGCAGAACAGACCTTGTCTGATAAATCATACCATATTCAAATATATTCATAAGGAGATTTTTAAGATGAAAAATGCACTTATAACAGGTATTACAGGTCAGGACGGCTCTTACCTTGCCGAACTGCTCCTCGAAAAGGGCTACAATGTTTACGGTATCTGGAGAAGAAAGGCTACCGTAGATTACGGCAATATCGCTCACCTCAAGGACAAGGTTCACCTTATCTATGCCGATATGACCGACCCCGTTTCTCTCATTTCCGCTATGAAGATTTCTCAGGCCGACGAGGTTTATAACCTCGCCGCACAGTCCTTCGTTGCAACAAGCTGGGACACTCCCCTCGGTACAGCAGACATCGACGCTCTCGGCGTTACAAATATGCTTGAAGCTATCAGAATCGTAAAGCCCTCGGCACGTTTCTATCAGGCTTCAACTTCTGAGATGTTCGGTCTTGTGCAGGCTATCCCCCAGTGCGAGACAACTCCGTTCTACCCCAGAAGTCCCTACGGCGTAGCAAAGCTCTACGGTCACTGGATTACAAAGAACTACCGTGAGAGCTACGGTATGTACGCTTGCTCGGGTATCCTTTTCAACCACGAATCGGAAAGACGCGGAATTGAGTTCGTAACAAGAAAAATCACAGACGCCGCTGCACGTATCAGCCTCGGTGTACAGGAATACATGGAACTCGGCAACATGGACTCAAAACGTGACTGGGGTCACTCCAAGGACTACGTAAAGGCTATGTGGCTCATGCTCCAGCAGGATACTCCCGATGACTACGTTATCGCTACAAACGAGACAAGAACTGTCCGTGAGTTCGTTGAGACCGCCTTCAGACACGTCGGTATCGACGTTGAATGGCAGGGCGAGGGCGTTGACGAAATCGGTATAAACAAGGCAAACGGTCAGACTATCGTGAAGATAAATCCGAAGTTCTTCCGTCCCGCAGAGGTTGATATTCTCCTCGGAAACCCCGAAAAGGCAGAAAAGACACTCGGCTGGAAGCGTGAAATCTCATTCTCCGAGCTTGTTGAGAGAATGGTGAAGAACGACCTCGAACTCGTAAAGAACGAAATCAAGGTCAAGGAAATTCTGGGCTGACAAACTTTACCGCACTTATCTGCATAAAAAGGGCGGGCAAAGGACTATAACCATATAGAAGTATTATATTTATTTCTCGGGTGAAACCTTTCTGAAGAAAGGTTCTCCCCCCGACCCCCCTTCCAAAGACTTTTAATACAAATTTCAGCCTTATAGTGTGCACGTCCTGATAAATAGAAATTCTAATGTTTCTGTGTGCACACTATAGGGCTGAAATTTCATACTGAAAGTTTTAGGAAAGGAGTTTGAGGAACAACCCTTTTTCAAAAGGGTTTTCCTCAACAATTAACATAAATGCTTCTGTAAGGATAGTCCCCTTATGTACGCCCGTACTTGTCTGGAAAGGAGATTTCCATGCATATAGAATTTGACGCAGGTCCGCTTATCAATGACCGCATCACAGGTATCGGCTGGTGCGAAATCGGGCAGACCTCCGCTATGGCTCGTATCCACCCCGAAAACACCTATTCCTACAGCTTCTTCACAAGCGGAAAGAGTTCACGTGAGGAGCGTGTGAAGGAATTCGCAGGGGACGCAATCACTCTCAACGGCTCGTCCTTTTCGGGATACCTATACAGGGCAGCTTCGACCTTCCTTCCCCTGCCTTATTCGGCGTTCTTCGGCAAAAAAGCCGACGTGACACACTTTTTCAATTATATTGTACCGCCGTTTGTTTCGGGAAAAAAGGTCGTTACGGTCCACGACATGGTCTACAAGGCTTTCCCCGAAACGGTCAGGGGCAGAACTAAATTCATGCTGAATACGGGTCTGAAAAAATCCATGAAACGTGCCGACATAATCGTAACGGATTCGGAGTTTTCAAAATCCGAGATTCTGAAATATTTTCCGCAGCATTCGGGCAAAATAAGAGTTGTACCGTGCGGTGTTGATACGGAGAAATTCCGTCCGTGCGATGACATGGAGCGTATTTCTCAGGTGAAGACTTCGCTTGGCATAGAGGGCGACTACTTCCTCTACGTGGGGACAATCGAGCCGAGAAAAAACCTCGGACGACTCATTCTTGCCTACAATGCCCTTGCAAAGAAGCTCCCCGACGCTCCGAAGCTCGTCCTTGCAGGCGGAAAGGGATGGCTCTGCGACGATATTTACGCAAAGGTAACTGAGCTTCACCTTGAAGACAAGGTCATTTTCACGAAATACGTCCCCTCTGAGGACATGAATCCTCTTATGTGCGGTGCACTGGCATTTGTGTTCCCGTCCATATACGAGGGCTTCGGAATGCCTCCGCTTGAAGCAATGGCGTGCGGAGTTCCCGTGCTGACAACGGGAGAGGCTTCACTGCCTGAGGTCACGGGAGACTGTGCCGTAATCTGCGACGCATATTCGCCGAAAAGCATTGCGGAGGGACTCTACAGACTGTGCAGAGACGAAAAACTCCGCCTTGAACTCAGCAGACGTGGACTTGAACGTGCAAAACAGTTTACATGGGAGCGCTCGGCAGAGGCTCTCCACAAGATATACAAGGAGCTGGTATGATGCTCAGGATTCTTGAGGTCAACAAGGCATATTACCCTCATGTGGGAGGGATTGAAACTCTCGTTCAGCAGTACTCCGAGGAGCTTGGACAACTGGACGGCGTTAAGGTGAAAACTCTTGTATGCCGTGACGGCAGAGGAAAAACGGTCCGTGAGAGAATCAACGGCGTTGACCTTACACGTGCGGGAAGTATGGGGACATATTTTTCGTGTCCGCTTTCGTTTTCGTTTATTGCGGAATTCCGCAGAATGGCGAAGGATGCCGATGTTGTGCACATTCATCTGCCGTTTCCGCTTGCAGACGCTGCGCTGCTTCTCAGCGGATTCAGAGGGAGAGTCGTCCTCTCGTGGCACAGCGACATCGTAAAACAGAAAAAACTCATGACATTTTTCCGTCCGCTTATCAACAGGACGTTAAAGCGTGCCGACGCTGTTCTGACCGCCACACAGGGTCACATAGACGGCTCGGACTTTCTTCCCCGTTTCAGAAAAAAATGCCGCATAGTTCCATACGGTCTGACCGTTGAGGACTACCTCCGTACCGACGGCGGCGGCTTTCTCTCGGATAAGCTTTCGGATAAGAACGCCGTCAAGGTGTTCTTTACGGGACGGCTCGTGTACTATAAGGGCGTGGACGTGCTCCTGAAAGCTTTCCGACGCATCAATGGCTGCGAGCTTTTTATCGCAGGTACGGGCGAACTTGAAGTCTCCCTCAGAGAATATGCAAAAAAGCATAATCTTGAGGAAAAGGTGCATTTTCTGGGATTTCTCCCCGACGATGACCTCAAAGCCGCTTATGCCGACTGCGACATATTTGTACTGCCCTCGGTAGCGAAAAGCGAGGCTTTCGGAATTGTTCAGCTTGAAGCGATGGTCTGCGGAAAACCCGTAATCAACACGTCGCTTCCGTCGGGAGTCCCCTTCGTGAGCGTCCACGGCAAAACGGGACTGACAGTCCCGCCATCCGACGCAAAAGCTCTTGCGTCGGCAGTGAATACCCTTGCTTCTGACAGTCTGCTCCGTGAAAAATACGGAAAAGCGGCTTCGGAGAGGGTGCTGAACGAATTCAACGAAAAAAACGTCATAAAGAAACTATACAGCGTACTTGCTGGCAATAAACAAAAGGAGGTACGGAAATGAAGGCACTTGTAATCGGCGGTGCAGGATTTGTCGGAGGATACCTCGTAAGCGAACTCAACACCTGCGGCTGGGAGGTCCACGGAACGGCTCTTGAAGGCGAAACTCTTGCCGAGGGATATATCGGTCATACGCTGAATATACTCGACAGGGACAGCATCCGTCCCCTTATCGACGAAATCATGCCCGATGTGATTTTCCATCTTGCGGCACAAAGTTCCGTTTCGCTTTCGTGGAAGAAGCCTCAGCTGACGGCTGAAATCAACGTAATCGGTACGATTAATCTGCTTGAAGCGCTCAGGGAGTCCGAAAAACAGGATATACGTCTGATTCTGATAGGCTCAGGCGAGGAATACGGCTTTATCCGTCCCGAAGCGTGTCCGCTTACAGAGGATGAGCCTCTGCATCCGGGCAACGTCTATGCCGCAACAAAGGCTTGTCAGGGAATGCTCGGAGACATCTACGCCAAGGCTTATAAAATGGACATTATCAGCGTCAGAGCGTTCAATCACTCGGGACCACGTCAGCTTCCCATGTTCGTTATTTCCGATTTCTGTAAACAAATCGCTGAAATCGAAAAGGGAGAGCGTTCTCCCGAAATATGCGTGGGGAATCTGTCCGCACAGAGAGACTTCACCGACGTGAGAGACATAGTCCGTGCCTACAGACTCCTTGCGGAAAAGGGTGCAGGCGGAAAAACATACAACGTCGGACGAGGAAGTGCCGTGACGATACAGTACATCCTCGATACGGCACTCAGTCTTGCGATGCTACCCATTGAGGTGAAGCACGATATGAGCCGCATGAGAGCTTCCGATATTCCCGTGATTGAACCTGATGTTTCAAGGATTTACGAGGATACGGGCTGGAAGGCGGAGATTTCCGTAGAACAGACTATCGCTGATACTCTCGGTTACTGGAGAAACGAGCTGAAATAAACGTGCGAAAGGAGATACAGAATGTCTGATATGAAACTTACAAACGAGAAAATGCGTACATTTGACGGTCACGAGAAAATCGGTACGTTCAAGGCTTCCGCAAAGCTTACCGAGTTCGGTGAAAAACAGAACGAAGCCAACGAGCTTCTTGCCGCAAATGTGAACGACCTCATAAAGAGAGTCTGCTCTCTTGAGGACGACCGTATCCGTCATGAGGAGGTAATGAAGAGTCTTGCCTCCGAGCTTAAGGAATTCAGGAAGGAGCTTGACCGTCTCAGACTGTCCGACAAACTCAATACGAGTGCCATAGAACGTCTTGACAAGGCGATAAATCTTGCCGGCGGCAAATAAAAAAAATCTTGACGTAAATACGGTTTTGGTGTATTATAATAGAGGCGGATATTATCCGTCCGCAAACAAACTGAAATATGCTGTATCAACGGGACTTCGGGTAAGCCGTCCCGTGCAGATGCAGGAATAAACTATGAAAGCAAGGTGATGTTATGGATAATCTCTCCGAAAAGCTTGCGGAGGAGCTTGAAAACCACACTGCGTTCACGATACCAATTTTCGGCGGAATACCTGTTCCAGATTCGTGTCTGGTATCGTGGATAATCATAGGCGTGGTGGTGCTTCTGTCAATTATCCTCACTCACAATCTGAAAAAGGTTCCGAAGGGAAAGCAGTGTCTGCTTGAAATCGCCGTCAAATGGATGAACAATTTCTTCCTTGACACGATTGGTCCCCACGGAAAAAAATATCTGCCGATACTTGAAACATTCCTCATTTACATAGGTTTTTCAAACATTATCGGAATTTTCGGCTTCGTACCGCCAACCAAGGACATCAACGTGACTGTTGCACTTGCAGTAATGGCGTCGGTGCTGATACAGGTAACGGCTGTAATCGAAAAGGGCGGAAAACGCTGGGCGAAGAGCTTTGTTGAGCCGATGCCCGCAATGCTCCCGATGAATCTTCTGGAGCTTGTAACACGTCCGCTTTCGATGAGTATGCGTCTTTTCGGAAACGTCCTTGGCGCATTCGTAGTCATGGAGCTTATCAAAATCTGCATACCTGCAGGTGTGCCTGTGCCGTTCAGTCTTTATTTCGACATCTTCGACGGTGCAATACAGGCGTATGTTTTCGTTTTCCTTACTTCGCTTTTCATGGCGGAGGCTATTGAAGATTAATTTCTATGGAGGTTTTTATTATGGGATTAGTAGCTATAGGTGCTGCAATTGCAGTTCTCACAGGTGTAGGTGCAGGCGTTGGAATCGGTATCGCAACGGCAAAAGCCGCTGAAGCTATCGCACGTCAGCCCGAAGCAAAAAAAGACATCAGAAGTACAATGCTCCTCGGATGCGTTCTCGCAGAGGCTACCGCTATTTACGGCTTCGTTACCGCACTTCTCATCATCATTATGCTGGGTGGAAAATAATCGGAGGTCTTTAAATGCTTAAATTTGAATTCTGGAATATATTCTGGACGGTATTCAATGTTCTGCTTCTGTATATTCTGCTCAGAATCTTCCTGTTCAAGCCCATAAACAGGCTTATGGACGAGCGTACACGTGAGATTCAGGACGATATTGACGCCGCAAAAAAATCCAGAGAAGAAGCCGAGGCTCTGAAACAGCAGTATACCGACGACCTCAGCAATGCCAGGGAAGAAGCACGGCGTATCGTCATGAAGGCTCAGGACGACGCCGCTGCCGAAAAAGCTGTTCTCATGCAGCGTTCCCAGCAGGACGCCGATAAGCTCATTGCAGAGGCTAACAAGTCTATCGAAAACGAGCGTAAAAGAGTCCTCCGTCAGGCGCAGTCGGAGATTGCCGACCTCGCTATCGAAGCGGCTTCGAAAATCATCGGCGAAAACGTCGATGACGAGAAAAACCGCCGTATCGTTGATAAATTCCTCTCGGAGGAGGGTGAAAGCAAGTGAACGAACACGATAAGGAACTCTTAAAGGAACTGCTCCGTCTTGACGTTACTCAGGAGGACGCTCAGCAGGCAAAGACTATCTTCGAAACCTGTCCCGACGCTGCCGATACCCTCGCAAACCCGATAGTCGCATTCGACGAGAAAAGAGCCGTTATTGAGCGTCTTTTCCCGAAAAATATAAGAAAATTCATCCTCAGTACGGTCAAGGGAAGATACGTTGACCGTATAGGCGAAATCCTCGACGAATACCTTGAACTGCTTATCGACAGACAAGGCAGCATCAGAGCAATCGTCCGCTACGTTACGCCCCTCACAGAGGCTCAGCAGGCAGACCTCAGACAGTTTATCATGGAGAAGTTCGTCAAGGAGGACGTTGCCGTTGAATACCGCTACGACCCCGATATAATCGGCGGTTTTATCCTCAGTGCGGGCGATATAGAGTACGACAGAAGCTATCGTGCAGGTCTCAGGAAAATGAAGGAGAGTCTGCACAAAAAAGCCGGTGAATATTCGGAAAATACCCCGAATAAGCCAATCTCGGGCAGAGGCGACATCATCTCCGTCCTCAAGACCGAGGTGCAGGACTTTGAAATCAAGTCGGGTTCTGCCGAAACAGGCTTCATAACAAGTCTCGGAGACGGAATCGCACGTGTTCACGGCATGAACTCCGTCATGTACGGCGAACTTGTTGAGTTTGAAAACGGTATCAGAGGAATCGTCCAGAACATTGAAGAAAAATCAATCGGCGTCGTTCTTCTCGGCGACGACCACGGTCTAACGGAAGGCTCTTCCGTTGTGAGAACGGGAAAACGTGCGGGAATCGGCGTAAGCGACAAGCTTCTCGGACGTGTGGTTGACGCTCTCGGCGCTCCCGTGGACGGACAGGGTGCCATCCACGCCGAGGACTACTTCCCCATAGAGCGTGAAGCTCCGGGAGTTATAGAGCGAAAACCCGTAAGCGTTCCCCTCCAGACGGGAATCCTTGCAATAGATTCGATGTTTCCCATAGGCAGAGGTCAGCGTGAGCTTATCATAGGCGACCGCCAGACAGGTAAAACCTCTGTCGCACTCGATACGATAATCAATCAGAAGGGACAGGACGTTATCTGCATTTATGTTGCAATCGGACAGAAATCGTCAACCGTCGCACAGGTGGTAAATACCCTGAAAAAACACGGTGCAATGGAGTATTCCGTTGTCGTGACGGCTTCGGCAAGCGAACCTGCTCCGTTCCAGTACATAGCTCCCTATTCGGGAACGGCTGTTGCGGAATACTTCATGTCAAAGGGCAGGGACGTCCTCATTATCTACGACGACCTTTCAAAACACGCCGTTGCATACCGTGCAATGTCGCTTCTGCTCCACAGACCTCCCGGACGTGAAGCCTACCCCGGAGACGTCTTCTACCTCCATTCAAGACTCCTTGAACGTTCAAGCCGTCTTGACGACGAGCACGGCGGCGGTTCTCTTACGGCACTTCCTATCATAGAGACTCTTGCAGGAGACATCTCCGCCTATATCCCGACAAACGTCATCTCAATAACCGACGGTCAGATTTTCCTTGAAAGCGAGCTTTTCAATTCGGGACTGCGTCCTGCGGTGAACTACGGACTTTCCGTATCACGTGTAGGCGGTGCGGCTCAGACAAAGGCTATGAAGAAGGCTTCGGGAAATCTGCGTGTGGACCTTGCACAGTTCAAGGAAATGGAAATCTTCACGCAGTTCTCGTCAGAGCTTGACGAGACTACGGCAAAGCTCCTTAACCACGGACGTATGCTTACGGAACTGCTCAAACAGCCGCTTTACAATCCGCATCCGCACTATCAGCAGGTCATCCTGATCTATGCGGCTCAGCACGGCTTCTTCGACGATATCCCCGTAAATGAACTGAAGGAATATACAAGCGAGCTTATGAGCTACATAAACAGCTACGGTCAGGATATTATCGGGGAAATCGAGGAAAACAGGGTTCTTACGGATGATCTTGAGGATAGAATCGGACGCATCATCACGGCGTTTGAAGAATAAGGCGGTGAGGTAAATGCCCAACATCAGGGAAATACATGAGAGAATGGAAAGCATCAGACAAATCCTCAAAATCACAAATGCCATGTATCTCATCTCGTCGTCAAAGCTGAAAAAGGCAAGGACTGCCTTTGAACAGACAAGTCCGTATTTCGATAAGCTTACGAAAACCGTTGAGAATATCCTCGAACATACTCCGCATACAAGGCAGCTATATTTCGACCGCCGTGAACAGATTCACGAGGAAAACAGAAAAAAAGGCTACATAGTCATAACTGCCGATAAGGGACTGTGCGGAAACTATAACCACAATATCCTCCGCCATACCGAACATGAACTCGAAAAGGCGGCAAATATAGATAACTGCTATCTGTTCGTCATGGGACAGGTCGGCAGAGTCTACTTCACAAACCGTATCAAATCAGAGAAAAAAGCTTACGTGGAGGGAGAGTTCCTCTACACCACCCAGAATCCCACACTCTACAGAGCTATGGAAATCGCTCAGCTTGTACTTGATAAGTTCGAGAAGCGTGAGCTTGACGAGGTCTACCTCATCTACACCGACATGGAGGCTAATAATCAGTATGAGCCGAAAACAGTAAGGCTTCTCCCGTTTGAGCGTATCCACCTCGGAAAAGCTGCCGACGGTACTCTGAAAAAGCTTCCCAAGGCATCGTTTCTGCCGTCACCCGAGGAGGTTATGGCAAAGCTTATCCCGAACTATGCTAAAGGTTTTATCTACGGAGCAATGGTAGAGGCGTTCTGTTGTGAGCAGCAGGCAAGAATGACTGCCATGGACGCTGCTTCCACAAGCGCAAGAGACATGATAAAGGAGCTTTCTCTCCTCTATAACAGGGCACGTCAGGCGTCGATAACTCAGGAAATCACCGAGGTTATAAGCGGTGCGGAAAGCCTTGATACGGTTTAAGCATTAAGGAGTATTCAAATGGAAAAAGGCAGAATAACTCAGGTCATCGGACCTGTTATAGACGTTGAGTTCGTCACGGGAAAGCTTCCGCTTATAAGAGAAGCCCTGACCGTTGAGGTCGATGGCAGACAAAAGGTAATGGAGGTCGCCCGTCATCTGGGACACCGTACCGTCCGCTGCATCATGCTTGCCGCCAGCGAGGGACTCAGCAAGAATATGGAGGTCATCCCCACAGGAAGCTGCATAAAGGTTCCCGTAGGCGAAAAGACTCTCGGACGTATGTTCAACGTCCTCGGCGAACCTATCGACAAAATGGGTGACGTTGAGGCTGAAGAACAGTGGGAAATCCACCGCAAGGCTCCGTCCTTCCGTGACCAGAGTCCCGTTGTTGAGGTACTTGAAACGGGAATCAAGGTCATCGACCTCATCGCACCCTATGCAAAAGGCGGTAAAATCGGTCTGTTTGGCGGTGCAGGCGTCGGAAAGACGGTTCTCATTCAGGAACTTATAAGCAATATCGCCACGGAACACGGCGGATATTCAATCTTCACAGGCGTAGGCGAGCGTTCACGTGAAGGCAACGACCTCTGGAACGAAATGCGTGAATCAGGCGTTATAAATAAGACCGCACTCGTTTTCGGTCAGATGAACGAGCCTCCCGGTTCACGAATGAGAGTCGCCCAGACAGGCCTCACAATGGCGGAATACTTCCGTGACCGTGAACACAGGGACGTTCTGCTGTTCATCGACAACATCTTCCGTTACGTTCAGGCAGGCTCAGAGGTATCGGCACTTCTTGGACGTATGCCGTCGGCGGTTGGCTATCAGCCGACTCTCGCTACCGAAGTGGGAGAGCTTCAGGAGCGTATCACTTCTACACAGAACGGTTCTATAACGTCGGTACAGGCGGTCTACGTTCCTGCCGACGACCTCACAGACCCCGCACCTGCAATCACATTCGCTCATCTCGACGCTACTACGGTCCTCTCACGTAAAATCGTGGAACAGGGTATCTACCCAGCCGTTGACCCTCTTGAATCAAATTCACGTATTCTTGAGCCTGACATCGTCGGTGAGGAGCATTACAACGTTGCAAGACGTACTCAGGAGCTTCTCCAGAAATACAAGGAGCTTCAGGACATCATCGCAATCCTCGGCATGGAGGAGCTTGACGAACAGGATAAGCTTGCGGTATATCGTGCAAGAAAGATACAGAAGTTCATGTCGCAGCCGTTCAACGTAGCCGAAAACTTCACTGGCATGAAAGGCAAATACGTCCCCGTAAAGGACACCATAACAGGCTTCAAGGCAATTATTGACGGCGATATGGACAAAGTTCCCGAATCGGCTTTCCTCATGGCAGGCACTATCGACGACGTCCTCGCTAAGGCAAAACAGATTGAACGGGGAATTTAAGGGGGCTTGATTATGGCTAAAACCTTTCATCTCGAAATTATCGCTACCGACCGCATCTTCTATCAGGGAGAGTGCGAACACCTCGTCATAACGGCTCAGGACGGTCTGCTCGGAATTCTGGCAGGTCACGAGCCCATGGTAACGAATCTCCCGACAGGTGAGCTGAAATATATGGTCAGCGGAAAATGGTACTACGCTGCCATCTCCGACGGCTTTATAGAGGTTCTGCCCGATTCTGCGATAATTCTTGCGGATAACTGCGAGCTGCCCGAGGAAATCGACATAAAGCGTGCCGAGGAAGCAAGACAGCGTGCGGAAGAAAAGCTGCGTCAGAAGCAGAGCATCCACGAGTATTACCAGACTCAGGCTGCTCTCAACCGTGCGATGAACCGTCTGAAGGTCTCACAGAAGCATTTCCGCTGATGATATATGTTCACATTCCCGAATTTCAACGCACTGAATTGTGCATATTCTTGAAATATTAAACTTTAATTATATAATGCTTGACATTTTATGTAAAATGTAGTAAAATTAATGTAATTGGCAAAATTTTATTTTTTTAGGAGGCATGACCGTGAAAAAGATCGGAAAATCAACTTTCTTCATTGTCGTTGCTCTGATTTTTCTGTTTTCATTTACGACAATAGTCGGAATTGATTACGCTTTCGGTGACACATCAAAAACCTATATCAAGGGCGTTGACGATATTCGTCTCGGTATTGATATCAAGGGCGGCGTTGACGCTACCTTTGAGCCTGCCGACGATTACGACGCTTCCGAGGATCAGCTGAAAGCCGCTACAGAAGTAATCAAGACAAGACTTGCCAGTCTTGGTATCAACGACAGCGAAGTTTACAGCGATAAGGACAGCAATCGTATTATCGTTCGTTTCCCATGGCAGGCAGGCGAAGAAAACTTCGACCCCAAGGCTGCCGTAAAGGAGCTTGGCGAAATGGCTAAGCTGACATTCAGAAAGGGTACAGATACCACCACCAACGAGGACGGCGAGGAAGTTCCTTCAGGCGAAATCGTGCTCGAAGGCTCTGATATTGAGTCTGCCGCAGCCGATTACCGTCAGATGTCCGAGACATCATCTCCCGAGCATCTCGTTACTCTCAAGCTCAACTCCACAGGTACTTCAAAGTTCGCTACTGCTACTGCTGAGCTTGCAGGTTCAAGCACTCCCATCTCTATCTGGATGGACAACTACATGATTTCAGCTCCTTCCGTTAACGACACTATTACAGGCGGTGAAGCTGTCATCACAGGCGATTTCGACGCAGATTCAGCTCAGAAGCTTGCCGACCAGATCAACGGCGGTGCACTTCCCTTCAAAATGAATACAGTAAGTACAAATACAATCTCACCTACTATGGGTGAAGGCTCTCTGGAGGCTATCCTCCTTGCCGCTGCAATCGCTTTTGCTTGTATTGCAGTCTATATGCTTGTTCTGTACAAGCTTCCCGGCTTCGTTGCTGTTATCGCACTCTGCGGACAGGTTGCAGGAAGTATTGCTGCTGTAACAGGCTGGTTTGGCTTCATGCCCGGCTCAACTCTCACAATCCCCGGTATCGCAGGTATCATCCTCGCCGTTGGTATGGGTGTTGACGCTAACATCATCACAGGCGAAAGAATCAAGGAAGAGGTACGTTCAGGCAAGTCTCTCGATTCCGCTATCAGAATCGCTTACAAGAAGGCTTTCTCCGCTATTCTCGACGGTAACATCACTAACGTATTTATCGCAGCAGTTCTTATGGGCGCATTCGGAGTTCCCTCAAGCTTCTTCTCAAAGATTCTCAATAACACTATTTTCCGCATGTTCGGCGCAACAGCAGAAGGCTTTGTATATTCCTTCGGCTTCACTCTCCTTGCCGGCGTAGTTCTGAACTTTGTAATGGGCGTTTTCGCTTCAAGACTGATGGTTACTTCACTTTCAAAGTTCAAGTGCTTCAAGAACAGAAAGCTTTACGGAGGTAATGAGAAATGAGCAAGAAAAATACTCAGAACACAACACCTGCCGTAAAGGTATACAATTTCTGTGCAAAGAAGAAAATGATTCTTACTATTGCAATCGCTGCAATAGTTGCACTTCTTGCAGGTATCATAATCCGTGGCGTGAACTTCGCTATTGAGTTCAAGGGCGGTACACTTCTCACCTACTCCTACACAGGCGATGTCTCCATAAAGGACGTCGAGGACGTTGTAAAGGGTCAGGTAAACGACAAATTCACCGTAAGATCAGGTGAGGACGTCAATACAGGTGACAAGCAGTTCATCGTTTCGTTCACTTCCAATGACGGCTTCAACGTTGATAAGCAGGCTGCTCTCACAAATGCACTCAAGACAAAGTTCGCTTCAAACGACATCAAGGACGCTGAGTCCACTGACGTTGCAGCTTCTACAGGACGTGAATTCTTCATCAAGTGTCTTGTTGCAATGCTTTTTGCAGCTATCCTGATTATCATCTATATCGCAGTAAGATTCAGAAAAATCGGCGGCTGGTCGGCAGGTTTATGCTCCATCTTCGCCCTTGTACATGACATCGTGATAGCTCTTGCAACTACATTCCTTTTCGGATTCGAGTTCAACTCAAACACTGTTGCAGTTATCCTCACGATCCTCGGTTACTCTATCAACAACACTATCGTTATCTACGACAGAATCAGAGAAAACCGCACTCTCATGCCCAAGGCTTCTCAGAATGAGCTTATCAACATCGGCTGTACACAGTCACTTACACGTTCTATCAGAACTTCAATTACAACTGTATTTACAATGCTTGTAATCACAGTTGTTGCTCTTGTTCAGGGCTACACTTCACTTCTTACATTCTCTGTTCCGCTTATGGCAGGTCTTATTTCGGGAACATATTCTTCACTGTTTGTTGCTCCCGTAACATGGTCATGGTGGTGTGCTAAGTCGGCTAAGAAGAAGGCTGATGCAAAGAAAAAGAAGTAATCGCAGAATTTAAAACCCCTGTTCCAAATCCGGAACAGGGGTTATTTTTTATATTCGGACGACCGGCAGTCGTCCCATATTCATGAAATGCAGGGGTAAAATACGAATTACATTATAACAGTAAAGCAGACGCTCTGACCGGGATTTGTGTCAACCTGAATCCTGAATTTATGCTTATCTATGATTGACTTCGCAATTGCAAGTCCGAGTCCGTATCCGCCTGTAGAACGGTTTCTTGAGAGGTCGCTTCTGTAGAATCTCTCGAAAATTCTCTCCTTATCCGCAACACTTATGCCGCTTCCCGTATTATAGACCGACAGCATCCGCTTATCTCCCATTTTCTTCAGCGATACACGGATAATTCCGCCCTTATCGGAGTATTTCAGAGCGTTATCAATGAAAATTGCTATCATCTGCTTGATATGTTTTTCGCTGCCGTTAATCATGATATTTTTTTCGATACTGACATCGAATTTCTTATTGCTTTCGTAAGCCTGACACTCAAACGGGAGTGCGGTACTTACAACAGCCTTACTGAGGTCGAAATCCTTGCGGACAAAGTCGCTTGAATTGTTTTCGAGACGTGTGAGGTTCAGCAGGTCGTTCACGAGGACGTTCATTCTGTCCGCCTGAGAGCGTATGTAGGCAAGCCACTTATTATCTCCGATTTCTCCCGAAAGCACGTCTGCGTTGGCAGAAATAACGGTAAGGGGAGTTTTCAACTCATGGCTTGCGTCGGAGATGAACTGTTTCTGCTTGTTGAAGGCAGTTTTAAGAGGCTCTATTATCTTTCTGCTGAGGAAATATGCGGCAACGGAAAGAAACAGCAGACTCACTATGCCTATTGTAACAGTTGTACGGTAGAGCTTGTTGAGCATATCAATTTCCGCACTTTTATCTGTGAAAACGATAAGCGTACCGTTATCCTTTTCGAGTCTGCAATACTGAAGACTGCTGAGCATACCGCTTGAATCGTCCTCTTTTATAATGGCGTCGATGTAGTTCTGTGCGGTATCTGCGGCAAGCTCGTTGTTGTTGAGGACGGAGAGGTACTGTCCCGCCTTATCCGCCATGACAACGAAGAAGTCTATTGAGCCTATTGCCTTAGGAACAGGCTCTCCCTCGGGAGGAGGATTGTTGTCACGGCGAGGCTCATCCGGAAGCGGCGGAGGCGGTTCTGAAGGGTCACGGAGAACATTTCCAAGCTGCTCGGGAGAACCATACAGTTCTTCAGCAGAAGGCTTTTCGTCGGTTATGACGTCCGACGGATTATCTTGATTCTTCTCAGCGTCGGGGACGTCGTCAACGGGACGCTGCTGTTCAACTTTCGGCTGAGAGGAGTCCTGCTGACCGTTATCCGCCCATGGATTCCACGGATTCCACGGGTTCCACGGATACCACGGGTACCACTGTTCCCACGGATTTCCCTCTCCTCCTCCTGAGGGAGGCTTCGGATTAGGTTCATACGGATGAGATGTCACAGGCGGTATATAGAACGCAGTAGTTGTTGTCGTAACGGTTGTCGGGACGGACGTTGTGGCAGCGGTAGAAGTTACCGTCGTCGATGTTGTTGTGACCGTTGTTGCAGGAGAATAAGAAACGGAGGTGGTAGTTTTAGTTGTGACGATTGAAGTAACGGTGGTAACGGTTGTGGAAGTGGCAGCAGAGGTTGTTGTCGAAGCAGTTGTAAGGGGAGGGTCGTAATGGAAATCGTGTTTTTTGTCGTTGAAGTCCTCCGAGCTCATAAAAACGAAAGTAGATGTTTTGTCGTCGTACTCAACGCCTGCGGCAATCTGCTCAAGAATCTTCACAGACTGCTTCTGCATAACGGAACGCATGATGAGGTTTATCGAACCGAGTACCACTATAAACAGCAGAATAAGGATTCCCGTTATAATGGCAAAAACCTTCAGCTGAGCCTTTTTGAACACAAACTATTCCTCCTATTCAAGAAAATACCCGATACCTCTTGCAGTTTTTATCTGAACGGGTGCGGAAATACTGACAAGCTTTTTTCTGAGGAACGATATATAGACCTCGATGTTGTTATATTCGACGTCGCTTTCGTAGCCCCAGATTTTCTCAATTATACGCTCTTTCGGGAGAATCTGGCGTGGATTCGCCATAAGCATCTCCATAATCTGATACTCTTTAAGACTGAGCTTGACATCGTTTCCCTGCCACTTTACAGCGGCACTGCTCTTGATAAGCTCAAGACCGTTATAATCGAGTTTATCGTCGTCAACAATTTCTCCCTTACGTCTTGTCAGGGCACGGATTCTCGCAAGAAGCTCGCCTGTAACGAAGGGTTTTGTGAGGTAGTCATCGGCGCCGCAGTCGAGACCGTTTATTTTGTCGTCGATTTCACTTCTTGCCGTAAGAAGGATTACGGGCGTTGAAATTTTCTCATTTCTGATATTTTTCAGAACGTCGATGCCGTTCATTCCGGGTAGCATTATATCAAGGACAATGCAGTCATATACGCCTGTCAGAGCGCAGTCAAGACCGTCTATGCCGTTATAGACCGTATCAACGCTGTATCTGCTGCGTTTGAGGATTTCACTGAGAGCGTCCGCAAGCTGGATTTCGTCTTCAACAATAAGAAGTTTCATAAACATTTCCTTTCCGATACATTCATACTATTATTATAGCATAAAATCTTGAATAAAGCTTAATTTTTCAGTAGTTTATTTATTTGATTAAGAAAAAAAAGTGATGTTTTTTTGTGCATATTAACAGTTTTAATAAAATCATCCCCATAAATATTGACTAAGTGTTAGATTTATGTTAGAATTATAAAACGAGGATATGATTTTTTCGTAATTTATATAAAAAATTGCTTTCGGGAGGGACAATGACTATGCTTTCGCCGCTTGAACGTAAAAAGAACAATTTCGCAAAATCCCTGCTGCCATCTTACGCCGCAGAAATAAAAAAATATGATGAGGTTTATACATCCTTTGTTGACTACGGCTACACAAAAGAACTCTGTGAGCTTTATGCCGATAACTTCATCAATGACGTGAAAAAACCGGCTGTTGAAGATATTGTACAGATTGCGTCTCTCTACGACAAGATTCACGATAATAAAAGTGCTGCTTTTTACCTTGATATGCTTTCCGATAAAAAACTCAGCGGTGACGAGAAATTCGCTTACTGCATCGAGGTTATCAAAAATGAAAGCAAACTCGGTCATTGGCGTGACGCAGAGGACTTCCGTACAGAGCATATCAATTTCCTTCAGAATTATGCTCAGAAAAAAAGTATCCAGCAGCAGGCTGATATGTATATCGCTCTTGCACTTGCCGATTGTGCCGCAAAACACTATCCGCAGGCTCTGAAGCTTCTCAATTTCGGCTATAAGCCGCAGGGCAGAAATGATGAAAAGCTCCTTGAGATTTTCATTACCGTGGTATATATCTATGCGTGCTGGGGCGACGAGGAAGACCTCGAAGGCGCTGTAATCAACGCTGTAAGCTGCCTCAAGCTCTTTAAGGACTTCGAGTTCGGCTGGAGTAAAAAATACTACGAAAAACGTATTATTGACGCCTCTAACGGTATATTGTGATAAAACGGGAGCTTCGGCTCCCTTTTTTTATACATTTATCATAAAAATTTTTTATAAGTCGTTGGATTTTATTTTGTTTTTACTTTTTACGAATCCGCACCCGAAAGCGTTTTCAGTACGTATATTGTCAAATTAATTGTTTTAACCACGACTATCAATGTGCCCTTGGAGCAGAATTCCGCTATATATGGTCAGATTCCTGCGAGAATAACCTGTGGTCACGATGGACATGACGTGTTTTTTTATTTGATTTCCAATATATTAATAAGATAAAATATCTCTACCGTTAACAATATATTAAAATTAATATATTAATTAAGGATAGCAATATAGTGATAATTTAAAGCAATATTATCAATTGCATAATAATAGAAATTCCCTTATAATACAATTGTTGGATGCGGAAATAACGGTATATCGTGATTTGTCCACTACACATAAATAACGGTCAAAAAACGCATCCTTTTCCTATATCGACAGATTATAGTTATATTTTGCCATCCGGTTTCTAACTCCTCCGGATTCGTTGATTCACAAAAATACTACGTTCTGAGAATGGAGTCCTTGAACATTTCCGCCTATAATATGTTTAAGTATGAAAAACTCCATGTTCCTGCAAAGTCTCACTAACTCCAGACAAAGGCAAAGTAACATCAGTGTTCGGAATTGCACCTGTCGAAATTGCAGCTGCGTATAGAGGGTGCGCACCTGCCAACCTATAACGTCCGATCGGATTTATGAGAGGGTACCGATCGGCGTTATTTTTTTATGCCATAATCAGACGTATTTCTTGCTCCGTTTGCGGTATAATAAACGTATTCTCCTATCAGTTATACTTCATCAGAACTTTACACGTATTATCAGGGGAAACCTTTCTGAGGAAAGGTTCTCCCCCGAACCCCCTTCCAAAGACTTTTAATACAAATTTCAGTCAGACAGGGCACACCGAAAATAATCAGATTTTTGTTTGTATGATATGTGCCCTGTCCGACTGAAATTTCATACTGAAAGTTTTAGGAAAGGAGTTTGAGGAAGAACCCTTTTTCAAAAGGGTTTTCCTCAATAATGCACGCAAGGTTCCGATAGAATACCACTGTTAAGAGTGTACGTTTTTTTTACTGCAATCGCAGAAAAACGCCTGAATTACGGCGACAACAACAGCGATTGCGGCAGGAAAAACAACAGGGAGGAGTCTTGATTTATACATATCGCTCACGACGGTTCCGCTGTACATTCCCGAGGCAGTCCAGCCGTGTTCGTCGGCATAGGCTGAAAGTCTGCTGAGGGTCACAAGGCAGAGCGTGAGTCCGCAGACGGTGGGGGAGAGTGAAACAAGACTCGTCAGTTTTTTCCTTGGCAGAGCAAGAATCACACCTGTCGTCACGGATACTCCCGAGACAATCAGCAGGACAGCCATACCCGTCACGTAAAAGCCGTACGAACTTCTATGGGTGAGAATACCTGCCGCCGTCATAAGCGTCATAAAAAGCGGATATACGGCTGTCAGGACAAGCATGACGACTTTTGCGGCTGTCATAGCGGCAGACTGCTTTTTTTTCGGAAGATTCTGTCTGGTTTTCATGGTATACTCCTAAAAATTTATGAAAAAAAACTGCGTCGGATTCTCTGTTATAATAAATCCGCTTCGACGAATAATATTATCGGGATTCGGGGAATATAATAGAAGGATGTGAAAAATTGAAATTTAAGGAAAGGCTCAGAAAAGTCGTTGCTGTTGTATTGTGTGCAGCTTTTGGAGGCGTATTCGGTACAGCAGGATATTACTCGCACATTCTGCCCGAAAATGTTTCGGCAGAGGCAGTAAGCGGTCTTAAAATTGCGGAATATCCTGAAATAAGGTGCTGTGGCTCACCGTTTGCGGCTGCGGAGGCGGTCACGTCCGAAGGCAGGGTGACACTGTCGCTGTTCGGAGCAATCCCCGTAAAATCGGTTGAAGTCCACGAAAGACCTGCACCTGTGCTTGTTGCGGGAGGAAGTCCCTTCGGCATTAAGCTTGTCATGGAGGGGGTAATGGTCACCGAGATTGGCGGAATTGATGCGGAAAGCGGAGAAATTACCTATCCTGCGAAAAGTGCAGGGATAAAAGTAGGCGACGTAATTCGTCTTGCGGACGGTCAGAAGGTCACTTCCAACGGTCATCTTCAGGAAATAATCGGCAGAAGCGGCGGCAGACCCGTAACACTCTCGGTAGACCGTGACGACAGCTGCTTTACAACGGAAATCATTCCCGTGAAATCGAAGTCAAGCGGCAAATGGCGTGGCGGAATGTGGGTACGTGACAGCATTGCGGGAATCGGCACGATGACCTTCGTAAACAAGGCTACGGGACAGTTTGCAGGTCTTGGTCATCCTGTCTGCGATTCGGATACGGGAGAGCTTGTCCCCATACAAAGCGGAGAAGCAGTTCCCGTCGAGATAAACGAAGCGAAAAAGGGCATGAAGGGTGTTCCGGGAGAGCTTCGGGGACGTTTTATTGACGGCGAGTCCTATGGAACGCTCTGCACAAACAACGAATGCGGTATCTTCGGGACACTCTCTGACGAGGCTCTCACGGAGCTCTGTACGCACGGGACACAATACAGAATGGGGTTCCGTCAGGATGTGACAACGGGCAGTGCGGAGATTCTGTCTACGGTACACGGAGAGTCGCCCGAAAGGTACACTGTTGAGATTGAAAGCATTGATTACAGCAGTAAAAGTCCCAACAAAAACATGGTAATACGGATTACCGACCCTCGTCTGATTGATGAGACAGGCGGTATCGTACAGGGGATGAGTGGGAGTCCCATAATCCAGAACGGGAAGCTCATCGGAGCCGTCACGCACGTTTTCGTAGCCGACCCTACACGGGGATACGGTATTTTTGCGGAAAACATGATAGAATCGCTTGACGGCTGACAGTGAGTAAAAACAAAACGGGGCGTTACAATGTAACGCCCTTTACATAAAGTAATTATCTGCTTTCCTCGCTGAAACCGCTGTCAACAAGCTCGATAAGAGCGTCAACTGCAGCCTTCTCGTCTGCGCCGTCAGCAATAACCTTTACAGTTGTGCCGCCAACGATACCGAGTGAAAGGATTCCAAGAAGACTCTTGGCATTGACTCTGCGGTCCTCTTTCTCAATCCAGATTGATGACTTGAACTCATTAGCCTTCTGAATAAAGAAGGTTGCAGGTCTTGCGTGAAGTCCAACCTGATTCTTAACCATTACCTCTCTTACAAACATATACAACTCTCCTATTCTCTTTATAATCGACAGTTTACTGCCGACTTTATTGCAAGTAATTCAATTGCTATAACTCATTATACAATCAAAAATCCGCATAGTCAACGGATTTTTGGCTTTTTCCTCATACTTTTCGCTAAATTCTACATTTAGATAAATTGTGAACGACTTTTATTCGCTCTGCTTGTGAATTATCACCACAAAAAAATGTTGATAATCGTTGGTAAAGTTTCACAACTTTCAACATTGTATTATATTAAATGTTTATAACTGAGAGTAAACAAGCAGGTTGATATTGAGAATTTATGGGAAAAAATCCTTTTATTCACTTTTTTCGGAGTTGTATTTTTCCAGAAGGTCGGGACGACGCTCCTCTGTAAGCTTCAGCGACTGCTCAAGACGCCATTTTTCAATGTTCTTGTGGTGACCCGAAAGAAGTACCGAAGGTACTGCCTCGCCCTCCCAGACCTCGGGACGTGTGTAGTGCGGATATTCAAGCAGACCACTGTAAATGCTCTCGTCGGTGAAGCAGACGTCGTCCGAGAGGACTCCTCTGCACATTCTCGCAACAGCGTCCACAAGCACCATCGCAGGAAGCTCGCCGCCTGTGAGGACATAGTCCCCGACGGAGATTTCCTCGTCAACTATTTTGTCGATTATACGCTGGTCAACGCCCTCGTAGTGACCGCATATGATGAGGATATTGTCCATTTTCGAAAGCTCAACAGCCTTGTTCTGGTCGAGCACCTTGCCCTTGGGAGACATATATATTGTATGCGGTTTTGTACCAAGCTCGTCACAGACCGCCTTGTAGCAGTTGTAAATCGGCTCGCACTGCATCACCATGCCCATTCCTCCGCCATAGGGAGTATCGTCCACACGGCGGTGCTTGTCCTGAGTGTATTCACGTATCTGGCGGCAGTTAAGGGTAATGGCTCCCGATTTGCGTGCTCTGCCGATGATGCTCTCACCGAGTACAGCCTCGCACATTTCGGGGAAAAGGGTTGCGATTGTAATATTCATAGTAACTCCTGTTTCAGACGTTATTTTTCATGAGGCTCCATTATGAAAACGATAGAATGTATAGAACCGTCAGGCATGTCGATAACTTCAAGCTTGCCGTTATCGCTTGTATCATATGTATAAACAGTCTTGTTTGAAGCGGTCGGAGCACCGAGTTTTTCCTCAAGAACTTCAATTTTATCGTTTGCGGTAAAGCCGTTCAGGGATATTTTTTCTTTGTTGAAATCATTTGCTGTAAAGTAGATACCTGCGATTTTCTGATTATCGTCAATTTCGTCGGGAGAGCAGTGATAATCAAGGGCACAGACAAGCTCGCCGTTGTAGAAAAGGTCTATCATAGCACCCGTGGCACTGTCCTGAGCATAGGAATCAAGCGTGAAACCTTCGCCGAAATCCGCAAAAGTAAGCGGACTTTTCAGCTGTTTTCCGCATATGGATATTTTTTCTGCAAGCTCTGCCGTAGTATAAGCGGCGGAGCTTTCTTCCTTTGCAGATGAATCTGAACTTTTGCTTCCGCAGCCTGTCAGTGTGAATGCAATACCGGCTGCAAGCAAAGCACTTAAAATCCTGTTTTTTCTCATGATTTTCTCCTTTATCAGTCAAAAAGCCCGTCAAGCGGACGAATTGTCATTATATTGCTGTCGAGGTCGGTTGAGATGACAACATCTGCGATTGCAGGCACGAGGTACTCCCTCTCCTCACCTCTGACAACATAGACGTCGTTTGCACCTGTCTGCATAACATCGGCAATTTTACCGTACAGAACGTCGGAGTCGGCGTCTTTGACCTCCATGCCGATGAGGTCCTGGATGAAGTAGGTGTCGTCGTCGAGTTCGAGGTCGTCACGGTGCATAAAAAGCATTTTATTGCGGAGCTTTTCAGCTTCTTCGGGAGTATTTATCCCCTCAAGCTTCGCAATGACCATGTTCTTCTGAACCCTTGCACGCTCCACGATGATTTCGTCGTGATTCTTACCGATAAACAGCCTGTCGAACTCCGCAAGAAGCTCCGCCGAATCGCAGTAGGGCATTATCTTTACCTCGCCCTTTATGCCGTGGGTCGTGACTATTTTTCCTGCTTCAAGATATTGTTTTTTCATATAACCTCCCGTTTTTTAATTTGTAATGCGTAATTATATAATTATGATACCAACCATATTGTAGGGGCGAACTTTGTTCGCCCGTATGTTAAATTCCGTCCGAATAATACAAAAATCCAACAAAACGCCCCTATAATGCGTAATTATACAATCATTACACCAACCACATTGTAGGGACGACCAGTGGTCGTCCGATGAACGTTTTGCCTGATATGTAATCATATCATCGACCAAGGACGACCAGTGGGCGTCCACGACGTCCCATAAAATTCATATATCATGCGGGCGAACACAGTTCGCCCCTACGACAAACGGCTATTCTGCGTATTATAATGCAGGGACGCCCACTGGTCGTCCCGACGTTATTCAATAAAGATTATGCTTACACCAGCAGTTCTTACCGCATTTCGGGCAGCGTATTTTACGTGAATCGGGCTTGTGAAAGGCAAAGAAGTAGTTCGCACCGAATTTCGGTACAAATTTCTCACCGCACTCCTCGCACTGGTAATAACCGACGCTGCAATCCACGAAAATTATTACCACAGCACCAATAATTGCCGGAATCAACGTAATGATTTCCAGTTTTTCGGGAAGGTCGTACATTTCTATAAGTACAGCCACGATAATCATAGGTGCAAGCATAAGCAGCAATATCAGAATCATCAATGCAATAATTTTACCTCTGCCTTTTTTGTTTCTCATCAAATCCATCATAGTTTCCTCAGCTTTCTCCTTGTAGCTCTCATCGGGGATACGCTCGCCCGTGAGTAGCTCGTTTACGTTTATGCCGAGAACTTCGCAGAGAGGCATCATCAGCGACACCTCAGGCATACCCTTGCCTGTCTCCCATTTGGAAACGGTCTTGTCGCTTATGAGGAGCTCGTCAGCGAGCTGTCTCTGAGTCATTCCCTTTTCTTTTCTCATCTGTGCGATGAATTTACCTGTTTTGATCTGGTTCATTCTCATCGCCCTCCTTTCAAGAAAAAGTATAATACATAATCGGGAGAAAGTACACCCATGAACCGTAGAATCACCATATACAGCCAATTCTACGCTGCGTAGAATTGAAGGGGACGGCTTACCGACGTCCCATATAATGCGTAATTATACAATCACGACACCAACCACATTGTAGGGACGACCATTGGTCGTCCGCAATCTGAAAATCTTCCGCAATAATTGGAAATCCATATAATGCGTATTAATTATCGGGACGTTTCGGATTGTTCACGGGCGAACACAGTTCGCCCCTACAATTTCACGACATGTTCACCGTGTAGGGACGACCATTGGTCGTCCGTAATCATCTGAAATTGTTCCGTATTAACGGGACGTCGGGACGCCGTCCCCTACAAATTTTATGAACATATCCGCCATGTATGGTCGGTTCAGGTTAATTCTTCATATCAAAGCTTTCGCCGAGGATGTCCTTATTTGCTTCAAGGACGGGACGGATACACTCCGAAAGGAACTCGTCAACCTGCTGAGAAGAACGTCCCGTATAGCTTTCGGGTCTGAGGACTGCTTCAAGCTCACTGCGGGTAATTCTGAACATAGGGTCGTTGAGGATAAGCTCGCAGAGGTTATTCTCCTTTCCGTAGACCTTCACCTGCTCGCCTGCAATCATGGAGTAGTCCATAATTCTGTCGTGAAGCTCCTGACGGTCGCCGCCCTTCTTTACAGCGTCCATCATGATATTTTCGCTTGCCATGAAGGGAAGCTCTGCCATAACACGACGGCGGATGATTTCGGGGTAAACGACAATGCCGTTAGTAACATTCATCATGACATTGAGGATAGCGTCAACACCGAGGAAAGCCTCTGCAACGCTGATACGCTTGTTTGCGGAATCGTCGAGGGTTCTCTCAAACCACTGAGTACCTGCCGTGAAAGCAGGGTTAAGAGCGTCTATCATGACATAGCGTGAAAGTGCGGTAATTCTCTCACATCTCATGGGATTACGCTTGTAAGCCATAGCGGAAGAACCAATCTGCTTCTTTTCACGAGGCTCCTCCATTTCCTTGAAGCTCTGGAGCAGACGCATATCATAAGAGAACTTGCTTGCTGTCTGAGCAATCGAGCTGAGGACGGAAAGAACTCCGAAGTCCATTTTGCGTGAATAGGTCTGACCGGAAACGGGAACGACCTTATCGAAGCCCATTTCCTGTGCAATCATGCGTTCAAGCTCGGTAACCTTGGAAGAATCGCCCTCGAAAAGCTCCATAAACGAAGCCTGAGTACCTGTTGTACCCTTTGAGCCGAGGAGACTGAGTGTTGAAATTCTGTATTCGAGGTCATTGAAGTCCATGAGAAGCTCGTTGAGCCAGAGAGTTGCTCTCTTGCCGACCGTTGTGAGCTGTGCTGGCTGGAGGTGAGTGTAGCCGAGACACGGCATATTCTTGTATTCATCGGCAAATTTCGCCAGATTGTTCATTACGTTGAGGAGCTTTCTGCGGACTACCGTCAGAGCGTCACGCATGATAATAACGTCGGTATTGTCGCCGACATAGCACGAAGTAGCTCCGAGGTGGATGATACCTGCGGCGTCGGGACAAGCCTTTCCGTAGGTAAAAACGTGAGCCATAACGTCGTGACGGCAGATTTTCTCACGTTCCTGAGCAACGTCGTAGTCAATATCGAAAACGTGCTCCTCAAGCTGTTTTACCTGCTCCTCAGTCACGGGAAGACCGAGCTTCATTTCAGCTCTTGCAAGTGCAACCCAGAGCTTTCTCCATGTTGTGAACTTCTTGTCCGCCGAGAATATATACTGCATTTCCTCGCTTGCATAGCGTGTGCAGAAGGGACTTTCATAGCTTTTGATGTTTCCGCTCATGATGATACTCCTTTATGATTAATAGAAAGTGGCAACTTCTCTTTCGGGAGGAGCTGCGTCGGTGATGTCGATAAGATGAAGAACGGGACCCTTGCCCCTGTAGAACTTGTGCTTGCCGACCTTGATTTTCGCCTTTACAATGACCCAGCCCTTGCTTCTCACCATTGAGAGGTCGGCAGCTTCCGTAACAAACCAGCAGAACTGTATATCGTCAATACAGCAGGTCATCACGTTTCTGCCGACAGCAAATGTATTGTCGGGGAATTTTGGGTTGCGTGCTGTTGTACCCTTGAAGGTAATTGTTTTGCCGTCGTATTTTGCAGGCTCCTCCATGATGTCACGGTAGAAAAGAGCGTAATCGCCGTCGTTAATGACGATTTCGTCAGCCTCAATATCAAACGGGAGAGGGTCCTCGATGTCGTCGTAGGCAACAGTACCGTCGGTGTATTCGTAGGCGATTTCGGCACGTCTGCTGACTCCACGGACAATCTTGTGGAATTCAGTGACGTCCATGGACTTCTCGGCACGGTTGAACACTGCAAGTTCGGAAACATTGAGCTTGTCCACTACAAGACTTCTCATGTTTGCATTGTAGCCGAGGAAAGTTGAAGCGTCGATAAAGGTCATCACCTGATAAACGACCCAGTCCTCCGGCATATTGTTTATGAGGTCGTTGACGAGCCACATACCGTTGTACTCCACAACGGCACGTGTCGCACCTGTTTCATGTACAAAACGGAGCAGATTTGCTTCGGTAAGTTCATTTTTGTCCTCGACGGTGCGGATAAAGACGTTCTTTGAGGGAAATTTGTCCATATCATATTCCTCGACGCCCTCCTCGCAGATGAGGAGGAGAGTCTTTTCGCCGTTGTTGAAGCGTTTGTCCTCAAGAGTCTCCTGAATGAACTTCGTTTTACCCGATTCAAGGAAACCAAGGAACAGATATACAGGGAAATCCTGATTCTTAGCCATAATATTACTCCTTACTGCTTGATGCGGAAAAGTTCGGTGACAGCGGACTCGTTAAGCTTTGAGCCGATTACGCACAGTCTGCCGATTGTGCCTGCACAGCCTGTACGCACATCGGGTACACCGGGAACATAATCAAAGTGTATCCACTGACCGTCCTTGCCTGCAACAATTCCCTTTGCTCTGAGCACCATGCCGTAAAGCTCCTCGTTTTCAAGTGCTCTGAGTGCTTCGGTGATTTCATCGGCAGTGTACGCATTGGGAGTCTCGGCACCCCAGCTGGTGAATACTTCTTCAGCGTGGTG
>SVNK01000001.1:152192-260399 GCA_015066935.1 Ruminococcus sp. | reverse complement strand
GTAAGCTCGTCCCAGTCGGTAGTTACAATGGGTGCAACGGGATTAAGCTCCCTTACAAGAGCAATGCACTCGTCAAGCTTTTCCTCGGAAACGCCCTGAGTGTGGCTGAGAATTATACAGCTTGCATATGTTATCTGATTGTTGAAGAACTCGCCGAAATTCTTGCGGTACATTCTGCACTTCTTTGCGTCAACTACCGTTGTGAAGCCGTCGAGAATTATATCATGTGAATCTATGTCCTGTACGGCACGGATAACGTCGCTGAGCTTTCCGACGCCTGACGGTTCAATGAGAATACGGTCGGGAGCGTAGTCCGCAAGAACCTTCTCCAGAGCCTTTCCGAAGTCTCCCACAAGAGAACAGCAGATACAGCCCGAATTCATTTCGGTAATCTCAACGCCTGCGTCCTGAAGGAAACCGCCGTCAATGCCAATCTGTCCGAACTCGTTTTCGATAAGCACAAGCTTTTCACCCTTGTAGCCCTCAGCGATGAGCTTCTTGATAAGCGTTGTTTTACCTGCTCCGAGGAAGCCCGAAAAGATCGTAATTTTAGTCATATAAACACTTCTTTCCTGAAATAATAATTGAATCAGCCCCAAAAGGCACTACGTTATTATTATACCACTTTTTCATGCACTTTGTAAATACCTGTTTTCAAAGAAACACCACTTTTTTGCGGTTGACAATGTTGACAATATATATTTAAAGATGTATAATAAAATACTGAGAGATTACGCACTTAGAAGCGACTAAATAATATAAGCTGCTTCGGCTGACATACGATTCGGAGATAAAATGAAAAAATTTTTTGGTTCAATAGGGACTTTTGTGCGTGCGATGCCCCATTTTCTGCTTTTCGAGCTTCTTTTCAAACTGCTGCTGATAGCCTTCGGTGCACCCGTACTCGCAATCTCGCTTAAACTCACAATGAAAGCCGCAGGCATTTCTTATATTTACGACGAAAGCCTCCTGACTTATCTTCACAGTCCCGTGACTGTTTTCTTCCTTATCATATTGCTGTTTCTGTTCGGCTTTTTCTCATTCGTCGAGCTTACCGCACTCGCCGCCTGCTTTTCATGCTACGGCAGAGGTGAGACTATTACCGTCGGCGGAATGATGCGGACCGGCTTCAAGGGCTTCGCAAAAGCTTTCAGAGGTTCAGGCATTGCAAAATTCTTCGGCTTTACAATGTTCATGCCCTTTACGGAATTCACACTTTCGTCGGGTGTATTCATGGTACCGCTTCTGCCGCTTCTGAGGTGGGTTTTCAAGGGAATCGGCGGCTATATGGCAGTTATCGTCTACATCATTATCCAGACTTTAATGATTCTGATTATCGTAGGAAGAAGCTACAGTCTGCACTACCTCGTGCTTACCGACAGAGACTTCCCCGAATGTGTCAGGACAAGCCGTGAGAAAATCGGCAGAAAAAGAATCTCAATGGCAGTACGCTTCCTTCTCTGGACACTGTTCATATTTGCCGCAATCGCCATTCTGACATTCGGAATAAGCTTCATCATCATTTACGGCGTCAAGGGATTTTCAAAGCCCGAATCCTCGTTCAGAACCGCTTTGTACGTCCTGAAATACGCCATGAACGTCTTTACGGCAATATCAGCATTCTTCTCCGCACCCGCAATCATGTGCTGGCTCACGGGAGAATTCTTCGGCGACCTCGACGAAAATGAGACCGTCACTGTCCCCGACAAGGAACGTCCCAAAATGGGAAAAAAGAAAAAAGCCGTTCTTATCACCACTCTCGCAGCAGCAGCTCTGCTGCTTGATTTCGGCTATATACGCACAATCTACAAGGGCAATTTCAGATTCGCCGCAGGTTTTCTCACACGTGCCCAGATAAGTGCTCACAGAGGCTTCTCCCACGTCGCTCCCGAAAATACGTCATATGCATTTGAAGCGGCTATGGAAAGCGGTGCGGACTATATCGAGCTTGATGTCCGTCTTACAAAGGACGGTCAGCTTGTCGTCTTCCACGATTCCACCCTTGAACGTACCACCAACGGCAGCGGTAAGCTCTCCGACTATACCTACAATGAACTTCAGAAGCTGTCGGCAGGTACGGATTTCGGGGAAAAAGGGGAGTTCGACGACGCTAAAATCATGCTCCTTTCCGAGGTTCTTGAACTTGTGGACAGAAAAAAACTGCTCAATATAGAAATCAAGGAGTCGGCAGGTGCGGTTCAGGCTGCCGAAAAGACCGTTGAGCTTCTTGAAGAATACAACCTTGAAGGCTCGTGCTATGTCACGTCGTTTTCGTACACCATCCTGAAGCGTGTGAAGGAGCTTAACCCCAGAATAAAAACGGCTCTCATCGCTAATATGGCAGCCTCAACTTCGTATTCCATGCTCGAATACATCGACGCCGTAAGCATGAATTACCTGTTTGTCAACCAGAGTGTCGTCCACGAGGCTCACCGCAACGGTAAACTGATTTTCGTCTGGACCGTTGACAGAAGAGCCGATATAGAGCAGATGGTAGCTCTCGGCGTTGACAATATCATCACAAACCGTCCCGATATTGCCGTGGAGGTCGTCTACTCAAACGGAATCGGCGACACCTTTATCAGAATTCTTGAATCAATATTTCAATAGACAGGAGATTTTAAAATGGAAAAACCGGAAATCCTTTACATGGTCGTACCCTGCTACAACGAGGAGGAAGTCCTCAGAGAAACTGCAAAAAGACTTGAAGAAAAGTACCGTTCACTCATCGACAGAATGCTTATTTCCCCGAAAAGCCGTGTAGTTTTCGTCAACGACGGCTCAAAGGACAGTACATGGGAAATTATTCAGGAACTTCACAATGAAAGTCCGCAGCTGTTTTCGGGAATCAACCTCTCACGAAACAGCGGTCACCAGAACGCAGTCCTCGCAGGTCTCATGACGGTCAGGGACATCTGCGACATGGCTATCACTATGGACGCCGATTTGCAGGACGACATCAATGCTATCGACGAAATGGTGCAGAAATACTACGAGGGAAATCAGGTTGTATACGGCGTTAGAAGCGAGCGTAAAACCGATACATTCTTCAAGAAATTCACAGCGGAGGGCTTCTATAAATTCATGAAGGTCATGGGTGCCGACGTTGTTTATAATCATGCGGATTTCCGTCTTATGAGCAAGCGTGTTCTGTGCGAACTTGCAAACTACAAGGAAGTAAATCTGTTCCTGAGAGGAATGGTTCCGCTTATCGGCTTCAAGAGCTGCAACGTCTACTACGAGCGTGCTGAGCGTTTTGCGGGCGAGAGTAAATATCCCCTGAAAAAAATGCTCGCTTTTGCAATAAACGGCATAACCTCGTTCAGTACAAAGCCCCTTAAAATGATAACAACTCTCGGAATCGTTACGTCGATGCTCAGCATTTTAGCCTTTATATGGGCATTTATTGCGAAGTTTGCAGGCTTTGCAGAACTCGGCTGGTCGAGTACAATCTGTTCGATATGGCTCATCGGCGGACTCCAGCTTTTCTGTCTCGGAATCATCGGCGAGTACGTCGGAAAAATCTATGCCGAGGTGAAACAGCGTCCGAGATTCATCGTTGCGGACTTCCTCAACGACCTCGGTGCCGAATTCATCAACACCGACGACTCTCAGCAATAATGAATTATAATAAAGAATTTGTTTTTGCAGACTTTTGCAAGTCTTCTTGAGGAAGAACCTTTTGAAAAAGGGTTCAGCGTGTCGATAAACATATTTTTTTCGGGCGAACACAGTTCGCCCCTACATTTATAATACGTAAAATAGCCATCTGTAGGGGACGGCGTCCTCGACGTCCCGTTAATATACGGCTTTTTCTACAGTCTGAAACCCTTTTGAAAAAGGGTTCTCCCAACGGGAGCCTGTCCCCTCTGTCCTTCGGACATCTCCCCACACTGTGGGGAGTCATCCTCAAACTCCTTTCCTAAAACTTTCAGTATGAAATTTCAGCCCCATAGGGTGCGTTTCCGGATGAACATGATGTTCAAACTTTTTTTGGACGCACCCTATGGGGCTGAAATTTGTATTAAAAGTCTTTGGAAGGGGGCTTGGGGGAGAACCTTTCCTCAGAAAGGTTTCCCCCAAAAACACCTGTAAATGTCTCTGTATAAACAAATCCTCTATTATCAATCCTTATTTGTTGTGTGGGTTGAGTCGGGATTGCCGTCGAAGCCGTCTATGATGTCGCCGACGGCATTAGTAACGCCGTCGATAATATCCTTACCTGCATCGCCGATACCGTCGGCAGCGTCGGTGATATCCTCACGGATGGAGTTCGTATCTTCCTCGGTATAACGTGTTCCGTTCTCTGAGGTAGGGTTAGAATCGTAGGGTGTATCACTTGAACCGCAGCCGGTAAAAGCAGTACAGACTGTAAACAATATGGAGCATATTGCTAAATACTTTTTCATACAATCATATCCTTTGCATAATTTGATTGTGGACAGGTTTTCCACAACGTAATTTTATTGTTTACACTTTTTCCCCGTTTATCCACAATGTTTTCAACTTTTTAGCACTGGAAAAACGTGCATTATACGTTGTTTTCCACCGTTTCCACAGAGTTTTCAACATAGTTGAATTCAATTCCACACCACTTTTAACATCATGTTGAAAACTTCTCAAAAAGTCTGTGGAAAGATTTAGCACTATATTGCTCGGAAAAAATCGGATTTCTGCATTTTTTCATGAAATATATGAAAACATATTGTATAATATTGAGGGGACGGTCTGAAAGTCTTGCGGATTTGCGGACACACCCCCATGTAGGGACGACCATTGGTCGTCTGCAGTTCGCCCCTACGATTTTGCAGACAATAAAAAAACCGCAGCTTTACACTGCGGTTTTCTGCTTATTAATAAAGAACTGCTAAAATAACTGAAATCAGTTAACGATAGTCTTTTCTGTTTCCTTATCAAAGAGGTGGATTCTGTTGGGATCGAGAGCAACTTTAATTCTGTCGCCTGATCTTGCAGTAGATCTGGGGCTAACTCTTGCTGTAAGCGGAATACCCTCACACTCAAGGTAGAGATATGTCTCAGCACCCATCATTTCTGTGATTTCAACGTTAGCCTCGATGACACCTGTTGTAGCATTTGAGAGGTACATTTCCTCATCGTGGATGCTCTCAGGACGGATTCCGAGGATGATTTCCTTGCCTACATAGTGAGCGAGATCGTCGTTAGCCTTTGACTCAGGAACGATAATCTGATACTTAACGCCGTTGGATCTGGGAGTATCTTCAGAACCGAACTCAACGATATACTGACCGTACTCTTCCTTGAGAACAGCGTCGATGAAGTTCATCTGAGGTGAACCTAAGAAGCCTGCAACGAACTTGTTTGTAGGATTCTCATAGAGGTTCTGGGGAGTATCGATCTGCTGAACGAAACCGTCCTTCATACAAACGATTCTGTCACCCATTGTCATAGCCTCAGTCTGGTCATGAGTTACGTAGATAAATGTTGTACCGAGCTTCTTGTGGATCTTGGAGATCTCGGTTCTCATCTGAGCACGGAGCTTAGCGTCGAGGTTTGAAAGAGGCTCGTCAAGGAGGAATACCTTAGGTGAACGAACGATAGCACGACCGAGAGCAACTCTCTGTCTCTGACCACCGGACATTGCCTTAGGCTTTCTGTCGAGAAGGTGAGTAAGGTCGAGGATCTTAGCAGCCTCGTTAACCTTTCTTTCGATTTCATCCTTGGGAACTTTTCTGAGTTTAAGTCCGAAAGCCATGTTATCGAAAACAGTCATATGAGGATAAAGAGCATAGTTCTGGAAAACCATTGCGATATCTCTGTCCTTGGGAGCGATGTCATTTACAAGGCGGTCGCCGATGTAAAGCTCACCCTCAGAGATTTCCTCAAGTCCGGCGATCATACGGAGAGTTGTTGACTTACCGCAGCCGGAAGGTCCTACAAGAACGATAAATTCCTTATCTCTTATTTCTAAATTAACATCCGAAACAGCAACAACGCCGCCGGGATATTTTTTATAAATGCCTTTGAGTGTTAAACCTGCCATTTATTCCAGTCCTCCAGTTCAAATATTTCTTGCCGATATCGTCTTATAAATTTTTAGTATCAGCTACATTAATATAATACCAAATTCCGCAAAAAATTTCAAGATGCTAAATTGCCAAACTTACAATACTTTGTTTATCAGTTTTGCCGAAAAATTCGCAGAAAATTCGGTACAAAAAGCATCAAAATCGAGTGGCAAAAACAAGTTTTCAACATCTTTGTGCAATAATTCCATACATTCTCCGATTGCCAGTTTTTCGGGCAGAATCAGTCCTCCGACCGAAATTCTCATCAGAACCTCCACATGATTCCCAACTGCGGCAAACATTCTTTTAATCTGATGATATTTCCCCTCACAAAGCTCCACAAACACGTGTTTTTCGCTGTTTTCAAGCGGTTTTACCTTTGCGGGAAGACATCTTTCGCCCGTCTTTAAATCAATACCTTTACTGAATAAGTCAATATAATTACTTTGAAACGGTCTGTCAAGTTTCACAATATAAATTTTGGACACATGACGTCCCGGAGCAAGTATCCTGTGGGCAAGCTCGCCGTCGTCGGTAATCAGGAGTGCTCCGAGCGAATCCTTGTCGAGTCTTCCGGCAGGAAACATGCCTTTGGTCCTCAGCTCAGCAGGTACAAGCTCCATAACGGTTTTCCCGTCCTTTTCGTCGGTTGAGCATACGTACCCCTGCGGCTTGTTCAGCAGAAGATACCTGAAACGCTCTGCCTGAACAGTCTTTCCGCAGACCTCTACCGTATCATTTTCGGGGTCGATTTTCACGTCGGGAGCCTTTACGGCAGCTCCGTTGAGCTTGATTCCGCCTTTTCGGGCAAGCTCCTTTATTTCACGACGGGAATACTCCGTGCGTTCAGATATGAATTTATCGAGTCGTATCTGTGACATTTTAACCACCCTCTTTATCAATTTATTACGATATTCGTTACACCATGTAGGGACGCCCAGTGGGCGTCCGCATATATATTGCACAATACATGAATTTTACGGGACGTCCCGATAATTAATTCCGCATTATATGGATTTCCAATTTTTGCGGAAGATTTCCAGATTGCGGACGACCAATGGTCGTCCCTACACGGTGAATATATCGTGAATTTGTAGGGGCGAACTGTGTTCGCCCGTGAATAATCCGAAACGTCCCGATAATTAATTTCGCATTATATGGATTTCCAATTATTGCGGAAGATTTCCAGATTGCGGACGACCAATGGTCGTCCCTACACGGTGAATACGTCGTGAAGTTGTAGGGGCGAACTGTGTTCGCCCGTGAATAATCCGAAACGTCCCGATAATTAATTTCGCATTATATGGATTTCCAATTTTTGCGGAAGATTTTCAGATTGCGGACGACCATTGGTCGTCCCTACATGGTGAATACGTCGTGAAATTGTAGGAGCGTCCGCATATATATCGCACAATACATGAATTTTACGGGACGTCGGGGACGCCGTCCCCTACAATATGTCCGTATCACGATTATCAATTACGAATTCCGCATTATATGGTTGTTTTGTTTGATTCATAATTCAGATTTGTCCGGCATATTATTGAACAGTTCAACGATATGGAGTGTTCAACATGAAAAAATTCAGACTGTTTTTATTTACCGCATTTTTCGGAGCGCTTCTTGCAGCTCTGCTGATTCCCGACAAACACAGCCAAAAGCTGCCTGAGAGTGCACACGTTGCCGCATCCACAACAGCAGAAAGAATTGATTATTTTGCTTCACACGGCTGGGAGGTCGGTGAAATTGCGGGAAAGAGCATCATAATTCCCGAAAACTTCTCCTCCGCCTACGAGGAATACGCCGTTATGCAGGATAAGCAGGGGATGCCTCTCAGGGAATACGCAGGCAGAGAGGCTACCCTCTACGTCTACGAGGTAAAAAATTACAGCCCCGAAAGCAAAAAAATGCTTGCGGAGCTTCTTGTCTGTAACGACATTGCCGTCGCATCAATGGTATACAGCGAGGACGGAGGAAGTCTCCGTCTCGCCGTAAGCTGAATCAGAAAATGCTGATAAGATTTCCTACGAAGGGAAGTCTGATTGCCTTGCCCTTGAATGCACCGATTGCCATGAGAATTGCAACAGCAAGTGCGGCAATACCTGCAACAGTACCGATAATAGCACCAATCACAGGGATTAATCCGATAATTGCACATACGATTCCCAGAACAAGCAGACATACAAACAATGTAAGAATCTGGTTAGCGTAGAACTTGCAGTAAGCAGAATTCTTGTCCATGAGAAGTGGAAGGAAGAACAGGATTGACACGATGCAGCATACTGCTACGATAATCTTGTTTGACTCCACATCAGATGAAGTGAATGTGCTTTCTACGCTTTTGTCGTTGAAGTTTTCGAGAATACCGTCCATGGTTTTTACCTCTTTCTTTATAATTTTTTTGTTTTCCGCACCTTTCCGCTTTACGCATAAAGGTGCATTTTTTTATTGACCGCAGCTTATTCCTGCGGATCAGCCGATTCTTCAAGCTCGCTGATTGTGGCAACGAAGCTGGCAACGTCCGTAAAGTCCTCATAAACAGAGGCAAAACGGATGTATGATATTGGGTCGATAGCTCTGAGCTTATTAAGGACAAGCTCTCCTATCTCCTTTGATTTCGCCACTGTTCTGAGGTCATTGGCGTAGTAATTTTCCACATAATTAACAATTTCGGTAACCTGGTCTATTGTAACGGGACGCTTTTTTATTGCACTGAAAATGCCCTTGATGAGCTTATCACGCTTGAAAGTTTCATAGCTTCCGTCACGTTTTTCCACCATCAGCAGGGGTTGTTCGACAACCTCGTATGTTGTGAATCTTCCCATGCATTTAAGACATTCCCTGCGGCGGCGGATTTTCTCATCGGTAGGACGTGAATCCGTTACCTTTGAATCAAGAAATCCGCAGAAGGGACACTTCATAAATTCTGCTCCTTAATCATATTTGTAAGTTTGTTATAGGACGAAAGCAGGTCGCTTATACCGCCGAATCCGCTTCTGTAGAGTTCAAGGATAACGCTGCAATCGGGATTCAGAGCTGCGAGCTTCGCAAAAAAACGCTTGAAATCGAATCTTCCTCTGCCGATAAGCAGACAGTCACCGAGTTCTCCCGAATCGCTTATATGTACGTGAACGGTTCTGTCACCTGCTGCGTCGAGGAATGAAAAAGGATTTTCACCTGCACGTACAGCCTGTTTTGTGTCGAGGACGAAAGCAAACTCGTTTCCGAGCATTTTTGCGACGTCCCTCACAAACGCTGAGGATGCGCTTGTACAGCGTGCGACGTTCTCAAGGGCAGTTGTCACTCCGAACTCCTTACCGAGCCTGTAGAGCCTGCTGTAGCGCTCACAGAAGAACTCAGTCGAGCGAACTGATTTTGCTCCGTGAAAAACGAAGTATTCAGCACCGACTATATTCATGAACCGAAAAAAATACCTGTAGTATTCGAGGATGTCGTCAAGGCGTCTTTCGTAGTCGGAAAAGAACATAATCTGCTCATTTTCGCATGTAAAAGGGTGAACAGACGCACATTTCACATCAAAACGCTTCAGTAGATTCGCAACGCTGTACGCAAAGTTTTTTTTCAGCTCAGAGTGCGTATTTACGAAGATTTCCACGTTTGATACGCCATTCACGGCGAGGTCGTAGAGACTTTCCTCAAGGGGCTTCGGATAAAGACAGGCTGTTGAAACTCCGGCTATCACATCTACCCCTCCTTACAGCAATTTACATAGAATATTATACTCAGTTTCGTAGGATTTGTCAATAGGATTTTTCCTTATTTTACGGTATAATCGGATTGTTTTATACTAACAGTAAACGTTGTGCTTGGTGTCACGATTATACAATTCCGCATTATATGGATTTCCAATTATTGCGGAAGATTTCCAGATTGCGGACGACCAATGGTCGTCCCTACACGGTGAATACGTCGTGAAGTTGTAGGGGCGAACTGTGTTCGCCCGTGAATAATCCGAAACGTCCCGATAATTAATACGCATTATATGGATTTCCAATTTTTGCGGTAGGTTTCCAGATTGCGGACGACCATTGGTCGTCCCTACACGGTGAATACATCGTGAAATTGTAGGGGCGAACTGTGTTCGCCCGTGAATAATCCGAAACGTCCCGATAATTAATACGCATTATATGGATTTCCAATTTTTGCGGAAGGTTTTCAGATTGCGGACGACCAATGGTCGTCCCTACACGGTGAATACGTCGTGAAATTGTAGGGGCGAACTGTGTTCGCCCGTGAATAATCCGAAACGTCCCGATAATTAATTCCACATTATATGAATTTCAAATTTTTGCGGAAGATTTTCAGATTGCGGACGACCAATGGTCGTCCCTACACGGTGAATACGTCGTGAAATTGTAGGGGCGTCCGCATATATATTGCACAATACATGAATTTTACGGGACGTCGGGGACGCCGTCCCCTACAATATGTCCGTATCACGATTATACAATTCCGCATTACGCATTACGCATTATATGAGTTCGTAGTCGATGCTGTATTTATCGGCAGCAGCACGGGCTTTGGACTCGTTTTTCATAAGGAAGGGTCCGCCGTACTTCAGACAATATACGAGCATATCAGCAGACTCCTTATCGCCTCTCACGGCAGCTTTTCCGAGCCAATCGACAGCTCTTGCATGGTTCATTTCACAGCCGAGACCTGCCAGATAGAGATATGCCAGAAGCTTCATTGCGTTGAGATTCATTTTCTGTGCCGAGAATTTGGCATATTTTTTCGCCTGATAAATATTTGTAGAGACACCGGTTCCGTTGAGATAGCACCAGCTGAGCGAATAAGCAGCGTCGGGGTCGAAGAATTCGGCAGCCTTTTTGTACCATCTTACAGCCTCGGCGTAATCTCTGCTGGTGCCTTTGCCGTTGAAGCAGCACTCCCCGTAATTGTACTGAGCCTTCACATGACCGCCCAATGCCGCTTCACGCCACAGTTCCGCAGCCTTTTTCTCGGACTTCACAACGCCTTCTCCCTTCATGTAGAATGAAGCGAGGTTATTCATAGCGTCGAGGTCACCCTGCTTGGCGGCTTGTGAATAGAGCTGTGCTGCGGCATTTGTATCCTTATTGGTACCCGTTCCCGAACTCAGACAGCAGGCGAGGTTGTACTGTGCCGGAGCATAGCCCTGTGCGGCAGACTTTTTGTACCAGTATACAGCCATCTGAGTGCTTGCGGAGATTCCCGTGCCGTTGTAATAGGCGTTTGCCAGAGCGAACTGCATTGCGGGATTTCCCGATTCGGCACCTCTCATAATATCGTCGATACCGTCTTCGACGTCGATGTCAACGCCGTATTTCTGTGCGATTTCCTCGGCTTTCTTCACATCCTGCGAAAGGTCGTTTCCGCCGATTCTGTAGCAGTACACGGCAGCCTTTGCGGACTCATAGTCTCCCTGCTGAGCAGCTTTTTCGTACCAGAAAACAGCCTTTGCAAAGCTTCTTTTCGTACCCTGTCCCGAGCGGAAGCAGTCGGCGAGCTTTTTCTGAGAACTGCAATCGCCTCTTTCAGCGGATTTTGTATACCATTCAACAGCCTTCACGTAGTCCTGTTTGACGCCGCCTCTGCCGTAGAAGAAACTTTCACCGATATTGAAGCAGGCGTCATCGCTGCCGTTTTCAGCCTTACGCATGAGGTCCTCGATGACTGTTGACGAGCCGCCGTCATAGTCGTCATCGGTTTGTGACGTGACGACCTCTGCAATCTCCCAGCCGAGTGCAAACGCAAGGCTCTCCGTAATCATATCAGCCTTGCTGTCGTTGAGGTACTCTGAAATCACCGACTTTGCACGGACCATTACCTCAGATGCCGACTTCTCTCCCGACGCAACAGCGTCGTTATCACGGAGATAGATTGTTCCGACGTTTTCGCTGAGTGCAACGAAAAACGCCTTACTCTCCTTTGAAAGCTTCGGAGCAAGGTCCTTCATAGCCGAGCAGAATCGTTTATGGTCGGCGATTATATCAATTCCGAAGCGGTCGGTGACCTGCTTTACGGCAATATTAATTTCATTTTGTTTTGTATTTTCGGTCTGCATCATACACCAAGTCCAATTAAGAATTAAGAATTATGAATTAAGAATTATAATTATCCGTCCATATAATTTTACGGACATATACACCTTGTAGGGGACGGCGTCCCGACGTCCCGTTATTATGGTACATTTCGGGTGCTTAAATTTCATACACAACGATTTCGGGAGGGTTAAAGAGTCTGATTTTACCCAGTCCTGCCGAAACAAGAAGCTTCATTCCGCCGTAAACGTATACTCCCTTTGAGCATTTCGGGAAGAATTTTCTTTCGGGAGACAATATGCCGATTCCGAAGAGTCTCACCGCACCTCCGTGGACGTGACCGCTGAATGTGTAAGAAGCTCCCCACTGCGAATACGCTTCCCCGAAGAAGGGATTGTGTGCCATGAGAAGAACCTCGCCGTCATCGGGACTTTCTCCGAGAAGCTCCGTTATTACGTCAGCCGTCAGCACATCGAGATTGCGGTAACTTTCGCCCTTCTTGTACACTCCGTAATCCTCCTCAAGACCGAAAATCCGCAGTTTTCTGCCGTTCAGGACAATCTCCGCAGAAGTGTTCCTGAGCATTTTCACCTGCGTTTCCGCAACGGTTTCATAGAACTTCCCACGGTACTCCTGCGGCAGACTCTGCTCGTGATTTCCTGAGCACATGAAAACGGGAGCAATCCTGCAGAGGGCGTCAAGAGTTGATTTTATGCACGAAAAATCGGTTTCGTCTCTTGTAACGGCGTCGCCGCTGATGACGATAAAGTCGGGCTTTTCGGCTTTTATTGACGCTATAAGACGACTGTTATCCCTGCCGAAGCGTCTTTTATGGAGGTCTGAAACGTGAACTGCCCTTACAGTTCCACCGAGATTTTCACGTCTCACCGTCAGCGGATAGTTGCTGAAAAAAACGGCTGCGGAGCATATAAGGGCAATCACTGTAAATATAATCGTTATCATTCGTCGGAATCGTCGCTGTCATCGGAATCTGCTTCGATAACAATCTCGTTCTGTTCTTCGAGTGCAGCTTCGGCTTCGGCGATTCTTGCCTGTTCGTCGGTAAGCTGCTCGACCTTTTCGGTTTCTGCGGAGTCGTCATGCTCGGCACGTGTAAACGCAACAACCTTTGCGTCGCCGGTGACTCTCATCACACGTACTCCCTTTGCGATACGTCCCATAATTCTTATATCGCTTGCAAGGATTCTGATGATGATACCCTCGCTTGAAATGAGGATAATATCGTCCTCCTCGTCAACAATCTTTATTCCGCAGACGTGACCTCTTATATCGTCAACCTTGTAGTTTGTAAGACCGTAGCCGCCTCTGTTCTGGATACGGTAGCTTTCAAGGTCAGTACGCTTGCCGTAGCCGTTTTCGGTGACGGTAAGGAGAGTTGCACCCTGACGGATTCTTGCAATTCCCACAACGTAGTCTCCCTCACGCAGCTTTATAGCTCTTACGCCGTGTGCGGAACGTGACATTGCACGGATTTTGTCCTCCTCAAGACGGATAGCCATACCGTTTCTTGTTGCGACAAACAGCTGTTCATTGCCGTCTGTCATGCGGACGCCTGCAATTTCGTCGCCCTCGTCAAGACCGATTGCGATAAGACCGTTCTTGCGGACATTTTTATAGAGTGAAAGGTTAGACCTCTTGATTTTGCCGTTCTTTGTGACCATGATGACGTATTTTTCGTCGCTGAAATCAGTAGTTCTTATCATGGCGGCAACCTTCTCTCCCGGAGCAAGGGGAAGGAGATTTATGAGATTGAAGCCTCTTGAAGCCTTTGAACCGTCGGGAATCTCGTAGCACTTGAGCTTGAACATGATACCCTTATCGGAGATAAACAGGATATTGTCGTGAGAGCCGCAGATATACATTTCCTGCACGAAGTCCTCGTCACGCTGCTTCATACCCGTGATACCTCTGCCGCCTCTGCGCTGGGTCTTGTACTCTGAAACGGGCATACGCTTGATGTAGCCGTTGTTTGTGAGGGTAACAACGCAGTCCTCCTCGGGGATAAGGTCCTCTATATCGACCTCTCCGCTGACGGATTCGATGTCTGTACGGCGTTCATCGCTGTACTTCTTGCGGATAACGCTGAGGTCCTCCATGATGATTGCGTAGACACGGTTAACATCGGCGAGAATATCGTCGTAATCTGAAATTTTTGTAAGGAGTCCGTAAAGCTCGTCTGAAATCTTCTGTCTTTCGAGACCCGTGAGCTGTCCGAGACGCATCTGGACAATAGCCTCAGCCTGTTCCATGGAGAGTCCCGTCTGTGACTCTATATGAATATTTGAGCAGTCATACTGTGCACGGTCGAGGAGTGCCGACATATCAACGTCCTTGAAGCGTTCAATCATACGTTCTCTTGCTTCGGGGATATTCTTGCTTCCTCTGATGATTTCGATAACCTCGTCGATGTAGTCTGCAGCGAGGATGAAGCCCTGAAGAATATGTGCTCTTTCAAGAGCCTTGCGGCGTTCATAGCGTGTTCTGCGCTGGATTACCTCAACCTGGAAGTCGAGGTAATGGCTGAGCATCTGCTTGAGGGTGATAATCTTCGGCTCACCGTTCACAAGTGCGAGCATGATGATTCCTACCGTATCCTGAAGCTTTGTCATTGCGAAAAGCTTGTTGAGGACAATATTCGGGATAGCGTCCTTTTTAAGCTCAATTACGATTCTGATACCGTCCTTATCGGACTCGTCACGGAGGTCGTAGATGCCTTCGATACGCTTATCCTTACAGAGCTGTGCAATATTTTTAAGTATAAGAACCTTATTCACCATGTAGGGAATTTCGTCAACTATAATGCAGTTTCTTCCCTTGATTTCCTCGAAATGGGTGCGGCTTCTGAGGATAATCTTACCTCTGCCGGTACCGTAAGCGGCACGTATTCCCGCCTTACCCATGATAATTCCGCCTGTGGGGAAATCGGGACCCTTGATATGCTCCATGAGCTGTTCCATACTGCAGTCGGGGTCGTCGATAAGAACCTGAAGAGCGTCGATTACCTCTCCGAGGTTATGCGGAGGGATATTTGTTGCCATACCCACGGCAATACCCGTAGAACCGTTTACAAGAAGGTTCGGGAAGCGTGAGGGGAGAACCACAGGTTCTTTGAGACGGTCGTCGTAGTTAGGGATAAAGTCCACCGTTTCCTTGTTTATATCGGTGAGCATTTCTGTGGCGATTTTAGCCATTTTAGCCTCGGTATAACGGTAAGCGGCAGCCTTATCGCCGTCGATGTTACCGAAGTTTCCGTGACCGTCCACAAGAGGATAGCGGAGTGAGAAATCCTGTGCAAGACGAACAAGGGCGTCGTAAACAGATGCGTCGCCGTGGGGGTGGTATTTACCGAGAACGTCGCCGACTGTAGCGGCACATTTCAGGTATTTTTTATCGGGGGTGAGTCCTGCTTCGTGCATAGTGTAGAGGATACGGCGGTGAACAGGCTTCATACCGTCCCTTACATCGGGAAGCGCACGTGATACAATTACCGACATGGCGTAACTCAGCATAGAGTTCTGCATCTCGTCAACGATTTCGGAATTTATAACCTTGGAATTATCGTTATAAAGCAAAATTTCTTACCTCCTGCTTTTCGAATTATGAATTATAATTTTATGGACAAATCAGCATTTTTATAATCGGGACGTCGGGGACGCCGTCCCCTACAATATGTCCGTATCCCAATTATATAATTCCGCATTATATGGATTTCCAATTTTTGCGGAAGATTTTCAGATTGCGGACGACCATTGGTCGTCCCTACATGGTGAATACGTCGTGAAACTGTAGGGGCGAACTGTGTTCGCCCGTAAATAATCCGAAACGTCCCGATAATTAATTCCGCATTATATGGATTTCCAATTATTGCGGAAGATTTTCAGATTGCGGACGACCATTGGTCGTCCCTACACGGTGAATATGTCCGTATCCCAATTATATAATTACGCATTATAAATCAGCGGTTGATGCTGCGGATAACGTCCATTTCACTGTCCGTAAAGCCTTCCTTCGGGATTATATAGAACGACATTCTGCCGTTGAGAAGCAGAAAATACCTGTCATATTCAAGAGTTTTAATCTGGTCGTTAATGACGAGCGTTGTTTTTTCGGGCAGGGGGTCGTACTGCTCGTTATAATCAAGCTCATCGGCGGAAGCGTCGGAAGCAGAGTTATCAACACCGCCGTCGCTGATTGTTGAAATCTCGATATAATCGTCGGCAATACCGAGTCTGTACACGGGATTTCCAAGCTCTTTGACGGTATCAATGATATTGTTGCGGATTTTCCTCGGATTGAACCACTCCCTGAACATCATCGCAAGACACACCATGATAAGCAGGTAAGCAAACAAATTCGAAGGGTCCTTAACTGCGGCGACTATGAAGTCGATTGCCAGAATACCGAAAATCGCCATAAAAATGTAATTTTTCGGGTATATATATTTTTTCTGATAGCTTCTGTAAGCGTCACTGAAGATGTCAAGAGGGATGCTGTAATCCTTCACGAGTCTGTAATTTTCGTTCATGTATCCTCCTGTCGTAATCAGAAATCAAGGTTCTGAACGTATCTTGCATTCTTTTCGATGAAATTGCGTCGGGGTTCAACCTTATCGCCCATAAGGACAGAGAATACCTCGTCGGCTTTATAGGCGTCCTCCATGGTAATTCTAATCATTGTACGGCGTTCGGGGTCCATAGTAGTTTCCCAGAGCTGTTCGGGGTCCATCTCACCGAGACCCTTGTAACGCTGGGTATCTGGTTTATACTTACCGCCCTCTGAAAGCTCCTCGATATACTTGTCACGCTCCTCGTCGGAGAAGGCATAACGCTCGTTATTTCCTCTTGAGACCTTGAAAAGCGGCGGCTGTGCGATATAGACGTTGCCGTTGCTGATGAGGGGTCTCATATAGCGGAAGAAGAACGTCAGAAGGAGTGTTCTGATGTGCATACCGTCAACGTCGGCATCCGCCATGATGATTACTTTTCCGTAGCGGAGCTTCGTTATATCGAACTCGTCACCGATTCCCGTACCGAGTGCCGCAACAACGGGTTCAAGCTTTTCGTTGCCGTAGATTCGGTCGATTCTCGCCTTTTCGACGTTCAGCATCTTACCCCAGAGGGAAAGGATTGCCTGATAACGGCGGTCTCTGCCGCTTTTTGCGGAACCTCCCGCAGAATCTCCCTCGACGATATATATTTCGGTGTATCTGTTGTCACGCTCGGAGCAGTCCGCAAGCTTTTCGGGCATTGAGACTCCGCTTCCGAAGACGTTCTTTTTTCTTTCGGCTTCACGGGCTCTCTTTGCAGCCTCACGAGCCTTGAGTGCAGAAACGCTCTTGCTGAAAATAAGCTTTCCTATAGACGGATTCTCCTCAAGATAATTTGAGAGCTTTTCCGTTACAAGCTTGTCGATGAACGGTCTTACCTCGGGGTTTCCGAGACGGCCTTTTGTCTGTCCCTCGAACTCGCACTCGGTCAGCTTTACGGAGACAATTGCCGTAATACCTTCACGGACGTCCTCTCCCGAGAGCTTTTCGCCTTCTTTGAGGAGTCCCATTTTTCTGCCGTATTCGTTGATGACCTTCGTGAGAGCGTTCTTGAAGCCCATTTCGTGCGAACCGCCGTCCTTTGTATGGATATTGTTCGCAAACGAGAGGATTATCTCCTTATAGCCCGCATTGTACTGGAAGGCAATTTCGGCAAATGAGTCGCCCTGAGTACCCGAAATGTAGATTACATTCTCATGAAGCGGAGCATCAAGTCCCCAGCTTTCCCTGATATGCTCTACAAACTGATTTATACCGCCCTCATAGTGGAGGGTTTCGCTCTGGATATTGTCGGCATTGCGTTTGTCGGAGAAAACGATTCTGATTCCCGCATTGAGGAATGCCTGTTCACGCAGACGCTTCAGGAGCACGTCGTAGTCATATACGGTACTTTCGAAGATTTCGCCGTCCGCCTTGAACATAACGCTTGTACCGGTCTTGTCGGTATCGCCTGTAATTTTGAGTTCCTCGTCGTAGTGACCTCTCTCGAAACGCTGGAAGTAGACGTGTTTTCCGTCGCAGACAGTAAGCTCAAGCCACTCCGAAAGAGCGTTTACAACGGAAGCTCCTACACCGTGAAGTCCTCCCGAAACCTTGTATCCGCCTCCGCCGAACTTTCCTCCCGCATGGAGAATCGTATAAACGACGGTTGCCGCAGAAATTCCCTCCTTAGGGTGGATACCTACGGGGATACCTCGTCCGTTATCGGAAACACGGATAACGTTCCCTTCAAGAATCTCTACATTGATTTCCGTACAGAAGCCTGCAAGAGCCTCGTCAATGGAGTTATCCACAATTTCATAAACAAGGTGATGAAGTCCGCCGGGACCTGTTGAACCGATATACATTCCGGGTCTTTTGCGGACAGCTTCGAGTCCCTCCAGAATTTGTATATCGTTTTCATCGTAGTTGTTGTTCTGCTGATTCATGAATTTACCTCCATTTATTCAAATTAAGAATTATGAATTATGAATTAAGAATTTTTCGTAACCGGTTTACCGTGTAGGGACGACCAATGGTCGTCCGACGGCATAATTACGCATTACGCATTAATAATTGCGAATTACGCATTATAGGGATTTCCCATTATTGCGGGAGATTTTCGGATTGCGGACGACCAATGGTCGTCCCTACAATATGCATGTTATCCCAATTATATAATTACGCATTAATAATTACGAATTACGCATTATCGGAACGCCGTTCCCTTCTGATTTTAATACCATGTGTACAGAATCATATCATAGGTATCTCCATCTTTGAAGAAATATGCCTGAGCCGGATTTCCTTTTCTTTCATAAATGACGTATTCATCGCATCCGAAAGTTCCCTTATAGGCATCATTGTATTTGTGTTTTCCGTCATTAAGATGTTCACCGTCTTTGCTGTATGACCATATATCACCTTTACAATATTTTTCCATAAAACCAAGATGGTCATTTCCGATGTTGTCAATGTGAAGCTCATATACTGAACCGTCTTTGAAAACTACTTCCTTTTTATATTTTTTTAATTCCATATCTTTTGTTATTTCGATATTGAATTTATTGCTCATGTAACTGCGGCTTAAACCTGTAATGAAAAAACGGTGAAATTCCAGATATACCAGCACCCAAATTAAAATTACCGCAATAATTACCGTGATAATTTTTATAATTGTTTTTCTTTTTTTTATCATCACATTCCACCGCCGTCTGCGAGTCTTTTTCTGAGTGTTGAGGCGGCAAGCTGAGAGATATAGAGTCTCTCCCTGCCGTTTCTGACGGTAATAATGAAGCTTTTCGGCATCTCGTAGGTTGTGTAGACACACTTTTTTTCCTTTTCCGCACGTTCAAGGAGGATTTTTGTACACTTTTCAACAGTTGTATTCTCAATGTCGAAAATTCCCACTATATCCCTTGTATCCACGGAATAATTATTCCCTATGTGGAGATAGATTGTCGGTTTCTTCAATTATTTTTCCTCCGCTGATTCTGAGGATTTTCCCTTTTATTTCGGGAAGAAGTGCACTTTCGTTGCAGGTAGTGAGAAAAACCTGCATATCTCTGATGATATCGAAGACGAATTTCTGGCGGTTCTCGTCGAGCTCGCCCATAACGTCGTCGAGAAAGACGACGGGAGACTCCTTTGACTTTGTTCTGAAAATTTCCGCCTGAGCGAGCTTCATGACGAGTGCGGCACTTTTAATCTGTCCCTGAGAGCCGTACTCCTTTGCACTCACTCCGTTGATTTTTATGATAATTTCGTCACGGTTGACTCCCGAATGAGTGGAGCCTGTACGTATATCGTAATCTGCGGATTCGCAGAGTTTCTCGTAATAACGCAGATAAGCGTCCTCACCGCAGGGCTTCTGAAAGTCCTCGGGTTTAAAGACGTTCGACTTATATTCGATTTCCATTTTTTCGGATCCGCCTGAAATTTTCTCATAGAGTTTACCGCAGATACCGTTGATTTTAGCTATATACTCATTTCTCATATAGGAGATGAGAGTACCCTCGTGAGCCGCCTGTCTGTCCCAGATGCAGAGGACCTCACGGGGAGCCTTACCCTGCATAATTTCCTTAAGCAGGGCATTCCGCTGGTTCATGACAGCGTGGTGCTTTGTGATATGGACGACGAAAATCGGGTTAAGCTGGGAAGCAGCCATATCAATGAAGCTGCGTCTTTTTTCGGGCGAACCTTTGATTATATCGACGTCATCGGGAATGAAGGCAATGCACTTGAAAACGTCGAAGAGCTGTCTTGTACCCTTTTGTCTGACGCCGTTCAGGTGGATAATTTTCTGCTGATTGACGCCTTTTATCATTTCGTAGCTGATTTTCTGCTCACGGACGCTGTCAAGCAGCTTGATTTTCGAGGACATTTTCACGCCGTCAAGGCATACGTAGTCCCTTTCCTTCGAGCCACGGAAGCTTCTGCAGCCCGAAAGAATCCACATAGCTTCAAGGAGATTTGTTTTACCCTGAGCATTTTTACCTACGATGATATTATATTTCGGGTCGGGAGCGAAAGAGATTCCGGAAAGATTCTTAAAGCCGTCTATCTGAGCGTAAGTTACATTCACTCTACGGTTACCTCTGTTCCGTTGAAAGAAACAACGTCGCCGGGACGTATTTTCTTGCCTCTCATGGTGCAGACCTCGCCGTTTACGAGGACGAGTCCCTCGTTTATAACAGCCTTTGCCTCACCGCCCGAACCTGTCATTGATGCAAACTTCATAAGCGCATCGAGCTTTATGAATTCCGTAGTGATTTTTACTTTATTTTCAGCCATAAAAGCAGCAGCCTTTCGATACAGGATTAATGGAAAAATCAGTTTTTGAGCTGAATCGGCATAACGAGGTAGATGAAGCTTTCGCCCTCCATGGGAAGGATTTCAATAACCTTCATCGCACCGCTGAAACGGAGTCTGAGCTTATCGCCCTCCGCAGCCCTGAGAGCTTCGAGGACGAGCTTGTTGTTGAAGCCGATTGTGAGAGCTTCTCCCGAAATATCGGCAGAAATGGCATCGTTCACCTTACCGATTCCTGTTTTGCAGTTAATTTTCATAACGCCGTTTCCGATTTCGCAGCGGATAGGACACTTATTTTTTTCGTCGATGATAAGCGAGCAGCGTTCAAGACATGAAGCGAAGTCTCTCTTGCTGATGATGACCTCTGTTTTGTGACTTGACGGGATACTGAGCTTATAGTTATGGAAAGCACCTTCAAGGAGTCTTGAAATGACGGTGCAGTTGTCGATTTCGAAGATAATGTGGCGATTATTTGTAAAGATACGGCAGATTTTGTCGTTATCGTCCTTAGCGAGAGCAGAAACCTCCATGAGAGCCTTTTTCGGAACTACGAAATAATACTTATCCTGACACTCTGTAGGCTCGTTTCTGATTGCAAGACGGAAACCGTCTATAGCGACCATATTGAAGCTTCCGTTTTCAATATCGAAAAGCTCACCTGTGAGAACGGGCTTGCTTTCGTTAGTAGAAGCCGCATAGCCTGTCATATTTATCATTGAACGGAGGACGTTCTGTTTTACTGTGAAGATTCTTGCGGTATCGACCTTGGGGAGTTCGGGGTATTCCTGAGCAGAGATTGCGGTGAAGGTACACTCTGTTGCTCTGCTTGACATTCTTACGGTGAGATTTTCGTCGATTTCGACGGTAACCTCGTCCTCTGACATACGTCTTGTAAACTCGCTGAAGAGTCTTACGCTTGCGACGAATTCGCCGTTTCCTTCAGTTTCGGCTTTGATAGATGTACGGATACCGATTTCGAGGTTATAGCCTGTAAGCTCTACCTCACCTTCCGAGACTCTCACCTTTATGCCTTCAAGAGCAGCTATAGTTGATTTTATTGATACAGCTTTTGAGACACTGCCGATAGCCTCGCTCAGTTCTGATTTATTGCAGGTAAATTTCATTATATACTCCAATCTGAATTAGGGAAAATTTTTCCGTATGCTTTACGGAGAGCAGAAATGCCTGTTACGAATAACGTCCTGATGTTTTTAACAGCGAAGCTTACTTGAAGAAGCAGCTTTGCTGCACAGAAGAAAGGTAATATAAGTAATAATATAATTGTTGTTGTTATAGGGGCTGTTGAAAAGTTAGGACAAGCATTTTCCGGCTATATATCCGCAAAAATCCATCAACAGACCACTGTTGTGAAATTTGGGATAAATGTGAAGAAATTTCAAGGGGTGTGATTTTTTGTTGAAGAAAGTTGAAGCTGTGGAGTTGAAGTTGAAGAATAGTTGAAAATTTTGTAGAAAACTGTTTTTGCATAAATTTTTTTCAAGAATCTGTTAAGTGTTGATAAATCAAAAATGTTGAAACATGTCTGCCGATGTCTGTAAATTTACGGCAGACACGATGATTGTGATTCCACACAGCTTTGAACATTGTGTTGAAAACTCTGTTTAAAACCCGTTTTTCAACAGCGTTTCTGTTGAAAACTCAGACCTTACTTTTATCTCTGATATTCTTGATGGTATCGTTGACGAGGTTTTTGAGGTTAGGGTCTTTCTGCATAGCCTCGGTGATATTTGTAACGGAATAAACGATAGTAGAGTGGTCACGTCCGCCGAATTCCGTACCGATTGAAGCGAGGGGCATATTGGTGATTTCTCTCACAACGTAGATAGCAACCTTACGTGCGATTGAAACCTGTGCGGAACGCTTGCTTGAACGGATGTCCTCGGGTGATACACCGTAGACAGTAGAAACCTCTGAGATAATTTTCTCAACGGTAATCGGGATAGGCTGCTCATCTGTGAGAACGTCACGGATAACGCTCTGAGCCATTGAAATTGTAATGGGACTTCCGGCGAAGTGGTTGAGAGCCTTGAGTCTTACAACGGCGCCTTCGAGCTGACGTATATTTGATTTAAGGCGGTTTGCCATAAATTCGGCAACTTCGCTTGGCATCTTGAGTTCAAGAAGCTCTGATTTTCTGTTGATGATAGCGAGACGTGTTTCGTAATCGGGGGCGGAAATATCCGCAATAAGACCGCCTTCAAAACGTGTTCTGAGGCGTTCTTCGAGAGTTATAAGCTCCTTGGGCGGCTTATCGGAAGTGATAACGATCTGTTTGCCTTCCTGATGGAGCTTGTAGAATGTATGGAAGAATTCCTCCTGCATACGTTCTTTTTCGGCAAAGAACTGAATATCGTCGATAAGGAGAATATCGGCGTTTCTGTACTTATTATGGAATTCAGAAATTGTACTTTTGTTGAGTGCGGTAACGAGGTCGCCGGCAAAGGTTTCGCTTGTAACGTAGACGATATTGTATTCGGGGTGATTTTTTCTTACCTCATTTGCGATAGCGGTGATGAGGTGGGTCTTACCCATTCCCGAGGGACCGTAGATAAAGAGGGGGTTATAATCGGGAACAGCCTTTTCGCCGCAGTTCTTTGCGACGGATTTACTGCACGCAAGAGCAAATTCGTTGGAACGTCCCTCAATGAAAGTATCGAATGTATAGTCGTAATTTGCGAACTTATATGATTTTTCAAGTTCTTCGTGTTTTCTGTCGAGTTCGGCGTCTGTGGGGACGTTGATGACCTTGGGCTTATCCGATTCTACGTTGACGATGATATTCACATCGAATCCGAGGATAATACCGAAAACCTCTGTGAGTATATCGAGATATTTTGATACGATAATTTCTCTCTGAAAATCGGTTGGGATACTGAAAACAGCGTCGGTACCGTTAAAACTTTCGGGCTTCATCTGGCTGATCCAGGTAGTGATACCGATTTCGGGAATCTTGTCATTTTCAAGGCAGTATTTCTTAACCTTATCAAAAGCTTCCTCAAAAGAATTCATTTTAAACCTCCGTATGTACCGAGTGTTCGGAATAAAAAAAACACTCTCCTATATTAATATACTATTATTATATCATAAAAGGGAGCAGATTGCAAGGGGATTTTACATTTCAAAAAAGTAGAAAAACGAAGTTTTTTTCACACATAAATTGTCGGATTGTTGAAAACTCAACATTTTTAACGCACAGATGGACATGTATACGAAATTTTTATGTTAAAAGAGGTGATTTATATGCGAATATCAACATAGTTTTCAAGATTATCAACAAAAAACGACGTTTTGCGACTGTTAACATTGTTGAAACAGTCGTCACGGACGTTTTTTCTTAATTGACAAAATGATAAAAAAACAGGTCGGCATGTTGAGTGTGAATTGTTAAAGTATATGAAAATGGGATTTTTTTTTATAAATTTACGGAAACTGCTTGACATCGCTCCCCTTATAAGATATAATTTATGAGTGTAATGCGGATTTTTAGAGTCTGCATGAACTTCAACAGTTTTGAATACCTGTCTTTTTAAGGGTATTCTTATCTATATAATCCGAAGAGAGGAGGTTCTGAATATGAAAAGAACATATCAGCCTAAGAAGCTTCACAGAAAGAAGGAGCACGGCTTCATGAAGAGAATGGCTACCAAGAACGGCAGAAAGGTTTTAGCTCGTAGAAGATCTAAGGGCAGAGCAAGATTAACTCACTGACGAGGCTTGACCACAAAAGAAATTTTTGTGGTCTTTTTTGTTAATAAGCTGCTGCCGGACTAAAGGTAATTTTTATGCTTTATACGGAAATTTTGAATAATAATAAGGACTTTCTGACGCTATATAAAAAAGGAAAATATACAGCGTCAAAATATTCCGTTATTTATGTGCGTCCCAACGGACAAGGCTTCAACCGATTCGGTATTACCGCAGGCAAAAAGGTTGGCAATTCGGTGAAAAGAAACAGGGCAAAAAGACTTATCCGCCTCGCCTACAGTAAAGCCGAAGTAAGGCTTCCTATCGGCATGGATATCGTTATTGTTGCACGTAAGGCAATATGTGAGATAAAGTCACAGGAATACTGCGGATATATGGAAAAATACGGCGTTCCCGAAATCATCAGGATGTTCGGAAGCTTCAATGTGAAAAAATGAAGTATATCGCCATCGCCCTGATTAATTTCTACAGGAAATTTATTTCTCCCCTTTTTCCTGCCAAATGCAAGTATTACCCTACATGCAGTTCCTATGCGCTTACAGCATTAAAAAGGTTCGGCTTCATCAGGGGAACTCTGCTTGCCGTGTGGAGGATCATGCGCTGTAATCCGTGGTCTCTCGGAGGAATAGACCCTGTTCCCGAAAAATTTACGTTTAAGGCTCAGAAGTTTGATTACGAAAGCATCGGCTGTGAGGACGTTGATCCTCACCATTCTGAAGAACAACAAAATGATGATATTTAAGAGGGATGTATTTTGAACGCACTTTATGACATTATCGGTATCCCCTTCGGATACCTCATGAAGCTCATTAATTATGTTTTCGATAATTATGCGGTTTCTATAATTGTATTTACCATTGTTACCAAGCTCCTTATGCTGCCCATTAACTACAAAACACAGAAAAGTGCGGCACGTATGCAGCTTCTCACCCCAAAACTCGAAAAGCTCAGAAAAAGCTATGCAAACAACCCCCAGCGTCTGCAGCAGGAACAGCAGAAGCTCTACATCGAAGAGGGCGTAAACCCTATGGGAAGCTGTCTGCCCGCATTTATACAGATGTTTCTGCTCTTCGGCGTGCTGGACGTTGTATATAAACCAATTACGCATATTCTCGATTTTACAAAGGACGTAAGACGTGCTGCCGTTGAAATCGCAGGTGCAAAAATCGGCGACCTCAGATGTGAGCTTGAGGTTATGAAGGACCTCTCCGTAAATTACGACAAGTACACTTCTCTTGCAGGTGATTTCGCAAGAAAGGTTACCGATTTCAGCGAGAATTTCACGATTTTCGGTGCAAACCTCGGAAAAACTCCCGATTTCACTCCCGATACATGGAATAAGGAGAACTTTATCCTCTTCATGATTCCGATTCTCGCAGGCGTCGCACAGCTCCTTTCCTCAGTATACAGCCAGATTCACCAGAAAAAGGTCAACCCCAATATGCAGAACGGCGGCTGTATGACATTTATGATGTATTCCATGCCTCTTATGTCTGTATGGTTCGCATTCCAGGTACCCGCAGGTGTTGGCTTCTACTGGATATGGTCCGCACTCCTCTCATTCGTTATAACATTCCTGCTGAACCAGTATTTTACTCCCGAAAGAACAGCGGCAATCAATGAGAAGGAAAAGGAAAAGGCTCGTATATACGCCGAAAAACACCCCGAGAAGAAGTCGTTCATGCAGAGAATGATGGAACAGCAGGAACTCCTTGAACAGCAGAATAATCAGGCAAGAAAAAATTCAAACGGCGATAAGATGTCACGTAACGAAATGAACAAGGTCAACCGTGAGCTTATCAAGGAAGCCAGAAAGAGAATGGCTGAAAAATACGGCGAAATCTATGATGATAATGACGAGGATTAATTCCTCAGGGAGGTATATTTATGACTGAAATTTTTACAGCGAAAACAGTCGAAGAAGCTAAGGCTCTCGCCGCAGCAAAGTTCGGAAAGGATATAAAGTCCATAAAATTTGAAGTTCTCGACGAGGGAAAGAAGGGCTTCCTCGGTATCGGCAAAACCGACGCAAAGGTTAAGGCTACCTACGTTCCCGCACAGACTGCCGCAGCTCAGCAGTCTGCAAAGAAAGCTCCCGTGAAGGCTGCCGAAGTTAAAAAGACAGAGGCTCCAAAGGCTGCTCCTGCACCAAAGGCTGCCGAAGCTCCCAAGGCAGAGGCTAAGCCTGAACCCGTTGTACAGGAAACTCAGCCTGAAATCAAGCAGGAGACTGCTGCTCCCGTTCAGGAATTCAACGACGACGAAGCAGAGTATTCTCTCGATAATTTCACTCTTATTGAGGACGAGTCCCTCGAAAATCCCAAGGTAAAGCTTGCAAAGGACTACATCAGAAGTGTCCTCGGTGCAATGGACGTTGAGGTTACATTTGAGGTTTACCAGAACGAAACAGGCGCTGTTATCAATATCGACAGCAATAATAACGGCACTATCATCGGCAGAAGAGGTGAGACCCTCGACGCTGTACAGTACCTCTGCTCAATCATCGCAAACAGAGGCGACAGCGATTATTTCCGTATCACAATCGACTGTCTCGGCTACCGCAGCAAGCGTAAGGATACACTTGAGCAGCTTGCAGCAAAGGTTGCGAAGTCTGTACTCAGAACAGGCAGATCACAGCCTCTTGAGCCTATGAACCCCTATGAGAGACGTGTAATTCACTCCGCAATCTCAAAGATTGAGGGCGTTTCATCACGCTCAGTAGGCGAGGAGCCTTACAGAAAGATTGTAATTTCTTCAAATAACCCCAGAAGCGGCGGCGGAAGACGTCGTGACAACAGACGCGGCGGCGACAGGGATTTCAAGAGAAACAGCCGTCCCAGAAAGGAAAACTTCGAGAGAAAGTCTGTTGACCTTTCAACAAGCTTTGAAAAGGACTACAAGAGACCGATGCCTGAGGACAATATCGAAGGCTCACTCTACGGAAAAATCGAGCTTTAATTTTGAGGAGCCTATCACTTTGATGATAGGCTCTCAGCATATAGAAAAGATGCCGATACTGATAATAAAGGGATTCCAAAGGGATGTAATTCCTTTGGTCAGGTCAAGGGCTGAAAGCCCTTGTGGGGTATGGGGCAAAGCCCCATAAAATGCCTTCGGGCGCTCCGCAAGGGGTGAATTAAAAAACAGTCCGGTGGACTGTTTTTTAAGAGGGGACGCCCTGCAAGTGAGGGCGTCCCATTGGAATCCCTTTGTTTAATGGGTCAGGTGGAATTTTATTTAATGGGGGAATTTGCTTGTCAACTGTTGCTGCTATTTCAACTCCGAATGCTCCGGGAGGAATCGCTGTGATTCGTATTTCGGGCGAGGACGCAATCGCTGTTGCGGAAAAAATTTTCGCTTCTTACGGTAATAAAAAAGTCTCTGAAATGCAGGGATATACGTGCGCATACGGCTATGCCCACGATGAAGGTCAGCGTCTTGACGACTGTATTCTGACCGTTTTTCGTGCTCCCCACAGCTACACGGGAGAGGATACTGCCGAAATTTCGTGTCACGGCGGACTTTACGTCACAAGACGGATTCTCCGCTGTATTCTTAAAAATGGTGCGGAGAACGCTCAGGCGGGAGAGTTTACGAAGCGTGCTTTTCTGAACGGCCGTCTCGACCTCACTCAGGCTGAGGCTGTTATGGACGTTATTTCCGCAAGGGGCGAGCGTGAGCTGAAAATGGCGGAAAATCTGCGAAGCGGTGCGGCTTTTAAGAAGGTACGGAGTTGTTCGGATAAGCTTCTGAAAATTCTGGGAGACCTTGCGGCGTGGGCAGATTATCCCGAAGATGACATTCCCGAGGTCGAACCCGAGTACCTCCGTGAGAGTCTTGTTTCAGTTCGGGAGGACCTTTCGACGCTCGTTAAGAATTACGATTCGGGACGAATTATCCGTGAGGGTATAAGGACTGTTATCGTGGGCCGCCCAAACGTCGGAAAATCGACTCTTTTCAACTGTCTCAGCGGCTTTGAAAGGAGCATTGTCACCGACATTGCAGGAACGACACGTGATGTTGTCGAGGAGACTGTTCGTCTCGGGGACGTGACTTTGCGTCTTGCCGACACTGCCGGAATTCACGAAACTGACGATATTATAGAAGGAATCGGCATCGGAATTGCCGAGCAAATGATAGATTCAGCGGAACTTGTGCTTGCAGTTTTTGATGGCGGTTCGCCGCTGAGCAATGATGATGTTGATTTAATTAATAAAATTAACAACAATTTTATTGCGATTATCAATAAGAGCGACCTTGAACAAAAGCTTGATTTGTCGGTTATCAGGGAAAAGACTGAAAACATTGTGTTTATAAGTGCGAAGGATTCCGACGGAATTTCCGACTTGCAGCAAATAATAGAGACTCTTTTTGAGCTTAATGAGGAGTCATTCAGTTCGGTGACCGCTGCCAATGAAAGGCAGAAAAAGTGCGTAGATTCGGCAATTCTTTGCATAGACGAAGCAATTGCGGCACTTGATAACGGTGAACTTCTCGACGCAGTGAATGTGCTTGTAGATGAAGCCGAACAGCATTTATTGTCGCTCACGGGCGAAAAAATCACAGATGCAGTGGTGGACGAGGTCTTTTCACGCTTCTGTGTAGGAAAGTAAATGTTTCACGTGAAACAATTTTAAGGAGAATTTTATGTCATATAAAATGGGAGAATTTGACGTTGCGGTGGTTGGTGCAGGTCATGCAGGCGTTGAAGCTGCTTTGGCGTCGGCACGACTTGGATGCAGGACCGTTATGTTCACGATTTCACTCGACCAGATTGCAAATATGCCCTGTAATCCGTCGATTGGTGGTACAGCGAAGGGACATCTTGTACGTGAAATCGACGCACTTGGCGGTGAAATGGGTAAGGCTGCGGATAAATGTTTCATTCAGAGCAGAATGCTAAACAGAGGAAAAGGACCTGCGGTTCACAGTCTTAGAGTTCAGGCAGACCGTGTGATGTACCACAATTACATGAAAAATGTCTGTGAAAAGCAGGAGAATCTTTGCATAAAGCAGGCTGAAGTGTCAGAAATTTTAACGGAAGACGGTAAAATTATTGGTGTCAGAACGTCATTAGGTGCAGAATACGCCGTTAAAGCGGTGATTATTGCCACCGGAACGTACCTCAAGGGAAAGATTCACATCGGTGAAGTTTCATATGAAAGTGGACCGGATGCTGCACTTCCAAGTACTTCGCTTTCTCAGAGTTTGATTGATAATGGTATTGAACTGCGTCGTTTCAAGACAGGAACACCGTGCAGAGTTGCTCGCCGCAGTATTAATTTTGACGCTATGGAACGTCAGGACGGCGACGACGATATTGTTCCATTTTCATTCGAAACAGACAAGTCAACGCTTGAAAATAAAGTTAGTTGTTTTGTGTCATATACTAATAGTAAAACGCATGAGGTCATACTTTCGAATCTTGACCGTTCTCCCCTGTATTCAGGCAGAATTGAAGGCGTCGGACCGAGATATTGTCCGTCAATTGAAGATAAAATCGTTAGATTTTCCGATAAACCGAGGCATCAGCTTTTCGTTGAACCAATGGGTTTATACACAGAGGAATATTATTTACAGGGAATGTCGTCGTCATTACCCGAAGATGTCCAGCTGTCCTTTCTTAAAACAATCAAGGGACTAGAAAATGTCGAAATTATGAGACCTGCATATGCCATTGAGTACGATTGCTGTGACCCGTTACAGCTTAATTGTACACTTGAATTCAAGAATTTACAGGGACTTTACGGTGCTGGTCAGTTTAATGGCAGCTCAGGTTATGAGGAGGCTGCCGCACAGGGTATGGTTGCCGGTGTAAACGCTGCACTGAAAATCCTCGGAAGAGAGCCGATGATTCTTGACAGAGCAAGCTCATACATCGGAACTCTCGTCGATGATCTCGTGACTAAAGGTTGTTCAGACCCTTATAGAATGATGACTTCTAGAAGTGAGTACCGTCTGATTCTCCGTCAGGACAACGCTGACCGTCGTCTGATGCCTATCGGATACAAGGTCGGACTTGTTTCACGTGAAACAATTGAGAAGCTGGAACGTAAAATTGAGCAGATAAATGCTGAGATTAAGCGTGTTTCGACTACAAATGTTTCGCCGTCAGTTGAATTGAATCAATATTTGTTGACTAAGGATACATCAGAACTTTCAACAGGGTGTAAAATGGCTGACCTGATACGTCGTCCTCAGCTTAATTATGTCGATTTAAAGCGTTTTGACCCCAATCGTCCTGAACTTTCTGACGAAGTCTGTGAACAGGTAGAGCTTGAAATAAAATACGAAGGTTACATTTCGAAGCAGCTTGCACAGATTGAGCAGATGCGTCGATTTGAGAATAAAAAAATGCCTGAAAACACGGATTATAGCCGAATTAGGGGTCTTCGTCTTGAAGCGGCAGAGAAGCTCAACAGGGTTAAACCGTTGTCGTTGGGACAGGCATCACGAATTTCGGGCGTTTCTCCTGCCGATATAAATCTTCTTGCAGTATGGCTTCATCAAGAAACGGAGGGTTAAAATGCTACCGGAATATACTATATGTTTAGATAAATTCAAGAATTATGGACTCGAACTCACTGAGAAACAGTACAAAAAGCTGGATATTTATGCAGAATTTCTCGTTGACTATAATAAAATGGTCAATCTGACCGCAATTACGGAGCCTTCAGAAATTCTTATAAAGCATTTTATTGATAGTATTCTTCTGACGAAATATGTCAATTTGGGTGATAATACGTCGATTATTGATGTCGGAACGGGTGCAGGTTTTCCGTCCGTTCCTGTAAAAATTTACCGTCCTGCAATTAAACTGACGTTGCTTGATAGTCTGAATAAAAGAATAAATTTCTTGAAGGAACTTTCTAATCGTCTCGATATTGATGCAGAATTTGTTCACGGAAGAGCCGAGGACATCGCCAAATTACCTGAATACAGAGAAAAATTCGACATTTCTTGTGCAAGAGCAGTTGCAAATATGTCTTTACTTAGTGAATATTGTCTGCCATTTGTAAAGGTGGGAGGATATTTTGCAGCAATGAAGGGTCCCTCAGAGGACATAAATTCGTCCGAAAATGCCGTTAAAATTCTTGGTGGCACTATTGAGCGTGTCGAAGAATATCAGCTCGAATCTGAAGAAAGAAAAATAGTACTTGTCAAAAAAATATCGCAGACTCCGACCAAATATCCCAGAAATAGCAGTCAGATTAAGAAAAAATCACTTTAAATAAGTCGAATAATTGATAATTATACACCGGAATATCATATTTCGGTGTATTTTTTGTATGGAAATTATTTCCGCATAATGGTAGAATTAAGGTACAGGGTTAGTCCCGAGTTAAATAAGAGGAAGTATACTATGCTTGGATTAATTGATGCAAAAAATGTTTCACGTGAAACAATATCGGAAAAGAATTTTTTTGAAGACGCAATGAAATTATCAGATTTTATTAAAAATAACGGTCTTACGCAGGAAAATGCCGCATTGAAACTCGGTATGGCTCAGAGCACTATCGCTAATAAGCTCAGATTACTTAGAATGAGTGACGATGAACGCAGTATTATTACTGAAAATAAACTTACCGAGCGTCATGCACGAGCTCTTCTGAGAATTGGCAGTTCCGATGAAAGACTCAAATTGATTGAGCAAATCATTCAGAATCGAATGAACGTGGAATCCTCAGAGCGGCTTATAGATGAGTATATAAGGTCAAATTATAAAATATCGGCTGGATCGTGTTCTTTCAGTCTTATAAATAATGAATAAAATGCAGAAAAAACGTCATTAAGTGAATATTATTCATATTAATACACTTTCAGCCACGAAATGTTTCACGTGAAACAATTTATCGAAAAAAATTCCTTTTACATATTTACATTGTGCGAAAAAAGTGGTATAATATTTAAGAAAGCGATTTACGAAAGTTTTTCGTACGATGAACATGAAAGGAAGATTTTATGGGCAAAATTATTGCTGTTGCCAATCAGAAGGGCGGAGTCGGAAAATCCACAACCGTCATAAATATTGCGGCATATTTTGGCTCCCGTGATATGAAAATCCTCTGTGTGGACGCCGATCCGCAGGGAAATTCAACTACCGGTTTCGGAATAAAGAAAAAATCCGTCGAGATTAGTACTTACGACATCATGACGGGAAAGGCACGTATTCAGGAGGCTGTTATTGAGACGGAATTCAAGGGAGTCTCAATCGTCCCTGCTACGGAAGACCTCGCAGGCTGTGAAATTGAGCTTGCAAGCAACGAAAATCGTGTCAATAGACTTAAAATGCAGCTCCTCAGCTGCAAGGAAGACTACGATTACATAATTATTGATTGTCCTCCTGCACTCGGTACGATTACAATCAACTGTCTCGTTGCTGCCGACAGCATAATCGTCCCCATGCTTGCGGAATTTTACGCTCTCGAGGGCCTCTCGCAGCTTGTGAATACCATTAAAATTGTCAAGAGCAACTATAATCCGTCTCTTGAAATCGAGGGTATTCTCTTTACAATGTTTGACGGCAGACTGAATGTCGCAAACGACGTTGTGGCTGAGGTCGAAAAGTACTTCCCCGATAAGGTTTTTGAGACTAAAATCCCTCGCAATGTGCGTATTTCCGAGGCTCCAAGTCACGGAAAACCTGTAATGTACTATGATAAAACGTCAAAAGGTGCCGAAAGCTACGAGCTTGTATGTCACGAACTGCTCGGAGAAGCTCTTGAACTCCCGAAAAAGAAACGCAGGGGCATCTTCACGTTCAAAAAATAATCCGGAAAGGAGTATCATCCCTTTGTGATGTGTGAAAAATATGGCTAAAGGCGGTTTAGGGGCAGGTCTCGGAACACTTTTCAGCGAAAATACGAGTGAAGTGAGGGTCAAAACGACTCTTCGTACTGCTGAAATCGAGCCGAATCGTGATCAGCCCAGAAAAATTTTCAGCGATGAGTCTTTAACGGGACTCGCTGATTCCATCAGAGAACACGGAATGCTTCAGCCGATTCTTGTCCGTCCGCTTTCAACAGGCGGTTACCAGATTGTCGCAGGTGAGAGAAGATGGCGTGCGGCAAGAATGCTTGGTCTCGACGAGGTACCGGTCAATATTAAAGAACTTTCCGATTCCGAGACCATGCAGATCGCAATAATTGAGAACCTCCAGCGTGAGAACCTCAACCCCATTGAAGAGGCTAACGGCTATAACGAGCTTTTGGAAAAATTCGGTATGACTCAGGATCAGATTGCAAAAATGGTCGGACGTTCACGCTCGGCAATTGCAAACTCCGTGAGACTTCTCACTTTGCCGAAGCCCGTTGTGAAAATGCTCGAAAACGGCGATATTTCGGCAGGTCACGGACGTGCACTCCTCGGATTTGAGAATGAATCACTCCTTCTCGATACCGCTATGAGAGCTGCCGACGGCGGTCTGACAGTCCGACAGGTTGAGAATGCGGCTCGTAAAAGTACCGAAAATCCGCCGGAACCTTCCGAAAAGTCAAACAAGAGAATAGACAATTACTTCGTGGAGATGGAGTTGTCGCTCAACGAGAGGCTCGGACGTAAGGTCAAGGTCGATTACGGCAAGAATAAAGGTGCTCTGATTCTTGAATTTTACGATAAAGAGGACCTTGCCGCACTCGCAGATAAGCTTGCAAAAGAATAAATTCAATATAAGACAGGAGTAAGTTAAATGTTAGATATTAAATTTCTCAGGGCAAACCCTGAATTAGTTAAAGAAAATATTAAAAAGAAGTTCCAGGACAGCAAAATTGAGCTCGTCGATAAGGTTATCGACCTCGACAGACAGTTCAGAGAGACTAAGGTTGAGTGCGACAGCCTCCGTAACCAGCGTAAGGTAAAGAGTAAGGAAATCGGCGGTTTCATGGCTAAGGGCATGAAGGACGAGGCTGAAAAAATCAAGGCAGAAGTAGCTGAAATCGGTGCAAAACTCACCGAAATGGAGGCTCTTGAAGTCAAGCTTGAGGCTGACATCAGAGAAATCATGCTCGTGATTCCGAATATTATCGACGACAGCGTTCCGATCGGTAAGGACGACAGCGAAAACGTCGAGGTTGAGCGTTTTGGAGCACCCGCAGTTCCCGCATTTGAGGTTCCCTATCACGTGGACATCATGGAAAAGGTCAACGGAATCGACCTCGACAGTGCAAGAAAAACAAGCGGAAACGGCTTCTACTACCTCTGCGGAGACATCGCTCAGCTCCAGAGCTGCATCCTCTCCTACGCAAGGGATTTCATGATTGACAAAGGTTTCACATACTATATTCCTCCCTTTATGATCAGAAGCGACGTCGTTACAGGCGTTATGAGCTTCGCTGAAATGGAGGGAATGATGTACAAGATCGAGGGTGAGGACCTCTACCTCATCGGTACAAGCGAACATTCAATGATTGGTAAGTTCATCGACACAATTATTTCCGAGGACGAGCTCCCCCAGACCCTCACAAGCTATTCTCCCTGCTTCCGTAAGGAGGTTGGCGCTCACGGTATCGAGGAGCGTGGCGTTTACCGTATCCACCAGTTCGAAAAGCAGGAAATGATTGTTGTCTGCAAGCCAGAGGAGAGCATGGATTGGTTCCACAAGCTCTACAACTACACCGTTGAGTTCTTCCGTACACTCGATATTCCCGTGAGAACTCTTGAGTGCTGTTCGGGAGACCTCGCTGACCTCAAGGTTAAGAGTATCGACGTTGAGGCATGGTCGCCACGTCAGAAGAAGTATTTCGAGGTCGGAAGCTGCTCAAATCTCGGCGACGCTCAGGCAAGACGTCTCGGTATCAGAGTCAAGACCGCCGACGGCGAAAAGTACTTCGCTCATACACTCAACAATACAGTCGTAGCACCGCCAAGAATGCTCATTGCATTCCTCGAAAATAACCTCAACGAGGACGGCAGTATCAGAATTCCCGAGGCTCTCCAGCCCTATATGCGTAAAGACCTCATCAAAGTACCTGATAAGAAGTAAATCCAAACCCGTCTTACTGTAATGCTTTTACAGGAACTTTATACGTATTTATCGGGTGAAACCTTTCTGAGGAAAGGTTCTCCCCCGAACCCCCTTCCAAAGACTTTTAATACAAATTTCAGCCCCATAGGGTGCATATTCCAGATGAACACGGAGTTCAGAAATTACTGGATGCACCCTATGGGGCTGAAATTTCATACTGAAAGTTTTAGGAAAGGAGTTTGAGGAATAACCCTTTTTCAAAAGGGTTTTCCTCAATAATGCATGTAAAACTCCTTTAAAACGTTACAGTTAAACGGGTTTAGTTTTACTTATTAGTACATACCGCCTGCGGGCATAGCGGGAGCAGCGGGAGCGTCTTCCTTGATGTCAGCAACGAGGCTCTCGGTAGTGAGGACCATGGAAGCAACGGAAGCAGCATTCTGGAGAGCGCTGCGAGTAACCTTAGTGGGGTCAACGATACCGGCAGGGATCATGTCGGTATAAACCTCGTTATAAGCGTCGAAGCCGTAGCCGAGCTTTCTTGAACGAACAATCTTGTCTACGATGACACTGCCTTCGAGACCTGCATTCTCTGCAATCTGACGAACAGGAGCTTCGAGAGCCTTAAGGACAATCTTTGCACCTGTTTTTTCGTCGCCCTCAAGAGTGGGAACGAGCTTTGCAACGGGAGGCATAGCGTTGATGTAAGCAGTACCGCCGCCTGCAACGATACCTTCTTCAACAGCAGCCTTAGTAGCAGCGAGAGCGTCCTCGATACGGAGCTTCTTCTCCTTCATCTCAATCTCAGTAGCTGCACCAACCTTGATAACAGCAACACCGCCTGCGAGCTTAGCGAGTCTTTCCTGAAGCTTTTCACGGTCGAAATCGGAAGTAGTGGTCTCGATAGCTGAACGGATCTGAGCAACTCTTGACTTGATAGCGTCCTTGTCGCCTGCGCCGTCAACGATGATAGTGTTCTCCTTCTGGATTACAACCTGCTTAGCCTGACCGAGCTGGTCGAGAGTAGTTTCAGTAAGTTCAAGACCGAGTTCAGAGGAGATAACCTCGCCGCCTGTAAGGATTGCGATGTCCTTGAGCATTTCCTTACGTCTGTCGCCGAAGCCGGGAGCCTTTACAGCAGCAACCTTGAAAGTACCTCTGAGGTTATTGAGGATAATAGTTGTAAGAGCCTCGCCCTCAACGTCCTCAGCGATAATAACGAGCTTCTTGCCCATCTTTACGATCTGCTCGAGGAGGGGGAGAATCTCCTGAATTGAAGAAATCTTCTTATCTGTAATGAGGACGAAAGCGTCGTCATAAACGGCTTCCATCTTATCAGCGTCTGTAACCATGTAGGGTGAGATGTAGCCTCTGTCGAACTGCATACCCTCAACTACCTCGCTGTAAGTTTCAGCGGTCTTGCTTTCCTCGATAGTGATAACGCCGTCAGCAGTAACCTTCTCCATAGCCTCAGCAATGAGCTTGCCGACATTTTCGTCAGCAGAGGAAACTGTACCTACTCTTGCGATGTCCTCTGTACCTGCAACAGCCTTTGAGTTCTCAACGATTGCCTTTACAGCAGCGTCAACAGCCTTTGCAATACCCTTCTTGAGTACCATAGGATTTGCACCTGCTGCAATATTCTTCATACCTTCACGGACGATTGTCTGTGCAAGGAGAGTAGCAGTTGTGGTACCGTCGCCTGCAGCGTCGTTGGTCTTTGTAGCAACTTCCTTAACGAGCTGAGCGCCCATATTTTCGAAAGCGTCCTCAAGCTCGATGTCCTTAGCGATTGTAACGCCGTCGTTTGTGATAAGCGGAGCGCCGAACTTCTTGTCAAGAACCACGTTTCTGCCCTTGGGACCCATTGTGATTCTTACTGTATCGGCAAGCTTGTCGATACCTGCCTGAAGAGCTTTTCTTGCGTCCTCGCCGTACTTTATATCTTTAGCCATGATAATCTAACTCCTTATAATATATTATGAAATGTGAACCTGTGAAAGAGTTTCAAGCTCAGTCTACAACTGCGAGAACGTCCTCCATCTTAACGATGATGTACTCTTCGCCCTCAAGCTTTACATTTGTTCCCGAATATTTCGAAATAAGAACCTTGTCGCCCTTTTTTACTTCCATTTTAACGTCGGAAGTACCCGGACCTACTTCTACTACCTCAGCAACCTCAGGCTTCTCCTTTGCGGAGCCTGAAAGAATAATGCCGCCCTTTGTAGTCTCCTCAGCCTCAACCATTTTTACAACGATTCTGTCCTGTAAAGGTCTGATATTCATTATATATACCTCCTGAAACTGTTTGGTTTAGCACTCTCTTTAATTGAGTGCTAACTATATTTTACCATGTTTTTTTAATAAATCAAGTACATTCACAAACTTTTCTCAATTTTCGGAATTTTGCACAAATAACCCTTCGCACGAATCGGAGTTTATTATAGTATCATCAAAACTTATTGAGGGAGACCCTTTTGAAAAAGGGTCCTCCCTCAAACTCCCTCCCTAAAACTTTCAGTATGAAATTTCAGTGAGACAGGGCACGCTGATATACTTGGAAATTTTTTAGTTTGTATGATAAGTGCCCTGTCTCACTGAAATTTGTATTAAAAGTCTTTGGAAAGGGGTTCGGGGAAGAACCTTTCCTCAGAAAGGTTTTCCCCGATAGGTCTGGTGGTACTAGGATAACTGCGATTTATGCTGTATATAGGTTCTGCCGTAGACTTTGCGGCCGTTGCAATAGGCGGCAGAAGGTTCTTCAGAGCCGAAGAAAAGACGTGAGACATGGTGGTTATTGAAGAAGAGGTGCGAAAAGACAGAACGCCTGATATTCTCCAGTTTAAGTATACACGGATAGCCGCAGTTAAATTCCTCGCCGAGGCAGTGCATATAGAAATCGGGGAAGACAGGTTTCATATCGGAAGTTCTTGCGGGGACGGGAGTCTGAATCATAACGGGGTAGCCGTTATTGAGGGTATCCGAAAGTTTCATAGAAAAGTCCCAGAAGGGAGCCTTGTGGATGACGGCAAAGCTGTTTGTAAGTTCGGGAATACAGGGATAGCCGTTATTATTTCCCTCGATTATGAACATACTCATGGCGAGTCACCTGCGCAGATAAATCCGATAGAATTGAGGTAGTCTGCGTCCTTGCACTGGGCGGTGGTGAGAGCGTGGAACTTATTGCAGTTTGAGCTGCTGTACTGGTTGTGGACCGCACCGTTCATAAGTTCGCTGTCGAAGAAGCAGTCTGTTTTTGTTGACATATCACAGTAGAACATGGAACGTCCCACAAGTTCGATTGCCATATAGAAATTCTGGGCGACGCAGAGGTAGTTTGCAATCTGGAAGAAATTGACGTCGCCGCTGTCACGGTAGCTGATACTGCCTGTGAGGTAGGAGTCGGTGAGTTTGGAGTTGTCGAAAACGGCAACCGACTGCACATAAGAACTGATATCGCTGATAATATCGAGGTCGAGGCAGAGGTGACTTCTGTAGAAGTTCGCACGGCTGATAATGGGAAACGGAGTTCTCATAAGAGCATTTATGCTTACGGTACAGAGTTCGTAGTTCACCGTTACGTAGTTATTGCAGATAAGGCTTCCGTAGCTTGAATTTGAAGAGATTGCAACACTTTGTGAGAGGTCCAGCAGGAGGGTGCAGCCGTAAAGATTGACCACGTTGCTGCCTGAACCGCTTGTGAAAAGGTTCACATAAGACGCCATAATGCTGACGTTTTCGAGAGTGAGATTTTTTATGGCAGTCTGAGCGCCGTTTGAATTCCTGATGACATTGAAAACCGACGCAGAAGACAGCGTATTGATGTAAATATTTCTGATGCAGTGACCGTTGCCGTCGAGTTCACGGAATTTAACCGGAATCGGTTCGAATTTTTCGGCGTAGGGAGTACCGTTGAAGTCGATATCCGAACCGAGTCTGAAATAGGTGTCGCCGTCTCCGAGGGTACTGATTTCGTAGAGTTCCTCAGCGGACGTAATGATATATGGGTCTGACTGAATACCTGTACCTGTCATATTAAACCTCCTCAACAATTACATAGAGCGAATCTTTTTTTGGTGAAATGGCGTCGTACTGAGCCTGAGTGAGAGCGACAACCTCGGGACGTGCGAGATACACAGCCGTATCTTCTTCGATTCTGTCGAGTCTTTCGTTAGTTTCGTCGAGATTGAAAGCGTCCATTTTTGACTGAAGTTCATCGAGAGCGTTATTTTTCTCCTCGTCGATGACAGCGACGCTGTCCGAAGCAGTCTGAATAATATCCGAAATAATCTGCTCCGACGTATCGGGCAGCGGAGCGTTTTCGCCGTGAAGAGTTTTTCTGACGTAAACGGGTTCCATTTCGTATTTGAGGACAAGCTCGTCGTTGCGGGACGCTCTCAGTTCGAGAGCGAGGGTGCCGCTGTTCTGAGTAAAGATTTTGCTGACTTTCCATGCAAGTTTAATTTTATCGCCGCAGATTTCGGGGATAAGTGTCTGAATTACCTCCCAGCGGTCATCGGAGACTCCGACGATGCAGAAATCGCAGTCTGAGAGGATATTTCCGCCGTATACGCTGTCTACGACAAATGTGAGCGTATCGGCACAATTTTCTCCCTGAACAAAAAGACGGGAAAATGAATAAGTGGGAATATTTTTTCCCTGAGCATAAATTTCCATAATTACCTCCTTCCGAAGCTCCGCAGTGCTTCTGTAATGGGACGAAAAAAAGGCTCATTCAACATAAACACGTTGAATAAGCCTTTGATTTTACAGAAAATTTACAATCACGGTTGATATGTACAGACGTCCGCTGAAATCACAGGGACGGATTCCGATACAGACAACCCTTGAAATTACTTGTTTGCCTGTTCCTTGAGGAGGTCTCTGATTTCTGTGAGGAGGAGTTCTTCCTTGGAAGGCTCAGCGGGCTTGGGAGGAGCAGCTTCTTCCTTCTTTTTGCCGATGGACATAAGCTTGTTGATACCCTTCAACATAAGGAAGATACAGAAAGCCATGATAAGGAAGTTGATAACAGCCGTAATGAAGTTACCCCATTCGAGATACTGACCTGTATTGCCGATTTCTGTTCTTCCGGCGATTTCTGTACCGCCGATACATGCGATAAGCGGATTGATGAAGCTCTCTGTAAACGATGTTACGATTGCACCGAAAGCGGCACCGATAATAACACCGATAGCCATATCCATAACGTTGCCTTTAAGAGCAAATGCCTTGAATTCCTGTAAAAACTTCTTCATTTTATATTTCTCCTTTATATTCGGGGGATTTCCCCGTTATTGCATTATATTGACCTTGTTACATTTCGGGGAGTCCCGGTATTTCGGGAGTTTCCACGGCTGTAGTTTTACGAGCCTGCATATGTTCGGGAAGCTCGATGGAGTCGATTTCGTCGTTGTAAGTAGTTTTCTTCTTGGGGAGAGCCTCGACGGCATCTATATTCTGCGACATGATAGCTTCCTGATGTTCGGGGACATAGGCTTCAAGGTCCTCTGCGTCGGCTTCACCTGCATCGCCCATACTTATGCGGCTTTTGAAGTGCTCATAGGAATTGAGACGCTCGGCATCTACCTCACGTGTAACGCCCATAATATCCTGTTTTTTCGTATCGTCGTGAGCTTCAAGGTCGTCGGCGTTCACAACATCTGTTTTTCTCATAAGCAGGCTGTTGTATTTTGAAGACGTATTGGGACTGAGCTTATCGGCGTCCACGAGGGGCGTATCGCTCATATAGTGTTTATTAGCGGACTTTTTTCTTGCTGAGGCGTCTGTGAACTCATTTCCTGTTCTGCCGAAGAAGTCGTTATCGGAATCTTTTTCGGGATTATGTGATTTTCCGCCGTCGAAGAACTTCCAGAAATCGTCGGGGACATCGACCCTGCCGCTGTCCTTTTGCTGAGGAGACTGCTGAGCAGCACCGTAAGGCGGAATACCGCCCATCTGCGGGATACTGTTCATCTGAGGGATACCACTCATCTGCGGAACGCCGCCCATCTGAGGGACACCTGCCGCAGGCTGCTGAGGCATACCGCCCATATGAGACATAGGGTCAGGCTGAGGCGGCATTGCAGGCTGAGCGTACATAGCAGGCTGACCGTAGATTGGCATACCGTTCTGGTCGTAGCCGACGATCTGAGGCTGAGCGTACATAGCAGGCTGACCGTAAATGGGCATACCGTTCTGGTCGTAGCCGACAATCTGGGGCTGAGGGTACATCATAGGCTGACCGTAAACAGGCATACCGTTCTGGTCATAGCCGACAATCTGAGGCTGAGGGTACATCATTGGCTGACCGTAAACAGGCATACCGTTCTGGTCATAGCCGACAATCTGGGGCTGAGGGTACATCATTGGCTGACCGTAGAATGGCATACCGTTCTGCTGAGGCATACCACCCATCTGCGGAGCACCTGCCATATTCTGCTGAGGCATACCACTCATCTGTGGAGCACCTGCCATATTCTGCTGAGGCATACCGCCCATCTGTGGAGCACCTGCCATATTCTGCTGAGGCATACCGCCCATCTGTGGAGCACCGGTCATGTTCTGCTGAGGCATACCGCCGACCTGCGGAGCACCTGCTGCAGGACGCATTGAAGACGCCCCCGGCAGTGACAATCTGTCTGTATCGAGCTTCGGGATGAAAGGTTCATCGAAGCTGCTGAAATCGAATTCTTCGTCGTCATCGTTAAGTTCCTCAGCGGTATAGAGGTCTGACGACATATTTGAAACCTGAGCGTTATCGCTTATGGTGAACGTACCGCTTCCGAGGCTGAATTTACCTGAATCGGAGTCTTCCTCGGCGTGGTAGCCGCCCATATCGACCTGTTCATAGTTGACCTCGGACGGATTTTCGAGGTTCATGCCGCATTTTACACAGAATTTAAGTTTTGAGGGGTTATCGTTTCCGCACTGAGGGCAAATCATCCGGATCACTCCTTTGAAAGAGCCGCAGAAAGAAATCGGCTCAGAAATATATACAATTCCGTTACGGGAAAGGTGAATACAAGAAATCAGGGTGGAAATAAGCGTCCATAAACAAAAAAGCGGCAAAAAACCGCTTTGCATTTATAAAGTGCAAGGCAATACCCTGATAATATACTACATATATTATAGCATCACGGAGCGTTTATTTCAAGAGCTTTTTAAAAAATCGTGAGAATAATTGAAAAATCAAATCGTTATTTGTGTAATATTTACAAACTATATTTGTCATTTGGATAAATTTTATCACAAGAGGATTTTTGAGTGAAGACGGTATGTAGAAATGTGCTACAATACGGTTTCGACTAACAGTCTGTTTTGGCTGTATTTACAAATATTGACTGAAAGTGATGAAATTTCAGAAAGATTGTGGTATAATAGTCAATAATTATGAATCGTGAAAGGCACAGTTAAGGCAAAAATGTGAGGAAACGTCTCCCGGAAAGACGTACAAAACAAATCAAGGAGTATTTTTATGGCTAAGAAAAAAATAAGCAAGGAAAAGAGCATACGCCGTGCAAAGCATGTTACAGAACTTGTGATATGTGCAGTGGCACTTGCTTCGGGCGCCTTAATTATAAAAGGTGCGGCAGACCGTGCAAAGCCTGTAGAAATGTCTGATTTCTACGACAAAACCGATATTCCCGAGGAAACAACACAGCCAAGCACGTCTGAACCTGACCCCAACAAAATTATCTATGAGAATTTTTCTGTCAAAACCAAGAATACCTATAAGGGCGACCTCATCCTCGTCAATGAGGACCACCAGTACTTCGCAGGCGACGAGGACCTCGTAAGTATCCTTACAAAAAACGACGAAACAGGCAGAAGCTGCTTCACCGCCGTTGACTACGATTACAAAATAATCAGTGCCGCATACGAACCCATGGCTCAGATGATTGAGAGCTTCTATGATGCTACGGGAATCAGCGACCTTATGATTTACGGTTCCTACCGTACAAGAGAGTTCCAGCAGATGCTTTATGAAAACGATCTTGCCGCCAATGGTGAGGATTCGTCAACACTCGTAGCGAAGCCGGGTTACAGTGAACACGAAACAGGATATGCCTTCGACTTCTCACGCTACGAAAAGGGTACGGGTGCTCCCGTTGATTACGACGGTACGGGCGAGTATGAATGGTTTGCCGAAAACTGCTACAAGTACGGCTTCATCATCCGCTATACCGAGGACAAGCAGAGTATCACGAAAATCCAGTCAGAGCCATGGCATTTCCGCTATGTGGGAATTCCCCATGCCTATTATATGACGAACAAGGGTCTGTGTCTTGAAGAGTACACAGAGCTTGTCAGAAACCACCCCTATCAGGGAAAGCACCTCGAATTCTCCGACCATAACGGTAAAAACTATGAGGTTTATTTTGTTGAGTCTGTGGGAAGTATCGAGACGGATACAAGCGTTCCCGTTCCGACAGGTCTGAAGTACGAAATATCGGGAAACAATGTGGACGGCTTTGTTGTTACGGTCTATAAGGACGAGAAACGAAGCGATTCTGCGGACATTACATCTCCTACGGAGTCCGAATCGACAGAGAACGGCGTAGAATAGCCGTTTGCAGTTTCATTACAATATGCAGGACGGATAATAATCCGTCCTCAGACTGTAGAAAAAGCCGTATATTAACGGGACGTCGGGTGACTCCCTACCGTGTAGGGAGATGTCCGAAGGACAGAGGGTACGGGCACCCGTTAGGTGCGCCGTCCCCTACAGATGGCTATTTTACGTATTATAAATGTAGGGGCGAACTTAGGCAAAAAACAAAATCTTTGATTTTGCCCTTTTGCGTATGCCAATGGTAGTGTTCGCCCGAAAAAATATGTTTATCGACACGCTGAGGACGGATAATAATCCGTCCTCTTTTTTTTGTGCGGACAGGTGCTGATACAAAAAACATTTAACAGTTTAATAAAACCGCAATATACGGTCATCCGAGAGCATTTTTTGGTTAGACAAAATGTACAATATCCAAGCGAATAATTCTACATGTCAAAACAGCTAAATTCCATTGACACTTTTTGGACAACATGATACAATTATAGTATGAGATACAGCGGGTTTTGCACTGGCTCAGCTGTAAGAAATGGAGGAATATTTATGTTTTCAGAAAACAAAAGCATTAAGCGTATTGTAAGTATTTCTACATCAGCTTTGTGCTTACTGGCAAGTCTGCGAATCGCACCTGTCAGTCCCGAAACCACAAACGCTGCCGACATTATGACTGCATGGGAAATTACAGAAAATATGCAGCTCGGATGGAACCTCGGAAACAGCCTTGATTCCTATATGTCCTCAAAGGGCGAACCGCTTGAGAGCTACGGTCTTGAGAGCGAAACCTGCTGGGGCAACCCCAAGACTACTCAGGCTATGATCGACGCTGTAAAGGCTAAGGGCTTCAATACAATCCGTGTACCTGTAACCTGGTTCCAGCACGTTGACAAGTCTAACGGCTTCAAAATCGACGATGCTTACCTTGCAAGAGTCAAGGAAGTTGTAGATATGTGCTACAACAGCGGCTTATACGTTATCCTCAATATGCACCACGAGGAAGGCTGGCAGAACAGTCCCACCCTCGGAGAAGACTACGACAGACTCAAACCCTTCGTAGGCGGTGTGTGGACTCAGCTTGCAGAAACTTTTGCAGACTACGACCAGCATCTTATTTTCGAGTCTATGAACGAGCCGAGAGCTACGAAGACCGATCATGAATGGTGGGGACCCACTCAGGCTGAGTGCGATACAATCAACAAGCTCAACGCAGACGTTGTTGAAATCGTAAGAAAGAGCGATTCACCCTATGCGGAAACACGTCTTGTAATGCTCCCGAGCTACTGTGCATCGAGCGATACAACTATGATGATGAAGAACGTGATTCCCGAGGGCGACGATTACGTTGCAGCTTCCGTTCACGCTTATTCACCCTATAACTTCACGATGAATGCGGAAGTAAAGGACCACAGTACATTTACGACAGCTTATGAAAACGAGCTTAAAACTATCCTCGACGGCGTAAGAAAAACATTCCTCGATAAGGACATCCCCGTTGTTATCGGTGAGTTCAGCGCTTCAAACTACGATAATACAGAAGCAAGATGCGACTGGGCAGAAACTTACCTTGAAGTTACAAAGGCATACGGCATCCCCTGTGTTCTCTGGGACAACAACGTTGCAGGAAACAACGGCGGCGAGGCTCACGGCTACCTCAACAGAACGTCCCTTACATGGTATGAGGGTTCGGAAACCGTTGTTGACACAATGCTTGAGGTTCTCGCAGATGACTCTATTGTATGGGGAAGCGAGAGAAAGTCTCCCGTTATCGAACACGAGGACATCACAACAGGTGTTCAGCTTATCGACAAGGCTGTCGAAATCGACGCAGCACTCTCTCCCGACGGCAACTGCACACCCGGTCTCAACGCTACATGGAAAATGCTTGAGGGCGGCGACGTTGCAATCAAGTATACAGGCGACCAGCCCGTTATCGCTGTTGTTGACGGTTCATGGAACAACTGGACTGAAATCAAGCCCTACGACGATAAGGACGGCATTGCATATTACTCCGCAGAGCATATCAAGTCTGCATGGGCAGGCGAGCCTTCCGAAATCGAGCATCTCTTTGCAAGAACAAACGGTAAGACTGCTATCGAGGCAATCGCAATAATCGGCGGTGCTGACGTTGGAGATCCCCCTGAGGATACTGCAAAGATATTCAAGCTTGACCTTTCGGAAAGATCTGAATCTGCACAGGTACTCAGCCTCGTATTCACAGGTAAGGCAGGTTCAACAATCAACGGCTGTGTAGGCTACATGGGTGCTGAGTGGACAAATATTGAATACAGCGGCGTTATCGGCAACGACGGTACATTCTCTGTACAGGTGCCTCTCTACGGTGAGAAAACAGCAGACGATGGACTCGGAATCCCTGCAGGAATCACATCTGCAGAAGCTCAGATCTGGTGGTGCGACGACGAAAACGGTACTCTTGAAAGCTACAACATCTTTGGTCTCGGCGGTCAGCCCGAACCCGTTTACGGCGACTCAAACGAGGACGGCATTGTTAACCTTGCTGATGCTGTTCTTATCATGCAGTACAAGGCTAACCCCACAAAGTATCCTATTTCAGGGTACGGCTTAAACAATGCTGACGTTTACAGCACAGGCGACGGCGTTACAAACCTTGACGCTCTCGAAATCCAGAAGTATCTCCTTGGACTTGTTACAGTACTTGGACCCGAAGCATAAATCTCTATCTCTCTGACTCTTTAAGAGCCGTCCGTAAGGGCGGCTCTTTGTTTTCGGGTGTTTTCCGTCTGTGAATAATCCGAAACGTATCACAATAACGGGACACCGTCCACTGCATAGCTTTGGTTTTTTGGAAATGCCCTTGATTATTTTCCGAAAGCATGGTATAATATAGTTACGATATTGATGCTTTGCAGAAAGCACGGCAGGAAAGAAGGTTTTTTTATGGATTTTAAAGAGAAGCTCGGCGATATTGCTGACAAGATCAAGGACAAGGATTTTCAGGACGACCTCAAGTCTGATCCCACAAAGGCTGTTGAAGGCATAACAGGCATCGACCTTCCCAATGATAAGATTGATAAGGTTATTGATACAGCAAAGGATAAGCTTGACGACATCGTTGACAAATTCAAGAAGTAATCCGAAATGAGACGCTTTTTAACCGAAGCGTCTCACTTTATCATTGAAAGGTATCTGTCCACTGAAAGGAGTACAATACAACATGAAGAAATTCCTCAGCGAAATCAGAACGATAAAGCCTGCAAACCTGTTTATGCTGACGGTTGCAGGCATCATAAACGGCTTTGGCATAACGCTGTTCCTGATGCCCGTGAACCTCTACGACAGCGGAATTTCGGGAACATCAATGCTTCTTGCACAGATTACGCCGCTTAGCCTGTCGGTTTTTCTGCTTCTGCTGAACATCCCGTTGTTTCTCTACGGACTTAAAAAACAGGGAACGGCATTTACGGTAAGTGCCATATACACGGTCGGAATATACTCGCTGACGTCGTGGCTGATTTCGGACGTACTGCCTGTGGACGTCAGTTTTGCGTCGCCGCTTGCGGGAACGGACCTGCTGCTGTGTGCGATTTTCGGCGGAGTCATTTCAGGCGTAGGAAGCGGACTTGCGATACGCTTCGGAGGTGCTATGGACGGCATCGAGGTTATGGCAGTAATTTTTGCGAAGGGATTCGGCATTTCGGTAGGTTCATTCGTGATGATTTACAATACGCTGCTTTACATCATCTGCGGATTTGTCAAGGACAGCTGGATACTGCCGCTTTATTCTATAGTAGCGTACTTCGGTGCACTCAAAACAATCGACTTCATTGTGGACGGTCTTCAGCGTTCAAAGGCTGCGACGATAATCACGTCAAAGCCCGATGAAATCTGCAAGGAGCTTATGAGCGAATTCGGCTGCGGAATCACCCTCTTCGACGCAAAGGGAGGCTATTCGGGTGCAGAACTGAAAATGCTTTATTTCGTGGTGAACCGTTTTCAGGTAGTAAAGATGAAGAAAATCGTGCAGAAACACGACCCTCTTGCCTACATAACGCTCTGTGAGGTTGCCGACGTCATCTCGGCAGCAAGGTGATTACTAAAAGTGTAACATTCTGAACACAAATCTTGACAATCGAAGAAAATTATTGTATAATATATTCTGTATCATATCAGTCCCCGAATCTGAAAAAAATCGGGAATCAGGAGGATAATCATGGATTTCATTGTATCAGCCGATTCCGACATCGGCATCTCAAAAGAGATAAATCAGGACAGCATCTGCATCAAAACTGCCGTAGCCGATGCTGATAAAGCCGCACTCGTTCTTATCTGCGACGGAATGGGCGGACTTTCAAAGGGCGAAATCGCCGCAGCTGCCGTTGTAAGAGAGCTTTCCGACTGGTTCGATAACCGTTTTGCCGATGTGTTCGACAGCTGGGAGCTTATCAAGCGTGATATTCTTGAAACATTGCAGAAAATCAATTCGAAGATTGCGGCTTACGGACAGAAAAACCGTGTGCAGCTCGGTACAACCGCAACAGGAATGATTGTTGTGAATTCAAAATATATGATATTCCATGTAGGCGATACAAGAGTCTATAAGATAAATTCGGAAATCAGCCGTCTTACCGAAGACCATACCTTCGTAAGCCGTGAGATAAGCGAGGGAAGAATGACTTCCGAACAGGCTGATTCCGACCCAAGACGCAATGCCCTTACACAGTGTATCGGTGCAAACGGCGAAATGACTCCCGATATAAGCTTCGGCAGCATTGAGAGTGGAGCAAATTACCTTTTCTGTTCGGACGGATTCCGTCATGTCCTCACAGAGGAAGAAATCCGTGAGAATCTCTCGCCCCGTCATGTAACCACAAGAACCGCTATGAAAATCAAAATGCGGAGTCTTATCGAGACGGTCAAGGAGAGAGGCGAAAAGGACAATATATCTGCGGCAATGTTCCGTGCGGAATTCTGAGAGGTGATACTATGACACGAGAAGAATGGCTCGTTATTGCGGCAGCTGCGGCTGCGTTCGTGATAATAAATATAATTATGTGGACCGTAATCGCCATAAAGGAGAAACGTGAAAAGCGACATAAGGCGGTTCCGCCCGACATAAGCAAAGCACTGCTGAAGGCTTCCGAGGAGCTTGAGTCTCTGGGAGACCCGTCTGTCGAGCGTGTTGCAATGGGTATCGGATTCGAGGACACCATGCCCTCTGCACCTGTTATCCGTCGCCGTGACGACTTCACAGTCACCACAACTATTATAATGGTCTATACCTCCGAAACTATCGACTGAGTAAATTAAGGCGAAGTAATAACAAAACAGGAATTTGCGGAGGTTTGTATGGTCAGAGAAATTGATATAAATGAATTAAAAGAACTGCTGGAATTATATCTGCATCTGCATGAAGAATCCGTACCTGAAATAACAGAGCATTTGCAGAAAACATGGAATACGATTATGCAGGATGACAATCATCATATCATAGTTAATGTCATAGACAGTAAAATCATATCTTCCTGTGTATGCGTGATTATTCCTAATTTAACAAGAAACATACGTCCTTATGCATTTATAGAGAATGTTGTTACCCATTCAGATTATCGTGGAAAGGGGTATGCTACAGAATGTCTGAACTACGCAAAGGAAATTGCCAAAGAAATGAATTGCTATAAAATGATGCTGCTTACCGGCTCAAAAAAAGAAACAACACTTAAATTCTATGAAAATGCCGGATATAACTGCACCGATAAAACAGCGTTTATTCAATGGCTTGATTGACCAACCATACCCATGTTTATTGTTAAATAAGGACGACTATTGGTCGTCCTCTATTATTCGTATTATAGTGTAGGGGCGAACTTAGGCAAAAAACAAAATCTTTGATTTTGCCCTTTTGCGTATGCCAATGGTAGTGTTCGCCCGCAAATAATCATGTTTGTCGTCCTCAGTCTGTAGAAAAAGCTGTATATTAACGGGACGTCGATGACGCCGTCCCCTACAAACGGCTGTTATGCGTGTATAAATGTAGGGACGACCATTGGTCGTCCGCAAACAACGATGTTTATCGACTGACAAAAAAACACTCCCTGAGGGATGATGACCATATAGAAGCAATATATGTATTTATCGGGTGAAACCTTTCTGAGGAAAGGTTCTCCCCCGAACCCCCTTCCAAAGACTTTTAATACAAATTTCAGCCATACAGGGCACACACCATAAAAACAAGAAATTCAAACATTTCTCGGTGTGCCCTGTCTGGCTGAAATTTCATACTGAAAGTTTTAGGAAAGGAGTTTGAGGATGACTCCCCACAGTGTGGGGAGATGTCCGAAGGACAGAGGGGACAGGCTCCCGTTGGGAGAACCCTTTTTCAAAAGGGTTTTCCTCAATAAGTCACGTATATACTTCTGTACGGACATTACCCTCAGGGAGTGTTTTTTTATGGGTAAAGGGTGTCAGATTAGAGATGGAAGGGATTTTTGTTAAAATTCGGGAATATGTATTGCATTATTTTTAAATATGATGTATAATAAAAGAGTATGTATTGTACAGCGATTAAGACGCAGAAAACTGCGTCAAAAACAAAGGAGGAACAAAATTGGCTAAGAAAAAAGCTAAGGCTTCGGGAAAAGCTTCTGCGGCAAGGACTGCTGTGAAAAACGGCAGCAATTCCGCAAAAGGCTCTAATGCTCAGGCACAGAGCAAAAAGAATCAACCGAAGCAGAAAAACAACCGCTTCAACGGCAGCAGACCCGTTGTGGGACTCAGACCTGCAAGAACAGCTGCGGACATTCTTGCCGAAACAGCGGGCAAAAAGCTCAATGTATGGGCGATTCTTGCAGCATTTGCAATCCCTGCAATCTTAACACTCATTGCCTATATCGGTTTTGACGTGTTCCCATTCGGAAAGCGTTCCGTGCTCACCCTCGACCTTAACGGTCAGTACATCTATTACTTCGAGGGACTCAGAGATGCATTCTGGGGAGACGGAAGTGCTCTGTACAACTGGAGCCGAAACCTTTCGGGCGGCTTCATGGGAATCATAGGATACTATCTGGCGAGTCCGTTCACACTGATTGTCATGCTCATGCCGAGGACGCTTATCCTTGAGGCAGTAATGATAATGCAGATATGCAAAGTTGGTGCGGCAGGTGCGGCGTTCTGCATCTACGCTCAGCGTTCAAAGAGACTCGGCGGAATTCCTTCCGTGACATTCTCAACGGCATATGCCCTCATGAGCTACGTTGCGATTCAGCTCATCAACCCCATGTGGATCGACGGACCGATTTTCCTGCCGCTTATAATTCTCGGCGTTGAGTATCTCATCGACGACGGCAGAAAAATCAACTACATCATCCCCACAGCACTCATATTTATTGCAAACTTCTACATCGGCTTCATGGTAGCGATTTTTGTTGCAATCTACTTTGTATACTACCTCTTCTTCGGAACCACAAAGAAGTACAAGAAGCTTGCCGATTACGCAAGAACCTGCGGAGTTATGGTCGGTTCAACTGTAGTGGTACTCATGTGCAGTGCGATAATGATACTGCCCGTGTACAACGCACTTGCTCTTGGTAAGTTTGATTTCTCCGAGCCTGTTTACAACTGGAAGGAGCGACTCTTCAAGCTTCCCGAGCTTATTCCGTGTCTGCTTCCCAACCAGTACTACTCTGTAAACGTTGATACGGGAACACGCTTCTATGGACGTCCCGAAATCTACTGCGGCGTTCTCACGCTCGTACTTCTGCCGCTTTATTTCTGCAACAAGAAAATCAAGCACAACAGAAAAATCGGAAATGCATTTCTCATTCTCGTAATGGTAATGAGTATGTACATCAAGCCTCTCAATATGTACTGGCACGGCGGACAGGACCCTAACTGGCTGCCCTTCAGATACTCCTTCCTGCTTTCATTCATACTTGTATCAATGGCGGCAGAGGTGTTCTCACATCTCGACGGCTACAAGCTGAGTCCGTACAGTGTAGGAGGAACCTTTGCGGGAGTTGCAGTCCTTGCGCTCTGGTTCGGTGCAATTCAGGAAAAGTACAATTACAACGAAAGCAAGTATAAATATGCTGCTACCTTCCCCTATAAGGACGAGATGAACTACGGCTCCGACCGCTGGGATGAAATCTGGCTCGGAACACTTGCAATCGGCGTTCTGCTTGCCGGAGTCTACCTTGCGATGGTCTACGGATACAGCAGAGCAAAAAAGAATAACGTAAAGAAAGCACTTGTCATCAGTATGGCAGCCGTTGTAAGCTTTGAGGCAGGCTATAACTGTTATGACTCGTTCAGAAAGATTTACAAGGAAGTCGGCAACAGCTGCCGTGACTCCTATGCGGAAATCATCGACGCTCCCAATGTTGTTGACGCTCTTGAAAAATACGACGACGGCTTCTACCGTGCAGAGAAAACGTATCAGCGTATGGTGAACGACAATATGGCTTACGGTCTCAGAGGAGTATCACATTCAAGCTCTGTAATGAATACAAGAGCAATTAAATTCCTTGAAAACCTCGGCTACTTCACTCAGAGCTTTGAATCAAAGTATGAGGGAAACAGTCCCATTGCCGATTCACTCCTCGGAATCAAGTACGTCATCGACGACCCCACAAGAAAACAGGGCGACAAGAATATTCTCGATGCTTCATACAACAAGGTATTCAGCACAAATATCAAGAGCTACTATGAGCCTCAGCAGATTATCAGAAAGAACGCTCTCGACGTTTACGAGAATCCCAATGCACTCGCTATCGGCTATATGGCTGACGACGACATCATCCGCTACGGAAGTCTCGGAACCGAAAATCCTTTCGATAATATCAACAACTACCTCAGTGCACTTACAGGAAATACTCCCGAAATCACACAGCCTGTTTCGGGCAAAGTAAAGCTCAATCCCAAGCAGTACTACAAGCGTGTTGAGCTTGCAGAGGACGCTGTAAACTATGACATCAACAGCGTTTACCTCCACGATTACGTAAACCCCTCAACAGGTACAGTCCACGATACCTACGAGGCAAGAGCAGGCGCTGCCGACGCTGTTGTAAACGTTAATATGACAGTTCCCGTTGACGGCGACATCTATATGCACCTCGGTTCGGAAATCAAGAGACAGTGCAATGTCTGGATCGGCATCAAGGACGAAACAGGCGAATACCACGGAAGAAACAGCACTCTCTATGACGGCTGCGGAACATATTTCGAAACAAATTCATCTCCTATCGTGCGTCTCGGAAAGTTTGCGAAGGGCGAGGAGATTCAGGTAAGATTCACAATCATTTCAACAGGTCCCAACAATACCTACGACGGTACAGATGAGTACATCATGGTAAGAAAGAATGAGTCTGACGGTGGAAGCGGTTTCCACTTCTACTACCTCGACAGAGAGGAGTTTGAAAAGGACATCAATACTCTCAAGGCTCAGCAGTGGGAAATCGACACAGATAAGTCCACAGAGCGTCATCTCGTGGGAAAGGTTACTGCAAAGGCAAACCAGCTTCTCGTTACAAGCATCCCCTACGAGCCCGGCTGGACTATCAAGGTTGACGGCAAGAAGCTCGATACAAGAATAGTTGAGCAGGAGGACGAAGAAGGAAAGGTCAAGCTCCTCAACTACGATTCCGGCGACGGCGAACTCATCCTCATGGATTCAGTTATCGGTATCCGTCTCGGAGAGGGCGAGCATACGGTTGAAATGATATATACTCCGCCCGGATTCAAATTCGGTGTAGTAACGCTTATCCTCGGAATTGGCGCAATCGTAATGCTTTATCTCTACGACAGAAAGAAGAACTCGGTCCTTATCGCAAGACGCAAGATTAAGGCGCAGGGTGCTTCTGAAACCGACGCAGAGAAAGTTCCTGAGAAAAAGGTTCAGATTATAAAGTCAAAGGGTGCGGTTTCGGAAAACGTTATTACTGCTAAACAGGAAGATTCTTCGAAAAACGATGAAAAGAATGACAATAAGTCTGAGGAGAAAGCTCCTGAGACCGAAAAATCAGATGAAGAATCAGAGACTCCCGAAAAAGACGAAGAATAATATGAGTTGAAAAAAGCTGTTTCGTACGTAACGGAAAGCGATAAACAATTGCAGCAAAGTCACTTCTGACGTCAGTGTCGGAGGTGACTTTGTATTACGGCAACACCGCATAAAGCCCACCTTAGGGCTTTGTATGAAACCTGACTTCACATCTTCCGCACAAGTTCTGTGCCGTGTTGCCTTAAGAGTCAGTTGGCGGAGCGATAGTATTCATTTTAAGGAGATGAGATTGTGAAAAGAAATTACGGGTTGGATTTTCTGAAATGTATCTGTGCATTCATGGTAGTATGTATTCATACGTCGTTTCCCGGGATTGTCGGCAAGGCTGTCGTACCAATATGCAGAATAGCGGTTCCGTTGTTTTTCATGATAACAGGTTATTACTATTCTAATACAAGCAGCAAGAAAAAAGAACTGAAGCAGATAGGAAAGATTTTCAGATTGGTTGTTCTGACAAATATAGTGTATTTCGTTTTCTCGGTAATGCAGTGCTTGCTAAGCGGAGACTCACTGCCGTCATTTTTAAGAAGTGCTTTAAGCATAAAGTCGATACTGAAATTTGTTCTGCTGAATGATTCGCCATTCGGAGTTCATCTATGGTATTTAGGTGCGATTCTGTATGTCCTGCTGATTGTTTTTGTTATCGAAAGAAAATGGGACAGAAAATGTCTGTATCCGATAGTTCCCATATTGCTTCTGACGGATCTGGTTCTGGGAAAATACTCTCTCCTGCTGTTGGGAAGAACATTCCCGTATATTCTGGTGAGAAATTTCCTTTGCGTAGGACTGCCGTATTTCCTTATCGGAGATATGCTGTTCCGATATAAAATCAGAATGAAGTCCCGAAACACATTGATTCTGTCTGTCGTTTTTGCGGGAGTAACTCTGGCAGAGCGTTATCTGCTGGGAAGATTTGAGCTGAATACAACAAGAGACCATTATATCGGTACAACATTCATGGCTGTCTGCGTCTTTTTGTCTGCACTTCATTATGAAGGCGGAAAAGAATCGAAAATCAAAAACGCAGTATGTTTTGCAGGTTCAAAGCTGTCAACCAATATATACATACTTCATCCGATGTTTATTTACGTGATGGCAGTATTTATGAAGCGTATAGTCAAAAATAATACTGTTGAGACAGTATATGGCTATGCAGCACCGTTTATAATATTCTTTATATCTGCGGCAGTATCGTTGGTATTATACAGAATAAGCACAGGAAAAAAGAAAACGGATTAAAACAATAATTAATTTTGCAGCCGCATCGGTAAGTCTGATGCGGTTTCTTTATTCGCAACTTGAACAAAATGATTGACAAAAAAACGGGTTTGTGTTAGAATATTATAATAATACACAAAAAATTACGATATGCATTAAGATTATTTTAAGTTTTGTCCAATATAATGAAGTTACACTAAACAAGCCCCCTGCTCCCGAAGCATATTCGGGCTTATAAAGGAGACGATTTTTATGAAAAATTCTTATACGAAAAAAATACTGGCAGGAATCTCGTCACTTCTGATAGCGTCATCGGCAGTGCCTGTGACGATGTTCAGCACTGCGGCTGCTGACAGTGCAGCCTACGGCGACGCAAACTGCGACGGAAAAGTGAATCTTGCCGATGCCGTACTCATTATGCAGTACAAGGCTAACCCCACAAAATACGGAGTCGGCGCTGAACTGGGAATCACCGAAAAGGGACTCGAAAACGCCGATGTCTGCGACAGAGGTGACGGAGTCACCACAAAGGACGCTCTTTCAATCCAGAAATATCTGCTGGGAACTATAAATGAGCTTCCCGAATCGTGGTCTGCGGTTGAGCCTCCCGTCACTTCCGAAACACTAATCCACCTCAAGGGAACTTCAATCGAAGTTGAGGGAGAGTATGCCGAGGTCAACGGAACAACCGTGACAATCAGCCATTCGGGTACTTTCGTTATCGACGGTACACTCGACGACGGTCAGATTCACGTTAATATTCCTGATGAAGCTGCCGACCCCGAAACAGTGAAAATCTTCCTCAGCGGCGTGAGCATTACGGGTAAGAGTGCTCCTGCAATCTACATTGAAAACGCTGAAAATACGTCGATAAATATCGTGGACGGCACAGAAAATACAATCTCCGACGGCGATACAGCCTACGCAGGAGACTGGATAGCTGCTGCCGTTATCGAGGCAAAGGACGACATTACATTCAAGGGCGGCGACCTTGGTACGGGAGTCCTCACAATTACCGCAAATACTCAGGACGCAGTTGTCTGCAACAATGATATAAAGTTCACAGGCGGCACAATCAATATCGACGCTCTCAATGATGTTGACGAGACAAGCGGCGTTAACGGAAAGACCTCCGTAACCGTAAAGGATACGGCTGTTCTGAATATCGACGCTGAGGGCGACGGTCTGAAGTCCTCAAAGGGCGACGTTGCAATCGAGGGCGGTACAGTCACAGTCAAGGCAGGCAACGACGCTGTTCAGGCAGGTACTACAATCGACATTTCGGGCGGTACTCTCACGGCAGGCGGCGACAGAGGTCTTACAGCGGCAACAGGTCTGAACATCACAGGCGGCAAGGTTGCGGCTACAGCTACGGATAATCAGGTTGATACAACTCTCATGACGGGTACAACTCAGGGTACGCTCATCCTCAACTGTGTTGACGACTCCGCAAACTCCGACGGCTGCTGGAAGAAGGCAAACTCCTTCGGCGGATTTGAGTTTACAAAGAAGTATAAGTACGTTCTTCTCAGCTCTCCCGACTATACAACAGGCAAGGAAATCAGTCTGACAAATGTTTCAAACGGCTCTGCTGTTCAGCACAGCGGAAACAGCTTCAAGTTCACTGTTTCGGGTGCTGTCAATACATTCAACGAGGTTAATCCATCGGCGGCAGTTCCTCCTGCTGATACACCCTCAACATCTGACGGCTACAGCATAACTCTCAGCGGCTCGTCAATCAGCACCAACGCTCCCGAAACCGTTGCTTCGGCAGACAGCGGAAAGCTTACAATCTCGCAGCCTGCAACATTCGCTGTTTCGGGCAATGCCAAGGACGTTCAGATTCTTGTTGACGTTGACAAGACTGCCTATCCCGACGGCGTTGTTGAGCTTGAACTCACGGGCGCTGACATCTCAAACAGCTCCACATCTCCGATATACGTAAAATCCATAGGCGACGAGGTTCAGATAATCGCAAAAGGCGGCACTGTAAATATAATCTCTGACGGTACTGCACATACCGAAAGCTATACGAACAGTGACGGCGAAACCGTGACCGTAGAGGGTGCCGTGTTCTCAAAGGACGACCTTAAATTCAAGGGTTCAGGCACTCTCACGGTAAACGGAAATGTCACGGACGGCATCGTATGCAAGAACGACCTCAAAATCTATAACGGCAATATAACAGTCAATGCCGCTGACGACGGAATCAGAAGCAAGGACAGTGTAACTGTCGGAAATGCCGCAGATACGGACTTTTCGTCGCTGAAGCTCACCGTCAATACGACTCAGGGCGACGGAATAAAGTCCACGGGTACTGACGCTTCAACGGCTGACAAGGTTTATGGAAACGTCACAATCAACGGCGGTACGCTTGACATAAACTCCCATGCGGACGGTATTCAGGCCGAACAGAGCGTCGTTATCAACGGCGGCGACCTCGACATCTTCACATACGAAGGCTCAGGCTTTTCGGGAACAGTTTCGGGCAATACAGGCGGCTGGGGCGGCAGTACGTCCACATCGTCTCCCGACGTTTCCGCAAAGGGCATCAAGGCTGTCGGACTCTACGACTCGGCAGGCACAACATGGCAGAGCGTCGGTGATATAACCGTTAACGGCGGAAATATCACAGTTGATTCCTCGGACGACGCTATCCACTGCGGCGGTGATATGAAGCTTCTCGGCGGTGCTATGAAGCTCGCAACAGCTGACGACGGCGTCCACTCCGACCACAACGTTACAATCGGACAAGGTTCGGCAAATTCCTACGACGACGTTACAATCATCGTATCAAAGGGCTACGAGGGCATCGAGGGACTCAATATTGTCCAGAACAGCGGAACAGTCATCTGCAATACCACCGACGACGGCTACAATGCGGCAGGCGGTGCGGACGGCTCAGGCAACAACAATAACGGCGGCTGGCGTCCCGGAAATATGCAGACAGGCGGCGGAAATTATTCCCTTGAAATCAAGGGCGGATTCGCTCTTGTGAATGTTGCCGACGGCGACCATGACGGCTTTGATTCAAACGGAAGTCTCACAATTTCGGGCGGTTTTGCCGTTACAAACGGCAGCGAAGCCTTCGACTGCGACGGTACCAAGAGCTGTACAGGCGGCATCTGGGTTGAAAATACAGGCTCAGGCGGCATGGGCGGCGGCTTTGGCGGAATGGGAGGCGGAAGTCTCACAGCGTCCGTAAGTGCGACAGGTTCTGCTTCGAAGGGCACGAGAATCTCTCTTGTCGGCAGCAATAATCAGGTAATCGTGTCGTTTATTGCAGGCAAGAGCGTCAGCAATTTCAAGGCAGGCGGCTCGGGAGCTTCAGGAAGCTTCTACACAGGCGGAACTCTCAGCGGTTCCACATACTTCCAGACAATTGATGATACTCAGTCGGCAGCTTACGGCGGCACGCTCAGCGGCGGCACAAAGCTCGGCTGATTACATACCACCTTCCCTATTTTTTATTTCTCTTTAACACTGTACGCAAAGCGGCTGTAAGGGTATATCCTTTGCAGCTGTTTTGTTATGAGGAGTTTTGTTGAAAATAACCAAAAATCACTTTCAGCACTTGACAACGGCAAAAAAGAGTAATATAATAAAAGCGTTAAATGCGATGAAGGGAAATAAAACCTCTCCCGAGTTTCACAGAGAGCTGCCGTTTGGTGAAAGGCAGTAAATCGGAACAGGCCATAGCTCATCCCGGAGCAGTCGGCTGAAAACCGCAGGAGTGCGGATAATCAGGCTTGAACGGGTTCTCCCGTTACAGAGATATGCGTTAGTAGGACGCAGATGAGTGGGTGATTTATGTCATCAAGAGGAGTGGTACCACGGAGTATACACAAAGCTTCGTCTCCTCCATGCCTGTGCATGGAGGAGCTTTTTTATTGCCTATGCACAGAGCCTGCTTAAGGAGGTAACACCTATGAAAAATATTCAGAAATACACAAGACAATTCTTTGAAGCACCGAAATCCTCGGGAAACTGGATGAAAAAGTCCTATATTGAAAAAGCTCCCGCATGGTGCAGCGTTGACCTCAGAGACGGCAATCAGGCACTTATCACGCCTATGAGTCTCGGAGAAAAGCTTGAATTCTTCGCAGAGCTGGTCAGAATCGGCTTCAAGGAGATTGAAATAGGATTTCCTGCCGCTTCGGAAACGGAATACGACTTCTGCCGCACCCTTATCGAACAGGGACTCATTCCCGATGATGTGTCGATACAGGTTCTCACGCAGTCACGTGAGCACATCATCGAAAAGACCTTCGAGGCGCTGAGAGGCTGCAAAAACGCAGTGGTCCACCTTTACAATTCAACGTCTGTTGCTCAGCGTGAACAGGTTTTCCGCAAAAACAAGCAGGAAATAATCGACATCGCCGTTGCAGGTGCGAAGCTCTGCAAGGAATATCGTGAAAAGTACGAGGGGAACTTCCGTTTTGAGTACTCTCCCGAAAGCTTCACGGGTACAGAACCTGAATTTGCACTGGAGGTCTGCAACGCCGTGCTTGACGTGTGGCAGCCGACCGCCGACGACAAGGTTATCATAAATCTTCCCGTTACGGTACAGCTTTCGATGCCTCACGTCTACGCAAATCAGGTCGAGTTCATGTGCGAGAACCTGAAATACCGTGAAAACGTGATAGTATCGCTTCATCCGCATAACGACCGTGGATGTGCGATTGCCGATACGGAAATGGGACTCCTTGCAGGTGCCGACCGTGTTGAGGGAACTCTCTTCGGAAACGGTGAGCGTACAGGTAATGCCGACATTATCACAATCGCCATGAATATGTACTCTCAGGGTATCGACCCGATGCTTGATTTCAGCGATATTCCGTCGATTGCCGAGCTTTACACGAAGGTTACACGGATGACTGTCAACGAGCGTCAGCCATACAGCGGAAAGCTTGTATTTGCGGCATTCAGCGGTTCTCATCAGGACGCCATCGCAAAGGGAATGAAGTGGCGTGACGAGGGACACACCGCCCACTGGACAGTCCCATATCTTCCCATCGACCCGACAGACATCGGCAGAGAATACGAAGCTGATGTTATCCGCATCAACAGTCAGTCGGGCAAGGGTGGAATCGGCTATATTCTTGAGACACGTTTCGGATACAGTCTCCCGAAGAAGATGAGCGAGGTTGTGGGATACCTTGTGAAGAGCGTCTCCGACCGCAAGCACAAGGAGCTTCTCCCCGACGAGGTTTACGATATTTTCAGAACGCATTTCGTGGACATCACCTCTCCGCTTGAGGTTACGGGAACACACTACGTCCAGAACAACGGCATAGAAGCAACAGTTTCGCTTGTTTTCAACGGCAGAAAGGCTGCTGCGTCCGACAGCGGCAACGGACGTCTTGACGCTGTGAGCAACGCAATACGCTCATACACGGGCATAAATTACAGCATCAACACCTATACCGAACACGCACTCGAAGTCGGTTCAGGTTCGAAGGCTGTGTCTTACGTGGAGGTTCTTTCGGACGACGGACGAAGCTTCTGGGGAACAGGTATCGACAATGATATTATCATGTCGTCGATAAAGGCGCTTGTGAGTGCGGTAAATAACCTTATAAAGGGCGTTTGAGACACAGACCGTACTTGTGAAATCGCACCAAATCCGACGCAGGAATAATGGTCTGCTTATACATTATAACGAAATGCAGCGAAAATGTTATAAATAAATTCTCTCCTTATTGATTTTGTTGATATAAAGTGATATTATAATAAGTAGCAGTATCCAAGAGAAATCAAAGGAGTTAAGCCTGATGAGAACAATTATGACTTCCATAAACGGAATAGTCATTATCGGCGCAGTCACAGTCGGCTGCCGTCAGTTTCATTCTGCCAAAAGCAACTTTGAGTCTCCGGATTTCTGATTATCATTTTATCCGTAAAGCAGATTCAAGCCCTCGGCAGAATGTCGGGGGCTTTTAGTTTATAAATTTAAACATGAAAAGGACAAGTGCTATGGAAATATCAGGTGCAAAAATCGTTGTTGAAACCCTTATCGAACAGGGTGTTGATACCGTTTTCGGCTATCCGGGAGGTCAGGTCATCAACCTTTTTGACGAGCTTTACCTCTGCCGTGACCGCATCAGACACGTTCTTGCGGCTCACGAACAGGGAGCTTCCCATGCTGCCGACGGCTATGCAAGAGCTACGGGAAAGGTCGGCGTTGTAATCGCCACATCGGGTCCCGGAGCCACAAACCTCGTTACGGGAATAGCTACGGCTTTCCTCGATTCCGTACCCATGGTCGCAATTACGGGAAACGTCCCCTGTGACCTCATCGGTCGTGACAGCTTTCAGGAGGTTGACATCGTAGGCATTACCATGCCCGTTACAAAGCATAACTTCATCGTCAAGAATATCGAAGAGCTTGCCGATACGCTCAGAACAGCGTTCAAAATCGCAAAATCGGGACGTCCCGGACCTGTTCTGGTGGATATACCGAAGGATGTGCAGATTGCGAAAACCGAGTTTACCGCAAAGGCACAGCCCGTGATTCCGTTGCCGCTGAGTCTGGCTGACGACGACAAGCTCAGAGAGGCTGCAAAGCTCATCAACAGCTGCGAAAGACCGTATATCTACTTCGGCGGAGGAGTAATTTCGGGCAAGGCTTCAAAGGAGCTTACTGCGCTTGCCGAGAAGATTGATTCGCCCATGGGATGCTCGCTTATGGGACTTTCAGCCGTCCCCTCAGACCACCCGAGATTCCTCGGAATGCAGGGAATGCATGGTCACTATGCTTCCTCGATGGCTCAGGACGAGGCAGACCTCGTAATCGCCCTCGGAGTGCGTTTCAGCGACAGAGCTACGGGAAATAAACAGCGTTATGCCAAGAACTTCCGCATCATCCATATCGACATCGACGGTGCGGAACTTCATAAGAATATAGGTGCCGACCTCGCCGTGAGAGGCGATATAAAGGAAGCTCTGGAACGTCTTACCGCAATGGTTGACGAGAAGAAGCATCCTGTCTGGAGCGAGCGTATTGCCGTTCTCAGGAAGGAAGAGGAGGAGAAGCTCAGTGCAGCGGCTCACTCCCACGAAAAGGACTGCGGAAACTGTACAGCTCCCTGTTCAATGGCTGGGATTCCTGCGGAAAAGCGACTCAGTCCCTATGCAATAATCGACATCATAGGAAAGTATGCTCCCGAGGACGCCGTAATTTCGACGGACGTGGGTCAGCATCAGATGTGGACGGCTCAGCGTTATCCCCTGAAAAAGCCGAGAACCTTCCTCACAAGCGGTGGTCTGGGAACAATGGGATATGGTCTGGGAGCAGCCATCGGTTCGGCTGTGGCAACCGAAAAGACTGCGGTTCTCTTTACGGGCGACGGCAGCTTCGGTATGAACCTTAATGAGCTTGCAACGGTTGTTTCGGAGAAGCTACCCATTGTAATCGTGCTTCTGAACAATGGAGTTCTGGGCATGGTACGTCAGTGGCAGACGCTCTTCTTCGACAGGCACTACTCAAATACAACTCTCGGAAGAAAGACCGATTTCGTGAAGCTTGCCGAGGCATTCGGTGCGAAGGGCATACGCTGTACAACTGCCGATGAGCTTGAAAAAGCGGCTCAGGAGGCTTTCTCGTGCGGAGAGGTATGCGTCATAGACTGCGTTGTTGACTGCAACGAATTCGTGCTTCCGATGCTTCCTCCGGGCGGTTCAATCGACAATATCATTACGGATATAAAGTGAGGTGAGAACATGAAACAGTATGTTATCGGCGTAATCGTATCGAATGTTGCGGGTGTTCTCTCAAGGGTATCGGGGATGTTCACGAGGCGTGGCTTCAATATCGACAGCCTTACCGTGGGCGAGACCGAATCAAGCAGCTTCTCACGCATCACCATCGCTTTCCACGGCGACGAGGAAATCAAGGAGCGTATATTCCAGCAGCTTAAAAAGCTCCATGATGTAAGAGAGGTCGAGGTTCTTGACCCTCACGAAACAGTTATCCGTGAACTGCTTCTCATAAAGGTGAGAAACAAGCCCGAATCACGTCAGGACATTATGACCGCTGTTGAGATTTTCCGTTCCAAGATTGTTGACTACTCAACAACGGCTGTCACCTGTGAGCTTACAGGTGAAACGTCCAAAATCGACGCTTTTATCGACCTCCTCAAACCCTACGGAATCATGGAGATGTGCCGAACGGGACTTGTTGCAATTGAAAGAGGCGAAAATTGTCTTAATACCATCCCCTGAAACAACAGCAAAATAGCCATTAGCTTTCAGCTTTTAGCCTTCAGACTTCATCTGTAGACAGACTAACGGCTGACGGTTTAAATAAATATTATAAAATTAAAGGAGTAAATTACAATGGAAAATAATGCTAAGGTTTACTATGAACAGGACTGCGACCTTTCCCTTCTCTACGGAAAGACAATCGCTGTAATCGGCTACGGCTCACAGGGTCACGCTCACGCTCTCAACGCAAAGGAGTCACTCGGCGACAAGGGCAGAGTAATCATCGGTCTTTACGAAGGTTCAAAGTCATGGGACAAGGCTGTAAAGCAGGGCTTTGAGGTTTTCACAGCTGCCGAGGCTGCAAAGCAGGCTGACATCATCATGATTCTCATCAACGACGAAAAGCAGGCTGCTCTCTACAAGAACGACATCGAACCTAACCTCGAAGCAGGCAATATGCTCATGTTCGCACACGGCTTCAACATCCACTTCGGCTGCATCACACCTCCCGCTGACGTTGACGTTACTATGATTGCTCCCAAGGGACCCGGACACACAGTACGTTCAGAGTATCAGGCAGGCAAGGGTGTACCCTGTCTCGTTGCTGTACATCAGGACGCTACAGGCAAGGCTCAGGAAATGGCACTTGCATACGGTCTTGCTATCGGCGGAGCTCGTGCAGGCGTTCTTGAGACAACTTTCAGAACTGAAACAGAAACTGACCTCTTCGGTGAGCAGGCAGTTCTCTGCGGCGGTGTCTGTGCACTTATGCAGGCAGGCTTTGAGACTCTCGTTGAGGCTGGCTACGACCCCAGAAATGCTTACTTTGAGTGTATCCACGAGATGAAGCTCATCGTTGACCTCATCTATCAGAGTGGTTTTGCAGGCATGAGATATTCAATCTCCAACACTGCTGAGTACGGCGACTACATCACAGGTCCCAAGATCATCACTGACGAGACAAAGAAGGCTATGAAGAAGGTTCTTTCCGATATTCAGGACGGTTCATTCGCTAAGGAGTTCCTCCTCGATATGTCCGATGCAGGCAAGCAGGTTCACTTCAAGGCTATGAGAAAGCTCGCTTCCGAGCATCCTGCTGAGAAGGTTGGCGAGGACATCAGAAAGCTCTACAGCTGGAACAACGAAGAAGACAAGTTCATCAACAATTAAGGCATTGTACAGGACGATTATTCTGTAGGGACGACCATTGGTCGTCCGACGACGGAGAATATCGGATTTCATTGTGGACACGGTACGCCGTGAATAATGCGTAATCATACAAGGTATAGGGGCGGATAATATCCGCCCCTATACAGAACACTGTAAATTCTAATCACTGCGTTTTATTGCTATATGGAGGTAAAATTATGAGTGGCAATTTTTTCTGCGAAGGTGTTGAAAAGGCATCACAGCGTTCCCTTTTCAATGCCCTCGGACACACAAAAGAGGAAATGAAGCGACCTCTGGTAGGAATCGTTTCATCGTACAACGAGATAGTACCGGGTCACATGAATATCGACAAGATTGTAGAAGCCGTAAAACTCGGCGTGGCAATGGGCGGAGGAACACCTGTGGTATTCCCTGCGATTGCGGTATGCGACGGTATTGCAATGGGACATACGGGCATGAAATATTCTCTTGTTACACGTGACCTAATTGCCGATTCTACGGAGTGTATGGCTCTTGCACATCACTTCGATGCACTCGTAATGGTTCCCAACTGCGATAAGAACGTCCCCGGACTTCTCATGGCAGCGGCACGTATAAACGTCCCCACTGTTTTTGTCAGCGGAGGACCCATGCTTGCAGGTCATGTAAAGGGCAAAAAGACCTCTCTTTCGTCGATGTTTGAGGCTGTCGGAGCGTATACGGCAGGCAGGATGACTCTTGAAGACGTTGAGGAGTACGAGAACAATGCCTGTCCTACATGCGGATCATGTTCGGGAATGTACACAGCTAACTCCATGAACTGTCTCACGGAGGTTCTTGGTATGGGACTTCGTGGAAACGGTACAATACCTGCCGTTTACTCCGACCGTATCCGTCTTGCAAAAATGGCAGGTATGCAGGTTATGGAGCTTTACAGACAGAATATCCGTCCGCTTGACATCATGACGGAAAAAGCATTTATGAACGCTCTTACAGCCGACATGGCACTCGGCTGTTCAACAAACAGTATGCTTCATCTTCCCGCAATCGCAAACGAGTGCGGAGTAAGCATAAATCTTGACATTGCAAACGAAATCAGTGCAAGGACTCCGAACCTCTGTCACCTTGCTCCCGCAGGTCACACCTACATGGAGGACCTAAACGAGGCAGGCGGCGTATATGCGGTTCTGAACGAGCTTTCGAAGAAGAATCTCATCAACCTCGACTGCATGACCGTTACAGGAAAGACTGTTGGCGAGAATATTTCGGGCTGTATCAATAAGGACCCCGAAACTATCCGTCCCATAGACAATCCCTACAGTGAAACGGGTGGAATTGCGGTACTCCGTGGAAATCTTGCTCCCGACGGCTGTGTAGTAAAGAGGAGTGCAGTTGCACCCGAAATGCTCAGTCACAAGGGTACTGCACGTGTATTCAACAGCGAGGAAGAAGCAATCAAGGTCATCTACGAGGGCGGCATCAAGGCAGGCGACGTTGTAGTTATCCGCTACGAGGGTCCTGCAGGCGGTCCGGGAATGAGAGAAATGCTATCACCTACATCAGCAATTCAGGGAGCAGGTCTTGGCTCGTCTGTTGCACTCATCACGGACGGACGTTTCAGTGGTGCAACCCGTGGTGCGGCTATCGGTCACGTATCTCCCGAAGCTGTTAACGGCGGTACTATCGCTTACGTCAGGGACGGCGACATCATTTCTATCGACATCCCCAACTACTCAATTAATCTCGAAATCTCCGACGAGGAGCTTGCGGAACGTAAAAAGTCCATGCCTATTCTCAGAAAAGAGAACATCACAGGCTACCTTAAACGCTATGCACAGCAGGTTTCCTCTGCCGATAAGGGTGCGATTATCAATAAATAATGCGTAATGCGTAATTATATAATTGGGATACGGACATATTGTAGGGACGACCATTGGTCGTCCGCAATCTGAAAATGTTCCGCAATCATCTGAAAATCTTTTGCAATAATGGGAAATCCCTACAATTCGTAATGCGTAATTCGTAATTATTTGCAGGGACGACCGGTGGTCGTTTGCATGATAAATAAATTTAATGGGACACCGTCCCATACAAATTAATTTTTCGGACGTACCGTGCCCGATACATCCAACCTATTCCCCAAGAAAAGAGGTTTTTACAATGGGAATGACAATGACACAGAAAATACTTGCGGCTCACGCAGGACTTGACAGCGTTGAAACAGGACAGCTTATCCTTGCCGGACTTGACTTGGTTCTCGGCAACGATATTACGTCGCCCGTGGCTATCAAGGAATTTGCAAAGCTGAACAAGCAGGAAGTTTTCGACAAGGATAAGGTCACAATGATTATGGACCACTTCGCTCCCAACAAGGACATCAAGGCGGCGGAGCAGTGCAGGATGTGCCGTGATTTCTGCGGAGCACACGATGTTACGCACTTCTACGACGTCGGCGAAATGGGAATCGAACACGCTCTTATCCCCGAAAAGGGACTTGTTTCGGCAGGCTTCTGTGTTATCGGAGCAGACTCGCATACCTGTACATACGGTGCTGTAGGTGCGTTCTCGACGGGTGTCGGTTCAACAGACATGGCGTGTGGAATGGCAATCGGAAAGGCGTGGTTCAAGGTTCCGTCAGCGATACGTTTCAACCTGACGGGAAAGCTTGACAAGTACGTTTCGGGCAAGGATGTCATTCTCCATATAATCGGAAAAATCGGCGTTGACGGAGCATTATACAAGTCCATGGAGTTCGGCGGAGAGGGACTTTCCGCACTCTCAATGGCAGACCGTCTCTGCATTGCAAACATGGCAATCGAGGCAGGTGCAAAGAACGGCATTTTCGAGGTCGATGACATTACCCTTGACTACCTCAAAGCTCACAATGCCGCTGAACCTGTGATATACAAGGCTGACGAGGACGCTGTCTACGACGAAGTTATCGACATAGACCTCTCCGCAATCGAGCCGACTGTTGCATTTCCGCATCTTCCCGAAAATGCCCGTACATTCGGTGAAATCGGGGACATAAAAATAGATCAGGCAGTAATCGGTTCATGCACCAACGGCAGACTTGAGGACTTACAGCAGGCTGCCGAAATACTCAAAGGCAGAAAATGTGCAAAGGGAGTCCGCACAATCATAATCCCCGCAACTCAGCAGATTTACCTTGACGCAATGGAACAGGGACTTCTTAAAATCTTCATAGAATCGGGAGCTGTTGTATCAACTCCTACCTGCGGACCGTGTCTTGGCGGTTACATGGGAATACTTGCGGCAGGCGAGCGTGCCGTTGCAACAACGAACCGCAACTTTGTGGGACGTATGGGGCACGTTGAATCGGAAGTATATCTTGCAAGTCCTGCCGTTGCCGCAGCAAGTGCGGTTATGGGAAAATTAGCTGACCCGAGGGAGGTAATGAGCAAATGAAATATACGGGAAATGTTCTGAAATACGGAGATAACGTCGATACGGACGTCATCATCCCTGCACGCTATCTCAATACAAGCGACCACAAGGAACTCGCATCTCACTGCATGGAGGACATCGACAAGACTTTTGTCAGCCGTGTTCAGCAGGGCGACATCATTACGGCAGGACTCAATTTCGGCTGCGGTTCTTCACGTGAGCACGCTCCCATTGCAATAAAGGCAAGCGGAGTCTCAGTAGTTATCGCAAAGAGCTTCGCACGAATCTTCTACCGCAACGCAATCAATATCGGACTTGCGATTGTGGAGAGTCCCGAAGCCGCCGACGGCATCTCCGAAGGCGACAAGGTTGAAGCCGACCTCGATAACGGCATTATCCGAAACCTCACTACGGGCAAGGAGTACGCTATAGCTCCGTTCCCTGAGTTTATCCGCAAAATCATTGAAAACGACGGTCTTATGGCGTCAATTGCCAAAGGCGTTATTGAATAATGCGTAATTATATAATCGTGATACGGACATATTGTAGGGACGACCATTGGTCGTCCGCATGATAATTTTCAAAAAATTCAACGGGACGTTGTTCCCTACAATAAAACAGACAGAGGGATATATATGGAATTCAATATTGCACTTCTTAAAGGCGACGGAATCGGTCCCGAAATTGTGGACAGTGCAGTTGCCGTACTTGAAAAAGCTGCCGATAAATTCGGTCATACATTCAATTTCACTCCGTACCTCATAGGAGGCTGTGCCATAGACGAAACGGGCAGACCTCTCCCGAAGGAAACCGTTGAGGGCTGTCTTGCATCAGACAGTGTACTCCTCGGAGCAGTAGGCGGTCCCAAGTGGGACGACCAGCCGGGTGACAACCGTCCCGAAAAGGCACTCCTCGGAATCCGTGAGGCACTGGGACTCTACACGAATCTTCGTCCTGCGAAGCTCTATTCCGCACTCAGGGGAGCTTCTCCGCTGAAAGACGAAATCGTGGGCGACGGCTTCGACCTGCTTATAGTGAGAGAGCTTACGGGAGGAATCTACTTCGGCGACCGTGGCTGCCGTCAGGGAAAATACGGCGAGGAGGCTTTCGACACCGAAGCATACAGCGTAACGGAAATAGAGCGAATCGGACGTGTTGCCTTTGAATCGGCGATGAAACGCAGCAAGAAGCTTTGCAGTGTTGACAAGGCGAACGTGCTTGAATCCTCACGTCTGTGGAGAAAGACCATGCACCGTCTTGCTGAGGAGTACCCCGAGGTTGAATACAGTGATATGTTCGTGGATAACGCCGCAATGCAGCTTGTGAGAAATCCCCGTCAGTTCGACGTTATCGTGACTTCAAATATGTTCGGTGACATTCTCTCCGACGAGGCTTCACAGATTACAGGTTCAATCGGAATGCTTGCCTCAGCCTCTCTCGGAGAGACAACAAGAGGCATGTACGAGCCGATTCACGGAAGCGCTCCCGATATTGCGGGACAGAACAAGGCGAATCCTCTTGCGACCATTCTTTCCGCCGCAATGATGCTCCGCTACTCATTCGGACTTTCTGCGGAAGCCGATGCTGTTGAAGAAGCTGTTGACCGTGTGCTTGAAAAAGGCTTCAGAACAGCTGATATTCTCGGAGATTCAGCCGACGTGCCCCTCACCTGCACCGAAATCACAGAAAAGGTTCTGGAGGAGCTTTAATGAGCAGAGAGCGTGAACGCATCGACAATATTTACTGCGGAATGTGTACCCTTTCGGTGTTCCGCAGTCTCCTTGAGGACGAGGTAATAGCTCCGCTGATGGAGCTTATGGAGGAACAGGCTGAGCACGGAAAATTCAATGTGAACAAGTATTCGCAGTTCGCCGCACAGCTTTATAAGCATGAAGCAAATCTCAGCCGCTATATACTGAGCAGAGTCCTTGAGGACGAGAATTTCTACATCTGCGGAACAGCTTCGGGGAAGGTCTTTGACGAGGTTATCGTGACTGCCGTTCAGAACGAGCTTTACGCTCTTCAGGAGCTTTCTCAGGTGACTCCCGAACTGCTCAGATACGGTTATTACCGGATATGTCCGCTTCCCGAATGGCGGACGGAATTTATAGATTTTGCCGCAGAGTACAGAAAACGTCTTGAAAACATCGGCTGCTGCGGTTACGGAAAATTCGCATCCTCCGTGATGTTCGTATATCGTGACGGAGAACTTTTACCTGTGAAGAATCCCGATAAACAGCGTCTTTCCGAGCTTTACGGCTATGAAAGGGAGCGTGGCGAGGTAGTTGCGAATACGATTGCCCTTGTTGAGGGAAAGCCTGCACGGAACGTACTGCTTTACGGCGACGCAGGTACGGGAAAATCATCGACGGTCAAGGCAGTCGTCAACGAATTCGCACGCAGAGGACTCCGACTCATAGAACTTGGCAAGGAACAGCTTCGTGATATTCCGCTGATTATCGACTCAATCAGCAATAATCCGCTGAAATTCATCATTTTCATAGACGACCTGACCTTTACTTCGGGTGAGGACTGTTTCGGTTCGCTGAAAGCAGCCCTTGAGGGGTCTGTTTCGGCGAAGTCCGAAAACGCCCTGATTTACGCCACAAGCAATCGCCGTCACCTTGTCCGTGAGAGCTTCTCCGACAGAAACGGCGACGACATCCACCGCAGTGATACAATGCAGGAGACTCTTTCGCTCTCCGCACGCTTCGGACTCAGGGTGAATTTTCAGCGTCCCGACAAAAAGGACTATATTGCAATAGCATCACAGCTTGCACGTCTTTACGGCGTTGAAATGAGCGACGAGGAGCTTGCCCTCAGAGCAGAGCAGTTCGCAGTTCAGGGAAACGGACGCTCCCCAAGAACAGCCAAGCAATTCCTTATAAGTACGGGAATAAATTTCAAAGAACCGAGTGATTTTCAATGATTACATTAGACAGAATCTACCACGCAAGATACGTCCTCAAGCAGGTTATCAGGGAAACCGACGTAATCTATGCTCCCAAGCTCAACACAGATTCCGAAATCTGGCTTAAAACAGAGAATCTCCAGATTACAGGCTCATTCAAGGTGAGGGGAGCTTACTACAGAATGTCCCAGCTTTCCGACGAGGAAAAGGCTAAGGGAGTTATCGCCTGTTCGGCAGGCAACCACGCTCAGGGAGTGGCTCTTGCTGCTGCAAAAAACGGCATAAAATCAATAATCTGTCTCCCCGACGGAGCTCCGATTTCCAAGGTGGAGGCAACCAAGAGCTACGGTGCCGAGGTATGTCTTGTCAAGGGTGTCTACGACGACGCCTATGCCGAGGCTCTCCGTCAGCGTGACGAGCACGGATACACATTCATCCATCCCTTTGACGACGAGAATGTAATTGCAGGTCAGGGTACAATCGGTCTTGAACTGTTAGAGCAGATTCCCGACCTCGACGCAGTTATCGTTCCGATTGGCGGCGGCGGACTTATCTCAGGAATAGCCTTTGCCCTCAAGAGCCTGAATCCGAAAATCAAGGTTTACGGCGTACAGGCGGCAGGTGCTCCGAGTATGTACAAATCCGTTAAGGACGGCGGTATTCAGCGTCTTGACAGCGTTTCAACCATTGCCGACGGTATTGCTGTAAAGGAACCCGGCGTGAATACCTTCGAAATCGTTTCGAAGTACGTTGACGACATTGTTACGGTAAGTGACGACGAAATCTCTGCCGCTATCCTCGCACTTATGGAGCAGCAGAAGCTCGTTTCCGAGGGTGCGGGAGCAGTTCCCGTAGCAGCGGCAATGTTCAACAAAGTTCCCGTAAAGGGCAAAAAGGTTGTCTGTCTTGTATCAGGCGGAAACATCGACGTTACGATACTTTCAAGAGTCATCAAGCGTGGACTGCTCATGACGGGAAGAAACATCACGCTTACTATAGAGCTTCTTGACAAGCCCGGTCAGCTTATGGACGTTTCGAGGATTATTGCGGAGCTTGGCGGAAACGTAATTTCAATCCACCATGAACGTGCAAATGAGGGCTCAGCTGTCAACGGCTGTTATCTGCGTCTTGTGCTTGAAACGAGAAATTATGAGCATATCGAGGAAATCCGCAGTGCTCTCAGAGATTACGGTTTCAAGATAATCAACGAATAAGGAGAAGATTCATCATGATAAAGATTCACACAGACAGAGCGCCTGCCGCAGTGGGACCCTACTCGCAGGCAGTAGTATCAAACGGCATGGTCTACACATCGGGACAGATTGCCATTAATCCGGCGACAAATACCGTCGAAGCACAGGACATAAAGGGTCAGACGGAGCAGATTATGAAGAATCTCGGCGAGGTTCTCAGAACGGCAGGCTCGTCCTTTGAAAAGGCAGTTAAGACAACGTGCTATCTTGCAGATATGGACGATTTTGCCGCATTCAACGAGGTCTACGGAAAGTATTTCACATCGCTTCCCGCAAGGAGCTGTGTAGCCGTAAAGACTCTCCCGAAGAATGTTCTTGCAGAAGTTGAGGTCATTGCCGAGAGCAGCCTCTGAATGATATAAAGGTATGGTGATTATATGAAGGTTAGAGATCTTCAGGACAGAATATGCAAACTTAAAAAGATTACGAATACGGCTATACTCGCACACTGCTATCAGGGCAGGGAAATCTGCGAAATTGCCGATTTTACGGGCGACAGCTACAAGCTCAGCGTTGACGCTATGAACATTGAGGCTGAGAATATACTTTTCTGCGGAGTTCATTTCATGGCAGAAACCGCAAAAATCCTCTCCCCCGATAAGCACGTGTATCTTTCGAAGAAGGGTGCGGGATGTCCGATGGCTGAGCAGTTCAGCAGGGAGTACATTGCGAAAATCAGGGAAAAAGAACCCGACAGAGCCGTTGTTGCGTATATCAATACGACTGCCGAGCTGAAAACGGTGTGCGACGTGTGTGTAACGTCGGCAAGTGCACTGAAAATCGTCAGAAATATGGACGCTGAAAAGATTCTTTTCGTCCCCGACTGCAACCTCGGTGACTACGTAAAACGCAATGTCCCCGAAAAGGACATTATGCTTCTTGACGGAGGCTGTCCCGTACACAGAGCAGTTACTCCCGAACAGGCTCTGGAAGTGAAGAAGGCTCATCCCGAAGCGATGTTTCTTGTTCATCCCGAATGCAGACCTGAGGTTGCAGAGCTTGCGGACTATGTCGGCTCAACTACGGGAATCATTGATTTTGCCCGTAATTCCAATGCAAGAGAGTTCATTATCGGTACGGAAAATTCAATCGTTGAGCATCTTCAGTATGAATGTCCCGATAAGAAATTCTATCCGCTTTCTCCCGACCTCATATGCCGTGACATGAAGCTTACAACGCTCCCCGATATATACAATACACTTGTCGGAATAGGCGGCGGCGACGGCGAAATGTACGAAATCCTGATGGACGAAAAGCTGATTGCCGATTCAAGAAAATGTATCGACGAAATGATACGTCTGGGCGGCTGATATGAAGAAGCTTGCCGAAAAACTATATACCCACGGTGACCTCTCCGATGAGGAGCTTGTCCGCCTTATAGAAACGGACGACCCTTCTGCGGCACAGGCACTCGTCACATATGCCGATGCAGTAAGACGTGTGCATTACGGCGACAAAGTGTTTCTGAGAGGACTTATCGAGATTTCAAGCTATTGCCGCAACGACTGTCTTTACTGCGGCATAAGACGAAGCAACCTTACCGCAGAACGCTACAGACTTACTCCCGATGAAATTCTGGATTGCTGCGGAATCGGCTATGAACTGGGGTTCCGCACATTTGTGCTTCAGGGCGGCGAGGACATGAGCTTCACCGACGATGTAACGGTACCGCTTATTGCGGAGATACGACGTCGCTATCCTGATTGTGCGATAACGCTTTCGCTGGGAGAGCGTTCACGTGAGAGCTACAGACTTATGAAGGAGGCAGGTGCGGACCGTTATCTGCTTCGTCACGAGGCGGCTTCACACGAGCTTTACAGCAGACTCCACCCCGATAAAATGACTCTTGAAAGCCGTAAACGCTGTCTGTACGACCTGCGTGAACTCGGTTATCAGACAGGTGCAGGCTTCATGGTGGGAGCGCCTTTCCAGACTACGGAGCATATCATTGCTGACCTTCGTTTCATGCAGGAGCTTCGTCCGCACATGATAGGAATCGGACCGTTTGTGCCGCACCACTGCACTCCGTTTGCCGATATGAAGGGCGGAACGCTTGGTCTTACACTCAGACTGCTGGGGATAATAAGACTGATGTTTCCGAAGGTACTGCTGCCTGCAACGACGGCTCTCGGGACTATCGCTCCGAATGGACGTGAACTTGGACTGAAAACGGGCTGTAATGTTGTTATGCCGAATCTTTCGCCGTCGGCGGTGCGGAAGAAGTACGACCTCTACGACAATAAGCTTTCTGTGGGAGCAGAGGCTGCCGAGGGTCTTGAAGCTCTGCGGAGACAGATTTCCGCAGCAGGTTATACTGCCGTTTCCGAGCGTGGAGACTGCGTGATATAATGCGTAATTCGTAATTATATAATGATTGCCGCATATATGTAGGTACGACCAACGGAAGTGCCTGATTCTTAATTCATAATTCTTAATTCTTAATTCGAACACGGAGGTATTCAATGCGAGTAAGATTTCATCTGCCCGATTTTTCGGGAAATTTCAAGCTTAATTATATGTTTGTGGAGATGCTGAAGAAGCGTCCCGATTTTTTCAGAGAGGGCGTTGAAATCGCCTCATTCTACGGAGTATTTCCGCCGTGTCTCTGGAATGGAGGACGTCCTCAGCCGGGAAACACCGACAAGAATTTCATCAAAAGCGTCATAAAGACCTTCAACGACGAGGGTATTCCGCTTCGTTTCACATTCACCAATCCCGCACTTGAAAAGAAGCATCTCAGCGATGAACGCTGCAACATGATTCTGAATCTTGCGAATAACGGTTTCAACGAGGTTATCGTCGTATCGGAAATTCTTGAAAAGTACATCCGCAACAATTTCCCCAAGTACAAGCTGACAAGCTCCACCTGTAAACGTCTGAACTCCGAGGAGGCACTCGTTGCGGAGCTTGAAAAGGACTACCACATAGTCGTTGCGGACTACGACCTCAACAACAAGTTCGATATACTTGAAAGACTCCCCAGAAAGAAGGACATCGAATTTCTTGTGAATGCGGTCTGCACACCTGAATGTCCCGTCCGTGCCGGGCACTACTACTCACTCGGAGAACAGCAGATTGCCTACTGTGAGCATATAAAGAAGTACCCGAATGCTCCCTTCGACAGACTCAAATACGACCCCAACAACTACGGCGGATGTGTCTTTGCAAAGAGAGGCACATTCGAAATCAGAAACCTCAAGACACATATTTCTCCCGACGATATATGGGAAAAGTACGTTCCCATGGGCTTTGAGCAGTTCAAAATCGAGGGCAGAACCGCAAGTACACTCAACTGTCTTGAAACATATATGTACTACATGGCGAAACCCGAGTGCAGGGATGAAGCGAGATTCTATCTGCTGAACGCTCTTGAAAGCACCGGGGCACTAATATTCAGATAAGGAGACGGCTATGAGAGCAAGATTTCATCTTCCTGATTTTGCAAGCCAGTTCAAGTTCAACTACGTGTTTGCAACGATGATAAAAAACTGTCCCCACTATTTCCGTGAGGGCGTTGAAATTGCCTCTGTCTACGGAACATTTCCGCAGTCTCTCTGGAACGGCGGAAGAACAGTTCCGGGAATATGCAACATGAACTTTGTAAGAGGCGTAATAAATACACTTGGCAGGAACGGTATTCCGATGCGTTTTACCTTCACGAATCCCATGATTGAGGAAAAGCACCTCAGCGACAAGTTCTGCAACGAGGTTCTGAAGCTTGCAGACAACGGCATCAACGAGGTTATCGTGAATTCTCCTCTGCTTGAGGACTACATCCGCAGAACATACCCCAACTACAAGCTGACAAGCTCCACCTGCAAGCGTATCACCGACCCCGAAAAGCTCCGTGAGGAAATGGAAAAGGACTACAGCGTAGTTGTCATGGATTACGACCTGAACAACAAGTTCGACATTCTTGAGAAGCTTCCTCATAAGGAGAAAATGGAGATTCTCGTGAATGCCTGCTGCGACCCTGCCTGCAAGAGAAGAACCGAGCATTATCGTCAGCTTGGACTTCAGCAGATTGCCGTATGCGAGCACGTTGCAAAGTATCCGGATAAGCCGTTCAGACTGAGCGAGCATGGTATTACCAATATGGACTGCGGCTGTGCCGACCGTACCATTTTCGACATCAAGGGACTCAGCACTCATGTTACTCCCGATGACATCTGGGAAAAATACATCCCCATGGGCTTTGAGCAGTTCAAAATCGAGGGCAGAACCTCCTCACGTCTCAACCTCATAGAGACCTACCTTTATTACATGGTCAAGCCCGAATTCAGGGACGAGGCACGTTTTATGCTGCTTTTCAACCTTGAAAACAACGGCGTTGTCCGTATTGAAGGCGAATAAGGGCGCTGTCCATACAGAAGTATATACGTGACTTATTGAGGAAAACCCTTTTGAAAAAGGGTTCTCCCAACGGGAGCCTGTCCCCTCTGTCCTTCGGACATCTCCCCACACTGTGGGGAGTCATCCTCAAACTCCTTTCCTAAAACTTTCAGTATGAAATTTCAGCCGTACAGGGCACACCGGGAAATGTTTGAATTTCTTGTTTTTATGGTGTGTGCCCTGTATGGCTGAAATTTGTATTAAAAGTCTTTGGAAGGGGGTTCGGGGGAGAACCTTTCCTCAGAAAGGTTTCCCCCGATAAATACATATAAAACTTTTATGTGGGCATTACCATTTTCCGTCCGTATTATATTTCAGCGGATACGGGTTATTTTGCGGTTTTAAGTTCGGTGATGTCGCAGTTTTTGTAGTAATGACCGATAATTTCACGCCACGTTTTACCCTCGGCAGCCATTGCGTTTGCTCCGTACTGACTCATTCCTACTCCGTGACCGTAACCCTTTGTCGTGAGGACGATTTCCTCGCCGACGTATTTCACCTCAAAGCAGGCTGAACGCAGTGCAAGTGCGGTACGGACGTCGTTTCCGCTGACCTTCATACCGCCGACCTCCGCTTCGAGAACCGTCCCCGAATCGGACACGCTGCCCACGCTGAGCCATTTTGTGAAATCGTCGCCTAAAGCAGCTTGCGGGAAGGCAGTTTTCAGTTTGTGGCTGAGGACTTCTTTTGTGTAGCGGACCTCCTCACGGTACTTGGGAGCTTCTGTATCGGAGCTGCTGTCAACGGGGACAAGGTACTCAACCACGCCTCCCCACGCATTTTCGGCACTTTCTGTCCTGCCCGACGACATTGAATGGAACGCCGAAATAATCGGTTCGTCCTCAAAGGTGATGATACACGGGAGAACCTCTGCGGCGGCGGCTGAAATTTTAGCATAGTTTTCATCAAAGTTCTCACCGAAGAAACGTTTTGCCTGTTCTTTGGTGAAGTAGCCCTGATATTTTGAGGTATCGTTGGAGAAATCGGCACCTTTAAGCTCTTTAGTGGGGGAACTTCGTTCACGCAGACGCTGACGCTCGGCATAAGTATGTGCGGCGACCGCCTGTGCCTTCAGAGCTTCGGTCTCAAACGAGGCAGGCATCTCCGCACAGACCGCACCGATTACATATTCAAGTTCCGAAACTTCAAGAATCTTTCCCGTTGAAACGTCAAGAACCTTGTAGGGAGTACCGATATAGTCCGATATTTCGGGAGTTTTCAGCAGTACGGCGGACGGTTCCGACGCATTTTCGGTTTCATGAGCAGACAGAGCCGCCGACTCTTTTACGGGACTGTTCTCCGCAAAGCATACAGGTACAGCAGGGAGAAATATTATAGATGCCGCAAGAATACATATAGATATGAGCTGTTTTTTCATAAGTTCCTCCTTTGTTTTTTCACGTGGCATGGTTCTGTTCAGGGACATGAGTGACCCGTGTCTCCGATAAATGACGAAAACACGGTGAATCCTTGACACGGCTTTAAATATGGTGTATAATTAATAATGAATATATTTAGGGAGAGTGATAACGATGAAGTCTTTCGTTTCAGGTTTCAACATTACAAATTTATGCAGGGAGCTTAAGGAAAATACCGCAATTGCTCCGCAGCTTTACGAAAAATATCATGTGAACAGAGGTCTCAGAAACAGTGACGGTACAGGTGTAATGGCAGGAATAACCAACATCTGCAATGTACACGGATATATCATCAATGAGGGCGAGGTTGAGCCTATTCCGGGTCAGCTTATCTACCGTGGATACAATATCAACGACCTCGTTTCAAATGTTGAAGAGGAAGACCGATTCGGATTTGAGGAAACTACATTCCTTCTGCTTTTCGGACATCTTCCAACAGAATCGGAACTCAAGGGATTTACAACAATTCTTTCGCTCGCAAGAGACCTCCCCGGAGATTTCGTAACCGATATGATTCTCAAGGCACCTTCGCAGAATATCATGAACAAGCTTGCACGTTCAATCCTCGCTCTTTACTCGTACGACGAGGACTGTGAGGACAAGAGTCTTGAAAATGAAATGAAAACCGCAATCAGCCTTATTGGTAAAATGCCCGTAATCATGGCAAATGCATATCAGGTGAAGCGTCATGTGTTCGACAACGAAAGCATGATAATGCACCCCATTAACTATACCGAGAATACTGCACAGTGCATACTTTCCATGCTCCGTCCCGACAGACAGTACACTAAGGCAGAGGCACAGATTCTCGACCGTCTCCTTATGCTTCAGGCAGAGCACGGCGGCGGAAACAATTCGACATTTACCTGTCGTGTTCTTACATCTTCGGGTACAGACCCCTATTCTGCATATTCATCGGCAGTCTGCTCACTGAAGGGACCCCGTCACGGCGGTGCAAATCTTCAGGTAATCAATATGCTCGACAACTTCAAGGAGAATGTAAAGAACTGGGAGAACGAGGGCGAGGTTGCCGACTATATGCGCAGCATCATCCGTAAGGAGTCCAACGACCTTTCAGGTCTTATCTACGGAATGGGTCACGCTGTATATACAATTTCAGACCCACGTGCCGTAATACTCAAGAAAAAGGCGTTTGAGCTTGCAAAGGGCAGGGAGATTGAGGCTGAATTCCGTCTTCTTGAAACAATAGAGCGTCTTACCCCCGAGGTTTTCAAGGAAGTCAAGGGCAGCGACAAGACCATGTGTGCGAATGTTGATATGTATTCGGGACTCGTTTACCGTATGCTGGGAATCCCCGACGACCTCTTTACTCCGCTTTTCGCAGTTGCACGTATTTCAGGATGGGCAGCTCACCGTATGGAGGAAATCATCACAAGCAACCGTATTATCCGTCCCGCATACAAGGCAATTGCCAGAAACAAGGAATACGTCAAGCTTGCAGACAGAAAATAAGTTCCGCAGCTATGAACAGACTAAGAAAATTACTGCCGGCAGCGTCAGCCTGTACAGTTATGCTTACAGGCTGTTCCTTCGGCTCAAATATAGATAACCTTATGACTCCGCCAAAGCTCAGCGTCGAACAGGAACAGATATATGCGGCACTTAAAGGTGCCGCAGGTACGTCCATAAGCCTTAAATACCCGAAATCAGGCAAGTATCTTTCTGCGTTCATCGTAGAGGATATCGACGGCGACGGCGGTAATGAGGCAATCGTTTTCTATGAAAAAACAGGCGTTACCGTAGAGGAGAATCCCCTGAGAATCAATATTCTTGACCAGTCAGACGGGAAATGGCGTTCTGTGTGCGATACACCGGCTGAGGGTGCGGAAATCGAGAAGGTAATCATCTCGAAGCTCGGTACAAATGAACGTATAAACGTAATTATCGGAAGTTCGCTCATCAACCGTTCCGAGAAGAACGCCTCCATTTATACCTACGACTACGACGAGGGTACTATCGAACAGACCTTTTCAGAGGCGTATTCGTTCTTCGATGTGACCGACCTCGATAACGATATGCAGAATGAATTTCTGTTGTTGTCGGGTTCAGCAACAGGCGTACCTGCCGTAGCGGAAACCTATAAACTCGATGATAAGGGCAAATATCACCAGTACAGACTTGAACTCAGCGGAAGCTTTACGGAGTTTGACAGTCTCAGTTACGGAAATATCAGCGGAAACCGTCATGGTCTGTATATAGACGCTGTTTCGGGTGCGGGATACATCCAGACGGATATAGTGTATATGGATAAATCGGGACTTGTCAAGGTTTTTGAGAATTCGGATGAGTCTATTTTTACAGTCCGTCCCGCAGGGTGTCCCTCGTACGACATTGACGGCGACGGATTTCTTGAAATTCCCGTACTGACCATTGCTCCCGGATATGAAAATCTTCCCGAAAGCGAACAGCTGAAGCTTACACGCTGGATGTCGGTAAGCGAGGACGATACCCTTGCTGTAAAGTACCTTTCATATTACAGCATCAACGACGGCTATATATTTGTTTTCCCCGAAAAATGGCAGGGAAAGGTCACTGTATCAAAGGACCTTGTAAATGACGAAATCGTATTCAGAACCTTTTCCGAGGGAAAAAGCGGCAGAGAGCTTATGCGTATCTGCTGTGCCGAGGACGAACCCTCCCGTCAGGACAGACTCTCAAACGGCTATATGCTTATGCATACAAAGGGAGATTCCGCATATCTTCTCTATGTTACGCCGAAATCCGATAACGACCCGGACGACCTCGCAATCACTTCGGGCGACGCCGCAATCGGATTCAAAGTAAAGTAATAATTCATAATGCTTAATTTAAAAAGTGGGGTGTGAACATAATGAAACGTATTCTTATCTGTGAGGACGAGGCTACAATCCGTGAATTTGTCGTAATCAATCTCAGACGTGCAGGCTACGACGTTGTGGATGTAGACTGCGGAGAGGCTGCTCTCAAGACCTTTGAGGCAGAACACGGAAACTTCGATATAGTCCTCCTTGACATAATGATGCCCGGTATAGACGGGTTCACGGTCTGCAAGAAAATCCGTGAAAAAAGCTCGACAATCGGCATAATCATGCTCACCGCAAGAACTCAGGAAATGGATAAGGTAAGCGGACTTATGATAGGTGCCGACGACTATATAACAAAACCGTTTTCACCGTCAGAGCTTACCGCACGTGTTGACGCAATTTACAGAAGAGTCTGCATGAGCTTCAATAAGAATGAAAAGCAGTCTGTTATAGAGTCGGGACCGTTTGTCCTCGACCTCAAAAGCAGGACTGTCACGAAGAATAATACTCCCATAGAGCTTACACAGGTTGAGTACCAGATACTTGAGTTTTTCATGAACAATAAGAATACGGCTCTTGACCGTGCGAGTATCCTCAACCACATCTGGGGCGAGAGCTATTACGGCGACGATAAAATCGTTGATGTCAATATAAGACGTATCCGCATGAAAATTGAGGAGGAGCCTTCCAATCCGAGATATATCATTACAATCTGGGGATACGGCTATAAATGGAATGATATTCAGTAATGGCTAAAAGGAAAAGTATTACAAAACGCTGGATAATCAACAATCTGGGAGTAATCATACTGGCTCTGCTTGTAATCCAGATGGCGATAATCTATGCAATACAGAATTATTTCTACAATTCTGCAAAGCAGTATCTTGTTTCAAAAATCAACGCCGTAACGAGCGTCCTGAGCATACATTCGCATGACAGTGCCGCAAATTTCTCTGCTGAAATGCGTAACATGCTCGAAACCTTCAACGAAAAGGACAAGATAGAGCTTATGGCGGTCAACTCAAAAGGCAGAGTCGTACTTACCTCGTCGGGATTCTCTCCCGACGCTTCAGCGTCAATGCCCGATTATGAGGAGGCAATGGAAAAAGGTGAAGGCTCATATGTGGGAAGACTCCCCGGCGGTGAGAAGATTCTTGCTGTTTCGGTGCCGATTTCAGCGATAAACAGTGAATACAGCTCTGTACGCATGGTGACCTCGCTCTCAGAGATTGATGATACCATAAAAACCTACGTTATAGTAATATCGGTAATCTGTCTGCTTATAATCGCCGTAATCATATTTACGGGACTTTTCTTTGCAGGGTCCATTGTAAAGCCGATACGTCAGATAAGCAGTATCGCCAGAAAGTTCGCAATCGGTGACTTCTCGGTGAGAATCAGCAACAACAGCAACGACGAAATCGGTGACCTCTGCACTGCCATCAACCACATGGCTGACGAGCTTTCAAATGCCGAGGCAATGAAGAATGAGTTCATTTCGTCGGTTTCCCACGAGCTGAGAACTCCCCTGACCGCTATCAAGGGCTGGGCAGAAACACTCATGATCGACGGCGGAAGCAATCCCGATACGATGAAAAAAGGCGTTGGAGTAATTGTTGCCGAAACGGAGCGTCTTTCTCAGATGGTAGAGGAGCTTCTCGACTTCTCCCGTATGCAGAACGGTCATTTCACCCTGCAAAGCGGTACTATGGACATCCTCGCAGAGCTCGGTGACGCCGTACTCATCTACAGCGACAAGGCAAGACGTGAGGAAATCACAATAAATTACAACGAACCCGAAATGCTGCCTTTCGTATTCGGTGATAAGAACCGCATACGTCAGGTCTTCATCAATATAATCGACAACGCCGTGAAGTATTCCTCGGCAGGCGATACGGTAACAATCAACGCTTCTGAAAAGGACAACAATGTTATCGTTTCCGTGTCGGATACGGGCTGCGGCATAAAGAAGTCCGACCTTGCAAAGGTCAAGACAAAATTCTATAAGGCAAACCATACAAGACGAGGCTCAGGAATCGGTCTTGCCGTTGCGGACGAAATCATCACCATGCACGGCGGTACACTTGAGCTTTCAAGCGGCGGCGAAGGCAAGGGTACTACGGTTACAATCACTCTCCCTGCACAGGCACCACAGACTCAGTCCTGACAACCGCTGAAATTATCCTTTCAGGAGACTATACTATTATGAGTAACAAGAAAAATTCCGGATGCTGTGAAAAATTCAAATCAAAAATCGGCGGTCAGGCTCTTATCGAGGGCATCATGATGCTCGGACCCACTACGGGAGCTATGGCGTGCCGACTCCCCGACGGTTCCATCGACCTTGAAACATGGGAAGAACGTAACGGAAAGAATGCTCCGTGGTACAGGAAAATCCCGATTGCAAGAGGCTGTGCGAACTTCGTTACATCGCTTGTAAAGGGCTATAAATACATGATGAAGTCCGCTGAAAAGCAGCTCACAGAGGAGGAAAAGGCTGAGGAGGAAAATGCCTCTGCATTCTACAATGCCTGCATGGTAGTCGGAATGATTATCGGAATATTCGTTGCTGTGGGACTTTTCGCATTTCTCCCCAAAATCATTACAGGACACATCCCCGTCGTAAAGGACGAGCGTATTCTGCGTTCAATTGTGGAGGGTGTGATGAAAATTGCAATTTTCGTGGCTTACATGGCACTTGTCAGTCTCATGAAGGACATCCGCCGTCAGTATATGTACCACGGCGCTGAACATAAGACCATCGCCTGTCACGAAGCGGAGCTTCCGCTTACCGTTGAAAACGTCCGCAAACAGACACGCTTCCACAAAAGATGCGGAACGAGTTTTATATTCATAGTGCTTATCATAGGCATTTTCGTTATGTGTTTTGTACCCTCGATGGATACGCTCCGCCGTATTCTCGTGAGTCTTGCACTTCTTCCGCTTGTTGTGGGAATTTCCTACGAGTGCATCCGTCTTGCGGGAAACCACGACAACCTCTTTACAAGAATTCTTTCGGCTCCCGGACTTGCAATGCAGAGAATTACAACACGTGAGCCTGATGACAGTATGATTGAAATAGCAATAGCTGCCCTCACTCCCTGCATCCCCAAGGACAAGGAGGAGGACAAGTGGTAAGCCGTTCAGAGCTTTACCGTGAGTGCGTCGGGAGACTTGAAGAAGCAGGAATCCCCGACAGCAGCTTCGATGTGATGTGCATTTTTCAGGATATGCTCGGCGACAGAAATCCCCTTTTCCGACCGCTTGAAACAGTCCCCGATGACGCAGAAATGCGTATACGTGACCTTACCGCAAGACGCTGCAAGGGCGAGCCTTTACAGTATCTTCTCGGCGAGTGGGAGTTCTGGGGGTATCCGTTCAGAGTCGGAGAGGGAGTTCTGATACCACGTCCCGATACGGAAACGCTTATTGAGGACGTTCTCGGAATATGCCGCAGAAACGGACTTGTCTCCCTGAAAATCGCTGACCTGTGCAGTGGAAGCGGCTGTATTGCGGTCACGCTCAAAAAGGAGCTTCCACGTGCCGAGGTGTGTGCTGTAGAGCTTTCGGAAGCGGCACTTCCCTATCTCAGGGACAATGTGAAGCGCAACAACGCCGATGTAAGAGTGATTGCAGCCGATGTTCTTTCGGAACAGACAAGACAGCTCGTCGGAGAGACTGATATAATCGTGAGCAATCCGCCCTACCTTACGGCAGATGAAATGACCGAGCTGAGTCCCGAAGTCCTCAGAGAGCCTTCGATGGCACTTTACGGCGGTGCGGACGGTCTCGATTTCTACAGAGCACTTACAAAAATGTGGAAAAAGTCTCTGAAAAAAGGCGGTTTTCTGTGTTATGAGTTCGGTATGGACCAGCACGAAGCCGTCGGAAGAATACTCGGAGAAAACGGCTTCACAGATATGAAGTTTTCAAGGGACGGCGGCGGTATTATACGTACCGTTTCCGCCCGATATATCGGATAATACATGATATTTTACGGAGGATTTTCAGATGGCAAAAAAGGAACTTGCAAAAAAGCCTACAGTGGTACGTGTTACCACCAAGGAGGACAAGAAATCGGCTCTTGACGGAGCTCTGAAGCAGATTGAAAAGAAGTACGGCGCAGGAGCAGTAATGCGTCTCGGACAGACCAGAACCCTCAACGTGGATGCTATCCCGACAGGCTCCATGACACTTGATATGGCACTCGGAATCGGCGGCGTACCGAGAGGAAGAATCGTCGAGATATACGGTCCCGAAAGCTCAGGTAAGACAACGGTTGCACTTTCCGTACTTGCACAGGCACAGAAGCTCGGCGGAGAGGTTGCGTTCATCGACGTTGAGCACGCTCTCGACCCTGTTTATGCGAAGGCACTCGGCGTAAATATCGACGAACTCCTCGTTTCCCAGCCCGACAGCGGTGAACAGGCACTCGAAATTGCCGAGGCTCTTATTCGTTCGGGCGCTATCGACGTTATCGTACTCGACTCAATTGCCGCTATGACAACACGTGCCGAAATCGACGGCGAAATGGGTGACCTCCATGTGGGACAGCTTGCAAGACTCATGTCACAGGCTATGAGAAAGCTTACAGCCGCTATATCGAAGTCGAACTGCGTAGCAATCTTCATCAACCAGATTCGTGAGAAAATCGGCGTTATGTACGGAAATCCCGAGACAACTCCGGGCGGACGTGCTCTGAAATTCTACGCCTCTGTACGTATTGAGGTAAGAAAGGGCGAGGTCATCAAGGCAGGCGGAGAGGTTATCGGAGCGTCCACAAAATGCAAGGTCGTTAAAAACAAGGTTGCACCGCCGTTCAAGGAGTGCACATTCGATATGATGTACGGAACGGGAATTTCCCGTACGGGAGAGGTTCTCGACCTTGCCGTAGAGCTTGACATCATCAAGAAGGGCGGCTCGTGGTTCAGCTATAAGGACCAGAAGCTCGGTCAGGGACGTGACAACGTAAAGGAAATCCTCAAGAACGACGAAGCCCTCATGAAGGAAATCGAGGAGCAGATTCTCGCTCGTAAGGACGAAATCAACAGCGACCCTAAGGACCATACATTCAAGATGGACCCTGCACATACTCGTGAACTCAACGAAATCAAGGAAGAAATCAGAGATGAGGAGGAGGCTGCTGCAAAGGCTTCGGGAAACGAGACCGACGACCTCCTTGCCGAAATCGACGAGGATTTCGAGGAGTTCACTCCTGCTGAGGACTGATGAAGGTTACAGCACTTCAGAAATATAAAGGCTCAACGTATGAGGTTGAGCTTGACTATGAACGAAAAATATATCTGCATATCGACATAATCGTCGATTTTTCCGTGAAAACGGGCATGGAGCTTGACCGCACAAAGCTTCGGGAAATCATTTACGCATCAAATTTCCGTCGGGCGTATCAGTACGCACTGTACAGGCTCGATTACCGTGACTACTCCGCAAAGGAGATGACCGACAAGCTTGTGCAGACCTATAAGAACGAGGCACTCTGCCTTGCTGTCGTGGAGAAGCTGAAGAAGGTCGGCATAATCAACGACGCCCGTTATGCGGAAAAGCTTGCACGCAAGCTCGTTGAAGTGAAGAAATACGGGTATATACGTGCAAAGCGTGAGCTGAAGCTCAAGGGCATCAGTGAGTTTATTGCTGTGGACGCTCTTGAAAAATACTCGGAAAGCTTCGTGGAGAATCTTATGAGTCTCCTTGAAACGAAGCACGCCCGTTATCTTACGGATAAATCCGACAGAAAATCTGTGGAGAAGGTCAAAGCCGCACTCGTCCGGTACGGCTACGGCTTCGACGAAATCAACCGCAGTATAAAAGAATATTTCGAAAACTACGAAGCCGAACAGGATTGACTGATTTTCGGCTTAAACAGAACAAACGGAGGACTTTAAGACAATGCCTATCAAGGTTGGAATGGTATCACTGGGCTGTTCAAAGAATCTTGTTGATTCGGAGAGAATGCTCTACAAGCTGAAAAAACACGGCTACAAGCTCGTAACAGAACCAGGACTTGCCGATATTGCCGTTGTGAACACCTGCGGCTTCATACAGTCCGCAAAGGAGGAGGCGATTGAGACTATCCTCGAACTCGGAAAGCTCAAGGAGGACGGTACTCTCAGGAAAATCGTCATCACGGGATGTCTCACGGAACGCTACAGAGAGGAAGCCGCAGAGCTTTTCCCCGAAGCCGACGCCGTTATCGGTATCGGCAACAATAAGGACATCGTGGACGTTCTCGACCACGTTCTCGCCAACGAAAGATACATCAATTTTGCTCCCAAGCTCGAAGCCGAGCTTACAGGTGAGCGTATAATCTCGACTCTGCCGTTTTTCAGCTACCTCAAGATTGCCGAGGGCTGTTCAAACTGCTGTGCGTACTGTGCGATTCCACAGATAAGAGGAAAATTCCGCAGCGTCCCCATGGAGGACGTTCTCAGCGAGGCACGTACTCTTGCGGAGAACGGCGTTACAGAGCTTGTCGTGATTGCACAGGACACCTCACGCTACGGCGAGGACCTCTACGGCGAATCAAAGCTCCCCGAGCTTCTGCGTGAACTCTGTAAAATCGACGGTCTGCGCTGGATACGCACACTTTACTGCTACCCCGAAAAGATTACCGATGAGCTTCTGGAGACTATCGCTTCCGAGGAAAAGCTCGTCAAGTACCTTGAAATACCGATTCAGCACTGCGACGGCACTCTCCTGAAATCAATGAACCGCTGGGGCAGTGAGGAGGAGCTTAAAAACCTCTTTGCACATATCCGTGAAAAGATTCCGAATGTTGTCCTCAGAACAACGCTCATTACAGGCTTCCCCGGTGAGACAGAGGAGCAGTTCAATGCACTTGCGGAGTTCGTACAGAGAGTCCGCTTCGACCGTCTCGGCTGCTTTGCGTACTCACGTGAGGACGGCACAAAGGCTGCGGACTTCCCGAATCAGGTGGACGAGGAAACTGCCTCCCACCGTGCCGACATCATAATGGAACAGCAGCTTCTCATCAGCTGTGAGAAGAATCAGGAGCTTCTTGACGCAGAACTTGACGCCGTTGTTGAAGGCTTCGACAGGTTCGGTGAATGCTGGTTCGGACGTACAATGCTCGACGCTCCCGATATCGACGGAAAAGTGTTCTTCACTTCGGAAAAACCGCTTGAAATCGGAAGATATGTCCGCATAAGGGTCACGGATACACTTGATTACGATCTGATTGGAGAGGTGATAGACTATGAATCTTCCAAATAAACTTACACTGCTGAGAATGTTTCTGATACCGTTCTTCCTGCTGTTTATGTACATCGACGTCCCCTGCAACTACCTTATCGCACTGATAATTTTTGCGGCGGCTTCGATTACGGACGCTCTCGACGGAAAAATCGCAAGAAAATACAATCTTGTGACGAACTTCGGAAAGTTTCTCGACCCACTCGCAGACAAGGTTCTCGTAATTTCTGCACTGACGGTCTTTGTGGAGCTTGACAGCGTGAAAATGGGCGCAATACCGCTTATAATCATTACTGCCCGTGAGTTCATGGTATCGGGACTCAGACTTGTTGCCGCAGACAGCGGAGTTGTAGTTGCGGCAGGAATCTGGGGAAAGCTCAAGACAGCGTTCACGATGGTGACTATTGTGGGAATTCTCTGCTGGCTGAGTGTCTGCAACGATTTCGGGTTCAGTCTCCCAAGCGGACTTGTTGACGCTGTGGACAATATCGTAATCCCTGTTCTCATCTGGATTTCAACCGTCCTGACCGTTATTTCGGGACTCATTTACCTTAAAGCGTACTGGCATCTTATTGATTCAGACAAATAATACCAATTAGCAAGGGCGAACACAGTTCGCCCCTTTGTTTTACCGTACATTATGCGGACGACCAATGGTCGTCCCTACAAAATAACGTTTATTTACAAAAAAAGAGGACTCATGTGAGTCCTCTTAATTTTATATTTTAGCCAAGAACGATTTCAACCTCGTGAACACCGCTTTCGGAAACAGGGATGATATTGCCGTCAACAGCCTGTCCATCGACAGTCATCGACTTAACACCCTTGCAAACGTGGTCGGGGTTCTTAACGGTGATATTGTATGTTGCGCCACGGAACTTACGAGTAGCAGTGAAGCCGTCCCATGCAGCAGGGATAGAGGGGTCGATTCTGAGGCCGTCGAAATCAGCAGCAATACCGAGGATATACTGTGAAATAGCGACCATATTCCAAGCAGCAGTACCTGTGAGCCATGAGTTCTTACCCTCACCGAAGCGGCTTGCGTCCTTACCTGCAACCATCTGACCGTAAACATAAGGTTCTGTCTTATGGAGGTCAGAGATTTCCTCATTGAAAGCGGGAGCGATCTTGCTGTAGTACTCGAAAGCCTTATCGCCTCTGCCTGCATAAGCCTCAGCACAGATAATCCAAGCGTTATTGTGAGTAAAGATACCGGCATTCTCCTTGTAACCGCCGGGGTAAGTGGAGATTTCGCCGTACTGGATGTAGTACTTGCTGAATGCAGGGTTATTGAGAACAAGACCGTACTTAGTATTGAGGTACTTGTCGATAGAATCGAGAGTCTTGATGTCAGCGCCGACATCCTTACCGATCTCGGACATTACAGCGAAGCCCTGAGGTTCGATGAAGATCTTACCTTCCTCGCACTCCTTGGAGCCCATCTTAGCGCCTGTTGAGTCGTAAGCACGGAGGAACCAGTCGCCGTCGAAAGCGTGTTCCATAACGTTCTTCTTCATCTTGTCGATCTCAGCCTGAGCAGCAGCAGCCTCGTCGTCCTTGCCGAGGTGCTTGAGGATAGCAACGTAGTTGGGACCTGCATATGTGAAGAGAGTAGCAACCATTACAGACTCAGCAACCTTTGAGTAGCCGCCTTCAGCAGCGAACTTGGGGTTAGTATAAGTCTGGAAGCTCTCACCGGGAGTATCGGAGAAGCATGAAAGGTTGATACAGTCGTTCCAGTCTGCTCTCATAGCGAGAGGGAGATCGTGGGGACCGAGGTTATTTACAATCTTATAGAATGAAACCTTGAGGTGGTCGAGCATAGGCTGAGCCTTACTCATATCGTTGTCATAGGGAACCATCTCGTCGAGGATAGACCAGTCGCCTGTTTCCTTGATATAAGCGGAAACGGAGAGGATCATCCAGAGCGGATCGTCTGAGAAGTCGCCGCCGATATCGGAGTTACCCTTCTTAGTGAGGGGCTGGTACTGGTGGTAGCAGCCGCCGTCGGGGAGCTGAGTTGAAGCGATATCGATGATACGCTCTCTTGCTCTGTCGGGGATCTGGTGAACGAAGCCGAGGATATCCTGGTTGGAGTCACGGAAGCCCATTCCACGACCGATACCGCTTTCGAAGTAAGAAGCGGAACGAGAAAGGTTGAAAGTAACCATACACTGATACTGATTCCAGATATTAACCATACGGTCAACCTTATCGTCGGGAGTATTGACGTTGAGGATACCGAGAAGCTCATCCCAGGCAGCTCTGAGCTCTGCAAGACCGGCAGCAACCTTTTCGGGAGTATTGTACTTCTCGATCATTGCGAGAGCCTTCTCCTTGTTGATTGTAACGCCGTCAGCCTCGAACTTCTTGTCAACGGGCATTTCAACGTAGCCGAGGATGAAGATGAGAGTCTTTGACTCGCCGGGAGCGAGAGTGATCTTCTTATAGTGTGAAGCGATAGGAGACCAGCCGTCAGCAAATGAATTTGTTGCAGCGCCTGCCATTACAGCCTGAGGGTCGCCGAAGCCGTTATAGAGACCGATAAATGAATCTCTGTCTGTATCGTAGCCGTCGATAGAATCGTTAACGGTATAGAAAGCGAAGTGGTCACGTCTGTCTCTGTACTCAGTCTTGTGGTAGATAGTTGAATCAACGACCTCCACACGGCCTGTTGAGAAGTTTCTCTGGAAGTTAGTGCAGTCGTCCTGAGCGTCCCAGAGGCACCATTCTGCGAATGAGAAGAGTGAGAATGACTTTTCTTCCGAGCCTTCGTTTGTGAGGACAACCTGCTGAACTTCGCCGTCGTAATTCTGGGGAACGAAGAAAGTAACCTCAGCCTTGAGACCGTTCTTCTTACCAGTGATAACGGTGTAGCCCATACCGTGGCGGCACTCATAGCTGTCGAGCTCTGTTTTTACAGGTGACCAGCCGGGATTCCAAACGGTACCGTTGTCGTTGATATAGAAATAACGACCGCCCATATCGATAGGAACGTTGTTATAGCGATATCTTGTGATTCTTCTGAGACGGGCGTCCTTATAGAAGGAATAGCCGCCTGCTGTATTGGAAATAAGTGAGAAGAAGCCCTGTGTTCCGAGGTAGTTGATCCACGGATAAGGCGTTCTGGGGGAATTGATGACATATTCCCTGTTGGCGTCGTCAAAATATCCGAACTTCATAGTATTTTTCTCCTTTTTTACATCTAAAAGCGGATAGGTGCACCGCATTTATCTTATTATAACATATTCAGCAATATTTGGCAATAGCTAAGCAAAATTTAACAATATATTTTTAAATCGTTATTTTGTGCAATTTACCATCGACAACAAATTGTGCAGTCCTGATTTGTGCAGTTTTACCCATACGCACCGGAATCATTTGTGTGATACCCGTATTGACAGTGTAGTATTATAATCCGCTGATTATACGGAAAAATACGTCTCCCACAATTTTATGAACAGATTCACCGTCCGTTTTCATGATTATCGGGGGACGGTGCAAAAACAGGGACGTCAGTACGTCGTCCCCTGCAAGGTGAATGTGTTGTTTTTGAAATATGCATAAAAAACTTGACATCGCAGACGGAATTTGTTATAATATGTATATATTTTTGGGGCTTGCAGAGCGTCGGATTTTGCGGACAAGCCTTTAATTCCCGACAATTCCGCATAATGCGGTATTGTCCGAAAGGAACGGTAAACATGAATTCAACACAGATTTTAAACTTCAACGGAACATCCTGCGTAAGGCTCACAGCAGGCGGTTACGAGGCACTTGTAGCCTATGAAATCGGCTCAAACGTCATCAGACTCAGAGACAATACCAACGGTATTGAGTTTTTCCGCTTCAATGCGGACAATCCTGCCGATGTTATAAAGCAGTCTCCCGAGGTATGGGGACTTCCAACGCTTTATCTCCCGAACCGTTTTGCTGACGGTGTTCTCAGGACGTCAGACGCAGTGTACCAGCTTCCCGTAAACGAGAAGGCTCCCTATTACAACCACATTCACGGCTTCATCCACAAGAGAGTCCACGAGGTTGTGGAGCACAACGCCGACAGCAACTGTGCGTGGCTGAAAACACGCTACGTTTACGACGAAAACGATGAATTCTTCAAGTATCTGCCTGTCAGATTCGTCGCAGAATACATCTTTACCCTTTCTGTGCACGGTCTTGAAGTGGATATAAAGTTTGTCAACACATCGGGCGAAAAGGTTCTTCCGATGTCGCTTGCATCGCACACGGCAATCAATTCACCTTTCGTTGACGGTGCAAAGGAAGGCAACATCCGTCTGACGGTTCCCGTTGTAAAGAGATGCGAGCTTAACGAAAGATGTCTCCCCACAGAGCGTCTGAAGCCGCTTACAATGCACGATTTTGAGTACAGGACAGGCAATAAGTGTCCCGTTCTTCAGGTTGTTGACAACGAGATGTATACCACGGATTACACCCTCCTCGACCATGAACAGTTTCACGGCGTTATCGCAGAAGATACCGAAAGCGGAAAGAAAATCTGCTATGAGGTTTCTGAGGAGTACGGCTTCTGGATTATCTGGAACGACAGAGGTTTCAACCACTATTTCTGTCCCGAGCCGATGACCGCCATGATTGACGCTCCGAATCTCTCGCTTCCTGCCGACGTTACAGGCTACCGTGAAGTAAAGCCGGGAGAGTCGTTCAGCACACACCAGAGATTCTTCACAATGTTATAATAAAAAGGCTCTGCCAGACTTCGATGAGAAGCGGCAGAGCCTTATTTTTATTGATTTGTTATATCTGTGCGGAGTAGTTGGGAGCTTCTTTAGTGATATAAATATCGTGGGGATGGCTCTCCTTGAGACCTGCACCTGTGATTCTTACGAACTTAGCCTTATCGTGGAGAGTGGGGATGTCGGGACATCCGCAGTAACCCATACCTGAACGGATTCCGCCGATAAGCTGGAAGATTGTATCTGCAACGGGACCCTTGAAGGGAACACGTCCCTCAACGCCCTCGGGAACGAGCTTCTTAGCGCCTTCCTGGAAGTATCTGTCAGTAGAGCCGTTTGCCATAGCACCAAGACTTCCCATTCCACGGTAAACCTTGAACTGACGTCCCTGGAAGATTTCGGTCTCACCGGGAGCCTCGGAGCAGCCTGCGAGCATTGAACCGAGCATTACAACGTTAGCACCTGCGGCAAGAGCCTTTACGATGTCGCCTGAATACTTGATACCGCCGTCAGCGATTACGGGGATGTTGTACTTCTGAGCAACGCAGGCAACGTCGTAAACAGCGGTAATCTGAGGAACACCGATACCTGCAACGACACGTGTTGTACAGATTGAGCCGGGTCCGATACCAACCTTGAGGCAGTCTGCACCTGCAGCGATAAGAGCCTCGGCAGCTTCGGCAGTAGCGATATTTCCTGCGATAACAGGAGTATCGGGATAAGCCTCCTTGACCATTTTGAGGCACTTGATGATATTTGCACTGTGACCGTGAGCGGAGTCGAGAACAAGAACGTCAACCTGAGCGTCGATAAGAGCCTTTGCTCTGTCGAGGACGTTAGCTGTTACGCCGATTGCGGCACCGCAGAGAAGTCTGCCCTTGCTGTCACGGGCTGAGTTGGGGTACTGAACGGACTTTTCGATGTCCTTTATAGTGATGAGTCCCTTGAGGTAGCCGTTTTCGTCTACGATGGGGAGCTTTTCGATTTTGTGTGCACGGAGAATCTCCTGAGCCTGTTCGAGATTTGTTCCGACAGGAGCAGTAATGAGATTATCCTTAGTCATAACCTCAGAAATTTTAGCGCTGAAGTCGGTGAGGAAGCGCATATCTCTGTTGGTGATAATACCTACGAGTTTATTGCTGCCGTCAACGATCGGTACGCCTGAAATCTTATATTTACCCATAAGCTCGTCAGCGTCTGCAACAAGCTTGTCCTCGGTAAGAGAGAAGGGATTAACGATAACGCCGTTTTCTGAGCGCTTTACCTTGTCAACCTCTTCAGCCTGCTGTTCAATAGACATATTCTTATGGATGATACCGATACCGCCTTCACGTGCAATAGCGATAGCCATACGTGAATCTGTTACAGTATCCATAGCGGCTGTCATGATAGGTGTGTTGAGAGTGATTCCGGCTGTAAGCTTTGTTCCGATGTTGATCATGTTGGGAGTTACGTTTGACTCTGCGGGAATAAGCAGAACATCGTCAAAGGTAAGACCTTCCTTCTGAAATTTGCTGTTGATGTCGGTCAGCATAAAAACTCCTCCTTTAAACTGCTGATACAGGCATAGGGTATGCTTGTATATATTATTTTTATAATACTATTTTTTCGGCTTTATGTCAATAGATTTCGAAAAAACCGCACATAGAAAATTTATGCATTATTCACGGGTGTTTTGGCGAAAAAAGCAATGCAGTGTTATTATATGTCGTTACTGCGACGTCCTTGCAGAAGCTTGTGTGCGTTTTGTTGAGGGAAAACTGATTTGCCAAAGAAAATGTATATGCGGATGCTCAATGGACATCCCTGCAGATTGGTGATTTTACGTGTAAAAATTTAGGGACGACCTATTGGTCGTCCGCAAATAATCATATTTATTGCCTGTTCCGCCCCTTTTTCAAAAGGGGTTTCCTCAATAATACACGTGAACTTCAATAATAGCGTTATAGTAAAGTTATTAAGCTTTAGCGTTGAGTTTAGCGAAGTAGGCTTCTGCGTAAGCACGGTACTCACGGCGGAAGTTCTCGTCGTTTTCCTTGATGTCGTGGAGGTAAGCGTGGAGGGTAGTTTTCTCATCGGTTTCGATAAGGCAGCCGGCGATATTTGAGCAATGGTCGGAAACACGTTCGAGGTTTGTGAGGATATCCTGGAAAATGTAGCCGAGCTCGACCGTACATTCGTCGTTCTGGAGACGGCGGATGTGTCTGTTTTTGAGTTCTGTGCTGAGGCTGTCTACAACCTCCTCAAGAGGCTCTACCTTATGTGCAGCGGAGAGGTCGTTGTTGTTGTAGGCTTCGAAGGCACGAGTAATATTCTCGGCGATAGCTTCTGTGAGAACGGCGATTTCGTCGGAACATTCGCTTGAGAGGTAAATACCTTTTTCGTGCATTTCTCTTGCGGATTCCACGAGGTTTACGGCGTGGTCGGAAATACGCTCGAAGTTACCTACGCAGTGCATCATTTTTGAGACGCTGCGGCTGTCGTTACCTGTAATGCTGCTTTTGGAAATTTTAAGCAGATAGCTGTTGAGCTTGTCCTCGTGACCGTCTATAATATCTTCTTTTCGGGCGATTTCCTCTGCTCTTTCCTCGCTGAAATCTCTGAGGACATCGAGAGCTTCAAGGATGGTCTCCTTAGTGAGGTCAGCCATTTTGATTGAAGCGCTTCTGCATGCCTGAACAGCTACGGCAGGAGTTTTAAGCAGGATAGGGTCGATGACGATAGTATCGGAATCCTCTCCGTCGCCGTCCTTGTCCTTGATAAGGAAGCGTGAAGCCTTGCAGAGCTGCTTTGCAAAGGGCATGAACATGATAGTGATTGCGACGTTGAAAATTGAGTGCATAACCGCAATACTGAATGCATTTGCTGTTGAGGAAAGCGGTCCGAAGTCGAGCACATACTGAAGGATAAGAGCGACAGGAAGGAGAACAACTGTTCCCAGTGTGTTTATAAGAACGTGGATGCACGCAACACGTTTTGCGTTGGTTTTAACGCCGATACTTGAGATGAGAGCTGTTACGCAGGTACCGATATTAAGTCCCATAATAATCGGGAGAGCCATACCGTTTGTCATTGTGCCGGCAATGGAGAATGTCTGAAGAATAGCGATAGAACCTGCTGAGCTCTGGATAATTCCCGTAAAACCTGCACCAACAAGCACACCGAGGAAGGGATTTTCAAAGGCGGTAAGTATGCTCTGGAATTTTTCGGAGTTTGCAAGCGGCTCCATAGCGTCGCCCATAACGGTCATACCGGTCATGAGAACTGCAAAGCCGACCATAATGCGTCCCATATCCTTTTTCTTATTCTTTTTGCAGACCATAATCATGATGATACCTGCAAGAGCGATAAGCGGAGAGAACGATTCAGGCTTGAGCATCTTTATAAAGAAGTTATCACCTTCAAGACCGGCAAGACTGAGAATCCATGCGGTAAAGGTAGTTCCGACATTTGAGCCGAAGCATACTCCGACGGTCTGTTCGAGCGTCATGATACCTGAGTTTACAAGTCCGACGAGCATTACGGTCAGTGCGGAAGACGACTGGATAGCGATAGTGATGCCCATACCGAGAAGAATGCTCTTGAATATGTTTGAAGTCATCTTCTTGAGGGCGATTTCGAGTTTTCCACCGGTGAGTTTTTCGAGTCCTGTAGACATTACGTTCATTCCGTAGAGGAAGAAGGCAAGGCCGCCGAGCATTGAGAACATATTAAAAATCGTAAATTTTTCGTCCATAAAAACAGACTCCTTCCAAAAATCGTACATTATAATTTTACATGAAAAATCCGCATAAGTCAACAGATTATGCGGATTTTTTTATAATTATTTTAAAACAACAATATTTGATTGTTTCGCATGAAATGAATAATGGAAGCGGAAAATCAGTTGGGGAGGGTGAATTTTACAACTCTCCATACGCCGTTCTGGTCGTATTCGATAGAGAACTCCTTTTTTTCGGAATAGGGTTCAGAGCCGTCTATATCGGTACCGTCGTAGTGGTTTTCGACCGTAAACGAGATTGAACCCTCTGATTTGCTGTCAACGGACACAATCTTGGAGGTTGAATAGTAAATATCGCTGCCACGACCTCCTTGGAGGAGATACACATTGCCGTTGGATTCCTTATAGTATTCGGAGAGGTCGGAGATATATTTTTCACTGAAAACCTTGTGGTATCTGTCGAGGATGTCGGCATAGGAATTGATGCCGTCATCTGTGATTTTAAAGTATCTCCAGCCGAAGGAGTTTTCGATATAAAGTGAAGAATCAAATGTAAAGGGCGGATTATAGCGGAAATCCCACTCCTTCTGCATTGCCGAGCGGAAAAGAGCCTCTGCCGCCGCCATAAGCAGACGGTCGTCCTGCTTCAAGGGGTCGCCCTCAAACACGAGAGCACCGTCGCTGTTGAGCCTGAATGCACCGCCGCCGAGAGGGTCAATCTGACCCGTTGAAGGCTCGGTAGAAGCTTCGGTGGTGGTCACGGAGGTTGTTTCCGTTTCAGAAACCGTTGTGATTTCGGTGGGCGTAAGAGGGTCGGGCTGTGAAGTGACGCTTGCGGTAGTTTCAGTTGAAGCGTTCACATCGGTTGGGTCGGCTTTTTTCACTTTTTTTCCGCAGGATGAAGCGGCAATCACAGAAGCTGCCGCAGTTAATGTCAATAAAACTGCAATTGATTTTCTCATAATAAATTCCTCATTCTTCTTCGTTATCGAGTATAAAATCTATAGTTCCGTCGCTCACGTTGACTGCGGCACAGATTACGTCGATTTCCATGCCGAGTTCGTAGCAGACTCCGCTGAAGCTTTCCCTGAGCGAGACAGGCTCGGAGTAATCGTACTGTCCGTCGGGGAGCGTTCTTATGTGGACGAGACCTTCTATCGTATCGGGCAGCATGACATAGAAGCCGAAGTCGGTCACACCTGAAATGCGTCCTCTGAAAGTTTCGCCGATATGCTGTTTCATGAGTTCCGCCTTGTAGCAGTCCTCGCACTCACGCTCAACGGTGGCGGCACGAACCTCGGCTGACGACGAGCGTTCAGCCGCATTCACGGCAAAACCGCCGTATCTTTTACTGAGCCACTGACTTCCGTAGCCTGCAATAATATCGGTAATAATTCTGTGGATTGCGAGGTCGGGGTAACGTCTGATGGGGGAGGTGAAGTGTGCGTAGTCGTCGAGGGCGAGTCCGAAATGGCCGAGAGGTTCGGGGGAGTATTTTGCCTTGGACATTGACCTCAGCACAAGCATATTGACAGCTTCTGCCTTGTCAGTACCTCTTGCCGCTTCGAGAATCTTCGATGCGTGGACGGGACGGAACTCCGTAAAATGCGGACATTCAAGCCCGAATTTCGGCAGTATTTCGTGCAGGGATTCTACCTTTCCCTCAGGAGGAGCCTCGTGGATACGGTAGACGAAGGGCGTCTGTTTTTCCTTGGCGAGCTTTGCGGCAGCCTCGTTGGCTGAGAGCATGAACTCCTCGATAATACGCTCGGACTTACCTCTTTCACGTGGAGAAGCTGCGGTACAGACGCCGTTTTCGTCGATAAAGAGTCTGGTTTCGGTTGTTTCGATTTCGGGAGCGTGGCGTCGGTTCTTTTTAGCGATAAGCAGGTCGGCGAGCTCGTCCATAAGAGCGATGTCGCCGAGCAGAGCCGAATATTTTGCATGTATTTCGTCGGTTTCACGTTTTTCGAGGATAGAATTTATCTCGGAATAGATGCCCTTGACTCTTGAACGGATGACGCTTTTACAGAAGCGGTAAGAAATCATTTCGCCGTCACTGTCAAACTCAATGAAAGCTGAGAGGGTGAGTCTGTCCTCGTCGGGGTTAAGCGAGCAGATGCCGTTTGAAAGCTCTTTGGGGAGCATGGGGATGACCTTGTCCGCATAGTAGACGCTTGTTCCTCTGTTGAGAGCCTCCTTGTCGATAGCACTGTTACCCTTGACATAGTGCGAGACATCAGCGATGTGGACTCCGAGCAGATAGCCTTTTTCGGTTTTTTCGACGGATACAGCGTCGTCGAGGTCCTTGGATTCGGCGCTGTCGATAGTAAAGATGCTGAGGTGACGCAGGTCCTCACGGTTATTGAAGGAGTACTCCTGAACGCCGCCCTCTGAGATTTTCTTTGCTTCTCTGAGGACTTCAGGTGAGAACTCTGTGGGGACGCCGTGGCATGCAATAACAGCCTGTGCACACGAAGCGGCACTTTCCGCACATCCGAAAACCTGAATAACACGGACCTTATGCTCTGCGTGACGCATACCTCTGTGGGCGATTTCAGCGAGAACCTTGTCGCCCTCCTTGAACGGCACATTCTTGTCTCTGACGATAGTGATATGATTTCTGGAAGCGGTGTCCGGGACGAGATATGCTGAGCCGTCAACGATTTCGATAACGCCCGTGAGCTGCTGACTTCCGAAGCTGATTATATCAACGACCTCGCCCTCCGGTTCACCTGAACGTGATGCGATTTTCGCAATAAGCACCCTGTCGCCTGGCATAGCGCCGAGCATACATTTTCCGGGGATGAAATACTCGGTGCCGTCGTCGGTGATACCGAAGCCGAAGGTTCTGCTGAGACGGGTAATTTTTCCTGTTTTAAGACCGAGACGTGAGCACAGACCAACCTTCATGGCTTTTTTCATGGAGATGACGCCTTCATTGCGGAGCTGTGAAAAAGCCTCGATAAAATCGTCTCTGCCGTGTTTTTTTGTACGGCACTTTGATTCAAGCTCACTCAGCGGCATAAGTTTTTTGCTGTGGGTATTGAGGAAGGTGACGATTTTGTTCCTGTAGCTTTCAACTCCCGAACCGCTGTTTTTTTTAGCGGCAGGATATTTCTTTTTTGATTTTTCTGACATAATTTGTCTCCTAAAAAAATTGCCCCATGACATTTGTCACAGGGCAGTTGAATTACTTTGTGAAAAGCGGAACAAGGTTGATTGCAAGGACAATCACGAACATAACGATTCCGAAGAATTTTGTAATTTTTGCAAGGATAGCTTCCTTTGTTCTGCCCTCGTTCTTTCCGTAGAAGGAGTCTGTGCTTGCGCCTGTAAGAGCAGCTGAAAGGCTGTCCTGTGATTTCTGCTCCTGTGAAAGGCAGAGAATGATAACGATTGCACAGATGATAAGAAGAGCGACTGCTCCGATGATTTCGAGTGTTGCCATGATAAATAACCTCCGATTATACTCATCCCGACGAATCGGGACACGTCTTCATAATGATACCTATTTATTATATCACGTTTTTTCTGCGATTTCAATAGGATTTAAAGAAAATTGCAGAAAATTTTCAAATGCTGTTTTGTGGATTTTCCACAACAGAGCGTATTTCAGACTGCATGACCCTTTGTCTTGATAACGTCGATGACACGGTTAACGTATCTGCGGCAGACTTCCTCATTTTCAGCCTCAACCATAACTCTTACGAGGGGTTCGGTACCGCTTTCACGCACGAGGATTCTTCCTGAGGAGCCGAGTTCTCTTGAAATGCTTTCAACTTCAGCTGCAACATCGGGGTCTGCCTGAGCCGCAGTCTTATCCTTTACTCTTACGTTTTCAAGCACCTGCGGATAAACAACGAAGGGAGCAGCGAGTTCGCTGAGCTTCTTCTTGCGGGACATAATAACCTGCATGATTTTGAGACTTGTGAGGATACCGTCGCCAGTTGACGCATACTTTGAGAAGATGATGTGACCCGACTGTTCACCGCCGAGACAGCAGTTATTGTCCTTCATGTATTCATACACGTACTTGTCGCCGACAGCGGTTTTAGCGTAATTCACGCCGATTTCGTCGAAAGCCTTATAGAGACCGAAGTTCGACATAACGGTTGTTACGACGGTATTGTTGACGAGCTTTTCTCTTTCCTTCATGTATCTTCCGTAGATATAGAGGATGTGGTCGCCTGTGATGACATTACCCTTTTCATCTACGCAGAGGCAGCGGTCAGCGTCGCCGTCGTAGGCAAAGCCGACGTCAAGCCCGTTCTCAACGACGAATTTCTGAAGATTTTCAATATGTGTAGAACCTGCATTGTTATTGATATTAGTGCCGTCGGGAGAAGCGTTGATGACCTTGGTTTCGGCACCGAGAGCGTCAAAAACAGCCTTTGCCATGTTCCATGCGGCACCGTTTGCGCAGTCGAGACCGACCTTCACGCCACGGAATGAATATACTCCGAGTGAAATGAGGTAGCCGATATAGCGGTTTCTTCCTGAAACGTAGTCGATGGAGCAGCCGATTTTATCGCCTGTAGCATAGGGGATTTCGTCCCATGACTTTCCGAAGGCAGTGAGGTTTCCGTCGAGGTAAGCCTCAACGAGTTCGATGACGGACTCCTCCATTTTTTCGCCCTGACTGTTGATGAGTTTGAGACCGTTATCATAGTAGGGGTTATGGCTTGCGGAGATCATGATACCGCAGTCGAAGCTGTCAACCCTTGAAATATAGGCAACGGAGGGAGTTGTGGTAACGTGGAGGAGGTAAGCGTCGGCACCTGAAGCGGTAAGACCTCCTACGAGTGAATATTCGAACATATAGCTTGAACGGCGGGTATCCTTACCGATGATGATACGTGCGGGAGACTCGTCGCCCCTTTGTTTTTTGAGTTCGCAGAAATACCAGCCGAGAAAGCGTCCGACTTTGTATGCGTGGTCAGCTGTAAGATTTTCGTTTGCGGTTCCTCTGAAACCGTCTGTACCGAAGTATTTACCCATATCAAATTCTCCTTGAAAAAGTATTTTAACGCTTATACGATCAAGCACAGTACGTCATAATGACATTATACATAATAATTATATCACTTTATTCTGTTATAGTCAACGATTTTTATCAAAAAAACAGAGATTTCCGTATTTTATCTTATGAACAGATTGTAAAATTTCACTCTGCACCTGCGTTTTGTCCACCTGAAATGCGTTTTTTAGGTTGACGGGGCAGTTTGTCCGATGCTAAAATATAGACAGAAAATACGTAACGGCTTAGCTGTACGATTATCAGTGCACTGTTCTGCGTCAACGCAGACGGATAAGGGTATACTGAGCCGTAGTATTTTGTTTTCCGTCAGTTCACAGATTATCAATTGACTTTCGGAGATTTACATGATAAAATCAAGGAAAAGCACGATATACTGCCGTAAATGTACGGCAGTCCCACGCACAGATAACAGGAGGATTACAAATGAATACATTTAAAAAAGCACTGACAGCTTTGTGTGCAGTATGCATCGGCACTTCATCTGCCGCACTTGCAGCTGCTCCGTCAGAAAAAAACAGTACGGCTCTTGCTGCCGAGGACATTTCTTCACAAATGGAGTGGGGAACGCTCAGAATCGGCGGTGCAGGCTTTGTATCGGGAATTGTTGCAGGAGAGAAAGAGATGTACCTGCGTACCGACGTAGGCGGTGCATACAAATATGACTACGAGAAAAAACAGTGGGTACAGCTTTTCGGCTTCCTTACCGAAAAGGACAGGGGACTCCTCAGCGTAAAGGGAATCGCTATCGACCCCACTGATGACAATACAGCATATTTCCTTTGCGGATGTGCGTATTTCTCCGACGCAAGAACCGTTATCTTCAAGACTACGGACGGCGGAAAAACCTTCGAGGAGTACGATGTTACCAAGCTTATTCAGGTTCACGGAAACGGCGACGGCAGAGAGTGCATCGAGCCGATTGCTATCGACCCCGATAATACCGACACAATCTATGCAGGCGGCGACGTCACCGCAGGCAGTTCCGCACTCATCAAGTCCACCGACGGCGGTAAAACATGGAAGCCCGTTGACGGCTATGACGCTCTCGGACTCTTCCCCGGCGAGCTTAAATATCCCATGTGGACAGATCATATGGTAAGAGGTACCGAGCCTTCCAAGGAGTACAACCAGCAGAACGGTATCGGCTGTATCCTTATCGAGGACGGCAAGGTTTATGTAGGAACTTCCGTAACAGGTCAGGCGAATATCCACGTTGCAAGCGTGAAGGACGATAAGTTCACAGCTCTTTCAGCCGACCTCCCCACAGCAAATTACCCCTGCTCAATAACTACCGACAACAACGGAAATCTTTTCTTCACATATATTGCAGGACTTGCATTCTCAGGAACAGCAGGCGGTGCGTACAAATACAATCTCAAAAGCGGTGATATAAAGAAGCTCTCCGTTTCCGACAACGCAATCGGAATGATTGAGGCTGATAAGGACGACCCAAACAAGCTCCTTGCAAGAACGTGCGGCGTCTGGTCAGACCAGTGGTACGAGAAAGAATGGACCGATACAAGCATTGCATGGGGCGACCATTTCTTCCGTTCAACAGACGGCGGCGAAACATGGCAGGATATTACTCCGGGTGCAGGCGAGACAATCTACGGCAACGGCGACCCCTACAAGGAATTTGTTTCACTTCCCATGTCAACAGGCGGCTACGACTGGGTTTACGGTAAGGCTTGCCACTGGGGAAGCAGTATCGTCCTCGACCCGAGAGACCCCGAAAGAATCGTCCTCACATCAGGCAACGGAGTTTTCGCCTGCGATAACGTATGGGACGAAAAAGGCGTTCAGTTCTACTTCCAGCCCGACGGCGTAGAGGAAGTAGTATGTCTTGACTTTGTAAGTGTTCCGGGCGGTGCAAACTACTCGGCTATCGGAGACTACGACGGCTTCATCCACAACGATAAAACCTCGATTCCCGAACAGTACAAGCCGAATATGGGTTCGACCTCCGCAATCGCATACTGTCCTCAGGACCCCGAAGTTATGGTTCGTATTGCCGAGGGCGACGGAAACAACTCCTCCACAAAGGGCTATTATACTCTCGACGGCGGCAAGACATGGAAGCCGATGGCTCCGTCATCAGGCGGAAAGGCTGCAATCGTGAAGCTTGGCGAAGGAAAGTACCGTATTATAAAGAGCGGCAAGGATAGTGCTTCAATAAGCTATTCAGACGATTTCGGTCAGACATGGACAGCAGGTCCCTCAATCAACAGCAAGAAGGTGACCCACTTCCTCGTTGACCCTGTAAATCCGCTTCTTGTGTACGCCTCAGCAGTTACCTACAACGAATACTGGGGCTCAGACCCCAATAAGACGGAGCCTTCCTTCGACGAGTGCCACTACTCAATGCTCGTGAGCAAGGACGGCGGCGAAACATGGGAGGACAACGAAATCTGTAAGTACGATATGTGCGACCATACAGGCGACCCCGCTTATATCAAGGAAGATACAGTTGCGATGGCGACAGGCTGGAACGGTCTGTATATCCTTACCGATGAAGGCTCCACAGCAACAAAGACCGACGTTTTCTACTGTAAGACCATTGGTTACGGTGCTCCTGAAAAGTCAGGCGGCGTGAATACGCTCTTTATGTACGGAAGACCTCAGGAATCCGACCCCGAAGGTATCTATCGTTCAACAGACGGCGGTGCGTCATGGGTCTGCATCAACACCGACCACATCTACGGCGGTACAGGCAACGGAAACTTTATCGTAGGCGACATGAATGAATTCGGAACAATGTATATGTCAACTGTCGGATGCGGAATCGTTTACGGCAGACTTTCCGGCGGAAGCGACGTTCCTCCGACTTCATCCACTACAACATCAACCGTGACCACTTCATCTGTAAACGGAAACGTCCTCTGGGGCGATGCAAACTGCGACAAGACAGTGAACCTCGCCGACGCAATCCTTATTATGCAGGCTAAGGCAAATCCCAATAAGTATTCGCTCACAGAACAGGGAACTCTCAATGCCGATGTTGATGAAAACGGCAACGGTATCACCAATAAGGACGCCCTCAGAATCCAGCGTTTCCTCCTCGGTCTCGAACAAACCCTCACTCCCGATAAATAAAATACAGCAGGTTTCTGCTGCGTTACTCTTATAGAAAGTTTATACGTGGCTATCGGGGGAAACCTTTCTGAGGAAAGGTTCTCCCCCGAACCCCCTTCCAAAGACTTTTAATACAAATTTCAGCCCGATAGGGTGCACCCAGAAAATTTTGAACAACGAGTTCATCTGGAATATGCACCCTATCGGGCTGAAATTTCATACTGAAAGTTTTAGGAAAGGAGTTTGAGGAAGAACCCTTTTTCAAAAGGGTTTTCCTCAATGGTACATATAAAACTCCTGTAAGAGAATCGCAGTAAAAACCTGCTGTATTTAATTAACCGAGGACTGTATCGAGGCCGAGGAGATATTTCTGAATCTCAAGGGCATCGAGGTTTGTGATACCGTCGTTATCGACAACATCGGCATTAGCAGCGCCCTCCTGAGTGATAGTGTACTTTGAGGGGTTAGCCTTTACCTGCATAATGAGAATAGCGTCGGCGAGGTTAACCTTTTCGTCGCAGTTAGCGTCACCGAGGAGAGTAGGCTCCTTGCCATCTGAAGTGGACTGGGTTGTGGGCTGAGTTGAGGGAGCTTCGAGACGCTCAACGTCGTCGATAATTGAGTAATAAGCGGGCTTAGCCTTGAAGTCAGCATCAAAGATAAGGGGACGCTGGCTTGCTCTCCAGCTTATATCGTCTGTAATCCCCCAGAAGATAACAGCTGAAACGTAGTCCTTATACTCAACGATAGCGTCGAAGATAGCGCTGTAGTACTCAGCCTGAACGTCATAATACTGTGTGCCTGAATTTTCGGGGATAGTAGCGTCAAGCTCAGTGATCTGGATGTCAAGACCTGTTGCAGCGTACTTTGCAAGAGCGTTCTTGTACATTGCGGGAGAGGGGAATGAAGCGGAAAGGCTCTGTCTTGCGTCGAGGTGGGACTGCATACCGATACCGTCGATAAGACCCTTTTCCTTGAGGTCGGTAGCCATTTCGATAATCTTATTGAGCTTGCCGTCCATATATTCGTTGTAGTCGTTGTAGTAGAGCTTACAGCCTTCGGGAGCGTATTTTCTTGCGTAAGTGAAAGCAGGCTCGATGAAGGAGTTGTCGCCGAAGACCTTTACCCATGCAGACTTTTCATAGCTTCCTGAAACCTGTTCGCCGGGCTGACGGGGATTACCGTCCTCAAGCCAAGCTTCGTTAACAACGTCGCATGCATAGAAGTCGATTTCGGGGTAGAGTTTCTCAAGTGTTTCGAAGTAAGCCTTGATGTAGTTCTCCATACGCTTGAGCATTTTATCCTTATCAACCCATGCTCCGTCGTCAGCATAGCCTTCCTTGAAGAACCAGTTGGGAGTCTGGCTGTGCCATACGAGGGTGTGGATTCTTACGGGGATATTGTTTTTCTTAGCGTAGTTGAGTACGGGAGTAGCCGCACTGAATGAAATCTGTGGAGTTGTATCGTCGCCTGTTTCCTCAAAGTAAGCGAGACAAGCCTCGTGGTCGAGAACAGAATCGGGCTTCATTTCGTTGCCGACTGTTACGCTGTCGCCGAGGTGCTTCTGAGCGAGAGCCATGAAGCTTTTTGAGCTGAGGTCAGAAGGAGTGAGAGCAGTACCCATTCTGAAGTAGCCTGCATAGACGTCGGAAAGGGACTCGATGTCTTCCTCGATGGGCTTAGCGGGAACCTCAACGATGCTGAAATCGTCGATGAACATATCGCCGTCGCCGCCTTCGAAGTAAACGTAAACGTCGGTCATATCCTCAGTAAAGCTGACTTTTGCGTTAGTAACTGTAATCCAGTCGCTGCCGTTGAGGTTCTGGACGAGGTTGCTGTATTTGGGCTTGCCGTCGGTACCTGAGTACTGGAAGCTGAGCATAGCATTTGTGTAATATCTGCCCTTGATTTTAGCACTTACGTAGTACTGAGTATTCGGCTCGCACACTGTATCGAGACGGAATGCAGGACCGTTCCAGCTTTCACTTCTGCCGCTTGCAAGAAGAGACTTTGAGCCGCTTGAAGCGAAGTCTTCGGAAGCGGAAAGTTCTGTTGTATCGTCGCCGCCTCTGTTTGTGAAGAGGGAAACGTCGCCGTCCTCGAAGTCGGTTGAATAGATGACCTTACCTGTTGCGGCAGAGTCTGCAGCGACAGTTCCCATAGGAATACTTGCAGTGAGTGCGGACAGTCCCATTGAGGTACTGAGAGCCGCAGCTAAAATTTTTCCTTTCATATATATATCCTCCCAAATAGTAATCAAAATATACGTACAGTTTATATTTTGCTGAATATAATTGTACCATGTACACAAACGATTGTCAATGAGGTTGCATTGAAAAGAGCAATAAGTGGTCAACGACCGCAAATTTATGATAAGTCAAAGCAAGCAATCATGTTTACCGACAAAAAAGCAGCCCCATAAAGGAGCTGCTTTTTAATCAATTAGTAAAGGAAAGATACAAGACCGAGTCTGTACTTCTGGATTTCAAGAGCGTCGAGGTTAGTAACACCGTCGCCGTTTCCTACAACGTCAGCATTAGCCGCACCCTGAGTTGAAAGCTTATACTTATTGGGGTTGGACTTGTACTGCATGATGAGGATAGCGTCTGCAAGGTTAACTGTACCGTCGCAGTTTGAATCTCCTGCCTCCCTGGTGTTTACAGGGGGCTTAGTTGTAGTAGTTGTAGTAGTTGTCTTGGAAGTTGTGGTCTTGGAAGTTGTAGTAGTTCTTGATGTTGTAGTTGTTGAAGTAGTTGTCTTGGAAGTTGTTGTTGTGCTTGAACCGCCAACGCCATGGAGGACAACCTTCTCGATTTCAACAGCATTTCCGTGAGGCCAGAATACCATAGCCTTAACTGTCTGACCAACGTTTGAAGGAATATCGTAAGAAACTTCTACCTTACCGTTCTTAACGGAAACATTGAAGTCTTCCTGCTCCCACTCACCTGTCCATGTACCGAATGCACCTGCACTCTCCATGTCGTTTGAGCTTACGGAGTAGTAGAGTGTAGCGGACTTAGCACCCTGAGGCTTGAACTCAGCGTAGTTATTTGTCTCGCCGTCGTCGCCCTTTTCAGTTCCAACGTCCATATCCTCGGGAAGGAGAACAACGTCTCCGCCTGAAGGAGTCTTTGAAGTAGTTGAAGTTGTTCTTGAAGAAGTTGTAGTTCTGGAAGTTGTGGTCTTAGATGTTGTACCTGAAGAATTGCCCATGTGGAGGACAACCTTCTCGATTTCAACAGCATTTCCGTGAGGCCAGAATACCATAGCCTTAACTGTCTGACCAACGTTTGAAGGAATATCGTAAGAAACTTCTACCTTACCGTTCTTAACGGAAACATTGAAGTCTTCCTGCTCCCATTCGCCTGTCCATGTACCGAATGCACCTGCACTCTCCATGTCGTTTGAGCTTACGGAGTAGTAGAGTGTAGCGG
>SVNK01000001.1:0-152092 GCA_015066935.1 Ruminococcus sp. | reverse complement strand
GAAACTTCTACCTTACCGTTCTTAACGGAAACATTGAAGTCTTCCTGCTCCCATTCGCCTGTCCATGTACCGAATGCACCTGCACTCTCCATGTCGTTTGAGCTTACGGAGTAGTAGAGTGTAGCGGACTTAGCACCCTGAGGTCTGAACTCAGCGTAGTTATTTGTCTCGCCGTCGTCACCCTTTTCAGTTCCAACGTCCATATCCTCGGGAAGGAGAACGATATCTCCGCCTGAAGGTGGAGCTGTAGTAGATGTAGTAGTTGTAGTACCATCGTCACCCTTTGTGGTAGTTGTAGTAGTTGTGGTGTTGATGCTTCCGCCGCCGCTGTAGATCTTGTCAACGCCGTCGATGGAACCAACAGTCTTACCGGTCTTGTAGAAGTGGTAGAGACCTGCGGATGCACCTACGAAACCTGCGTTATAGTCGATAGCAACCTCGTTACAGATATAGTCGCCCATGTTATCGTGGTATGTACCGCTTGCGTCGCAGGGACCGCCTACGAGAGCACCTACGAGGAGGTGTGAGTTGGGACCGTATTCACTGAAGGGATTCATATGATCGCCATTAGGATCCCAGTTGTTCATATTGAACTGCTCATAGCTTGTGTAGCCTGAAGCTGCTCTGTGGTGAGCATTCTTAGCGGAATTGCTTGCGAATCCTACAACGAAGCACTTATTTGCGGGGTTGTTGCCTGTGATGTAATCCATCTGACCCTTAGCCCAGCTCTTGAAGTCTGCGCCGGAGTTCTTTGTAGCTGCGAGAGCACAGAACTGCATTGTTGTGTTAAGACGAGCACTGCCCCACTTATCCATGAAGAGGTAGTTGCTGCCTGATGCCATACTGCCGATGTAGCTGTTTACCTTACCCCAGTCGCCTGTGATGTGAGCGTAAACGCAAGCTGCACCGAGACCTCTGTTATCCCAGCCGTCAACCCAGCCGAGGTGCTGTGTCTGCTTGCCTGCACAGTCGTTCTTGTACTTTTCATTCTTGGTAGCGATGTAGAGCCAGCCGGCAGCGTTAGCCTGTTCGTCCTGACATCCGCTTGACTTGTAGAAGCCGTTAGGTCCGTCAGTAGCAACAGAGTTGTACTGTGTTGAGAAGTTGTAGAGAGCCTCAGCATACTTGAGGTCCTCGGAATTACCGAAGTTGATGTAGTTGAGAGCGAGAGCAGCTGCATAGTCAGCAGCGATATCGGAAGCTCCGTTTGAAGTCCAGAACATCTTTCTGCTGCCTCCCTGCTGCTCAGGGGGACCCCAGTAGCTGTGGTCTACAGTACCGTCGCCCTTCTGATAAAGGAAGTTAGAAACGCTGTTTCCGCTGAGCTTGGTTGATCTCTTGAAGAAATCGCAGAAGTGGTCGAGGATCAACTTGAGGTGTTCGTCCTGACCTGTAGCGACGTAAGCGTCCTTGAATTCGTAGTAGCTCCAGCCGAGAGATGAAGCTGTATAACCCTGAGGAAGACCGAACATTGCGTGGTCACCTGCGTCATGGAAGCCGCCCTGTACCTCATCGGAGGTATGGCAGTCGTCTCTCCATGTAAGACCTGACTTTTCGCCTACGTCAGAGCCGCACATATTAGCGTCGTAGAGATAGAGGGAATACTGGAGGAGTTTTGCGTAGTCATCGCTTCCTGCCGCATTTGCTGTTAAAGAGGGGTTTACCGCAGTTGAAAGCGGAGCAGCAAGTGCAGTGAGAGCTACAACACCGCTGAGTGCAGCGGATTTGATTCTGTTGAGCTTTTTTGTAACCATTTGAATATCACACTACTTTCTTCATTTTTTTCAGAGCCTGCAAGCTCCGTTTCCGGCAGTGCTGACTGCCGATTGCCTATAATATGTTTACGTCATCATTATACTATATTTTCTCAGACAACAAGTTACAAAACGGTTACTAAAATATTACAATGCGATTAATATTAAGGAATAATTCACAATTTTGTAACAATGCACAAAACTGTTGTGCATATTTTGTGCATAATAACCTTCAAAATATTACAAAAAACTGCCGACGATTTCCGTCGGCAGCATAACAAAGGAGATATGGATCAGCCTTGTACAGGTATGGGAAGTTCCTGAATAAGACCGAGCATATACTGTTGGATTGTAAGGGCGTCCTTATTTGTAACGCCGTCGAAGCCGATAACGTCCGCATTGATCATGCCCTGTTCCTTGATGGTGTACTTTGAGGGATTTGCGTTGTACTGCATGATGAGAACAGCGTCCGCAAGGTTTACGGAATCGTCGCAGTTAGCGTCGCCGTAGTCTGTATCGGGAGAAGGAGTAGCGGGCTCTGTAGTACCCTGTTTTTCGTAGAAAACGAAGCTGTCGTTGATTTCGGAAGCGTTCTTCTTTACTGTTTCGACAGTAGAAGCGTCGCCGCCGTAAAGTTCTACAAGACCTGCACACGCAAGAGCGAAACAGCCGTTGTAATCGAGAGCACCCTCAGTGAACTGGTACTGGTCGGCGTGATCCTGATAATTACCGCTGGAGTCGTCGCCGCCTACGAGCATACCGTAGTTTGTGTACTTCGCAGCGGGGTTCTGTGCGGAGGTTACGCCGTCACCGCCGGGATTTGCGGCACGGTGGTGAATGTGAACAGGCCACTTATCGCCGTAACCGATGAGGAAACTGTATCCGTGGGAGTTATTGCCGAGGATGTGGTCCATCTGATACTGACCGCCCTTAGCGTAATCGGAATTGGGGTCGCCCTTTGCGAGAGCGTATGCAACCATCTGCTTTGCACAGTTATAACGTGCGGCACCCCAGCCGTTTGCGTTGTATGTTCCGACATTGAGTCCGCCCTGATTCTGAAGCTCGTATGCAAGCTCATCCTCGAAAGCCTTGTCGCCTGTTGCCTTATACATTAAAGCAGCGTAGCCCTGCCAAACCTTATCCCATGAGTAGAGGTAGCCGTCGTACTGAGCTCCGCCGTAGTCGCCTCTGGTGGGGACACGGTCGGGCTTGCTTCCTTCGCCGAGAACGTACAGCCAGCCCTTTGCGAGGGACATTTCGTCCTGATACTGAGCGTCTGTACCGTAGAAGCTTCCGAGACCGCCTGTGTCGTTTCCGACGTGTTTTTCGCCGAATTCGACAAGTGCCTTTGCGTATTTTATGCACTGAGCAGCGTAATCGGGTTCAAGCTCCTTGAGGACGTAGGCGGTTCCTGCGAGTGCGGAAGCCATTTCACCGCAGACGGCAGAGTTGTTTTTGCCTGATGTGAGCCAGAAAACGGGTCTTTCGTAGGTCTGGACCTCGGGAGCACTCCAGATAGCGTGGTCAGTACCGCCGTCTGCAACGACGTGAGCGATAGCCGCAACGCTTCCGCTGTCGTTGAGGAAGGTAGTTTTCATGAGGTAGTCGCTTGCCCATTTAAGCTCGTAGATGAGGTGGTCTTTGCAGCCTGCCTTCTCGTAGACGCCGGGGTTGAGGTATTCCGAAAGTGCGAGGGAGCTTGCTCCGAAACCGATAGTGAGGTTGAATTTGATGTGGTCACCGGCATCGTGCCAGCCGCCCGAAACATCGACTTTTCCGTCGCCGTCGGGGTCTACGAACTGCTTTGCGGAGCCGTCGAGATTTCCGACGGGAGCCTGAGCATCGTAGGTGTGACAGTCACCTCTCCATGTAAGCGGACCGCCTGTAATTCCGGTACCGCAGGCGTTGCTGTCGTACATATAAAGAGAAAGAGCGAGAGCCTCCATGTAATTTTCACCGCTTGCGGCGGAAACGGATGGTGCGGCACCTGCAATCGGCAGAGCAGATGCAGCGATAACCGCACCTGTAATGCCTGCCAGAGTCTTTCCGGATTTTTTTCTTAAAACCATTTTAAATACCCCTTTCGTTGATATGCAATATATATGTAAGATTATTGTGGACATATCTTGTCAAATTTAATTATAGCACAAACCTAGCGAGTGTTTGTGAACAAAATGTGAACAGAGGCTTATTTTGTAGATTGTTTCAAAAACTTCCCTGTAAATTTGTGACAACTTACAGTAAGCGATTCCGATAATTCGGTCTGCACTTGCAAAATTCCGCAGAATAATATATAATAAGGAAAATACCTTTTGAGGAGCAGTGTTATGCCCAGATTTTTTGTAAGCGAAATTGACGAAAATAATATTTTTCTGACGGACAGCGATGCCCATCACGTCGGATTTTCCCTCCGCATGAGAGTCGGAGAAGCACTTACCGTCTGCTGTCAGGGAGTGGACTACAACTGTACAATCCGTAGTATTACGTCGGATTCGGTGTATCTCGACCTTGTGGACAAGCAGAGATGTGCTGTCGAACCGAGCATTGATGTCACGCTGTTTCAGGCGGTCCCGAAGCTTGACAAGCTTGAACACATAATCCAGAAAAGCGTTGAACTGGGAGTTTCACGGGTAGTTCCCGTGCTGACAAGACGCTGTATTTCACGTCCTGCGGAGAAGGATTTTGCGAAGAAGCTTCCCCGTCTCGAAAAAATCGCTCAGGAAGCCGCAAAGCAGTCGGGACGAGGAATAATCCCCGAAGTTACGCCGCTTGTCACGTATAAGCAGGCTCTTGAAATGATGAAGCGGCTCGACAGAAACGTGCTTCTTTACGAGGAGGAGGGCGGCTGTTCGTTTGCCGACGCAGGTCTTGACGGAGCAAAAACGGTGGGAGTCCTCATCGGAAGCGAGGGAGGCTTCGACAAAGAGGAGGCAGACGCCGCAGTTGAAGCGGGAGCAGTACAGGTGTGGCTCGGCAAGAGGATACTTCGTTGTGAAACTGCACCAATAACAGCCCTCTCAATTTTGATGTTTTTAACAAATAATATGTAAACAGTTGAATTTCGTAAAAAAGTATGCTATAATAGTAACAGTTTATTTCTGCTGATCGCAAGCGGCAGATAAACGGCGGTGTTTCGCCCTGAATCGGGACAAGCACCTGTCACGACTATTCTTGCGGAGAAAAGAGGAGTTAAAATGAATAAATTATTAGTTGCACTTTTAGCTGTCGGTGGCGCTGCTGCTGCAGGTTACGCTGCTTCTCAGTACATGAAGAGCAAGAATTCCGTAGACGATTATGATGACACAGATTACGATTTTGAGCTTGATAACGATGCTAATATCGATTTTGAAATCGCAGACGAAGCTGCTGAAGAAGTTGAAGAAGCTATCGAGGATGCGGTTGAGGACGCTGAAGAGGCTGTTGAGGAAGCAGCTGAAGCAGTTGAGGACGCTATCGAGGAAATCAAGGACTGATTTATGTCCTGTGTGAGGAGACTTCGGGTCTCCTCATTTGTTTTTTATCAACAAAAAAACTCCGAGATGGGCGGTCTATTTGTCTGGATGTACAAATATTTCGATAAGACTTGACATGTTTCACGGATTCTGCTATAATAATTAAGCTGTCAGGCATTGAGTCCGAGGCGTAGCTCAGTTTGGTAGAGTGCTTGGTTTGGGACCAAGATGCCGCAGGTTCGAGTCCTGTCGCCTCGACCAGCATATTTCATGTGCTGATTAACCTGTTCGGGACAGCAAAAAAATTTTTCGGAAAATTCAAAAAAACACTTGACAAGTCCGAAAAGATGTGATATAATATTATAGTCAAAGGCGCTGGTGTAGCTCAGTTGGTAGAGCAGCTGATTTGTAATCAGCAGGTCGGGGGTTCGAGTCCGTCCACCAGCTCCATTTTCTGTCACTGACAGAAACGAAAATTGCATGGGAGAGTTCCCGAGTGGCCAAAGGGGGCAGACTGTAAATCTGTTGCTTTTCAGCTTCGGTGGTCCGAATCCACCCTCTCCCACCAATTTCCTTAATATCCCAAGTTACTCCGCTTCAATGACAGCGGATTTTTTAATTTAAACAGCCTTGCCGACCGTGCAAGGGCTTTTTTATGTTCGGAGAAAAAGAGAAATTGCATTAAAAATTTCTGTGAATGTTCAGAAAAACGTCTATTATGCGGTCTTTTTCCGATATTTCACCACGCTCCGACGTAATTTTCACGATGTATACACAAAAACATTCTATAATGCCGTTAATACGTACATTTTATAAGGCGGAAACGGCGTTTCGGGAGGAATCACAATGATAAGAGAAGATTTAAGAAATATCGCCATTATCGCCCACGTTGACCACGGTAAAACTACCCTCGTTGACGAAATGCTCAAACAGGGCGGAGTTTTCCGTGAGAATCAGGCAGTTGCCGAGCGTGTAATGGACTCCAACGACATCGAGCGTGAGCGTGGTATCACCATTCTTGCGAAGAATACGTCCGTTATGTACGGCGACACGAAAATCAATATCATCGACACTCCCGGACACGCTGATTTCGGCGGAGAGGTTGAACGTGTCCTTGAAATGGTAGACGGCGTTCTGCTTCTTGTTGACGCTGCCGAGGGTCCCATGCCGCAGACAAGATTCGTACTCTCAAAGGCACTCGAAATGGGACACAAAATCATTATCGTCGTTAATAAGATAGACCGTCCCGATGCTCGTCTTGACGAAATCGGTGACGAGGTTCTCGAACTTCTCCTTGACCTCGACGCAAGTGAGGAGCAGCTTGAAAGTCCGCTGCTTTTCTGTTCGGGAAGAAGCGGAACGGCTTCTCTCAGCCAGTACGAGGCAGGTACAGACCTCAAGCCTCTTTTCGACACTATCATCAATTACATAGAGCCTCCCAAGGGCGATGAGACCGAGCCTCTCCAGATGCTCATCTCCTCCATCGACTACAACGAATACGTCGGCAGAATCGGTATCGGACGTATCGTAAGAGGCGGCATAAAGGTAAATCAGCAGGTTACGGTCTGCGATTACACAGGCTCCAAGAAGAATTACAATTCAAAAATCGTATCGCTTCTCCAGATTCAGGGACTCAACCGTGTTCCCGTTCAGGACGCTCAGGTTGGCGATATTGTGTGGATTTCAGGTATAGACAGCATCACTATCGGCGATACTATCTGCGATACGGAGCACCCCGAGCCGCTGCCTTTCGTTAAAATCAGCGAGCCTACCGTCGAGATGACATTTGCTGTAAACGACAGTCCGTTTGCAGGCAAGGAAGGCAAATACGTAACCTCACGTCATCTCCGTGACAGACTTTTCCGTGAGCTTCTCCGTGACGTTTCGCTCCGTGTTGAGGAAACAGAAAGCACCGACGCCTTCCGTGTTGCGGGCAGAGGTGAAATGCACCTTTCGATCCTTATTGAAAATATGCGTCGTGAGGGATATGAGCTTTCCGTTTCAACTCCCCGTGTTCTCTACAAGGAGGGCGAGGACGGCAGAAGACTTGAACCTATCGAGCGTCTTGTAATCGACGTTCCCGAGGGAAACGTCGGCTCTGTAATGGAGAAAATGGGAAGCCGCAAGGCAGAGCTTGTCTCCATGCATCCCCAGGGAAGCCGCATGAGAATCGAGTTTCTCGTTCCTGCAAGAGGACTTTTCGGCTATAAGAGCGAATTCCTCACCGATACCAAGGGCGAGGGCATCATGAGCCACGTTTTCGAGGGCTATGAGCCTTACAAGGGCGACATTGAACGCCGCAACACAGGTTCACTCGTTTCGTTTGAGACGGGCGAGGCTGTAACATACGGACTCTACAATGCTCAGGAAAGAGGTCAGCTCTTTATTCCCGCAGGCGTTCCCGTTTACGAGGGCATGGTCGTGGGAGCTTCTCCCAAAACGGACGACCTCGTTGTAAATGTCTGCAAGAGAAAGCACCTTACAAATACACGTGCAAGCGGAAGCGACGACGCTCTGCGTCTTGTTCCGCCAAAGACTCTCAGTCTTGAGGACTGTCTTGAGTTCCTTGCCGACGACGAGCTTCTTGAGGTAACTCCCGAATCGCTCAGAATCAGAAAGAGAGTCCTCAGCAATACCCAGCGTGCAAAAATCAGAGGAAACTCCAAGAATCAGTGACATCTGAACATTGTCAGAACGGAGGAATTATGAAAAAAGTTCTGTGTTTTATACTGACCCTCTGCACTGCGGCAGCAGTCGTTTCGTGCGGAAAATCAAAGAGTTCCGACAGCAAATCTGTTCCCGAAACAACAGCCTCAACCGCTGCTTCAACGGGCTCCGATGACGTTTTCACCAACGACGGTTATACCGAGAAAATCATGGAGAAAATCAAGGATATGCAGGTTTCGGACGAGCCTTTTGAATTCAAGGAGCACGGCGAACTTGTTGTTCCCGAAAAGGATGAAAAGGACGCTGAACTCGGCTCGTATTACGAGAGTGCCGACGGTGTCAAGCTCTACTACGAGAAAAACGACCATCCCCGTGATATGATTCTCACGCTTGAGAAGTATTTCACATCATATGCCGAAGGAGATTACACACAGTACTCCAGATGCGTATTTCCGGGATATATCGACGAAATGGAAGCGTTTCTCCAGAAGGATTACGGCTACGGAATGAAGAAGTCGTTTGCAACACAGTGTTCAAACCTTGCAAGCAATGTTTCGGGAGATTTCAAGGTGACAAGAATCAAGCTTGAAAAAACCGAGAATCTTGCGGACGACGCCGTTGAGAAATTCTTTGCGAGTCTCGACAAGACATTCAATAAGGATTATTATTCCGAGGTCAAGAAGAACTGCGATAAACTGCACTACGTTACTTTTTATGTAATTGCTGAAAATTCCAATGGAGAGGAAGTTTCACTCATTACGGGATACGACATCGTATTTGCCGAAAAAGACGGCAGATTCTATACATTCGGATAAGGAGTAGGCTTATGAAAAACTTTTTCAGACGTGCGGCAGTTCTTGCAGCTGCGGCAGTAATGTCAGTATCGGTATGCTCGTGCGGAAAGGACGACCATTCCCACAGTCATGCACAGATGGTCGGAGACGGCGGCGGTAATGCCGATAAGGATGAACTGAGCAAAATCTACGGCGTCAACATGACAAAGCTCAAGAAAGATGTTCCGATTGAAATAGAGTACGACAGGAACTTCCTTTCCGAAGATGAAGGCAGACTTCTTTCAAATTATTTATCAGCCGTATGCAATGCCGATGCGGAGCTTTATAAATCGGTAAGCTATGAGCCTGCGGTAAACGATATTGTTGCGGTGAAGGAGTCGGGCGGAATCGACGTCTATATCAAGGGTCTGCACGACTCAATCGGTCATTATGCAGGCAAGGAATACGATTTTTCCTTCATCGTAATTACCGATTCGAAAGAGGAGGATTCTCCGCATTTCGATGCCATTCTGAAGGACACTGCACCCGATGCGGTTATAACTTCAAAGAAGCTTGTAACGGTCGATGCATATTATGATACTCCCGAAGCCAAGGAGTGTTCGCTTTATTCCAAGATGGGCGACTACATCTATTTCTACGTTTACACTATCGACGGCAAGCCTTATATGTACGGCTGATGCGTCGGTCTGCGTAATTTCAATAAGAATCAAAGCGGACGACCAATACAATCATGAAATAATATACAACTGAGAGGACGGGAACGTCCTCTTTATTGGTTTAAAGTGAAAAAATTGTGAAAACACTTGATTTTATACAGTGTAAAGTGATATAATAATACTGAACCCCGTAGCCTGATACAAAGGAGGATGACGGAAATGAATTACAATGGCGAAAGATGCGTGGCGTGCGGAGAATTGTTTTCAGCAGACGACGATATTGTTGTGTGTCCTCAGTGCGGTTCACCCCACCACAGAGAATGTTACAAAAAGGATAACGTCTGTGCGAATACGGTTCTTCATGAAACGGGCGGAAAATGGAAGCCGAGTTCCTTTGAAGAAGCGGATAGTGCAAAGTACGATAATGTCAGCGAAGACGAGAATAGTCCCCGTGCAGAAGTGCACAGCGGATATACAGGTCAGGAAGGCGGCATGAACGGTGGAATACCCCGTGAAGGCGACCTCGGTACCGCACTCGCTTTTATCGGATTTGACCCGAATGAGGATATCGGCGGAGCTACCGTGAAGGAAGTATCACAGTTCGTAGGTCCGAACACGCTTTACTATATACCGATTTTCAAGAGAATGAAGGACTTCGGAACGAAAATATCGTTCAATCTTTCGTGTCTGCTTCTGCCGCCGCTATATTTTGCAAACCGCAGAATGTGGGGCTGGGCGATACTCTCTGCAATCCTGATGGTAATACTCTCAACTCCCGATATGATGCTTATTATGGCAGAGCAGCTCGGAAACTCGGAAACGTATGAGGCTGCATTGAATATTGTCCTCAACAACAAGGAGACTCTTCTGGAGCTCAGCGAATATATGGCGATGGCGTCATGGGTAGCAAGCATAGTGCTCTGTCTTTTCGGAAACCGTATATATTATCATTATGTAATGCGTTCAATCAAACGTATTAAGACCGTCTGCCACGACGACGAATCAAGAAGCCGTTCATTTATGCAGAACGGCGGCATAAGACCAATAAATATCCTGATAATTACCATAATCATGTCAGCAATTTCACTTGCAATGCTGTACGGAGCATTCAGACTTCTGGCATGACCGTAATATAAATCGAAAGGCTGATAAAAATGAAAGAAGTATCAAAATTACTCGATTACAGACCGGAAATAAAGGTCGTTGACGCAACTCTCCGTGACGGAGGTCTTGTAAATAATTTCCGCTTCAGCGACGATTTCATAAAGGCACTCTATACGGCAAATCTTCGTTCAGGCGTAGATTATATGGAGTTCGGATATAAGGGAGACCGTGAGATTTTCGACGAATCAAAATTCGGTCCGTGCAAATTCTGCGACGACGAATATATATACTCCATTGTAGGTGAGAACAATACCGACCTCAAAATTGCGGTCATGGCAGACGTTGGACGCTGTAACTACAAGCAGGATATTCACGACCGTTCCGAAAGTCCCGTTGACCTTATCCGTGTTGCAACATACCTCCACCAGATTCCTACAGCCGTTGACATCATCGAGGACGCAAAGAAAAAAGGCTATGAAGTAAGCTGCAACATCATGGCAATCTCAACCGCACGTGAGTCTGACATCGAAGCGGCTCTTGACATCTTCGGACGCTCGTCTGTTGACGTTTTCTATATCGTAGACAGCTTCGGCTCGCTCTATCCCGAACAGATTGCACGTATGGCTGACCTCTACGGAGAATATGCCGATAAGTACGGCAAGAAGCTCGGAATCCACGCCCACGACAACCAGTGTCTCGCATTTGCAAACACTATCGAGGCTGTCGGCGACGGTGTTGACTGGCTCGACGCTACATATTCATCAATGGGCAGAGGTGCGGGAAACTGTGCTATGGAGCTTCTTCTCGGCTTCCTCAAGAACCCGAAATACAATGTCTACCCTGTAATACAGTTCATCGAAAAGCACATGGGAAAGCTCCGTGAGGAGGGCGCAGTGTGGGGCTATGACCTCCAGTACCTTATGACGGGACTCCTCAACCAACATCCCAGAAGTGCCATAGAGTTCGCAAATGAAGGCAGAACAGATTACTCGGAATTCTACAAAGAAATTCTTTCGCACGAATAAAAAAACAACGAGGATACTTCCGTAAAGGAGGCATCCTCGTTTCTGATTGAATGCGGAATATGCAGACAGCGGCGTACTTGACGCAAGATGCGGCATGTGCTATAATTTTAGCTGTCATATTAATTTTCAAAGGTGGATAACAGTAAATGAAGCTGAGTTTTTCACGTGGAATGTACCACGGAATCCCCATAGCACTGGGATATTTATCGGTATCATTCGGATTCGGAATAAAGGCGGTCCAATCGGGACTGTCGGTTCTTGCGGCGACGCTGATTTCTGCGACGAACCTCACTTCGGCAGGACAGGCGGCAGGAGTAGACATAATTGCAGCATGCGGCGGAATCATCGAAATGATTCTGGTACAGCTTACAATCAATATAAGATATTCGCTTATGGCACTGTCGCTTTCACAGAAGCTCGACGGAAGCTTTACGGCTCCGCACCGGTTTGCAGCGGCATACGGCATTACGGACGAGATATTTGCAGTATGTTCGGCACAGAAAGAGCGTCTCAGGCCATCATATATGTACGGAATGATACTTGTGGCATTTCTGGGCTGGGTGACAGGAACAGCACTCGGTGCAGCGGCAGGCGAGCTGCTTCCGTCGTCACTGAGCAGTGCAATGGGAATAGTCCTGTACGGAATGTTCATAGCGATAATCATACCGCCTGCAAGAAAGGAACGCAGCGTTCTTGCTGCAGTTGCGGCAGCGGCAGGAATCAGCTGTCTGTTCAGATACGTATTCACGGAAGTATCGGGCGGATTTGCAGTTATAATAAGTGCGGTGGCAGCGTCAGTGCTGGCAGCCCTGCTGTTCCCCGTAAAGGATGAGGAGGCGGAAGAATGAGCGTTGCAGTTTACATCGCCGTAATGGCAATATCTACATATCTTGTGAGAATGATTCCGTTTGCGTTCTTCCGTAAAAAAATCAAATCAAGATTCTTCCGCAGTTTTCTCTACTACATTCCCTATGCTGTGCTGAGTGCAATGACAATCCCCGCAATTTTCTACAGTACGGGAAGTATGGCAACAGCGGCAGTCGGAACTGCTGTGGCTGTGGCACTTGCATATATGAACCTGCCACTGATAGTCGTGGCTCTTGCCGCTTCAGGCACCGCCCTCCTCGTCGGTTTTATAATATGAGGAATTTGTCGTAATAAACGGAAAGACGGGTTGTAATCATGGCGTGGTTACCTGAAATTTCGACGGCAGCGATACGCTGTGAATCTACATCGTCAAAGCTCACAATATCGGAAACATCCTCGCCGCAGTAGCCTTTATAGACGCAGAAACGCTGTCTGAATGCTCTTGAGGCGAATTTATCACAGTAGACGAGGGCGTCGGCAGGGTCATTGAGGAACTGTTTATCAAGTTCGAAGAAAATATGTCGGACGATTCCGAGGTCGGCGGCATCGGGTGATTCAAGCTCATAGTGACCGAATTCACCGCCCATATCAGCCATATGAAGATGACTGATGAGACGTTTTGAGGAGAACTTTTCACCGATGGAAATAAGATTATCGTTATCGTGGACGAAGCTTGCAGGAGTTTCAAACGGAGTGATTCTGACGCAGTTTGTTCCACGGATATATGGGTAAGTGCCGTAGTGTTTGTAGGAGAGATTGACGATACCGTCCCACATGGAGGAATTATTCTTGACGTAGATGTAGCTGCTCTGGTCGGAATTATCCTCGTGAGTGACGTAGGGGAGGGTATAGTAGCTGTCCATGAGGCTGTTGATGGAAACGCCGGTCACAAGACCGGGTTCAATCTGGTTCTGGCAGAGCAGCGACGTAAAACCTCTTGACGTGAGGGTAAGGATTCTTTTTCCGCCTGAGATTTCCGACGCAGTGCTGTCGATAATACCGTGGTGGACGAGGTGTCCCATGACGAAGAATTTCACTTCGGTGGGAGATGGGAAAGAATCCGTCTGAGCGCACAGTCTGACGGAAAGGGCAGTATATGGCGTATATGCGTCTTTTGAGAAAGAGAAGCTGAGGATATGTTCCTCCTCGCAGGACGAGTTTCCACTGATAAGAAGGAGAAAAGTGCGGTTATCCGTCAATGGACGCACCTCCCATATTTTCGGGGACGGGAATGAAAGTTTCAGGCGTTATTACTGTAACGGAAGCCCTGATAAAGTCCTCGCCGCAGTCCTCGGCAGAGTACTCCTGAATAGTGCAGTTGATGAAGCCGAGTCCACGGTACACAACGCTGTATACGGCGTCTGAATGGAGACAGTTGTTGATTCTCATGACGAAAGAAAGCGGATCGGTTTCGCTGTAGATTCTGCCTGTGAAGGTGAGTCTGGCGGCGTGAGGAAAACTTTCCGTAACGGTGTTTTCTCCTGAAACCGTGGGCTTTTCGGAGACGCTGCGTGAAGCGGAGGCGGTGAATTTTTCGCAGTAGAGAGTGAATCCCGCAATTTCAACGGGGACGGCTTCACGTGAATTGAATTCGGTTATCATTACTGGAGACTGCTCCTTTCGATTTTTGTTGTACCCGAAGCGGAAATGACTGCTGTGAGGACAAGTCGGCTGATATTGGAGTCGAATTTCAGAGAAATGCCTTTGAGGAAGCTTTCAAGACCCGAAAGTTCGGCGGCGGCAGGGTAGATTTTATCTGAAAAGAACTCATAAAGGCGTTCTGCGGAGTAATTTTCGGGTGCGGTGACCTTGATATCAAGCTCTGCCCTGAACGGCAGATAGATTTTCGTAAGAGAGTAAATGGGAGTTGTACTTTCGAAGGAACGTACCCCGACAATGGTGTAGATACCCGAATTTTTGCGGTCGGCGGGTACAGCGTCGAAAGCGCCGTAAACGGGAGAAGCACCCTTTTCGGTGAGCTTTTCCGTAACGGCTGAAATTATACCGTTCAGCATGAAATAGTCTCCTTTCCGTCCGAGAATCCGCAGAAGACGAAGATTCTCGGAGCAATAAGCTCCTCACATATCTGGAGGTAGTCTCTGAGGAGCTTTTCGGCATATGCACATTCGTTATCGCTGTCTGCGAGGAATTTTCCTGCGTAAGTGACCTTGGTGCGGTCACGGGACGACTTCACCTGACGCAGACGGTAGTTTGCAAGAGCCGCCGTGAGAAAATCAAGACGGATGTCATTGCGGTCGGCATCGGGAAGAAGCATTTTTTTCACCTCGGCACAGGCAAGTTCGATCAGCGGCATATGGATTTCCGTGGCTTCCTCTCCCGAAAAGAGGGAAAAGAGAGTCTTTACCGATTCGATATTCATGGTCTACCTCCTTAGTTCATTGAGTAGGCGGAATCGCAGGAATCGCTGTGAGAAGCGGGATTATCCGAGAGCTGAAGCTCCGCACCGCCCTTGCCGAGCTGTTTTTCGTAAGACTTTTTAAGGGCGATAAGCTGCTGAGCATTCATACATTCTGCGGAAACAGCCGCCGCCTCGGAAGCCTGTATTCCTCCGACAAAATATGCAAGACGACGGACATCACGGCGAAGTTCCTCCTCGGCGGCAATAATGTCCTCAGCGACGGGCTGTGCCGAAAAGCCGTCGGAAGCATAACGCTTCGTAACGCCTGCGTTGACCTGTGCAGGGACGGCAACAAAACTCCATTCATAAGCGTCGGTGATGTCGTCGAGGACAGTGTGGCAGAGTTTTCCGCCGTATTTTCTGCCCTTGATGTGACTGCACGAAGTCTCCGACTTGTCAGCACCGCATACGGAACAGCTTCTCTTTGCGGCAGTGCACGAAATACTTACTTCCTTCTTGATACCGCCCTCGATTTCAGCGATGAGTGAACGGTTTTCCTCGGTGCGAATCATGTAAGCCTGTGCTCTGAGGTATTTGTAGGGATCACCGTTTTTTGTGGTTTTTGTGGAGTCGGTCACCACTTCGGTATCAAAAATACGTGCTGTCTGGTTTGAGGTGGACGGGTTATGGTCTGAGATGCCCGTCTTTCCCACGAAAAGGTTTCTGAGCGTTTCCAGAGCGTTGTCCGAGAAGCGTTCAGAGTCACGGTCGACCTCGTTATCGCAGAGAATCACCGAAAACACGTAAAGCTCGTCAGCAGTGAAGGCTCTGCGAGTGAATTTGTTGATTTTTTCGAGAATTTCCTTTTCCATAAAAACTCCTTTCTGCAATATGGACTTATGCGGACAACCAATGGCTGTCCGCATGTAAGCTGTGTGAATTTTCCGGTTATGCGATAGTGAGAACCTTTACGGCATCGGGAGTAATCTTGCGGAAACCACAGGTAATGGAAACGCTGATACGGTCAAGCTGACGGTCGATGAGCTTGTCTGTTTCCATAACGAGGTCAGTGCTGGTGATGAATTCAAGGGCGAAGTTTTTGTCGATACCGATAATCTTGTCGGAGTCTGCCGCAGCTGACTTCACAAGCTCAGAGCCGAAAGGAAGCACGATTTTGCCGTTTTTGTCGGTACAGGAATCTGAAATCTGCTCCATTGAAGCGATAGAAGCGGCATTGTCGGGAGAAGCGATAACAGCGGTCATATCGAAGCAATCGAAGCTTCCGTAGAGCTGTGCGAGACTTTCGTAGGAGAGTCCGTTTGCGGAAACAGTTTCAGCGTCAGCAATAAGAGCGTTGAGAGCGTCCTTTGCGACGGAAGCTGCAAGCTTGACGCCGATGCTTCTGAGCATAACACCGAAAACATCGAGACGCTGCTGTCTTACAGCCTCATATGAAGCGTTGATGATTCTGCCGTACTTTGAGAGTACTGTTGCTGCTGAGCTTTCCTCGATTACTGCGGCAGGGAGAGCCTCTGACTGTGCAGTTGCGGAATAATCGGCACTGTCGTCGAGGACGCATCCGAGGTACTGACCTGAATTTGCGGCAGTCTTAACGGCACATACCGATGAGATAAACGTGTCGTTGAAGCCCTTTCTGATGCTTCTTGTGACGAATTCGGGGAAGAGTACGGCGGACTCTGTGGATGAGAAAAACTTCTCAACGCAGTCGCAGTCCTGACCGCTTACTCTGATATTGAAACGCTTGAGCTGTCTTTCGAAAGCGTCGAGCTTTTCGAGGGGAGTGCCGCAGTAGTTTGAGGAGGGGTCAAGTTCCTCGAGTGCGGCGGTGAAAGACTTTCCGCTGAGATTGTAAAGACCCTTTTCAAGTTTGATTTCGTTATACATAAAAAATACCTCCGTAGATTAATTGGCATTAAGCCTGTTTTCGATTTCCATTGCCTGAGCGTTTTTAAGACGTGCTTCGGCAAGAGCAGTTTCGTCCTGAAGATTGATGTTGTCCCATTCGATGCGGCACGAGCAGTCCGCACCGACAGAGCAAAGATACGCCGACGCTACTTCACATATAACGGGAGTGAGGAGTCGGCGATAGTATTCAAGCTCCGATGTAAGAATATCAGCCTGCTGTGACGACATACGCTCTGTGGAGCTCCAGTTGAGTCCGAGAAGGAACGGCGGAATCGAGAGCTTTGCAATAAGCTGTTCAAGAAGCTGACGGACGGGAATATTCGTGTCGATAAGCTGGTTTTCCGCACCGATAACCTTGATGTCAACGTCACCGACGGCAATGAAATCCTTGACCTGTCCGTATTTTGCACAGTTCATGCCGTCTGCCCATTCACGGGCAATCTGCTGAGCTCTTTCACGGGAATACATCATGTCACCCGAACCGCTGGGCGGCTTGTAGGTGACGGCATAACGGACGTTTCCCACACGGTCGTAATTCTGACCGATACACTGATAAATCCTGAGAAGAACACTGCTGAGTGCAGGCAGTCCCCGAAGGAGAGAGCGTCCGCCGGTAAGAGAAGCGTAGAGAATACGCTCGGGATGAGCGATTCTGTGACGGGTACCGTCGGGAGCCTTCACCATGTAATTCCGGACAAAAGGACTTCCGCCGTTTTCCACTCTTATCTCGGATACGTCGCCGATCCAGATTCCGGCAATTCGTTTTTCTGCGTTGTCATGGACTATTTCGGCAACCGCACTTCCATAGGTGAGCATACTGTCGAGGAAATTGTCCGCAAAGCAGCCGACTGAGCGTCCCGTAAGACCTACGGGAACATTATTGAGGAAGTTTTCGAGGTCGTCCTGAAATCTCTCGTCGGAGCAGACCACACGGAAGCCTCCCACAAGACGTATAATTTTCATGATTGCCGCATCTATAACGGGTACGGCAAATCTGAGCCTGTCATAGAGTTCCTTTTCGCAGGGTTCGACGGCGGCAGGCAGAGCAGCTACATTTTCGTTAAACCTCTGTGCCGAAACAAGCTCGGGAGCCGCCGCTGATGCCGACGGCTTTTTTCGTTTAAAAAGAGTCATAAATCCTCCTTTTCTGGTATTTAACGGTGACATTCAATGCGGTATTGTCTTATCTTGACACGGAAAAAGCGATAAAATCCTCGTTGTTATGGGGGACGATCGTATCCATGACGAAATACCGCATATCGTCCATAGCATGGTCGTTTTCCTTTATGGGAGCGTCTGTACCTGTTTTCTCGTTCCAGCTGTAAAGACCGAATTCCCTCAGAATATCGGTACAAGACTCGTGAAACATGAGTTTGTTCTGTCTGAGTGCCGTGCATACGTGACGTATCCCTGTGACAACATCGTTGTCGGCTTTTACGACTCTGAATCTGGCGTGTCTGCGGATACACTCAATGAAGCTTGCGGCAGAAGGATCAACGATTACCCTTTCGATTTTTCTGTTTTCCGCAAGCTCCTCCAGAGCCGCATAATGTTCCTCGTCTGTGCGTGAAGCTCCCTCTTTTTTTGAGGAGTAGTAGTACTCCTTCAGGCGATACCATACGCCGTTGCAGAGTCCCCACAGACCGAATGAGGATGGATTGACCGTGCCGTAGTCACAGGATATAATGAAGCGTTCACACGTGGGAATTTCGCTGAAAACGTGTTTTTCCCTGTCGAACATGGGGTAGATTACTCCCTGAGAAGCCGTCCATTTTCCGAGGACGAAGCGTTCATAGAACGAGCCTGAATAAAGTCTTTCGTAGCGTCTTTTGAGATTTTTGGAAAGCGAAGGGTTGTCGTCCATTGTGAAGTGGAGATAGAGCGCACGTTTCTCGTCAGCCTTCTTTATCCACTCGTTGTAGAACCAGTGTGAAGGGTTGTCGGGATTGCAGTTGAACCACATTTTAGACCCCGCAACGGAACATCTTGCGAGTGCCTGTTCGACGAATGAACGTGGCATGAGAGCAACCTCGTCGAAAAAGACTCCCGAAAGAGTCATACCCTGAATAAGTGCGGCAGAGCCTTCATCCTTTCCGCCGAAGAGGTAGAAGCGGTTTGTTCTGCCGCTGAAGGAAATGTCGATATAATTGCGGCTGACCTTTTCGGTGCAGACACAGCCGAGCTCTTTCAGCATGGGTAGCATCGGCGTTACCACGTTTCGTCTCAGGGAGGTGACGGTTTTGCCGCAGAGTGCAAATGCACCGCCGCTGAACGTGCTTCCTGCCCAGAAAACAAATCCCAGCGACATCGAAAGCGTCTTTCCGCTTCTGACGGCGCCGTCGCAGATTATTGCGTCAAGCTCACGGTATTCCGGACTGCACCACCATTTCATGGTAAGCCGCTGTTTCTTCGAGAGCTTACTGATTGTCAAGACATTCATCCTCCTCGTCATTGTGCGAGGCAAGAGCCTTTATAAGACCGTCCGCCTTATTTTTTTCGGAGAAGGAGTTCTCAAGCTCAAAAAGCTTTTCGAGAGCCTTCATGCGGTCGAAGAGCTTTACCTCAACACCGCCTCCCTTAACACGTTTAAGTTCAGAAACGTTGAAAAGGTCGAGTTTTGCGATGACGTCGGCAGGCGGAAGCTCGTCGGCGAACACGAGGTATACGGCGTCCGAACAGTTTCCGAAGGCAAGACGTCTCAGACCTGCCGCAACGGTACCGCTGTCGGAGAGGAGTTCTCTCAGGGAGTTTATGGTACTCCGGCAGCCCTTGGATTTCAGACAGCGGATACCCTCCTCAAGAGCATTATTCCTGTCGAAGCCTGCCCTGACGGCAGCTTCTTCGGCATTGCCCGTAGTAACATAGTGACAGCAGAAAGATTCGCACATTTCTTTGGTAATTTTTTTCTGCAACAAAAAAACCTCCTTTCGGTTATGAACGATGTCACCGTTCATAAGCGTACCGAAAAGAGGTATGTTTCAACATAAAAACGTTGAATATTGAAAAAATAAATTTTGTATTTGTAGGAACCGACAATTATAACAGCGGTTTTTACAGCAGATACAACAAAAATGCTGCGGAAGTAAATCAGGCGGACTGTTCTCCGGCATAAATCATGAGGATAATTGCCGAATCCGAGGCATTTATTTTGCCGTCGGTATTTATATCAGCCTGAACACGCTGTTTTTCGGTGAAGCTGAGCTTATTGCCGCCGGAAAGACTTGCGTATTCCTGAAGCACGAGTGCGGCGTCGGCAGAGGTAATTTTTCCGTCGAGGTCAGCGTCACCGCCGTCGTAGATACGTCTGATATTGTTTGAATTGATATATTTTTCGGCAGCGGAATTGCCGTCGCATCTAAGGGCGAAGCCGCTTATGGTTTCGGTGCCGCCGTTGCGGATGCTGTAGTGTTTTCCGAGGGAGTCCTCACCGAAAGCAGTAACGGAAGACGGGATATAGCTGCCGCTGAGTTCTGCGCATCCGTAGAACGACTGCGTGCCGAGTTCGGTGATATTGGTGAAATCGAAGCTGTTGAGAGCAGTGCAGGCGTAGAAGCAGTTTTCGGGGACGACGCTTACTCCCTTGCCTAAATCCGCACTTTCAAGCTCGGTGCAGCTCATGAAGCAGCCCTTGCCGACTTCAGTGACGGAATCGGGAAGCTTCACATCTTTAAGGGAGAAGCATCCCGCAAATGCGTTGGCACCGATGGTTTTGAGTGTATCGGGGAAGGTAACGGAGGCGAGTTCGGTACAGCCGAAAAACGCCTTGTCGTCGATTGAAACGACAGTACAGCCGTCGATTTTCTGCGGAATCACAAGCGACTCCCCGACGTTCTGAGCAGACGTGATTTCAGCGGTTTTCTTTGTGGAATCGAGGATTTTGATAGTGTAGGTGCAGTTTGCAGAGTAATTTTCGGCGGACACCGCTGCTGGGACTGACGCAGCGGAGATTATGGCTGACATAAGAAGTGAAATAAACTTTTTCATCAGAAGTCCTCCCTTCGGCAGAGCTTTCCTCCGATCATAACAATAAGAGGCTCACTCATAAGGTCAAGAGGGTTCATACCCTTTGGATAGAGCTGTAAATCGGCGTCCTTGCCGACTGCAAGGCTTCCGACATTCTCCTCAATGCCGAGGATTTCCGCAGGCGAAATCGTGAGGGTTCTGAGAGCCTCATCAAAATCGAGACCACCCTTGACAGCAGCCTGTGCCGACAGAGGGAGATACTGAATCGGGATAACGGTGTGGTCGGTACAGATAGCGATTTTAACGCCGTCCTTGAAAAGAGCCGCAGCGTTTTTCAGCTCCAGACCACGCATTTCGGGTTTACAGCGGTCGCAGATAACGGGACCGCAGATAACGGGGATTTCCTCCTGAGCGAGAATATCCGAAATTTTATAGCCTTCCGTACCGTGAATAATAACGGGGTCGATTGAAAACTCCTTGGCGATACGCATGGCAGTACAGATGTCGTCGGCACGGTGGCAGTGGAAGAAAGCCTTCTGCTTACGCTCCATGACGGGCATGAGGGATTCGCATTTAATGTCGTACTCAGGCGGCTCGTAGTTATCGCTGTCGGAGTAGTAGCTGTCCATATCGTGGACGTAGCGGCGTGTTTTATAGAGTCCCTCACGGATAACTGCGGCAATAGCCATACGTGTCATGGGAGCCTCGTCCTTGCCGTTGTAGACGTTTTTCGGATTCTCACCGAGGGCAAATTTTATACCGCAGGTTTTTATGAGCATATCGTCGATACGTCTGCCGTCAGTTTTAACGGCGCATATTTCGCCGCCGCAGGGATTTGCGCTTCCGGGACTTACTGCGGCAGAGGTAATACCTCTGTTTCTTGCCTCCTCGAAGCAGCGGTCGAAGGGATTGATGCCGTCAACAGCTCTCATCTGCGGAGTAAACGGGTCTGTGGACTCATTGCAGTCGTCGCCCTCGAAATCGAGACCGTCCTCTATTATACCGAGGTGAGTATGAGCGTCGATAAAGCCGGGGAGGAGAATACCTTCCTTTGCGTTTATGCTGTCGATGCCGATTTCTTCGGGAATACCCTCACCGATGGCAGTAATTGTGCCGTTTTCAATGGAAATCCAGCCGTTTTCAATGACTCCTGCCGAGTCCATCGTGTGAATTTCTGCATTATAAATAATCATGATAGTCTCCGTTATTTTTTTACAGCGGCGGCGATTTTCTCAGCCGTTTCAATGGGACTGAGACTGCCGCAGCTGATATGTACAGTCGAATGGCTGAGGTAGACTTCACGGCGTTTGTTGTAAAGCTCCTCAAGCTGTTCTTTGGTGGAATTCATAACAATGGGACGGTTTGTATCGTCCTTGATACGCTCGTAGCAGACATCAAAGGGGACGTCCAGAAATACTACGGCACATCCCGATTCAGCGGCACATTTTGCCGTATCGGGGTTGAGCATCGCACCGCCTCCGCAGGCAGCGGCAACTGACTTTCCGCACAGAGATTTCACGATTTCCGCTTCTGCTGTGCGGAAGAACGGCTCCCCTTTTTTTTCGAAGATTTCGGGGATACTCATATCAAGCGTCCTGACGATAAGGTCGTCGGTATCGGTGAAGCCGACACCGAGCTTTTTTGCGGCAAGCTTGCCTGATGTGGACTTTCCGCAGCCCATAAAGCCGCATAAAAATACTGTCATAGCGTCCTCCTCAGCCGTCCTGATTCATGGAATCAACGGCAGCTTCAACTTCTTTTATAATAGTGGAAAGCTCCTGTGTACCGAAGCTTCCTCCGTACCATATTTCATGTGCCTTGACCGCCTGATAAACGAGCATAGAAGCTCCGCCGACGGCAGTTTTTCCCATGGCACGTGCTTTTCTGATGAGAGTGGTTTCTGTGGGGTTGTAGACTGCGTCGAAGAAAGCGGAGCAGTTTTCGACAGCACTGTCGCTTACGGGACAGCCTTCAACCTTAGGATACATACCAACTGGAGTTGCATTGACCATGAGGTCGAATTTTCCGTCGAGTTCGGAAATATCGACGATTTTCACTGATGCACCGCTGCATTTTGCGAGGATTTCATCCGTGAGATTCTGAGCAAGACCGATGTCCTTCTTGAGCACCGCAAGGGTGAGTGCACCGCCGTGAAGAGCCGTTTCAATAGCCATCATGCGTCCGACACCGCCGCAGCCTAGAATCACGACATTTCCGTCGATGGGAAGCTGTTCAGCGGAACGGAGAAAGCCGTCGCAGTCGGTATTAAATCCGATAAGTCTGCCGTTGTCGTTCTTGATGCAGTTGACGGAGTTGTAGCGGAGAGCGCTGTCCGCAAGCTCGTCCATAAGAGCGATAACCGTCTGTTTATGGGGAATAGTGACATTCATTCCCGCATATTTTTCAATAAGGGCACGGCTGTTCGGGATGTCCTCGGGAGCGATGTCAACAAGACTGTAGCGAGCGTCGGTGATGCCGCTGAGTTCAAAAAGTCTGTTATGTATAAGAGGCGACATGGAATGTCCCAGAGGATGACCTGTGAGTGCGTAATCAGCCATAAATATCAGCTCCTTCAAGACCAGCAAGGTTCTCGATATTAAGTGCGGAGACGTCCTTGAGAGTCTTTTTCACAAGACCTGTGAGAGTCTTTCCGGGACCGAATTCAACGAATCTGTCGGCACCTGCGTTGTGCATTGCGGCAAGTTCGGAAGTAAATCTCACGGGAGAAACGATGTGTTTTGCAAGGAGGGAAGCCATATCGGAGAAGTCGGTCAGTTCGCCGCCCGTGACGTTTGAGTAGTATTTGCAGTCGGGAGCGTTGAAAGTGATGGTCTTGGCAGTTTCGTAGAACTTATCGGCGGCAGGCTGCATGAGCTTTGAATGGAAAGCACCTGCGACGTTAAGAGGAATTACTCTTGCCTTCATTCCTGCGAATACCTCGCTGACCTCGGCGATACCCTCGGGAGTACCTGCAACAACGGTCTGGACGGGAGAATTGTAGTTGACTGCGGCAGCGTATTCCTTTGCAGCTGCACAGACCTCCTCAACCTGTTCGGGAGCAATCTTCATGATTGCAGCCATTGCACCCTTGGAAAGAGTTGTAGCCTCCTCCATAGCCTCTGAACGAGCCTTGATAAGACGGAAAGCGTCCTCAAGAGATACCATTCCCGAAGCGTACATGGCAGCGTATTCTCCGAGAGAGTGACCTGCAACGCCGTCGAAGCGGAAGCCCTTTGCCTTGGCGGCTTCGAGACAGAGAATCGAAACGGACATGATAGCAGGCTGAGCATTTACGGTTCTTGAAAGTTCGGAATCATCAGCATCGAAGCAGATTTTTCTGAGGTCTTTTCCGAGAATTTCCGAACCTGTATCGAAAATTACAGAAAGCTCAGGCATGGCATCGAGGATGTCTTTTCCCATCCCCTGATATTGTGAACCCTGTCCTGAAAATAGTGAAATTGTCATAATATGTAGCATCCTTTCTGTGTGTTATATACAAATGATTGGACATATTCCACATCTATACCGTATAATTTTTGTGAAAACAGCCGATATTTAAGTAATACATTCTTAAAATCTTAAAATATCGTTGCAAAAAAATCGGAAATGATTTACAATATATATACGTGGATTTTTATCCGCTTATCTATAATAACATATATTTTGTTTTTTTACAACTGTTTTTATAAAGGTTCCCCGCATTTTTTTCTGAAGATACATCAATTTCATTTAAGGAGCATAAAATATGGGAATAAATATTCTTGGAACAGGCTGCTGTTTACCCGAACAGAAGCTTTCCAATAACGATTTCTGCCGCTTCATTGATACCAATGACGAATGGATACGTACCAGAACAGGCATTACCGAAAGACCGATGTCAGGATGGGAGCCTACATGGTATCTCGGACTGAATGCTTCGATGCAGGCTGTTGAGCGTGCGGGAATCGACCCGAAGGAAATCGGTCTTGTAATCGGATGCTCCGTTTCAAGCGACTTTCTTACTCCGAGCATGGCAAGCATAATCCAGCATAAAATCGGTGCTGTAAATGCAGCCGCTTTCGATATAAACGCTGCCTGCACAGGATTTGTGTATGCACTCGATACCGCAAGACGCTTCCTTGACACCGACAGTTCGCTGAAATATGTGCTTGTGGTTGCTGCTGAGAATCTTTCACGCTTTGTTGATTTCACCGACCGTTCTTCATGTATTCTTTTCGGAGACGGTTCGGCTGCGGCTGTTATCGAAAGAAGTGAAAAGCTTTATTCATCACACCTCGCATCTGACGGAAGCGGAGCAAATCTCCTGTTTGCACGCTCCATGGACGTTGCCGAGGAGATTAAAACCGATAAGGAATTTGAGACGGAATTTGCTGATATGCCTCTCCATAAGCTCTACCAGAACGGTAAGGAGGTATACAAGTTCGCAGTACAGGCACTCCCGAAGTCGTTTGAGCTTGCGGCTGAAAAGGCAGGAATCACAATCGACGACATCGACTGGTTCATCCCGCATCAGGCAAACGTCCGCATTATAGAGACCGCCGCAAAAAAACTCGGCGTACCAATGGATAAGTTCATCATAACGCTCGACCATTACGGTAATACCTCAAGTTCCTCGATACCTCTTGCCCTCAACGAGGCTCTCGAAAAGGGCATAATCAAAAGAGGACAGAAGCTTGCACTCATCGGTTTCGGTGCAGGTCTTACCTATGGCGGCATTATTATTGAATATTAAGTTTGCTTTCTTTTGGGACTGTCCCGAATTGTGTTAAAGGAAAAATACCCTTGATTTCTACGTTTTCATTACCTCACCTTTATGGTGGGGTGATGAAAACGCTAAGGGGATTCCAAAGGGCGTATCTGCCCTTTGGCAGGGGTTCAGGGGACGGCGTCCCCTGAGGAAGCAGACTTCGCATTTAACGGCAAAGGAGACGTTTATGAAAACAAGAATTACAGAATTACTGGGCTGTAAATATCCGCTTATACAGGGTGGAATGGCATGGATTGCCGAGCATACGCTTGCTGCAGCAGTATCAAATGCAGGCGGTGTAGGTCTTATTGCGGGAGGTTCTGCTCCCATCGACTATCTCCGAGAGCAGATAAGACTCTGCAAGGAGAAAACAGACAAGCCCTTCGGCGTAAACATCATGCTCATGAGTCCCAATGCAGAGGACCTCGCACAGCTCTGTATCGACGAAAAGGTTTCCGTAGTAACAACAGGAGCAGGCAACCCGGGAAAGTTCATTCCAGCGTGGAAAGAAGCAGGAATCAAGGTTATTCCCGTAATTCCTTCGGTTGCGCTTGCAAAGAGAATGGAAAAGGCAGGTGCCGACGCCGTAGTTGCTGAGGGCACAGAATCGGGCGGTCATATCGGCGAGAACACAACAATGTGTCTTGTTCCGCAGGTCGTGGACGCACTTGAAATCCCCGTAATTGCCGCAGGCGGTATCGCAGACGGCAGAGGTATTGCGGCATCGTTCATGCTTGGTGCGGAGGGCGTACAGATCGGTACACGCTTCCTTGCTTCTGAGGAGTGTCAGATTCACCCGACCTTCAAGGAGCTTGTCGTAAAGGCAAAGGACACCGACAACGTCGTTACGGGACGTTATACAGGTCATCCGTGCAGAAATATCAAGACAAAGTTTGCGAAGATGCTTGCAAACGGTGAAAAGGACGGCACTCTCACTCCCGAACAGTTTGAGGAAGTAACACTCGGTTCGCTGAGAAAGGCAGTTCAGGACGGTAATGTTGAGGAAGGCTCGTTCCTCTGCGGACTTATCGCTGGTATGGTAAACGATGTCAAGCCGTGTAAGGACATCGTTGAGGAAATGATGGCAGAGGCGAGCAAGCTTCTTGGAAGATAAACCATACAAGCGGGGGATTATTATGGGGGAAATAAGTTTTAAATACTGTCCCGTGTGTGGCAGTGAACTTCAGGAGGGGAAAATATCAGTTCCCGTATCAAGAAAACCCGGAGTTATGAACGGCTTTACTGATACAATTCTCTTTTATTGCGAAGAAGATATCCAATACCAAAAAGAGCATCCCGTAAAGAGTGCTTTTTCGGTTGCTTACTCAAAAAGCACTTGCTTTTCCGCATTTAAACAGCCGTGTATTCCTGCGGGGTACTGTGAAAAGTGCGATAGAATTATTGCGGATATCGAAATAAGGGAAAGCTATAATCCAATTGGCGAAGAGTCTCTTCCGACTTATGATGTGGATTATTACTGCGAAGAAACTGAAAGTACAATAAATGATGAAAATGTTTATGTACAGGAAGATGACCCTTATGAAGAATGGAATGGTCTTGTTGAATGGGATAATTCTGATGACGAAAATGAAGAATAATCGAAGGTAAATATATATGGCAACAGCAATTATAACAGGCGCATCACAGGGAATAGGCGCTTGTATCGCAAAGAGACTTGCAAAGGGCGTCCTCGATGTCCCATTGTAATATTATAGGGGAAAGGGATTTACCATGAAAAGATATGTATTTATCAGAATGGAATACAAGTTTCTGAAGGGCGGTTACGTAACCTCAAAGGAGGACGGCTATCGTGGACATAGGACTGTTATAGCGGAAATGGCTTCACAGGGCTGGCGTTTTGTGGGACAGATTCCTATAGAGATGACTTCCTATGGTAAAGTTACTTTCTATGACCTTGTATTTGAAAGGGAAGAATTATAATGGAGGAAATAAGCTTTAAATGCTGTCCGATATGCGGCGGAGAGCTTGATACGGGAAAAGTACAGTTTCCGGCTCCACGTGCAATCTTTGATCTTATTGATGCGGAAGGGAAGTTTTATTCTGACAAAACTACTGAAGCGAATGAAAAGCATCGTATAAAAAAGCTTTTCCAGACATGTGATAAGTCGTTTCCGATACAGACATGGGGTATAGAAAATAACTCGGCAGGGTATTGCGGGAAATGTAATCGTATCTTTCTGGAATTTGAAGTTACTGAATAAAAAAACAATCGGAGGTAAAATAATGGCAGTAGCATTAATCACGGGCGCATCACAGGGAATCGGCGCCTGCATCGCAAAGAGACTTGCAAAGGACGGCTTCGATGTGGCGATAAACCACTATCCGAGCGAGGATTCAGAAGTCAAGGCAAAGGCAGTAGCAGAGGAGTGCAGAGCCTTCGGAGTGAAGGCAGAGTGTTTTGCTGCCGATGTTTCGAACTACGGTCAGTGTGAAGAAATGGTGAAGAAAATCAAGGCGGAAATGGGCAGTATAGAGGCTCTCATCAACAACGCAGGCATCACAAAGGACACTCTCCTCGCACGTATGAAGGAGGAGGACTACGACGCTGTAATCGCTGTAAACCAGAAGAGCGTATACAATATGCTCAAGCACGTCTGCCCCGTAATGATGAAGCAGAAATATGGCAGAATCGTCAATGTATCGTCCGTTGCGGGACTCTACGGAAATCCCGGACAGGTGAACTATTCCGCATCAAAGGCAGCAATAATCGGCATGACAAAGACAATCGCCAAGGAGTACGGCAGAAAGAATATCACCTGCAACGCAGTAGCTCCGGGCTTTATCAATACACCAATGACAGACGCACTCTCTGACGAAATCAAGACAAAGCTTCTTGATGCCGTTGCACTGAAACGCTACGGCGAGCCTGAGGAAATCGCATCTGTTGTATCGTTCCTTGTTTCCGACGATTCATCATATGTTACGGGACAGGTTATAGAAATTTCGGGCGGACTTTCAATGTGATCCACCCGTTGACATACTACGGCACAAATTAATTTTCACAAAGCGAAAGGAATTTTTATGAGCAGAAGAGTTGTAATTACAGGACTCGGCGCAGTAACTCCCCTTGGAACAGGCGTTGAGAAATTCTGGGAAGGCATTAAGGAAAATAAAATCGGCTTTTCTATGATAGAGCATTTCGATACAGAGCGTATCGGCGTAAAAATCTGCGGAGCCGTTACCGATTTCGACGAGACAGCTTATTATGATTATGCGGACTGCTTTGATAAAAAGGAAGCAAGACGTATGGACAGGTTCACGAAGTTTGCCGTTGTCGCAGCACACGAGGCTATAAAAGACGCCGGTTCGGACTTCTCCGACGTGGACCCGTACAGAGCAGGTGTTATCGTTGGTTCGGGCATAGGCGGAATCGACCTGACACTCTCAGAGCATGAAAAATTTCTTGAAAAGGGTCCCGGAAGAATCTCTGTATTCTTTATTCCGATGATGATAAGCAACATGGCAGCAGGTACAATCTCCATGAAGACAGGCTTCAGGGGAGCAAATTTCGACGTTTCATCTGCATGTGCTTCGGGAACCCACGCAATCGGCGAGGCTTTCCGCAAAATCAAGGACGGCTATCTTGATGTCTGTATCGCAGGCGGTACCGAGAGTACAAATGAGGAATTCACACTCGGCGGATTTGCCAATATGAAGGCACTTTCCAAAAGCGGCGACCTCTCAAGAGCGTCCGTACCATTCGATAAGGAGAGAAACGGATTTGTTCTCGGAGAGGGAAGCGGTATCCTCGTTCTTGAGGAGTACGAGCACGCCAAGGCAAGAGGTGCGAAGATTTACGCTGAAATCGGCGGATACGGAGCTACCTGCGACGGCTATCATATGACATCTCCCATGCCTACGGGTGAAGCTGCGGGAATGGGCATGAAAATCGCAATGCAGGAGGCAGGTCTTACTCCCTCCGATGTGGACTACATCAACGCTCACGGAACTTCAACGGGTCTCAACGACAAGTACGAAACAACTGCAATCAAGGTTGCTTTCGGTGACGAAGCTGAAAACGTGAAGATAAGCTCCACAAAATCAATGATAGGACATCTTCTCGGTGCAGCGGGAGCAGTTGAAGCTGTTGTATGTGCGAAGTCGATAGAGGAAGGCTTTATTCACGCAACAGTCGGATACAAGGTTCCCGACGAGGAATGTGACCTCAATTACTGCACAGACGGCAATATTAATCAGGAAGTAAGAGCAGTCCTTTCGAATTCACTGGGCTTCGGCGGACATAACGCCACACTTTGCTTCAAAAAGGTTACGGATTAAGGAGGAGCTACCATGGAAAAAATTTATGATCAGATCAGTATCGAGGCTATTGAAAAGCTTGCGGAAATTGTCCGCAGCAGTGATCTCTCGGAAATCACAATCGAAAACGGCGACAGTAAGGTAACTGTAAAAGGCAGAAAGAGTACACCGCCTGCACCGGCAATTCCGTTTGCAATGCCTGCAATGGCTGCACAGACAGCTGCTCCCGTTCAGGACGGCGGTGCAGTATCTGCCGAAGCTCCGCAGCAGTCAAGCGGAAACGTGGTTAAATCACCCATTGTAGGAACATTCTATGCAGCTCCTGCCCCTGACAAGGCTCCGTTTGTACGCATCGGAGATACCGTAAAGAAGGGCGACGTTATCATGATTATCGAATCCATGAAGCTTATGAACGAGATTCAGTCGGAGTTCGACGGTACAGTGAAGGAGATTCTCGTTTCAGACGGTCAGGCTGTTGAGTTTGAGCAGCCCGTCATGATTATTGAGTAAGGGAGGCATAGCAATGGCTGATGTATTGATGAACAAAGAACAGATTATGGAAGTCATTCCCCATCGTGACCCGTTCCTCCTTATCGACGAGATACTCGAAATGGAGCTTGGTTCAAAGGTTAAGGCAAGAAAATATATCAAAGAGGACGACTTCTGGTTCAAGGGACATTTCCCGAATTACCCCGTAACTCCCGGAGTTCTCATTGTAGAGATGCTCGCACAGGCAGGAGCAGTATGTATGCTTTCAATGCCCGAGCACAAGGGTAAAATCGGACTTTTCGGCGGTATCGACAAGGCAAAGTTCCGCAGACAGGTTGTTCCGGGCGACGTGCTTGACCTTGAGGTTGAGATTATCCGTCAGAGAGGACCCGTCGGAACAGGAAAGGCACTTGCTACGGTCAACGGAGAAAAAGCCGTTTCCTGTGAAATCACATTTATCGTTGCAGACGGCAGTAAGGGATGAGTAAAATGTTCAAAAAAGTATTGATAGCAAACCGAGGCGAAATAGCGGTCCGCATTATAAGAGCCTGCCGTGAACTTGGCGTAAGGTGCGTTGCGGTGTATTCAACGGCGGACAGGAATTCCCTTCATGCACAGATTGCCGATGAGGCTGTCTGCATAGGACCTGCCGCAACAAAGGACAGCTATCTGAATATGAATGCAATTATTCAGGCTGCCCTCAACACGGGTGCTGAGGCTATTCATCCGGGCTTCGGATTTCTTTCGGAGAACGCTGAATTTGCACGTCTGTGCGAGAAATTCGGGATAGTTTTCATCGGACCGTCATATAAATCAATAGAAATGCTCGGTGACAAGGCGGCTGCAAAGGAGACAATGGCAGCTGCCGGAGTTCCCGTAATTCCCGGCTCTAAGGGAGTGGTTTCTGATCTGGCTGAAGCGAAAAAAATCGCTTACAAGGCAGGTTACCCCGTACTTGTAAAGGCTTCCGCAGGCGGAGGCGGACGTGGTATACGCCGTGTTGAAAATGCCGACGAGCTTGAAGCACAGATGACGGCTGCACAGCAGGAAGCAAAGAATTTCTTCGGTGACGATTCCGTTTATATCGAGAAATTCCTCGTGAATCCGCATCATGTTGAAATCCAGATAGTGGCTGACAAGCACGGAAACTGCATATATCTCGGCGAGCGTGACTGCTCAATGCAGCGACGCAACCAGAAAGTGCTTGAGGAGTGTCCGAGTCCGATAGTAACGCCTGAGCTTCGCAGGAAAATGGGCGAGGCAGCCGTTACAGCTGCAAGAGAGTGCGGATACTACAACGTCGGCACAATAGAGTTCCTCGTTGATGAAAACAGGGACTTCTACTTCATGGAGATGAATACACGTATTCAGGTTGAGCACCCGATTACCGAGGAGGTCACAGGCTTTGACCTCGTAAAGGCTCAGATTGAGATTGCGGCAGACCTTCCCCTCAGCATAAAGCAGGAGGACGTCACCATGACAGGTCACGCTATAGAGTGCCGTATCAATGCGGAGAATCCGCAGCTTGATTTCAGACCCTCACCCGGTACGATTACGGCTCTTTACGTTCCGGGCGGTCCGGGCGTGAGAATCGACGGAGCCGTTTATCAGGGGTATACGATAACTCCGCACTATGATTCGATGATAAGCAAGCTCATCGTACACGGCTCTGACCGTGACGACGCTATAACAAAGATGAAATGGGCGCTTGCCGAGTTTATCGTCGAGGGCGTTGATACGAATATTGATTTCCAGCTTGAAATCATAAGACACCCCGATTTCAGAAGCGGAAATTACGATAACGGCTTCCTTGGCCGCTATATGAAAGAGAAAAAAGATTGATTGACGGTGAAATAAATGCTTGAAGATTTTTTTAAGGTCGTAAAGAAACGATTCAATGACGGCGACGATGAATATAAGCCGCCGATGTTCAAATGTCCCCGCTGTCAGGAGCTTTCTCCGCTTATCCAGTATGAGGAGCGCCGCCGTATATGTCCGAAGTGCGGCTATCACGGAAGACTTTCGGCTCAGGAGAGAATCGCTATCACTGCCGATAAGGACAGCTTCAGGGAGCTTGATTCAAAGCTGAGAAGCGGAAATCCGATAAACTTCCCCGAATACGAGAGCAAGCTCAGACAGAGCAGCGAAAGCACAGGCCTCAGCGAGGCGATTATTACGGGTACGGCGACAATCAAAGGTTCGGAATGTGTCCTCGGAGTAATGGACTCACGTTTTCTTATGGGAAGCATGGGAAGCGTTGTGGGCGAGAAGGTTGCCCGTGCGTTTGAGTATGCAACGGAGCACAATCTCCCCGTAGTAATGTTCACATGTTCTGGCGGTGCACGTATGCAGGAGGGAATCGTCTCTCTTATGCAGATGGCAAAGACCTCCGGTGCGGTAAAGCTCCACAGCGACAACGGCGGACTCTACATTCCCGTACTTACAGACCCCACTACAGGCGGAGTTACTGCGAGTTTTGCGTCACTCGGCGACATCATTATTGCAGAGCCGAAGGTTCTTGTGGGATTTGCAGGCAGACGTGTTATCGAGGATACAATCCGCCAGAGACTTCCGGAAGGCTTCCAGCTTGCCGAGTTCCAGCAGGACAAGGGCTTTGTTGACATGATTGTCGAGCGAAGAAAAATGAGAAGCGTGCTGTCTCATCTGCTGAAGCTTCACGGATACAATAAGAAGGAGGTCTGAGCTATGGACGAGAAAAAAACCGCATGGGAACGTCTTCAGCTTATCCACGTTAAGGACAGACCCACCATCAGAGAATATATTCCGCTTATCTTTACCGACTACTACGAAATGCACGGCGACAGGCTTTTCGGCGACGATAAGGCGATTTTCGGCGGAATTGCACGTCTCAACAATATTCCCGTAACAATTATTTCAATGGTAAAGGGAAGAAATATCAATGAGAACAAGGAGTGCAACTTCGCTATGCCTCATCCCGAAGGCTACAGAAAGGCACTTCGTCTTGCAAGACAGGCAGAGAAGTTCCACAGACCCATTATCTGCTTCATTGATACTCCCGGAGCTTTCTGCGGAATTGCTGCCGAGGAGAGAGGTATGGGCGAGGCTATTGCCAAGAATATTGCAGAGTTCATGACGCTTCGCACTCCGATTATCTCAATTGTACTCGGAGAGGCAGGAAGCGGCGGTGCTCTTGCACTCGGAGTATGCGACGAGCTTGCAATGCTTGAGAACGCTCAGTATTCCGTACTCTCACCCAGAGGCTTCGCAAGTATCCTCTGGAAGGACGCTTCACGTGAGCAGGAAGCCTGCGAAATTATGCGTATTACAGCCGAAGACATGGTTGAAATGGGAGTCGCTGAGGCTATTATCGAGGAGCCTCTCGGAGGCGCCCACAACGATATAGACAAAATTTCGGAAAATATAAAGGAATATTTGTCTAAAAAAATACCTGAAAAATGTCAAAAAGATATTGACGTTTTGCTGAAAGAACGCTATACTAAATTTAGAAAAATCGGTGAGTTCACAGAATAAGCCGTTTTTATACTTACGGGTAACACCGTATATAAATATACAAGGAGGAAATTTATAATGATTATTGAAAAGCTCAAGGGCATTATTGCTGAACAGCTCGGTGTTGACGAAGATGAGGTAACTGCTGAGGCTAACATCCAGGACGATCTCGGTGCAGATTCACTCGACATCGTTGACCTTATCACTACTATAGAGGACGAGTTCGATCTTTCTATCCCCGATGAGGCTGTTGAGGAAATCAAGACAGTAGGCGATATCGCTAACTACATCGAGAAGAACGCTGAGGCAGAGGACTGATTCCGCTTTCTCTGAAAAGGACTTCCTGCCCTCCATAAGGGTATTGTCCGTACAGAAGTATTTACGGTGGTTATTGAGGAAAACCCTTTTGAAAAAGGGTTCTTCCTCAAACTCCTTTCCTAAAACTTTCAGTATGAAATTTCAGCCCGATAGGGTGCATCCAGTAATTTCTGAACTCCGTGTTCATCTGGTATATGCACTCTATCGGGCTGAAATTTGTATTAAAAGTCTTTGGAAGGGGGTTCGGGGGAGAACCTTTCCTCAGAAAGGTTTCCCCCGATAATTACATGTAATACTTCTATATGTACAGTACACATATGGCAGGCAGGTTTTCATTTTTCTGAAGGAAAGTGGTGATGGAATAGTTTTCCGTTACTTCCGAAAATTTTTTCTTGCAATTACGGACGGTATGTGTTATAATATAAGATATAGTTCTTTAAATCGCTGAAATCTTTCAGATGAGAGGTAATTATGAAGAAAATCACAATTGTTACAGGTCACTACGGAAGCGGAAAGACCAATCTTTCCGTAAATCTTGCCGTAAAATCAGCCGATGAGGGCAACACCGTCACGGTTGTGGACCTTGATATAGTAAATCCCTACTTTCGCACAGCCGATTTTGGTCAGCTTTTTGAGGAAAAGGGGATAAAGCTCATTGCTTCGGACTTCGCAAACAGCAACCTTGATATTCCGTCGATACAGTTCGACGTGCAGCATATCGCCGAGGCTGACGGACATCTTATCATTGATGTAGGCGGAGACGATGCGGGTGCGGTTGCACTGGGACGCTTTGCAGAGGCTTTATCAGGCTACGGCGAAGATGTTGAAATGTTCTACGTCGTGAACCAAAGACGCTATCTTACAGCTTCTCCCGACGAAGCCGCTGCGCTTATGTACGAGATTGAGGCTGCTGCACGAATGAAGCATACGGCAATCGTGAACAACACGAATCTCGGCTGTGAAACAACTGTCGGAATCATTGAGGAGTCAAGACCATTTGCCGAGGAAATCTCACGGAAAACGGGACTGCCTGTTGCATTCACGGTGTATCCGGAGGAGTGTGCCGAGCTTTCAGACAGCGGTGATGTTTTTGCCGCAAAGGTTTATGTGAAGCCTGTATGGGGCTGATTCAACATAAGTTAAAACACCGCACAACCTTGTGCGTGGTTATACAAATTCAGGCGGTACCGTGCAGAGAATGTGCGGCGAGCCTTAACCGAAGGGAGTGTGTCAAATGGCAAAAATGACGGTTATAACCGAGCGCTGTAAAGGCTGCGGACTCTGTACTGCTGCCTGTCCCAAGGGTATCGTTGCTCTTCAGAAGGAAAAGCGCAACAAGAAAGGCTATTTCTACGCTGAATGCACCGACGAAGCTGCTTGCATCAGCTGTGCAATGTGTGCAATGATGTGCCCCGACTGTGCTATTATAGTAGAAAAGTAATTTTCGGCACAGAATTGTGTCCTGAATCTATGGAAAATCCAATTGTTTAAATCGGAAAGGAGCTGTTTAGCTTTGGAAAGAAATCTTATGAAGGGTAACGAGGCTCTCGCTGAGGCTGCAATCCGTGCAGGCTGTAAGTGCTTCTTCGGTTACCCCATCACTCCCCAGACAGAGCTTGCCGCATATATGGCAAAGCGTATGAATAAGGCAGGAGGCGTGTTCCTTCAGGCTGAATCCGAGATTGCCGCTATTAATATGGTACTTGGTGCAGCGTCAACAGGCGTCCGTGCAATGACATCTTCATCCTCACCCGGAATCTCGCTCAAGAGTGAGGGTATCTCCTATATCGCAGGTTCAGACCTTCCTGCTGTAATCATCAATGTTCAGAGAGGCGGCCCCGGTCTCGGCGGCATCCAGCCCTCACAGGCTGACTACTGGCAGGCTACAAAGGCTCTCGGCCACGGCGACTTCCACCTCATGGTGTTCGCACCTGCTTCCGTTCAGGAAATGGTAGACTTCGTAATCAAGGCTTTCGACAGAGCTGATAAGTACAGAGTTCCCGCAATGATTCTTGCAGACGGACTCCTCGGTCAGATGATGGAGCCTGTTTCATTCCCCGAGGTTAACCCCGAGGCTGTTGACAAGTCTTCATGGGCTGCAACAGGTCATAAGGGCGAGAGAGAGCACCATATCATCAATTCACTCTACCTCCAGCCCGACGCTCTCCAGAAGTCTGTTGTTGACCGCTTCGAGAGATACGAGCAGATCAAGGCCAACGAGACCGACGCTGAGCTTTACCTTACTGAGGACTGCGATATTCTTCTCTGTGCATTCGGTGCAACAGCAAGAGTCGTAAAGTCAGCAGTAAACGACGCAAGAGCTATGGGCATCAAGGCAGGACTCTTCCGTCCCAGAACACTCTGGCCGTTCCCCGAAAAGGAGCTTAACGAGGCTGCAAAGAACGCAAAGAAGCTTCTTTCCGTAGAAATGTCAATGGGACAGATGATCGACGACATCAAGCTTGCAATCAACTGTTCAAAGCCCGTTGAATTCTTCGGCAGAACAGGCGGCGTAATTCCTACACCTGCTGAGGTTCTTGCCGAAATCAAAAAAGTCGGAGGTGCTGAATAATGGCTGTTGTATTTGAAAGACCAAAGGCATTCCTTGACGTGCCTACACATTACTGCCCCGGCTGTACTCACGGTATCGTACACAGACTCGTTGCAGAGGTTCTCGGTGAAATGGGTATAGAGGGCGAAACTATCGGCGTATGTCCCGTAGGATGTTCCGTAATGGCTTACGATTATTTCGGATGCGATATGATTGAGGCTCCCCACGGACGTGCTCCGGCAGTTGCTACAGGCGTAAAGAGAACAAACCCCGATAAGTTTGTATTTACATATCAGGGCGACGGCGACCTCGCTGCAATCGGTACTGCTGAGACAGTTCACGTTGCTACAAGAGGCGAAAACATCGTCGTAATCTTCATCAATAACACTATCTACGGCATGACAGGCGGACAGATGGCTCCTACAACACTTCCCGGTCAGGTTACACAGACAACTCCCTTCGGACGTGACCCTCAGCTTGCAGGCTATCCCGTAAGAGTATGCGAAATGCTCTCAACTCTCACAGGTACAGCGTTTGCACAGCGTGTTGCTGTTGACAGCGTTCCCCATATCCGTGAAGCTAAAAAGGCTATCCGTAAGGCTTTTGAGAATCAGAAGGAAAAGAGAGGCTTCTCAATCGTTGAAGTTCTTTCAACCTGCCCCACAAACTGGGGACTTTCACCTCTTGACGCTATCAAGCGCCTTCAGGACGAGATGATTCCCTACTATCCTCTCGGCGTTTACAAGGACATCACAGCAGAAGGAGGCAATAAGTAATGACTACTGAAATTCTTCTCGCCGGCTTCGGCGGACAGGGTATCCTCTTTGCAGGAAAAATTCTCGCATACTGCGGACTCATGGACAGCAAGGAGCTTTCATGGCTTCCTTCATACGGTCCCGAAATGAGAGGCGGTACTTGTAATTGTTCCGTATGTATTTCCGATGACCCGATCGGCTCACCGCTGGTTCTCACACCCGATATTCTCATCGCACTGAACCAGCCTTCATTCGATAAGTTTGTAAGCACTGTTAAGCCCGGCGGAAAGGTGTTCTTCGACAGCTCTATGATTGAGAACGAGTGCACAAGAACCGACATCGGTATTTTCGGTATTCCCTCACAGCAGCTTGCCGACGACAACGCTCTCAAGGGCGGTTCGAATATCATTCTCCTCGGAAAGGTTCTCAAGGAGACGGGTATCTGTTCTCTTGAGACCATGCAGAAGGCTATTGAGAAGGTTGTTCCCGCATCAAAGTCACACCTTATCCCCAATAACTTCAAAGCTATTGAACTTGGTATGAATGCATAATGAAAAGGCTCCCGATTTTCGGGAGCCTTCAGTTTGTTAATAGACCTTATCTTTAATCAAAAATCATGCGGACGACCAATGGTCGTCCCTACACTTATATACGCAGTTTTCAGGATTGCCCGGTCATATATTCATCCATGGCAGCGGCAGCCTTTTTGCCTGCACCCATAGCGAGAATTACAGTAGCGGCACCTGTTACAGCGTCACCGCCTGCATAAACGCCCTCCTTGGAGGTAAGACCTGCATCGTCGGCAATGATACCGCCCCATTTCTGGGTATCGAGTCCCGAGGTTGTGGACTTGATAAGCGGATTCGGAGAAGTACCGATAGCAATAATAACGCAGTCGGCGTCGATTTCGATGAATGCACCTTCCTTGGGAACGGCTTTTGCTCTGCCTGAAGCGTCGGGCTCGGAAAGCACCATTTCCTGACAGATAACACTTTTAACCCAGCCGTCGTCTGTGGGAGTAATTTCGGCTGGATTGGTGAGGAATCTGAAAGAGATACCTTCTTCTTTAGCGTGCTCGACCTCCTCCGCACGTGCAGGAAGCTCATTTTCGGTACGTCTGTATACAATTGTGACGTCGGCACCAAGACGTCTTGCACATCTTGCTGCGTCCATAGCGACGTTTCCGCCGCCGACAATAACCGCCTTTTTTCCGACCTTAACGGGTGTAGGACTGTCGGGCTTGTAGGCTTTCATGAGGTTTATACGTGTAAGGAACTCGTTGGCGGAATAAACGCCGCTGAGGTTTTCACCGGGGATGTTCATGAATCGTGGGAGACCTGCACCTGAGCCGATAAACACGCTTTCGAAGCCTTCCTCTTTCATAAGCTCGTCCACAGAGACGGTCTTTCCGACAACGGTATTAGTCTCGATTTTAACGCCGAGAGCTTCAAGACCCTCGATTTCCTTCTGAACGATAGACTTGGGGAGTCTGAATTCGGGGATACCGTAGGAGAGAACTCCGCCTGCAAGGTGGAGAGCCTCAAAAACAGTGACATCATACCCTTTTTTAGCGAGGTCACCCGCACAGGCAAGACCCGAAGGTCCCGAACCTATAACAGCTGCCTTATGACCGTTGGGGACGGGCTTCTCAACAACAGTATCGGGCTGTGAATTATGGCGGTCAGCGACAAATCGTTCAAGACGTCCGATAGCGACAGGCTCACCCTTGATACCTCTTACGCACTTGCTTTCGCACTGGATTTCCTGTGGACACACACGTCCGCAGACAGCAGGGAGAGAGCTTGATTTTACGATAATTCTGTAAGCGGCTTCGAAGTCTCCCTTTGCGACCTCGGCGATGAAAGCAGGTATGTCGATCTGCACGGGACATCCGCTTACACATGGTTTATGTTTACATCCGAGACAGCGTTTTGCCTCGTCGATTGCCTGTTCCTCGGTATAACCGAGAGCGACCTCATCGAAGTTTGAGCTTCTGAGCACGGGGTCCTGAACGGGCATTTTATTTTTTGTTGGGGACATATTCGGCATATTATTCTGCCTCCTTGAAAAGATTGCAGGTTTCCTCGTGGGTCTGGCGTTCGAATGATTTGTACATTGCACCACGCTTCATAGCCTCATCGAAGTCGATAAGGTGGCCGTCGAATTCGGGTCCGTCAACGCAGGCGAACTTCGTTTCACCGCCGACAGTAAGACGGCATCCACCGCACATTCCCGTACCGTCGATCATAATGGGGTTCATTGAAGCGACGGTGGGGATTGAGTATTCTTTAGTGAGTCCGCAGACGAACTTCATCATGATAAGAGGACCGATAGTAATAACACGGTCGTATTTTTCGCCTTTTTCGATAAGTTTTCTGAGAGCGTCGGTAACGAGACCCTTTTCACCTGCGGAGCCGTCATCTGTCATAAGCACGAATTCTGAAGAGACAGCTCTGAACTCGTCCTCGAGGATTACGAGTTCGCTGTTTCTGAAGCCGACTATCGAGTGAACTTCAACGCCGAGTCCGCTGAGTTTTTTAACAACGGGATAAGCAATGGCACAGCCGACTCCACCGCCGACAACGGCAACTTTTTTCAGACCGTCGGTTTCGGTGGCACGTCCGAGAGGACCCACAAAATCATGGACAGAGTCTCCGACGTTGAGACGGTTGAGTTTTTCCGTAGTAGCGCCGACAATCTGGAAAATAATAGTAACGCAGCCGTTTTCACGGTCGTAGTCAGCGATAGTAAAGGGGATACGTTCGCCCTCGCTGTCTGTTCTGAGGATAATGAACTGACCCGGTTCAGCCTTAGCGGCAACACGGGGAGCGTGAATTTTCATAAGAGTCACATAGGGATTCAGAATCTGTTTCTGAAGAATCTCGAACATTGCCATACCTTCTTTTTAGTAATCTTTTTATTTCAAGCGGATGTTTTTATGTTTTCCGACATTTATTTTTTGACTTCAACAAGCTTGACGAAACGCTTTTTTCCGTCATTTTTCGGAGTTTCCGCAGGAGCGTCCGACTTATTATCTTCCGCAGCGGACTTCTCATCAGAGGGAGTCTTTTCTTCGGGGACAATTTTCGGAGCCTCAAGCTTACTTACTTCCTTGCAGGGATTTCCCGAAGCGTAAGTATTTGAAGGAATATCCTCAGTTACAACGCTTCCCGTCTCAATGACCACGTTATCACCGATAGTCACGCCCGGGAGCACGCAGACATTACCTCTTAAGCAGACATTATTGCCTACTTTGATAGGCTTGGCTGTTTCAAAGCCCTGATTTCTGAGAGTGCAGTCGAGGGGACGCTCCGACGTGTAGAACGTACAATTCGGACCGATAAAGACGTTGTCTCCGAAAATAATATCCGCACTGTCGAGGATATTGAGGTTCTGGTCGGCGTGGAAATTGTTGCCGATAACGATATTGTAGCCGTAATCGCAGAAGAAATCCGATTCGATGATAGTGTTTTCGCCTCTGAGGGCAACAAGTCTGTCGAGCATCCACTGACGCTTGATGTAATCGTTGCAGGGGAGACGGTTGTACTCAAGGCAGAATTTATTAGCCTTTACTCTGTCGGCGACGAGTTCAGGGTCTCTGGAATTATAGAGCTCGCCTGCCTGCTGTTTTTCTTTTTCGGTCATGTTTAATCCTCCTCTTTTTCGGTTGTGGTTTCCGATGGTTTATATGTATAGCCTGAAATATCCTTGATATTGAGGTAACGAGTTCTGAGCGGGTCGTCCTCGCCGATGTCGATGTCGAAATTCAAGCCGAAGACTCTGAGTGAATCCTCACCGCTTTCCTCCATAATCTCGTCCATATCATACTGACAGATTCGTTTTTTGCCATTCTGAATATAGCCGTGAAGGCTCTTTGACAAAAGGTTAACGTCGAGACCGTTCACGTCAGCCCAAGTAAGATGTGCGTCGATTTCCTTGCCGGTGTTATTTTCGATGTAAACGCTGAGCACCGGAATGATTTCGCCTGAGAAGCCGAGAGAGATAATTTTAATGCCGTCGCTGTCCCAGAGGAGCTGTCCATCGGGAGCATCGTCGTTCTTACGCCACTCATCAGACTTGTCGCCGACGATAATCGTATCTGATTTTTCCTTATCCTTGAAGTTGCCGTCATACTCTGCTTCGAGGACGAATTCGGCACAATGAATCTCGTCGATGTCTGCGTCACGGATGCACTGGTTATTGAAGCTGATAGTCTCAAAGAGTGTTTCGCCTGCGGGGACATTGGCTGACAGAAAATCCGTCATGGTAAAACCGTTCACATGAACGTACGGGTCGGAAAGACTTAGTTCGAGGTCGGTATTGCTTTTGTTTTCGATTTTGATTTTTAGTCCCGTTTCGGCACGTTTGAAGAATTCCGTTGAAACACGTATTCTGTCGGTTTCCCAGATGACCTCTTTTTCGATTTCGGGGACGACGGGATTGCCGACCTTCAATGCAGAAGTTTTCTGTTTGTTGTCCGTATCCGAGCTGTCCTTTTTAAGCGAACAGCCGGTACACGAAAGCAGTGTGACAGCCGCAATGACTGCCGTGATAATTTTTTTCATCTGAAACTTACCCCATAATTCCCTGTTGTTCTGAGTATTTATCAGGACTTGCTGCCCTTCGAGCCAAAGCTTCCGCCCATTGCGAGAATGTTGGTATCAAAGGAGTAGCTGATTTTTTCCTGTTGTCTGTGACGCTTGAGAGCAAGCTGAATCATGCGTTCAAGGAGCTCTGAATACTTTACGCCCTTAGGCTCCCAGAGGTAGAATGCGAGCGAGCCGGGAATCGTATTGATTTCGTTTATGTAGATTTTGTTGTCAGCCATATCGAGCATGAAGTCGATACGTGTAACGCCGTTGCATCCGAGGTAGCGGAAAGCCTCAACAGCGGTTCTGCGGACGAATTCGTCCTGTTCGGGAGTAATTTCGGCAGGAATCTTTCTTTTGAGCGTAGCCATACCCTTACTGCCGCCTGATTTACCGCCTCCGCCGACATATTTCTGTTCATAGCTGAGGATTTCGTCGTTGCTTGCCTGAACAGGCTCCTCGCAGACGGAAGCTTCAGCGGATTCGCTGTCTCCGACAACGGAGCAGTTGATTTCCTTGAGCTGAACAACAGCGGGTTCAACGAGGATTCGGTCTGCGAAGGAGAAAGCGTCCTCCATAGAACGGATAAGGGAGTCTCTGTCGGATGCCTTTGATATTCCGACGCTTGAACCGAGATTGATAGGCTTTACGATAACGGGATACGGGAACTTTGCTTCAACCTGTGCAGCGAGTTCCTCAACTTTATCCATATCGAAAGCAGAGAAACGGCAGCAGTCGAGTACGGGGAAGCCTGCGTCCTTGAGGAGAATCTTCATGACGAACTTATCCATTCCGACAGCGGATGCCAGTACGTCGCAGCCCACATAGGGGATGTCGAGAGTCTGGAGGAAGCCCTGAAGAGCGCCGTCCTCAACATTTGTACCGTGAACGATGGGGAAAGCGATGTCGATATCGGCGATGACGTTTGAGCCGAACATCTTTGACTTTCTGCGGATAAGCTGAACCTTGCCCTCGTTTCTCACCATGAGACATTCAACCGACTCTGCAAGGAGTGCGGGAATATCACGGAAAGCGTTGATGTCGGTGAGTTTTTCGCCTGTATAGAACTCGTTTGACTTTGTCATATAGACGGGGATGATATTGTATTTTTCCTTATTGATTGAAGCCATTGCCTGAACGGCTGAAATGACGGAAACCTCATGTTCAACGCTTTTTCCGCCGAACAGAACAGCAAGATTAATTTTCATGTATATCTCTCCTTAAGATTAATAGTTATCGGGCAGGTCGTTTTCGAGAAGCACAATTTTCTTTTTGTCGGTGACGATAGAGCGCACCTTGTCGAGGGCTTCTCCGAGCGTATCGCATACGAACACACGTGACATATCGAAGTCTGCGTTTTGTATACCTTCGAAGATAGGCTCGGTCTGTTTTTTGCCGACGAGGGCGATGTAGTCGCAGACCTTTGCGGCTTCGCTGCCGAATTCACGGTTAAGCTCATGCTGTTTTTCGCCAAGCTCAACCATACCGGGAGTCACGAGGATTCTGCAGGCGTCGAACAGACCGAGTACATTGAGTGCAGCACGGCAGCCGCTGGGATTTGAGTTATAAGCGTCGTCGATGAAAGTGAGACCGCCGCCCTTGTCGAGAAGCTGGAGACGGTGAGGAACTGCGGCGATTTTTCTTACGGGAATCACGAGCTTTTCAAGAGCGATGCCCGTACCGTGACAGTAAGCGATAGCACCGAGAAGATTCTGGACGCTGTGTTCACCAAGGAGCTTAGTCGTATAGCGGCAGGAGCTTCCGTCGGGAGCAGTAACGGTAAATTCGGTACCCTTATCGGAAACGGAAACGTCGGAGCCTCTGTAGTGGCAGGACTCGTGGAGTCCGTAGAGGACAGCGTTTTTATACTGCGGAGCTTTACTGCGGATGAGTTCGTTATCGCCGTTGAGGTAGATTTTTCCGCCTGATGCCTGAACGCTGTCGGCAAGCTCGAACTTTGTATTGAGGACGTTTTCGACTGATTTGAAAGTTTCGAGGTGCTGAGGACCTACGGAAGTGATGATACCGTCGTGGGGATGAGCGATTTCGCACAGCTCGTTGATTTCACGGACACGTCTTGCACCCATTTCACAGATGAAGTATTCGTGGGTAGGTCTGAGGTCACGGCGGATAGTGATTGTAACGCCCATGGGAGTGTTGAAGCTTTCGGGGGTTTTCAGAGTTTCGTACTGAGAGCCGAGAAGCTCGCTGAGGTAGAATTTCATGGAAGTTTTGCCGTAGCTTCCCGTGATGCCGACCTTGTGGAGCGAGGGCATATCGTCAAGCATACGTTTAGCGTCGTTGATGTAGTGGTTCTGGACGGCTTTTTCAATGGGCTTATTGATGATATTTGAAAGCGGAACGAGTATCGGTGTGAGGTAGAGTGCGGAACCGATAAGAATAAACGGCAGATTGTTTGTAAATCTTGTATCGCCTTCGATACGCACTCTGTTTGCTGAAAAGAACGCAGCTGTGAAAATCAACGCAATGAGTATGAAGAAAGTAGTCAACATCCGCTTAACTCTTGCGGTATACACAAAGGGTTTTTTGAATTTTTTTCCGGGTCTGTTATCAACTGCAATTTTTATATTGAGTACAGTCATACAGGAGCATATATATATCGAGAGCGTGTTCAGATGGTCGTTAAATACGTGCTTTTCAGGTTCCCATATAACGGGGTCGGTGAAGAGGAGCGCAAAATGACCGACAAACAGAATTATCGGCAGAATATATCTCTTGTAATTCTTCTTCATCCACCATGAATGTTCGGGAGTTTTATAGCCGTTGAGCTGAAGCATATGGAACTCACGCAGTCCCATGAAGATTATCGCAGCGAGTGCGATAGCTGCATAAAGGCAGAAAATAGCAATATTCATGAATTTCTCCTAAAAATGTATTGTAGGGGCGAACTGTGTTCGCCCGTGATGAAAGTCACCATAATCTGTGGGCGAACGAAGTTCGTCCCTACATAATAATGGGTTTGTCAGACATCCACGTTAACCGTTGTGTTAATCCTTGGTTCTCATAAACGTGTTCAGACATCATTTCCGATTGCTGAGCTTGTGGTCAAAAGGATGGATGACGGCATTCGCAAAAGCGGAAAGATGCGGTGATAAGCCGACGGCGATGTTTACTATGAAAAAAGGATAATTCCGGCGAAACCTGAGAATTTCTTCTTCTGTTCCGTCAAGACGGATGGTATGGACTAAAGGTGATGACATAGCGGCAGCGATAAAAAAGGGTGAAATAAGTATCAGCAAAAGCACTGTTCTGCTTATAATTCTTTTGTCAAAGACGAGATGTTTATCACATTTTGTTTTAAGGCTGACTGCTATGATGTAAGCGATAAAAATAAGTGCGGCAACTGCAAGAAGCACGAACGTCACATCACCCATACCGCCGGGGTTATACACCGGGTCGCCATGTTTCTGTAGTCCCATGGGACTGTGGGTGTTTACAATTGGCGGAACAATTAAAAAAGCAAATGACAGCAGAGCAACAATAATATGCGGAATACATTTTATTAACGCTGAGCTTTTCTTTGCAGAGACAGGAGCTTCGGGATAAGAATAATCGTTGAGCTGCAGTATGTGGAACCTGCGCAGTCCAATGAAAAGCGTCATAGCGAGTGCGATAGCTGCATAAAGGCAAAAAATAGCAATATTCATGAATTTCTCCTAAAAATGTATTGTAGGAGCGAACCGTGTTCACCCGTGATGAAAGTTAACATAATCTGTGGGCGAACAAAGTTCGTCCCTACATAATAATGGGTTTGTCAGACATCCACATTATCCGTTGTGTTAATCCTCGATTTTCATAAACGAGCACATTACACGGTTGAACAGGAACTGCTGTTCAAGGAAGGAGTAATGTCCTGCATTTTCGAGCTTTACAAGACCTGCATCGGGGATGAGCTTCTCCATTTTTTCGCCGTCCGAGAGAGGCGTAGCGGTGTCGTTGACACCCCATATGAGGAGGGTGGGACATTTGATGTTGGGGAGAAGCGGCTCTAAGTCCTCGTTCACGACCTTGACAAGCACCTGTCTCATCAGCGGAGAAGCTGCAACGTAATCGGCGCTTCCGTACTTCACACGGAGTTTTTCGAGAGCATTGGGAGCGATTTTCCGCATAATTTTTGTAGAAAGGAAAGCTTTTCCCATTTTATATTTGCGGGTTCTCCAGCTTTTCTTGTTGGACTTCGGAGGGAGTATGCCTGCGCTGTCCACGAGGATGACCTTGGAAACGGTGAAGGGGAGGTCCTTGCGGCTGTTGAGCTTGATTATTACACGTCCTCCGAAAGAATGACCGAGCAGCATGACCTGTTTTGCATCATAGTCGGCGAGGAACTTTATGACGAAATCCACATAATCGTCCACGCACCATGCAGAGGGCGGTTCCTGACTTTCACCGAATCCCGGCATATCCATAGCCACGACGGTATATTTTTTTGAGAGCAGGTCAATGAGGTTTGAGAAAAGCTTTATATTGCTTCCCCAGCCGTGAAGCAGTACAATGAGGTCACCGCTTCCTTTCTGCTCATAGTTTATTCTGATGTTGTCTACAGTTTTTATCAATTTTATTATCTCCAAACAGTTATTCGCCTATATTATATTCATAAGGCGGTGCAAAATTGCATATATACATCTATTATATCACGATGAGGAATTAATGTCAATTATCTGAGTAAGATTTTTACGTCACTGAAGGGACGCTTTTCCTTGACATGAAGGGATAAATTTGATATACTTATTATAATTATAATGGCATTTTATGCGTTCAGGGGAGGCGGTATTCATGAAGGCGGTCAGGATTCTGAGACATTTTGCTGCTGCGGCAGTCGGGATAGCAACGGCGTTATCGGCGTTGTCGGGACCTGTGGGAGTTCTTGCGTCGGAAATCGTATACACGCCTTCGGAAGCGACTATCGCACAGATGAAAGCTGACTATTACAGTTTTGATACAACGTCCGCAGAACTCCTTTCCTTCGGGGAGTATTACAGTCTTTACAGCGGCGAGGAGCGTCCCGACCGTGAAATCGTAATTTCAGGCGGAGACTACATCTCGGCGGACGGCAGCTTCTCCACAGCTTCCCGCACTGCCGACGGAATTACACATGACAATGCTCTCATCTGGACTCAGGACGGCGGCAGGGTTGTGTATGAAGCGGAAATACCCGAAAGCGGAATTTACTGTCTTGAGATGACGTATTGTCCGCTTCTTACGGGGAGCACTCCGATAGAAATATCAATGGAAATCGACGGGGAGACTCCCTTTGACACGGCTTCGAGAATGACGCTCGCAAGAGTGTGGAAGAACGAAGGCGAAATAAAAACGGACGGCAGAGGAAATCAGGTGCGTCCCGTACAGATACAGCATGAAGCGTGGCTGAGCCGAAGCGTGGGCGACAGCGACGGACTTTTCTCAGAACCGTTGTTTTTCTATTTTGAAAAAGGCAGACATGAGATTGCCTTCACAGCAGAACGTTCACAGTTCATGCTGGGGAGCATCCGTCTTTACAATCCCGGAAAAACGCCGTCCTACGACGAATATGCCGCAGGAATTGAAGCTTCGGTGAGTGTCGGGGAGACACCGGCGCACATGTTCAGAATAGAGGGAGAAGAAGCGGCATACAAGTCCGACAGAAATCTTGCACCGTCGAACGATAACACAAGCTATCTTGTATCGCCGTCGGACCCGAGAAAAATAGTCTGCAACACAATCGGCGGAGACAACTGGAAAAAGGCCCTCACATCGGTTACATGGACGATCCCGAAAGAGAGAATCGCCAATGACGGCTGGTACAGAATCGGTATAAAGGCACGTCAGAATCAGATGAGAGGCTTTTACTCAACAAGACGCATTTACATAGACGGCAGAGTTCTCTGCGGAGAACTTGACAGCGTGAAGTTCCCATATGATAAGGACTGGCGGATGACCTCTCCCGAAACGGCTGACGGAGAGAGCATTTACGTTTATCTCACAGCCGATACGGACCACACTCTCACAATGGAGACCGTAACGGGAGAAATCGGCGGACACCTGCGGACCCTTGAGGAAATTACGGCGGAGCTTAACGTGTATTACCGTCGCATCCTGATGATAACGGGACCGACTCCCGATAAATACACGGATTACTACGTGCACGAGAAAATTCCTGAGCTTATAGAGGAATTCAGACGTATTTCCGATGAACTTGAAGCGGTTCAGGACGCAATAGAGGAGCTTGGCGGTACGAATGGTTCAGAAGCGGCAGTCATCGGACAGCTCACGGTAGTGCTTGACAAATGCATTGACAAGCCTCTGAGGATACCGTCGTATCTCAGCCGAATCAAGGACGGTATAAGTTCGCTTTCGGCGTGGTCGAGGGAGTACCGTGACCAGCCGCTTGAGATTGATTTCATAGAATTTGCGTCGGCGGACGAGGACTTTACAAGCTGCAGGAAGAAGCTTGGCAAGTCGCTGAAATTCGGACTGAGTGCGTTTATCGGTTCGTTTTTCGAGGACTACACGGCAATCGGAGGAAGTTCCGATAAGGAAGCGATTGAAATCTGGGTAAGTCTCGGACGTGATCAGGCACAGATAGTCCGTGAGCTTACAGATAGTCATTTTACAGCGGAAAGCGGAATTCCCGTTATGGTAAGACTTGTATCGGGAGGGGTTGTTGAAGCGGCTCTTGCAGGCGAGGAGCCTGATGCGGTACTGTTTCTCGGCGGAGAGTTCCCTGTTAATCTTGCCGCAAGGGGACTGCTTGCCGACGTATCGTCTATGGAAGGTTACGAAGAAGTCGCCGCACGTTTTTCGGAAAAAGCCATGACGCACTACACTTATGGCGGAGGAGTCTGCGGAATTCCCATAAGTCAGAATTTCCCGATGATGTTTTTCCGCAGCGATATTCTTTCGGAGCTTGGCTATGACCGTCCTCCCGAAACATGGGACGAATTACGTGATATGCTGCCTGCGATACAGAGGAATTATATGTCGGTGGGACTTGTGCTTCCGCCTGCGAACATTTCCCCTGCAACGGAGGCGGGACATACCTATGCGATGCTGCTGCTCCAGAACGGACTCAGCTACTACAACAGTGATATGACGTCATCTGCACTTGATGAAACGTCGGCGGTTCAGGCGTTTGAGCAGTGGACCGACTTCTACACACAGTATGGTTTTGAGCAGACCTACGATGCATTCAGCCGTTTCAGAACGGGAGAATACCCCATTGTCATTGCAGATTACAGCTTTGCCAACCAGCTTGAAGCGGCAGCTTCCGAAATAAAAGGGTTATGGGAGTTCTGTCCAGTACCTGCGACGGCGAGAGAGGACGGAAGTCTTTCCCATGCCGCAAACTCGGTCGGTGCGGGAGCCGTAATCTTTGAAAGCTCAGACAAGAAGCAGGAGGCATGGGAGTTTGTGAAATGGTTCACGTCTGCGGAAATACAGACGGAATTCGGAATACGTTCAGAGGGGATACTTGGCAGAATGGGACGTTTCAGCACGGCTAATACGGAAGCTCTTGCACAGCTTGGATGGTCGTCCGACGAACTTGAAAGACTGCTTGCACAGCAGAGTGAGCTTGAGGAAATTCCCGTAACACCTGCGTCGTATGCCGTTACGAGAAACATCATGAACGCATTCAGGGAGGTTGTCAACGAGGGAGAGAATCCCCGTGATACGCTTCTCAGATACAATATGGACATAAACGAGGAAATAAAGCGTAAGCTTGACAAGCTCACGGGAAAATGACGAAGGGAGGGATGAGCCGTGAAGATAAAGGAACGCATCCGCAGTACGTGGCGTGAGGTGAAGAAAAACGGAAGCTGCTACGGAATGATTGCACCTTTCATGATACTTTTCATTGTTTTCACGGTAATTCCCGTAGTGATGTCGCTGCCTATCGGGTTTACGGATTTCGACATGGTAAATCCTCCCGAATTTGTCGGACTTGAAAACTTTGAAACACTGTTTCTCTCTGACAGGACCTTCATAAAGTCGATAAGGGTGACGCTGATTTTCGCCCTTGTCACAGGACCGCTGAGTTATGTGCTGTGTTTTTTTCTTGCGTGGCTGATAAACGAGATGCCTCCTAAGCTGAGGACGGTATTCACGCTTATTTTCTACATACCGTCGATGGCAAACGTCTACACGGTCTGGCAGCTTATTTTCAGCGGTGATATGAACGGTTATCTCAACGCAGTCCTGATTGACCTCAATATCATAACGGCACCGATTCAGTGGCTTACGGACGGCAGATATGTTCTGGGAGCATCAATAGTCGTGCAGCTGTGGATTTCACTGGGAGCAGGCTTTCTTGCGCTCAGTGCAGGCTTCCGCAGCATCGACCGTACCCAGTACGAGGCAGGTGCGATAGAGGGCATAAGAAACCGCTGGCAGGAGCTTGTTTACATCACGATTCCTTCGATGAAGCCGCAGATGCTCTTTGCCGCAGTTATGCAGATTGTCAGCTCATTCACGGCGGGGGCGGTAGTACAGAGTCTTGCAGGCTTTCCGAGTACCGATTACAAAGCCCACACAATGATGAGTCACGCCTATGATTACGGCTGGATGAGATTTGAAATGGGTTATGCATCGGCGATATGTCTCGTGGTATTTGCAGCGATGTATGTTTGCAGCAGGGTAATCGGCAGGGTTCTCGGAGAAAAGGAATGAAAGGAGGGGAGCGTCAGTGGCACAGACCGACATATCGAGGCTGAAAGCCTCAAACAGGCAGGCAGGACGAAAAATCGGCGGAACGGTAGGGATATTTCTGTTTCTGACGCTTCTCGGCATATTCATGGCACTGCCGATATATCTCATGATAGTCATGTCAGTGAAGCCGACGGAGGAGCTGTTTGTTTTTCCGCCGAAATTCTGGACGCTCCGTCCCACACTTGAAAACTTCAATGATATGTTTGAAAGTGTACGCAGGAACAGGGTACCGTTTTCAAGGTACATATTCAACAGCGTATTTGTTACAGCGTCCGTAACGTTTTTGCAGTGCGTATTTGTTTCGATGGCAGCATTTGTGCTTGCGAAGTGCAGATTTCCCGGAAGCAGACTGATAAACGGAATTATTGTTGCGGCACTTCTCTACCAGAGCAACGTCATCTACATAATGCAGTACATGGTAATGGCGAAGCTTGATATGATAAACACGCTCTGGGCACTGATACTGCCTGCGGTTGCCTCTCCGATGAGTCTTTTTCTTATGCGACAGTCGATAAAGCAGATGCCCGATGCAATTATTGAAGCGGCAAAGGTTGACGGTGCGGGACTTTTCAGAATATGCTGGCAGGTTGTGATGCCTAACCAGAAACCCGCATTCATGACCATGATAATTTTTGCATTTCAGGCTTCGTGGAATATCAGAAGCGGCTCGCTTGTATTTGACGAGCAGTACAGAACGCTCCCGACAGCCGTTGAACAGGCTGCATCTTCGGGAATGGCAACGGCAGGCATAGCAATGGCGGCAGCGGTTTTCGTACTTATACCGCCGATGATAGTGTTCATACTTGCACAGAAGCAGGTTATTGAGACTATGGCACATTCGGGAATCAAGGAATAATTCACAGAGGAGATGAAGCCGATGAAAAACAGAATAACAATACTTGTGATTGCTGCGGCTTCACTGCCTGCGTCACCCGTGACGATTGCTCATGCGGCGGCTCCTTACGAGACCTACAGCTATGACAGCATGGGAAATGCGATTCCGTCGCAGGCAGGCTATGCTCCCGAAAGAGCCGTTTCGGGATATGACCTCGGTGTGGGAGCAATGGACGCTCCGGAAGATATTTTTATGGCTGACGACGGTCTTTTCTACATCGTTGACAGCGGAAACAACCGCATAATAGCTGCCGGCAGTGAACTCACGTCGGCGGTGAGGACCTACAGCGAGTTCAGGTATGAGGACGGCACTGTGACGACCCTGAATCAGCCGAAGGGGATATATGTCTGTGCGGAAAAGGACAGGATGTATGTTGCCGATACGGAAAACAGTCGGGTACTTGTCACAACGCTTGGCGGAGAGATCGTTTCGGAGCTTTCCTACCCCGATTCTCCGATTTATAATTCTCCGACATTCAGACCGCAGAAGGTAATTGCCGACAAGGCAGGGAATGTCTATACGATTGTGAACAATACAACGGGTGCGGCTATGTTCTCTCCCGACGGAGAATTCACGGGCTTTTACGGAGCAAACCGTGTTCAGCCGACTGCGGAGGTAATCGGCAATTATTTCAGGAGTTTTTTCATGTCGGATGAAAAGAAGCTCAGCCGCATAAGAAGTATCCCGACGGCAATCACGGGCTTTGACATAAGCGGAGACTTTGTCTACACCTGCACGGCGTCGAACACGCAGCAGACCGATACAGTGAAGAAGCTCAATGCCGCAGGAAAGAATATTTTCTCAAAGCTTGACGTTATTTTCGGAGACAGGAAACCGATGTACGATACCTCACACAATCAGCTTCTTGCTTCGGCGATGACCGATATTGAAATAAGCAGCGACGGCTGCATAAATTGTCTTGACCTTACAATGGGGAGAATCTTCCGCTATGACGAGGACGGCGAGCTGATGTTCATAATCGGCGGAAAAGCGGAGCAGCTCGGCGGATTCGATACAGTTTCCGCAATCGAATCATACGGTGAAAGACTTTATGCGTCAGATTCCGTAAAGGACACGATAACGGTATTCCGTGAGACGTCATTCGGCAGAGCAGTAAACAAGGCTGTTTCGCTGTACGGACAGGGGTACTATGAGGAAGCACTTGAGCCGTGGTACGAGGTTCTGAGCCGTGACGGAAATTATCGTCGGGCGAATACGGGTGTAGCGATGGCACTTCTCAGAAAGGGCGACTACGAGGGTGCGATGGAGTACGCTAAAAAGGCTGACTCCTCAGAAATCTACAACAAGGCTTTCGAGGGATACCGCAGGGAGTTTCTTGGCAGGAATCTCGGGAAGATTGTGCTTTCGGCAGGTGCAGCCGCAGCAGGGATATTTGCGGCAGTAAAGCTGAAAAAACGCAGAAGCGGAGGTGAGCCGCAGTGAAGGAGCTTACACCGCTTCAATGGCTGAAGCACACCGTAACTCACCCGTTTGAGGGCTTTGGTGATATGCGCTGGAAGAAGGCAGGTTCGCTGAAAATCGCCTTTGCGATAGTATTTCTTCTGTTTCTTGCACTGATAGCGGACGGACGTCTTTACGGATTTCAGTTCAGGTCGGTGCAGGAGGAGACGTTCAGCATAGTTCCGTATATCATGAAAAGCTTTGTACTTTTCGGTGCATGGACGGTCGGGAACTGGGCGGTCTGCACTATTCTCAGCGGCGAGGGAACAATGCGGAATATCTGTATTTTCAGTGCCTATGCACTTGTCCCCTATATCGGACAGCTTTTCGTAAATACAGCACTTTCGCACGTGCTTATCCGTGACGAAGCAGTTTTCATGAGCATTATTGAAATCATCGGGACGCTCTGGACCGTGCTTCTGATTTTCACGGCAGTCAGGGACGCTCACGGTTACTCAGCGGCGAGAACGCTGTCAGCCGTCCTTCTGACGCTCGGAGCAGTTCTGATAATGCTGATACTGCTTATTCTGCTGATGTCGCTTGTTCAGCAGATATACATATTTATTTCGACGATTATAACTGAAATCACATACAGAATCCGCTCATAATGCGGAAAAAGTGAAAGGAGGTGTGACGGATGAAGCGTATAAGAATGTTTCTGCTGAGTCTTGCGGCAGTATCGTCAATGCTTGTGACGGGGAACGTCTTTGCGGGCGGAGAGCTTGAGCGTCTGCCTGAGGGAGAGACGGTCTCTGAGGACGGCTCGTCGGAAAAAACGGGCAGTACGTCGGAAAAAGCGAAGCCGCTTTCCGATGAAGAAAGGGAAAAGCTTCTTGAGGGGAGCGTCTTTCACGGTACGGACGGTGACGGCAGACGGATTTACAGAAATACGGAAACCGACGAGCTTACGTGGTTTTCAGAGGATATGAAGTATTGTTTCGGGACATTCAGGTGTTGTGCAGAGAACGGAAAATACAGACTTTTTGCTGATTTCGGCACATCTCTCATGGGACTTGAAAACAAGGAAACGGGTTATATATGGTGGACATCGCCTCTTGAATCGGAAAATGACCCCATAGCAAATGAGACTTTTGCGGGCGAACTTATGTCGTCGTCCGTACTTCATTACGGAATCCCCGAAAAGCGAAGCGATAATTTCACGCTTCGTTCCGGACTTGCTTCGGACTGCACAATTTCCGTTACGCAGATTGAAAACGGAATCCGTGTCGATTACAGCTACAAAAAGGAAGGTTTTTCCTATCCTGTGGAGTACACTCTCGGAGAGGACTATCTCAGGGCGAGCCTTGTTGTTTCGGAGATTGAGGAGACGTCGCAGGGGAAAATCGCAACGAGCGTCAATCTTCTGGGGAGCTTCGGAGCTGCGTCTGACGACGAGGACGGATATTTCGTTATTCCCGACGGCTGCGGAGCACTTGTACGCTTCGGCAGCAGCAAATCAGCTTCATCGGGAGAATATTTCCGTCGGATTTACGGAAACGACGTTACGGCGGTCCCGACTTCGAGGGGAGCCGTTGACGAGCAGCTTTACCTGCCTGTATTCGGCATAGTAAAGGACGGAAACGGAGTTCTTGCGGTGGCTGAGAAGGGTGATTCGAATTCGCTTATTTCAGTTAAGACGACGTCACGTTCAAACTCAAGCTACAATCTTTGCAGCTTTGTTTTCACGCTCAGAAGCACCGATAATTACTACATGACAGGCAAGAACAGCACATCGTTCACAGTCTTTGAAAAGGGAAAAATCAAATCTGACGACATAGCGGTGCGGTACTATCCGATTGACGCAGAAAATGCGGACTATACCGACATAGCAGCCCGATACCGTGAATATCTCACGGAGGAAAAGGGTGTTGAGAAGCGTGCTGAGGAGGGGAGTTCTCCGCTTCACGTAAATCTTTACGGCGGAGTCATGAAGAAGCGTTCCGTGCTGGGGATACCCGTTGAAATGAAAACGTCCGTGACCGGTTTTTCACAGGCACAGACCATTCTTTCGGAGCTTGAAGCAGAGGGCGTTGACGACATGGCGGTCACCTACAAGAACTGGACAAACGACGGTATCCGTGAGCGTATCGACACCGACGCAAAACCTTCGGATAAGCTTGGCGGCAGGAAGGATTTCGAAGAGCTTCTCGACTATACTCAGGAACATTCGATTGAGATGTATGCCGTTGCAGACAACAGGGATTTCCGTTCAGGGGGAGGATACTACTCCTTCACCGACGCTTCCGTGAGAATATCGGGAGCATACTCACGCATTGTCAGCTACGACCTTGCCTACGGAATCCCCGACGGCTTTGCAAAGAACAAGTCGCTGCTTTCGCCGAAGAAATTCAGCGAAGTTCTCGGCACTGAGACCGCACACAAATATGCGGAAAGAGGCTTTGACGGCATTTCACTGTCAACGCTTACAACGTCGCTTTACGGCGACTACGGCAAGAGTACCGTTTCACGGTATGAAGCCATGAACAGGCTTGCCGACTGCTGCAATACACTTGACTGCGAGCTGGGAAGCGGTATTCTTGCGGACAGTGCAAATGCCTATGCACTGCCATATGTAAGCCGTATCATGAATGTTCCGCTGACCTCAAGCCGTTACGACATTTTCGACGAGGATATTCCGTTCTACCAGCTTGTTCTGCACGGAGTAATCCCGTACTCATCGACTGCCGTGAACGCAGAAGCAGACCCTGTTGATACGGTGCTTATGGCAGCCGTGACAGGCTCCTCGCTGACATACGATATGCTCTGGGAGGACACCGCACTGCTGAAGAATACGGAGTTCGACATATACTACTACGCAAATTACAAGGGAAACATCCGCAGAGCCGCACAGGCTTACAGGACAGTTGAGCCGATACTCTCAAAGGTCAGCGGATGCACAATCGACGAATATATCACCGACGGCGGAAGCTGTATAACGGCAGTCTATTCCGACGGTACAGAGGTCACCGCAGACTTTGACAAAAAAACACTGACAAGCGGCGGAGTCCTTTACGATATAGGTGCGGCAGGAAGGGAGGGCGGAATATGAAACGACGCAGTTCAGAGTCTTTCCCGAAGAAAAGAAGCGGACTCACCTACAGCAGGCGGAAGTCGCTGTACGGGTATGGATTTATAAGTCTGTGGCTTGTGGGGACGGTGTTTTTCTTCATCATTCCGCTTATAGAGTCGATACGCTACTCATTCAGCGAAATAGCGATTAAGCCGAAAAAGCTTGAGGTGGAATTCGTCGGACTGAAAAACTACATCTACGCTCTCAATAAGGACCCGCATTATACGGAGTATCTTGCGGAAACGCTGAAGGAGACTTTGTGGAAGACTCCGCTGATTATCATTTTTTCGCTGTTCATAGCGGTGGTTCTGAACCAGAAATTCAAGGGCAGAGGACTTGCAAGAGCGATATTCTTCCTGCCCGTAATCATCGTGACGGGACCCGTTTTCAGAATAATAAGCGGTGATATGGACACAAGCGGAAGTATTCAGGGAGAGCAGTTCTCCACCATGTTTTCGACCGACCTTGTGGGAGAGCTTCTGGAATTTCTCGGAATTTACGGTACGGGGGACGGTCTCAGGAGCTATATAACGGCAATCGCAGACAACATTTTCGGAATCGTGTGGAGTTCGGGAGTACAGATACTGCTGTTTCTTGCGGCACTCCAGCAAATCCCGTCGTCTGCACGGGAAGCGGCAGAGCTTGAGGGAGCGACTTCGTGGGAGTATTTCTGGAAGATCACATTTCCGTATGTCAGTCCGTTCATACTTGCGAACACCATATATACGGTCATCGACACCTTTACAAGTCCCATGAACAAGGTAATGGAGCGTATTCTCACGCTTCAGAATCAGGATATAAACTACGGCGGAGCGTCCGCAATGGCGTGGATGTATTTTGCGGCAGCGATGGTATTTATCGTAATCATTGCCCTTATCGCAAACAGATTCATCTACTATGAAAACGATACAAGATAACTCACGGAAGGGAGGTACAGCATGAAAAGAAAAAAGACGGCGGCAGAAAGAGTCTGGAGCGTATTCCGCTTTCTGATAATATCCGGACTCGGCTTCATAATACTTTATCCACTTATTTATATGGTGAGCTGTACCTTCCGTGAGCGTGGAGACATGAACGACCCGACAGTTGTATGGCTGCCGAGAAATTTCACGTTCTCGGTGCTGAAAGAGACCGTTCAGGCGATGGACTTCCCACGAACTCTCGTCAATACATTTGTACTGAACGTTGTCTGCACTGTATTTCAGATAGTTTCGTGTGCACTGACTGGCTACGGCTTTGCACGGTTTGAGTTCAGAGGGAAGAAGCTGCTTTTCGGGATAGTGATACTGATGATACTTGTCCCGACGCAGATTATTTCGCTGCCGCTGTTTTTCCGTTTCAGGTATTTCGGCATAGAGGGTGTGGCGACGGTCAATCTCATCGACAATATGCTGACCATGTACCTCCCCGCAATTACTGCCAACGGCATACGCTCAGGACTCATGATTCTCATTTTCAGACAGTTCTTCAGAGGCATGCCGAAAGAGCTTGAGGACGCTGCCTGTATCGACGGATGCGGACCGTTCATGACATTTGTGAGGGTAATGCTGCCTAATGCGATGATGTCGGTTCTGACGGTATTCCTGTTCACGATAGTGTGGTACTGGAACGACTACTACATCAGTACGATGTTCTTCCACAATACAAGAACAGTTGCGACGATGCTCCATAACCTCGACAACGAGCTGAAAATCAGACTTTTCGGAAGTGCGACCGTACAGATAAGCGAGCGTGAACGTATTGTCTGGAATCAGGCAGGCTGTCTTATTTCGATAGCACCCATATTAATAATGTACCTGTGTTTGCAGAAGCGTTTCACGGAGAGCATTGAACGCTCGGGAATTGTCGGGTAACGACATCGCAGACGAAAATAATGCGTAATCATATAATGATTGTGGCGTATATGCAGGGACGGCGTACAGTTCGCCCCTGCTTGATTGTACAATTATTGTGAATTTGCGGTGTGCGAAATCCCGATACATCTATATAATTAAAATATAATTTGCGTTCATTAAAAATTTACAAAAAGTTAACAAGTAAATTTGCGGAAAATATTGCAAAACGCCCGACAGTATGGTATAATCATTAATGTTACGTGCGCAGAAAGCGTACTGACTGCAAAAAGATATGCGTTGAAGCGGAAGGTTGCCGACGGTTTGTCGGGTAATTTCCGTGGAGTATGTCCGATTTCAAACCGGGCGATTGGGATAGTGAACACTGTTTGTGGTAGTTTTCGGCGCAGCTTGCGTATGCGCTGACTATGCCATATTTGTGCTTATTTGCTCATGACACTCGGAAAACACCATGTTTTTCGGGTTTTTTTATCGAAAAGAGCATGAAACACACGGAAGCGTGTTGCGTCTCAGACTTACGTCCCCATATAATTGTTTCAAGGAGGCGAAAATAATGGCAGTCAACGAAAAAATCAGATTCAAGATCAAGGGCTACGATCACGCTACAGTTGATATTGCAGCAGCAAAGATCGTTGAGGCAGCTAAGAGAAGCGGTGCGAGAGTTTCGGGTCCCATCCCGCTCCCCACAGACAAGGAAGTTGTTACAATTCTCCGTGCAGTTCACAAGTACAAGGACAGCCGTGAGCAGTTCGAGATGAGAACTCACAAGAGACTCGTAGATGTAATCCGTCCTACAGAGAAGACAACAGCAGCTCTTGACAAGCTTGAAATCCCCGCAGGCGTAGACGTTGTTATGGAGGTTAAGTAATTAACCCATTACGCTTGAAAACACCGCTGAGGGAAGCGGAATGGCGGTAGTCCGCCGGTCAAGTTGATATAAAGAATATCAACCAATAACCTAACAGGAGGAAATGCAAATGCAGAAAGGTATTATCGGCAAGAAGATCGGTATGACACAGATCTTCGACGAAGCAGGAAAAGTTGTTCCTGTAACAGTAGTTGAAGCCGGTCCCTGCGTTGTCGTACAGAAGAAAACTGTGGAAAACGACGGATACGCAGCACTTCAGCTCGGCTACGGCGACGTTAAGGTTCAGAGAGTAAACAAGCCTATGAAGGGTCACTTCGATAAGGCAGACGTTGCTTGCAAGTCAACACTCAAGGAGTTCAGACTTGACGACTGTGATTCACTTAATGTCGGAGACATCGTAAAGGCTGATACTTTTGCTGTAGGCGACGCTATCGACGTTGTCGGCACAAGCAAGGGTAAGGGATTCCAGGGCGCAATCAAGCGTCACAATCAGCACAGACTCAAGGAAACTCACGGTACAGGTCCTGTTCACAGACAGGCAGGTTCAATGGGTGCATGTTCATCCCCTTCAAGAATCTACAAGGGCAAGGGCATGGCAGGTCACATGGGTGCTGAGCAGGTAACAGTTCAGAATCTCGAAATAGTTAAAATAGACGCAGAAAACAATCTCATCGCTATCAAGGGTGCGGTTCCCGGACCTAAGGGCGGTATCGTTTATATCGTTGACAGCGTTAAGGCTTAAAGAAGGAGGAAACATAAATGTCTACAATTTCAGTATTTGATATGGCTGGTAAGCAGGTTTCCGAAACAGAGCTCTCTGACGCAGTTTTCGGAATTACTCCCAATGAGGCAGTAATGCACGCAATGGTAGTTAACTACCTCGCAAACCAGAGACAGGGTACACAGTCAACTCTTACAAGAACAGAAGTAAGCGGCGGCGGAAGAAAGCCCTGGAGACAGAAGGGTACAGGTCACGCAAGACAGGGTTCAACACGTGCTCCCCAGTGGGTACACGGCGGAATCGCTCTCGGACCCAAGCCCAGAGATTACAGCTACTCACTTAACAAGAAGGTAAGAAGACTTGCAATGAAGTCTGCTCTTTCCACAAAGGTTCTTGATAACAACATGATCGTTCTTGATGCTCTCACTCTCGACAGCTACAAGACAAAGACAATCGTTGAAATGCTCAAGGCACTCGGCGTTGAGGGCAAGGCTCTTATCGTAACAGCTGAGGCTGATGCAAAGGTAATCAAGAGCGCAGCTAACATTCCCGGCGTTAAGACAGCTGCTGTAAACACTCTTAATGTTTACGACATCCTCAACTACGATAAGTTCATCGTTGTTAAGAATGCCGTTGGAAAAATTGAGGAGGTGTACGCATAATGAAAGCACCGCAGGATATCATTTTAAAGCCCGTTATCACTGAGAAGAGCATGGATGAGCTCCAGCTGGGCAAGTACACCTTCAAGGTTGCTACAGATGCCAACAAGTCCGAAATCAAGAAAGCTGTAGAGCAGCTCTTCGACGTAAAGGTTGCCAAGGTTACAACAATGAACTGCAACGGCAAGGCTAAGAGAATGGGCAGATATGAAGGCAGAACATCCGATTGGAAGAAGGCAATTGTAGTTCTCACAGAGGATTCAAAGGCTATCGAGTTCTTCGAGGGCATGGTTTAATCAGTAAAGCCCATCGGAAAAGTATGGGAGTAATGCTCCCGCAAAAAACGCATTTAAGGAGTGAAATACAATGGCTATTAAAAGCTATAAGCCTACGACACCTTCGAGACGTCAGATGACTGTAACTGACTACTCGGTGCTGTCTAAGGTAGAGCCGGAGAAGAGCCTTCTCGAACCTATGAAGAAGAAGTCGGGAAGAAACAGCTACGGCAGAATCACCGTTCGTCACAGAGGCGGCGGAAACAGAAGAAAGTACAGAATCATCGACTTCAAGCGTGATAAGGACAACATGGTTGCAACAGTTCTCACACTTGAGTACGATCCTAACAGAAGCGCATTCATCGCTCTCGTTCAGTACGAGGACGGCGAAAAGAGATACATTCTCGCTCCCAACGGCTTAAAGGTCGGCGACAAGATTGAGTCAGGCTCAGAGGCTGATATCAAGCCCGGTAACGCTCTCAAGCTTGAGGACATCCCCGTTGGTACTTTCATCCACGCTATCGAGCTTTATCCCGGCAAGGGCGCTCAGCTCGTAAGAAGCGCAGGCAACATGGCTCAGCTCATGAGCAAGGAGAACGGATATGCACTTATCAGACTTCCTTCAGGTGAGATGAGAAAGGTTCCCGCAGGATGCAAGGCTGCAATTGGTCAGGTTTCCAATATAGATCACGAAAACGTAAACTACGGTAAGGCAGGCCGTGTAAGAAACATGGGCTGGAGACCTACTGTAAGAGGTTCCGTAATGAACCCCTGCGATCATCCGCACGGTGGTGGTGAGGGTAAATCACCTGTCGGACGTCCCGGACCTGTTACTCCTTGGGGTAAGCCGGCTCTCGGATACAAGACTCGTAAGACTCACAACAGAACCGATAAGTTTATCGTAAAGCGCCGCAACGGCAAGTAATCTGAAAGGAGGAACTGATCAATGAGCAGAAGCATTAAAAAGGGACCTTATGTCCAGGAAGTTCTCCTGAAGAGGGTCGTTGCAATGAACGAGGCAGGCGAAAAGAAGGTTCTCAAGACATGGAGCCGTTCTTCAACAATATTCCCTGATTTCGTTGGTCATACATTCGCTGTTCACGACGGACGCAAGCACGTTCCGGTATACGTTACAGAGGATATGGTAGGTCACAAGCTCGGTGAGTTCGCACCTACAAGAACTTATAAGGGCCACGCAGGTTCCAAGACATCAAACAACGGTAAGAAATAAGCGGAAGGAGGAGTTCAGATGGAAGCAAGAGCTTATTTAAGAAATGCTCGCATATCACCCAGAAAGGTGCAGATCGTTCTTGACCTTATCAGGAACAAGCCTGTTGACATCGCTTTGGCTACTTTAGACCTTACTCCTAAGGCTGCAAGTCCTATCGTTGCAAAGCTTGTAAAGTCCGCTATGGCAAACGCAGAGAACAATTTCAGCATGAATAAGGACGCACTTTACGTTGCAGAGTGCTTCGTAACACCCGGTCCTATCATGAAGCGTATCATGCCAAGAGCACAGGGCAGAGCATTCAGAATTTTAAAGAGAACATCACACATCACAGTTGTTCTTAAAGAAAAAGAATAATCCCAAGGAGGTTTGAATAATGGGCCAGAAAGTTAATCCGCACGGACTTCGTGTCGGCGTTATTAAGGATTGGGATTCACGCTGGTATGCCAATAAGGCAGATTTCGGCGACACTCTTGTTGAGGACTACAATGTTCGTAACTTCATTAAGAAGAGCTTGTATGCAGCAGGTGTTCCCAGAATCGAAATCGAGCGTTTTGCCGATAAGGTAAGAATTCACATCCACTGCGCTAAGCCCGGTATCGTAATCGGCAGAGGCGGTGCAGAGATCGAAAAGCTCAGAGCACAGCTCGAGGCTAAGATGAAGAAGCAGGTTTTCATCAATATCATTGAAGTAAAGCAGCCCGATATGGACTCACAGCTCGTAGCAGAGAAGATCGCTCTCGACCTTGAGAACAGAGTATCCTTCAGAAGAGCTATGAAGCAGTCAATCGGCAGAACAATGCGTCTTGGCGCAAAGGGTATCAAGGTTAAGGTATCAGGCAGACTTGCCGGTGCTGAAATCGCAAGAAGCGAGAGCTACCACGAGGGTACAATTCCGCTTCAGACAATCCGTGCTGATATCGACTACGGTTTTGCAGAGGCTGATACAACATACGGAAAGATCGGCGTAAAGGTTTGGATCTATAAGGGCGAAGTACTCAAGGGCGATGCTGCAAAGGCTGCTGCTCAGAGAGAGAAGCTTGAGAAGAAGAATCAGCCCGCTAACGACAGACGTCGCCGTGATGACAGACGTGACGGCAACAGACGCGGCGGCAGAAACTTCAACCGTGACGCAAAAAGAGAAGGAGGTAACCAGTAATGCTGCTTCCAAAAAGAGTTAAGTACCGCAGAGTCCACAGAGGACGTCTGAAGGGTAAGGCATACAGAGGAAACAAGGTAACTTACGGTGATTTCGGTCTTCAGGCACTTGAGCCTGCTTGGATTACCTCCAACCAGATCGAGTCTGCCCGTATCGCTATGACCCGTTACATCAAGAGAGGCGGTCAGGTATGGATCAAGATATTCCCTGACAAGCCTATCACAGAAAAGCCCGCTGAAACACGAATGGGTTCAGGTAAGGGTTCACCCGAATACTGGGTAGCAGTAGTAAAGCCCGGCAGAGTTCTTTTCGAAATCAAGGGCGTTGCTGAGGAAACTGCAAGAGAGGCTATGCGTCTTGCAATGCATAAGCTTCCTATCAAGTGTAAGTTCATAACCAAGGAAGAAGGAGGGGAGCAGTAATGAAGGCATCTGAAATCAGAGAAATGTCTGTTGATGAGCTTAACGAGAAACTCGGCAGCTTAAAGGAAGAGCTTTTTGCTCTCCGCTTCCAGCTTGCTATAAATCAGCTCGATAATACAGCTCGTCTCAAGGCTGTAAAGAAGGATATTGCACGCATCAAGACAATTCTGCGTGAAGCAGAGCTTGCAGCGCAGCAGTAAGAAAGGGAGGATTTGACTATGTCTACTGAGAGAAACCTTAGAAAAACAAGAGTAGGTAAGGTTGTAAGCGATAAGATGGATAAAACCGTTGTAGTTGCTATCGTTGATAACGTTAAACACCCGCTTTATAAGAAGATCATCAAGAGAACTGTTAAGCTCAAGGCTCACGACGAGAATAACGAGTGCAGAATCGGTGATCGCGTTGAGGTAATGGAAACACGTCCGCTTTCAAAGGATAAGAGATGGCGTGTAACAACTATTATTGAAAAGGCTAAGTAATTTGATATAAGCTTAATGCTTGAAAGGAGGAACTCGCTGTGATACAGATGCAGACTTATCTTAAAGTCGCTGATAACACAGGCGCTAAGGAGCTTATGTGTATCAGAGTTCTGGGAGGTACACGCCGCAGATATGCAAACATCGGTGACGTTGTGGTTGCTTCAGTTAAGAAAGCAACACCCGGAGGCGTTGTAAAGAAGGGCGATGTTGTAAAGGCAGTTATCGTTCGTTCAGCAAAGGGTCTCAGAAGAGAGGACGGAACATATATCCGCTTCGATGAGAACGCTGCTGTAATTATTAAGGAAGATAAAAACCCCAAGGGTACCCGTATTTTCGGACCTGTTGCTAAGGAGCTTCGTGAAAAGGAATACACAAAGATCCTCAGCCTCGCTCCCGAAGTTCTTTAATGGAGGTGTCATTCGATTATGAGTAAGGTTCATGTAAAAACCGGTGACACTGTTATCCTTCTCACCGGAAAATACGAGGATAAGTTCAATGATAAGGGCGACAGAAAGACAGGTAAGGTTCTTGAAGTAAGCCCCAAGGAAGATAAGGTAATCGTTGAGGGAATCAACATTATCACAAAGCACGTAAAGCCCAGAAGAATGGGTGAAAAGGGCGGCATCGTAAAGACAGAGGCTCCCGTTTACGCTGCAAAGGTACAGCTCGTTTGCCCTAAGTGCGGCAAACCCACAAGAGTTGGCCATGTTATGGAAGACGGCAAGAAGCTCCGCATCTGCAAGAAGTGCGGCAAGTCTTTTGAATAATGTAAAGGAGAACGACAATGGCAAGATTAAAGGATTTTTATGTTAGCGACGTTGCTCCCGCACTGATGAAGAAATTCGGATACAAGAGCGTTATGCAGATTCCTAAGCTCGACAAGGTAGTAATCAATGTCGGCGCAGGCGAAGCTAAGGACAACGCAAAGGTTATCGACGCTATCATGACAGACCTCGCAACAATCACAGGTCAGAAGCCTATCGTGTGCAGAGCAAAGAAGTCAGTTGCAAACTTCAAGCTCCGTGAGGGAATGCCCATCGGCGTAAAGGTAACACTCAGAGCTGAGAAGATGTACGAATTCGTGGATAAGCTCTTCAATGTGGCTTTCCCCCGTGTACGTGACTTCAGAGGAATCAACGGAAATTCCTTCGATGGCAAGGGCAACTATTCCACAGGTATCAAGGAACAGCTTATCTTCCCTGAGATCGAGTACGATAAGATCGACAAGGTAAGAGGTATGGATATCAACTTCATCACAACAGCTAAGACAGATGAAGAGGCTAAAGAGCTCCTGACACTTCTGGGCGCTCCGTTCATCAAGTAATCAGGGAGGAAAAAGTTATGGCTAAGAAGGCAATGATCAATAAGCAGCAGAGAACTCCCAAGTATTCCACAAGAGCATACAACAGATGCAAGATTTGTGGCAGACCGCATGCATATCTCAGAAAGTTCGGCATCTGCCGTATCTGCTTCAGAGAGCTTGCTCACGACGGTCAGATTCCGGGTGTTAAGAAGGCAAGCTGGTAAAATACAAAAAGGAGGTCATTCGGCATGCAGATTACCGATACAATAGCAGATCTTTTAACAAGAATTCGTAATGCGAATACTGCAAAGCACGCCACAGTTGACGTTCCCGCTTCAAGAGTAAAGAAGGACATCACACAGATTCTCGTAGATGAGGGCTATGTGAAGGGCTTCCAGCTTATAGAGGACGGCAAGCAGGGTGTTATCAGAATCACGCTTAAATACGGCGACAACAAGTCACCGGTTATCACAGGCTTAAGAAGAGTTTCTAAGCCCGGTCTGCGTATCTATTCAAGCTGCGCAGATATGCCTAAGGTAAGAAAAGGCCTTGGTATTGCAATCGTTTCAACTTCAAAGGGAATCGTAACCGATAAGAAGGCAAGAGAGCTTAATGTCGGCGGCGAAGTTCTCGCATACATCTGGTAAGGAGGATACGGATATGTCAAGAATCGGCAAAATGCCCGTAGCAGTTCCCGCAGGTGTAGAGGTTAAGAATGAAAATAACTGCATCACAGTAAAGGGACCTAAGGGTGAGCTTACAAGACAGTTCAGCACAGAGCTCGGCATCGAAGTAGCAGAGGGTGCGATCACTGTAACAAGACCCAGCGATGATAAGAAGCATCGTTCACTTCACGGTCTTACAAGAACTCTCATCGCAAACATGGTTGAGGGTGTAACAAACGGATATTCAAAGACTCTCGAAATCGAGGGTGTCGGCTACCGTGCAGCAAAGCAGGGAACAAAGGTAACACTTAACCTTGGCTTCTCACATCCTGTAGAGTTTGAGGAAACAGCTATGATCAAGCTTGAAGTTCCCCAGCCCAACAGAATCATCGTAAGCGGTATCGACAAGCAGGCTGTAGGTCAGTTTGCAGCAGAAATACGTGAAAAGCGTCCTCCCGAGCCGTATAAGGGCAAGGGCATCAGATACGCCGGCGAGCATATCATCCGCAAGGAAGGTAAGACCGGTAAGGGCAAGAAGTAATTAGAAGGAGCAGATTGCTATGATCAAGAAAATTGACAGTAATAAGGCAAGATTAAAGAGACATCGCAGAGTTCGTGCAAAGATCTCAGGAACTCCCGAGCGTCCTCGTCTGAATGTGTTCCGTTCCACAAAGCACATCTATGCTCAGATCATTGATGATGTAAACGGTGTTACTCTTGCCAGCGCATCCAGCATGGATAAGGGCTTTGAGGGCAACGGCGGCAATGCAGAAGGTGCACGCAAGGTTGGCGAGATGATCGCTAAGAACGCAGCATCCAAGGGCATCAGCGAAGTTGTTTTCGACAGAGGCGGCTACCTCTACCACGGTAGAGTTAAGGAACTCGCCGATGGCGCCCGTGAAAACGGATTAAAGTTCTAAGAGGGAGGTAAAACAATGGCTAATATTGAAACACAGGCTCCTGAGTTCGTAGAAAAGGTTGTTGCAATCAACCGTGTATCAAAAACCGTTAAGGGCGGCCGTATCATGAAGTTCTCTGCTCTCGTAGTAGTAGGCGACGGAAACGGCACAGTAGGCTTCGGTCTCGGAAAGTCCGGAGAAGTTCCGGATGCAATCCGCAAGGGCATCGAGGATGCAAAGAAGAACCTTAAGAAGGTTGCTCTCAAGGGAACAACAATTCCCCACGATATTATCGGCGAATTCGGCGCAGGCAGAGTTCTTATGAAGCCCGCTGCACCCGGTACCGGCGTTATCGCAGGTGGTCCTGTTCGTGCGGTAATCGAGGTTGCAGGTATCAAGGATATCAGAACAAAGTCACTTCGTTCAAATAATCCCTGCAATGTAGTAAGAGCTACAATCAACGGTCTTACAAACTGCGTATCCGCTAAGGAGGTAGCAGCTAAGAGAGGTAAGTCCGTTAAGGAAATTTTAGGTTAAGGAGGCAGTAACAATGGCAAAGAACATCAAGCTCGTAAAGAGCCTTATCGGCAGAAAGAAAGACCAGATCGCTACTGCTCAGTCACTTGGCCTCAAGAAGATCGGCGATGTAACAACACAGCCCGATAATGAGCAGACACAGGGCAAAATCAATAAAATTTCACACCTCATCGAGGTTACAGAAGCGTAAGCAAGGAGGTGCACTCAGATGAAAATTCATGAATTAACTCCCGCACTCGATTCCAATAAGGCTGTAAAGCGTGTAGGCAGAGGCCACGGTTCGGGTAACGGTAAGACTGCCGGCAAGGGCCATAAGGGTCAGAACGCACGTTCAGGCGGCGGTGTAAGAATCGGCTTCGAGGGCGGACAGATGCCCCTCGCAAGACGTATCCCCAAGAGAGGATTCAATAACATTTTCGCTACTAAGTATGCTATCGTTAATGTTTCCGACCTCAACAACTTCAAGGACGGCACTGTAGTCGATACAGAGCTTCTCATTGCTTCAGGTCTTGTTAAGAAGGTAAACGACGGCGTAAAGATACTCGGCAACGGAGAGCTTACTGCTAAATTAACTGTAAAGGCTGCTAAATTCTCACAGAGCGCTATCGAAAAAATCGAAAAGGCTGGCGGGAAGGCAGAGGTGATGTAATTGTGTTTCAGACCCTGAAAAAGGCATGGGGTGTTCCTGAGATAAGGAAGAAGCTCCTCTACACATTACTCATGATTTTGATATTCAGATTCGGAAGTGCAGTAACAGTTCCTTTCCTCGATTCAGAGGTAGTAGGAAGCTGGATGAAGACAAATGCAACAGACGGAAACTTCCTTGAATATCTTAATATCCTCACCGGTGGCGCCCTTTCACAGGCAACCATCTTCTCACTTTCAATCACTCCCTTCATCAACGCATCAATCATTATGCAGCTGCTGACATTTGCTCTGCCGCCGCTTGAAAGACTCCGTGATGAGGGCGAGGAAGGACGTAAGAAAATCGAAAAGATTACATCGTTTGTAGCGATGGCTCTGGCGTTCTTCATGGCATATGCATATTACGTAACACTTACCCGTATGGAAGACGAAAACGGTAACCCCGCAATCCGCTTCACAGAAGGCTGGGAAAAGTATCTCTCCGCAGCAGTAATTATACTCTGTTTCGTTGCAGGTGCTTCACTCGTAGTCTGGATGGGTAACAGAATAAGCGATAAGGGTATCGGAAACGGTGTTTCCATGATCCTCTTCGCAGGTATCGCAGCAAGATTCCCCGTAGATGCAGGCGTTCTTGTAGAGCTTACAAAATCCAAGCCCGAAAAGTACCTCTTTGTATCAATCGGATATCTTGTATTCGTAATCTTCGAAATCGGCTTTATTGTCTTCATGAACGAGGCAGAAAGACGTATTCCGATTCAGTACGCAAAGCGTGTTGTAGGAAGAAAACAGTTTGGCGGACAGAAGTCCCATATTCCGATCAAGATCTGCATGAGCGGTGTAATGCCTATCATCTTTGCAATGTCGTTTATGGCTCTTCCCCAGACAATCCAGCTCTTTGCAGGTGAGCCTACAAAGACATCCGGCTTCTACTATCACTTCATGAACTTCTTCAACAGAACAAGCTGGACATATGCAATACTCTACTTCATCCTCATCATTGCTTTCAACTATTTCTACGTATCACTTCAGTACAATCCTATTGAAATCGCAAATAATCTTCGTCAGAGCAACGGCGGTATTCCCGGTATCAGACCCGGAAAGCCCACATCCGACTATATTGCGAAGGTTCTTTCAAAAATCACACTTGTTGGTGCGTTCTTCCTTGCTATAATCGCAATCATTCCGATTTTCATGGCAATGGCAGATGCAAACCTCCAGTCACTTTCAATGGGTGGTACAACAATTCTTATTTGTGTAAGCGTGGCTCTTGAAACAACAAGAACACTTGAATCACATCTTATGATGCGTCATCATAAGGGCTTCTTAAGCTAAAAGGAGGACGTTTTATGAATCTTATCTTTTTAGGCGCTCCCGGCGCAGGCAAGGGTACACAGGCTGAGGTTGTTTCCGAAGCACTGAACATCCCCCAGATTTCTACAGGCAATATTCTCCGTGAAGCCGCTAAAAACGGTACGGAGTATGGTCTTAAGGCAAAGGCTGCTATGGATGCCGGAGCACTTGTTTCCGACGATATCGTAATCGGTATCCTCAAGGAGAGAATTGCTCAGGATGACTGTAAGAACGGTTTCATTCTCGATGGATTCCCAAGAACAGTTCCTCAGGCAGAGGCTCTTGATGCAATGAGCATCAGAATCGACAAGGTAATCGAAATCAACGTAGCTGACGAAACAATCAAGCAGAGAGTTTCAGGCAGACGTGTCTGCGAAGGCTGCGGTGCATCTTACCACGTTGAATACAAGCCTTCAAAGGTTGAGGGCGTTTGTGATAAGTGCGGAGCTAAGACTGTAATCCGTAAGGACGACCAGCCCGAGGTAGTTCTCGAAAGACTCGCAACATATCACGAAAAAACAGCTCCCCTCAAGGACTACTACGAGAAACAGGGCAAGCTTGTTACTGTAGACGGTCAGGAGGAAGTTGCTGATACTTCAAAGCTCACACTTGCTGCAGTAGGTGCAGAAAAGTAATGGGTATTACAATAAAATCGAAGTCCGAGTTAGCCATAATGCGTGAAGCAGGTAAACTTACCTGCGGCGCAATATGGTATGCGGGCGAAAGATTAAAGCCGGGTATGACAACCCTTGAGGTTGATAAGCTCATCGGAGAGTTCTATCAGCAGCACGGCTGTAAATCCTGCTTTAAAGGCTTATACGGATTTCCCGCAAATGCATGTATCTCAGTCAACGACGAGGTCATCCACGGGATTCCGAAGGCAAGCCGAAGACTAAAGGAAGGCGATATAGTAAGCATCGACACAGGAGCTGCGTACATGGGCTTCAACGGCGATAGCTGCTGGACCTTTCCTGTAGGAAAAATTTCTGATGAAGCCAGAGCATTGCTTGAGGTTACTGAGGCGAGTCTCTATGAGGGAATCGCTAAGGCCGAGGCAGGGGCAAGAATCGGAGATATTTCTCATGCTGTAGAAGAGTATTGTGCTTCACGTGGCTACGGGATCGTAAGAAATTACTGCGGCCACGGCATCGGCAGAGAGGTACACGAATCACCCGAAATACCGAACTGGGGTAATCCCGGAAAGGGTCCGAGACTGGTATCGGGGATGACAATATGTATCGAGCCAATGATAAATGTCAGAGGCGACGATGTAAAAACTCTCAAGGATGGATGGACCGTGGTTACAAAAAGTGGTTCGCTGTCGGCTCATTTTGAGCATACAATCGCAATAACTCCTGATGGTCCTGTAATTCTGACCAGACCCTGAAAGACAGGGGGAATTTATTGTGGAGCTTAAAATCGGCTCAGTTGTAAGAGCAAATGCGGGAAGAGACAAGGATTCGTTCTTTGTGGTTACCGCAGCGGAAAAGAATTGCTGCTTTATCGCAGACGGAAAAAGCCGTAAGCTTGATTCCGCCAAGCGAAAGAATATAAAGCATCTCTCTCTTACAAACAGTATGATTGATATTAAAGATATAACTGATAAAAAACTCAGAACACTGCTGAAAGAATACGGCAGTGAAGAGTAAGGGAGGTTATCCTATGTCCAAAGAAGATGTAATCGAGGTTGAAGGCGTTGTAACAGACGCTCTTCCGAATGCGATGTTCAAGGTTCAGCTTGAAAACGGTCACGAGGTTCTCGCACACGTTTCAGGCAAGCTCAGAATGAACTATATCAGAATCGTGCCCGGTGATAAGGTGAAGCTTGAGATGTCACCGTATGACCTTTCAAAGGGTCGAATCACATGGCGTGTTAAATAAAAACACAGGGCAAGCAGACTTGTCCGTTATCCGCTAAAGGAGGTATTTTCAATGAAAGTCAGACCTTCAGTAAAACCTATTTGCGAAAAGTGCAAGGTTATCAAACGTAAGGGCAGAATCATGGTAATCTGCGAAAACCCAAAGCATAAGCAGCGTCAGGGCTAAGCTCCGGACGCATTAATGGAGGTGCAAGTATAATATGGCAAGAATAGCCGGCGTTGACCTTCCCAAGAATAAGAGAATCGAAATCGGTCTCACATATATCTACGGAATCGGTCGTCAGACAGCAACAGATATTCTCGCAGCAACAGGCGTTAACCCCGATGTAAGAGTTAAGGATCTTGCTGAAGAGGATGTAGCAAAGCTTCGTGATTACATTGATGCACACTACACAGTAGAGGGTGACCTCCGCCGTGAAGTTGCACTTAATATCAAGAGACTTGTTGAAATAGGCTGCTACAGAGGCGTTCGTCACAGAAAGGGTCTCCCCGTAAGAGGACAGAGAACCAAGACAAACGCAAGAACCCGCAAGGGCCCTGTAAAGACTATCGCAAACAAGAAGAAGTAAGGAGGTTATGAGCTTTGGCACAGCAGAAGGGTAAAAAGGTTTCTACAATCAGAAGACGTAGAGAGCGTAAGAACATCGAAAGCGGCGCAGTTCATATTCAGTCCACTTTCAATAATACAATCGTAACTATCACTGATACTGCAGGAAATGCAATTTCATGGGCAAGCGCAGGCGAGCTCGGCTTCAGAGGTTCAAAGAAGTCAACTCCTTTCGCAGCACAGACAGCAGCAGAAACAGCTGCAAAGGCTGCAATGGAGCACGGTCTCAAGAACGTTGAAGTTTACGTAAAGGGACCCGGCGCAGGTCGTGAGGCTGCTATCAGAGCCCTCCAGACAGTAGGTCTTGAGGTTAAGATGATCAAGGACGTTACTCCCATTCCTCACAATGGATGCCGTCCGCCCAAGAGACGTCGTGTCTGATCAAACAGGAGGTGTTTAAAAATGGCAGTACAGAAAGAACCAATTCTTAAAAGATGCAGATACTTAGGTATCAGCCCCGCAGTTATGGGCGTTTCCAAGAAGGAATCCATCAGATTCAAGAACGCCAACAACAGAAAGAAGATTTCTGAATACGGTCTCCAGCTCAAGGAAAAGCAGAAGCTCAAGTTCATCTACGGTGTTCTTGAGAAGCAGTTTGAGCACTACTTCGAGATCGCTTCAAAGATGGAGGGTAAGACCGGTGATAACCTTATCACATGCCTCGAAACAAGACTCGACAGTGTTGTTTACAGACTCGGTCTCGCTCTTACAAGACGTGAAGCAAGACAGCTTGTTGTTCACAGCCACTATACTGTAAACGGCAAAAAGGTTAACATTCCTTCCTACAGAGTAAAGGTAGGCGATGTAATCGCTCTTCGTGAGAAGGACAGAACTTCAGAAAAGTTCAAGGCTACAGTTGAAGAGACTAAGGACAGACTCGTTCCCGTATGGCTTACAGCTAATAAGGACGACTTCTCTGCAACAGTAAATCGCCTTCCTTCAGCAGAGGATATTGATTACGAGGTTGCTACACACCTCATCGTCGAGCTGTACTCCAAGTAATCCGTACAGATCACTTGAGACGTCAGAACTTAAAAATAACAGTTATTGCGAAATAGGAGGGTTTTTATGCTGGAAAAAATTAATAAGCCTGATATTGATATTGTCGAGCTTAAAAGTGACGGCAAATACGGCAAATTCGTTTTAGCACCGCTGGAGCGTGGATACGGTATAACACTTGGAAACAGTCTCAGGCGTGTGCTGCTCTCCTCACTTCCCGGTGTGGCAGTAACATCAGTAAAGCTTTCGGGCAAGGATGGTACTGTGCACCACGAGTTATCAACTATCCCCGGTGTAAAAGAGGATGTCACAGAGATAATACTCAGCATCAAGGGACTGACTGCAAAGCTCTACGGAGAAGGACCAAAGACAGTTTATATCGAGGCAGAGGGTGAATGTGAAATCACTGCCGGAGATATAAAAACCGACTCTGAGGTAAATATCCTCGATCCCGGTATGCATATCGCAACACTGGGTAAGGATGCAAAGCTTTATATGGAGATTACAATCGACAGAGGACGTGGATATGTGTCTGCTGAACGTAATAAGAAGCAGATCAACCTCCCCGTTGACGTAATCGCCGTAGACAGTATTTATACTCCCGTTCTGAAGGTAAACTACACTGTAGAAGATACACGTCTCGGACAGGTAACCGATTATGATAAGCTCACTATGGAGGTCTGGACAGATGGTACAATCTCCGCTAAGGAAGCTCTTTCACAGGCGGCTAACCTGCTTGGTGAACATCTGAAACTGTTTATCGACCTCTCTGAAGAGGCAGGACTCGCTGAAGTTCTCGTTGAAAAGGACGAAAAGGGTAAGGAGAAGATTCTTGAGATGACTATCGAGGATCTCGACCTCTCAGTACGTTCATTCAACTGTCTGAAGCGTGCCGGAATAAATACCGTGGATGACTTGATCAACAAGTCTGAGGAAGAAATGATGAAGGTTAGAAACCTTGGAAAGAAATCCTTCGATGAGGTTAAGGAGAAGCTCCAGTCACTTGGCTTCGACCTTTCTTCTGAAGAGGAATAAACCATATAACGTGCGGCAAGCGCACTTAAACGAAAAGGAGTGAATTACAATGCCGGGTACAAGAAAGCTGGGCAGATCAACTGACCACAGAAGAGCTATGCTCAGAGGCATGGTAACTTTCCTTCTCGAGAACGGTCAGATCGAAACTACCGTAACGAGAGCGAAGGAAGTTCGTGCTGTTGCAGAAAAGATGATTACCATCGGTAAAAATGATGATCTGCACTCCAAGCGTCAGGTTTATGCATACGTAACAAAGGAGTCCGTTGCAAAGAAGGTTTTCGACGAGATTGCACCTAAGTATGCTGACAAGAAGGGCGGTTACACACAGATCGTAAAGATCGGTCCCCGTCGTGGTGACGCTGCTGAAATGGCTATAATCAAGCTTGTTTAATCGCAGATAAACATTAAAATAAGACGGTATCGCTAAAAGCGGTACCGTCTTTTGTTGTTTATGCGGTTTTTCGATAAATGTATACACATTAATTCCAGAAAACGAATTTGTGCAGATGTACACTTGAAATAGCGGCTGTTTTGTGATACAATAAAATAACAGGTTATGCAGATATGTAAATCAGAGCTGCTTGATTGTCAGGAGGAAGAAGTATGAAAATATATACAATAATCGGTGGAGTGAATGGCGTAGGCAAAAGCAGTCTTTCGGGGGTGCTGTCTGCTGAGAATACTGATTTGGGTATTATAATAGATACCGATAAGCTTACAGCTGAGCTGGACGGTGACAGAATCAAGGGCGGTAAACTTGCAATTGAACGGATTGAGGATTGTCTTAAAAAGGGCATAAACTTTACACAGGAAACAACTCTCTCAGGAGTACGCACGCTGAAAACTATTCAGAAAGCCCGTGAACTTGACTATTTCATTCGTTTATATTATGTTGGTGTAAGTTCCTCTGAGGAAAGCATAAAGCGTATAAAGAACCGTGTTGAAAAGGGGGGACACAATATAGCTCCACAGGACGTTGAAAGACGTTATAGCAAACGATTTGAGGATTTGGCTAAGATTCTGCCTTACTGTAACGAGGTTCGTTTTTTTGACAATGAGAACGGCTTCACCGAGAAGGCGGAGTACAAGAACGGTTCACTTATTACAAAAGGCGGTTATGTTCCGGATTGGATTAACGAGCTTGCTGATTACCTGAATAGAAATTAATTACAAGGAGCAGAAACAATGGTCTGCTCCTTTTTTGTTCACGTTCATGAACCGCACACAATAAAAAAACAAGCACACTCCCGAAACCGAGAATGTGCCTGTTTTGCGTCCAAAAGTATGGAGCTGATGATCGGACTTGAACCGACGACCTACGCCTTACCAAGGCGTTGCGCTACCGACTGTGCCACATCAGCAATAACATAAATATTATACACTAAAACGGCGTGTATGTCAAGGGGAGTACGTATAATTTTATATTTTAACAATAATAAGACTTGACAATCGGACGAATGTGTGATATGATAAAGAAAACTGTGAACGAATTAAACCTGTGAGAAACGGCTGTACAGAGAGCTTTCGGTTGGTGTGAGAAAGACTGCCTTCACTTGGAATTACATTCGGGAGTTGCCGTGCTGAAAACGAGTAGGCATGGACGGGTAAGTCCGTTAACGCTTTCAAGGTCGGAGAGAGTAGCTCCCGATAAAACGAGGTGGTACCACGAGTAATTTCGTCCTCGTACAGTACGATGTGCTGTACGGGGATTTTTGAATTTATGGAGGCTTTATGGAAATAAGGAAATTCCCCGACAATAACAGTGTGAACAGAGCTGTTTCGGCAGACGAACCACTTCTGGCTGTAATCTCATTTGACGGAAAATTCGCAATCGTGAGCCACATTGACGAAGCTGTTGAGCATCATATCCTGCTTTCAAAGGCAGGTCTGAGCGACTCCGGTATTGACAGGTATTTCCGTATTGTTTTCGATAAAAGCGGTGCGGACTGGACATTTGTATGTCCACCCGATTATAAGAATATCACTTTTAAGGATAAACGCATTGAATCCTTTTATAAGGACGGGTTTTCTGTTATTTCGGAATTTCTGCACTCTATGGGCTATCTTGTGGGGATTAATATTCCAAAGCGTTACCGCAGACATCTGAATATTCTCGGCGATGAAAAAGCACTCTTTAAAGCGGTGAATTTATGAAAACTGTACCTGCAAAGACCATCCTGCAAAAGAATAAAAGCTCTGACTGGTTCGGAAACGACTACAACATGAATCTGTATCGTGGGTGCTGTCACGGGTGCATATACTGCGACAGCCGTTCGGAATGTTATCATGTCGTGGATTTTGATACAGTCCACGCAAAGGAAAATGCCCTTGAGATACTGCGTGACGAGCTTCGGAGAAAGGTACGTTCGGGGATTATCGGAACGGGAGCAATGAGCGACCCCTACAATCCCTTTGAAAAGACAGAACTCCTCACACGTCATGCTCTGGAGCTTATTTCGGCTTACGGTTTTGGTATCACGGTAATCACAAAAAGCGACCTCATAACACGTGATATTGACGTATACAGGGAAATCACTGAAAACTCTCCTGTACTTTGCAAAATGACAATTACTACGGCTGACGACGATTTGTGCCGCATAATCGAACCAAATGTTTCTGTTGCTTCGGAACGTTTTGAAGCTCTTGCGAAAATGGCTGACAGCGGACTTTTCACAGGGATAACTCTTATGCCTGTCCTCCCCTTTATTGAGGACAGCATCGAAAATATCAGAAGCATTGTCCGTACTGCACACCAATGCGGAGTGCGGTGTATTTATCCTTTTTTCGGAGTGACTCTGCGGACAAATCAGCGTGAGCATTTCCTCAGCGAACTGGACAAGCGGTTCCCGGACAGCAACCTCAGACAGAAGTACGTCAACCACTACGGCGACAGGTACGAATGTGTCAGTCCGAATGTGAAAAAGCTTTGGAAAGTATTCACTGAGGACTGTGACAGATACGGTATACTTTATAATATGAAAAGCATTATTTCCGCCTATAAAATGGGCTATGGAGATATGCAGCTTTCGTTTTTCTGAGATAAATTAAAACTTCATGAAAGGCGGTGATATCCGTGAAATCTGCAAAAGATTTCATCGCTTATGTTGCACTTTCAATTTAAATTAAGAAAAGGCACAGGGACAAAGCTTATAACTTATATAAAAAGCCTGCCGCTGAAAATGATTGTCAGTCGGTTGAGCTTGGAGTGTGGTGCGAAAACCATGACGCAGTTGACTTTAACTCAGAAATGGGATTTGTTCCACGCACATATAAAATGGTAATGAAAATAATATAAAGGAGAATAAAAATATGACAACTTTTGAAGAACTCAGACGCAGAGGTCTGCTTGCACAGCTGACCGACGAAAAGGAAATCGAGGAGCTTGTAAACGCAGGAAAGGCAACATTCTATATTGGTTTCGACCCGACAGCAGACTCCCTCCACGTAGGACACTTCATGGCACTCTGTCTTATGAAGCGTCTCCAGATGGCAGGCAACAAGCCAATCGTCCTCATCGGCGGCGGTACAGCCATGATTGGCGACCCATCCGGCAAGACCGATATGCGTAAGATGATGACTCCCGAGACAATCCAGCATAATGTTGACTGCTTCAAGAAGCAGATGAGTCGTTTTATTGACTTCTCAGAGGACAAGGCTATTGTCGTAAACAATGCTGACTGGCTTATGAACCTCAATTATATCGAGCTTCTGCGTGATGTCGGAGCATGTTTCAGCGTAAACCGTATGCTCAGCCACGAGTGCTACAAGCAGCGTATGGAGCGTGGACTTACATTCCTTGAATTCAACTACATGATTATGCAGAGCTACGACTTTATGGAACTTTTCCTGAAGTACGGCTGTAATATGCAGTTCGGCGGCGACGACCAGTGGGCAAATATGCTTGGTGGTACAGAGCTTATCCGCCGCAAGCTCGGTAAGGACGCTTACGCCATGACAATCACACTTCTCCTCAACTCCGAAGGAAAGAAAATGGGTAAGACCGAAAAGGGTGCGGTATGGCTCGACCCTGAAAAGACCACTCCCTATGAGTTCTTCCAGTACTGGAGAAATGTTGCCGATGCCGACGTTATCAAGTGTCTGAAGATGCTGACATTTGTTCCCGTTGAGCAGATTGAGGAAATGGAAAAGACTATGGAAGGTGCACAGTTCAACGCTGCTAAGGAGCTTCTCGCTTACGAGCTTACCAAGCTTGTTCACGGAGAGGAAGAAGCTGAAAAGGCAAAGGCTGCGGCTAAGGCACTCTTCGGCGGAAGCGGTAATGACGAGAATATGCCTACAGTGGAGATTGATTCGGCTGACCTTAAAGACGGTACAATCGGACTTCTTACACTCGTTGTAAAAGCAGGACTTGCTCCGTCAGTTTCAGAGGCAAGACGTCTTGTTCAGCAGGGCGGAATCACTGTAAATGACGAGAAAATGACTGACGGCAAGGCTCAGATCAAGCTTGAGGGCGACGTTATTGTCCGTAAGGGCAAGAAGGCATTCAAGAAGGTTGTTGTCAAGTAAGAGACATCCCTGAAATCGGGCTGTTTTGCGTGTATAAATGTAGGGACGACCATCGGTCGTCCCTTGTTTTTATTAAAATGATGTTTATCGGCAATCTGACAGCTTCCCACATGGGAAGCTGTTTTTCATAATACGCCAAGATGTTCAAGGAGTATTTTCAGTCCGAGAATAATAAGTATGACACCGCCTGCAATCTGAGCCTTTTTTTCGAATCTGTCACCGAATACGCTGCCGATTTTAACTCCGAGTGCCGACAGAATACACGTAACAACAGCAATAAGTCCGACCGCTGCCCAGATATTTACTCCGCCTGCCATTGCGAGTGAAATTCCAACCGCAAGAGCGTCGATAGACGTTGCGACAGCCATAGTGAACATCGTTTTCACGGAGAAATCGGCGTTTTTGTCGGAGTCGTCGTCATCACAGGCAAACGCCTCCCTCAGCATATTTCCGCCGATAAAAGCAAGAAGCACAAATGCTATCCAGTGGTCAACCGCAACAATGGCGTCGGCAAACAGCGTTCCGAGAAAGAAGCCGATAAGCGGCATGAGTCCCTGAAATCCTCCGAACCAGACTCCGCATTTTGCCATGCCCGAAAAACTCGCCTTTTTACACGATAAGCCCTTGCAGACCGAGACCGCAAATGCGTCCATGCTCAGTCCGACAGCAAGTGCCAAAAGTTCAATAATTCCCATAATAAAACCTCCCGTACAATTATACCACATCACTGACGTTTCCGCAATAGTCTGTACAGTAAATATTATGCGGAAAGCTGTCACAATAATCAAAAAACAGCAGGTAAATCCGCTGCTTTTTAATTAAAACGGCTCTTGACAAGCTTCGGGAGATGTGGTATAATATTCAAGTATCATGTGATATGATACAGTTATCCTTGCCTGCCGCAAGTTGCAGGCAGAATCCAGAAGGAGGTGTACAGAAATGGCAAAGGTATCCGCTAAGTATGAAGTAATGGTTATTTTCAGCCTCAAGAACGGCGAGGAACCCATGAAGGCTCTCATCGAGAAGTTCAAGGCAAGAATCGAGAGACACGCTGAAGCTGTTGAAGTCAACGAGGATTGGGGTAAGCGTAAGCTTGCATATCCCATCGAGGACGAGACAGAGGGCTACTATGTAATTTATACATTCCAGTCAGCTCCCGATTACCCCGCAGATCTTTCAAGACGTCTCAACCTTGCAGACGGTATTCTTCGTTCACTCGTAACTGTTGTCGAGGAATAAGCTTCATTAACAGAGAGGAGAATGTCAGATGAATAAGGTTATCTTAATGGGCAGACTTACTGCCGACCCCGAACTCAGACAGACACAGAGCGGCATCGCTTCATGCAGATTCACCGTTGCGGTAAACAGAAGTTTCGCCGATAAAAACACAGGTGAAAGACAGGCTGATTTTATCAACTGCGTTGCATGGCGTCAGACTGCTGAATTTGTAAGCCGTTATTTCAATAAGGGCAGCATGATATGCGTTGAGGGAAGCCTCAGAACAAGCAGCTATCAGGACAGAAACCACGCCGATGTTACACATTACAGAACAGAGGTTTTTGTTGATAACGTAGAGTTCACAGGCTCAAAGAAGGAATCGGGTACAGGCGGTTCGGGTTACTCTGCACCCCAGAATAACTATCAGACTCCTCAGCAGGCAGCTCCACAGCAGCCCGCACAGAATAATGACAGTATGTCCTATGGCAATCTGAGCGATTTTGAAGAAATCCTCAGCGACGGCGACGTTCCGTTCTAAGCTTAACGTTACTTTATATTGATAGGAGGAAAAGTCATGGAAAAGGAAAGAAATTCCCGTCCCTCGAAGAAGCCTCGCAAGAAGGTTTGTATGTTCTGTGCTGACAGAATCGAGAGAATTGATTACAAGGATCTCGCTAAGCTCAGAAAGTGCATGACTGAAAGAGCTAAGATTCTTCCAAGACGTGTTACAGGTACTTGCGCTTTCCATCAGCGTGAGCTCACAGTTGCTATCAAGAGAGCAAGACACATCGCTCTGCTTCCTTACGTAAGCGACTAATAAAAAATCAGGGAGGCTTTTTGCCTCCCTTTTCTGTATACGGCAAAATACCGACCCCTTCGTCTTTTTTTGCTGAGGTCGGCAATTGTCGTTTAAAGCTTATCGGTTTGAGTCTGAGCTGAATGCAAGCTCGTCGTCTCTTCTGAAAAGAAGTGATATGCACCATACAGCAGAAATCGCTACAAGAATGTAGATTGTTCGGCTGATGAGGCTTGCAGCTCCGCCAAAGAGCCACGCAACCATATCAAACTCAAATATCCCGACAAGTCCCCAGTTTATTCCTCCGATAATGAGAAGAATAAGTGCAAGCTTGTCCCACATATTGAGAACACCTCTCTGTTATGATGATAACGCTCCCAACGCTTCACGTTTTCCGTTATGAAGCATTAAGCGTTATCTATATTATTGCAGTATCAGTCTGAAATATACATTTTTACGGGAGAAATTTATGGAAACAAAAACAATTATTATTCTGATTGTAATCGGCATTATCGCCGTGTTCATCGCAGTTCAGCTCGTGCGCTCGTATTTCAGCAAGGGCAAGGCTGCCGAGAGAAAGACGGCAAAAGTTCTGCGCAAGGTCAGCAAAGGAGATAAGGTTCGTATAATGAACAACGTCTACCTTCCTCTTTACAACAAGACCTGCGAAATCGACCACCTCGTTTTCGGAAGATTCGGAATACTCGTTGTTGAGACAAAGGGAATCTCAGGCAGTATTTCGGGAAGCGGCAAGAATCTCGTCCACAAAATCGGTACAAAGACGCACAAGCTCTATAACCCCGAACTCCAGAATAAAACCCACATCGATAACGTAATCCACCACCTCAAAAAAGGCGGTTTCGGAAATACTCCCGTCTACGGAGCCGTTGTCTTTACGGACGATTCCCTTCAGCGTGACACGAAAATCGGCATGAGCGTAAATGAATTCAAGAAATTCTACGACAAAATCCCACAGCATGACTGTAATCAGGACGCTCTGTTCCACCATTTCCAGAAGCTCTGTGTAAGGAATCCGCTGAAAAAGCTCCTGCACAAGTTCAGCCGCAAGGACTGGGACTGATTCTACATAAAATAAAAAGGATACATTCATTAGGATAATGCCCATACAGAAGTATATACGTTAATTATTGAGGAAAACCCTTTTGAAAAAGGGTTGTTCCTCAAACTCCTTTCCTAAAACTTTCAGTATGAAATTTCAGCCCTATAGGGTATATCCAAGATGTTAAAACCGCACGGTTTACCAAGATATACATACCCTATAGGGCTGAAATTTGTATTAAAAGTCTTTGGAAGGGGGTTCGGGGGAGAACCTTTCCTCAGAAAGGTTTCACCCGATAAATACATATAATATTTCTATATGGTCGTTTCCCTTATAAATGTATCCTTCTGATGTACGGGGAGTGTTTCAGCCCTTACTTGACGATGAACTTTTCAATGTCCTTGAAGAAGTCATCAGCATCGTCGGTATGTGCGTTGAGCTGAATGGGCTTAGAAAGGTCGAGGCTGAAAATACCCATGATAGACTTTGCGTCGATTGCATATCTGCCTGAAACGAGGTCGATATCAAAATCGTAGCGCATTACGATGTTTACGAATTCCTTGACGTCGTTGATTGCCTGTAAATTGACTGTTGTCGTTGTCATATTCTTACCTCCTGTTTCGATTACGTGTACGTGTGTGTTTGTTTTTTCTTCTTTATTTCTTTTTGCGGTATTGCCCTTCCGCACCTATATAATAGCACTTAAATTCCCCGATGTCAAGCCATTTTCTGCAAATTCGTCATTTTAGTATAATTGTTTGACATAAAAAAGCGGGTTTTTATTCAGGTGCGATAAATTGTGAACACTGCACAGCTGATGTACGTTGAATTTGTGCAAATTCACTATGTCGGATATGCGGGTATTTTGTAATAATAAGGTGAAGTATGTATAAAGTGTTTTTTATTACTTTCGGATGCAAGGTAAACCAGTACGAAACGGAGTGTCTGAGAAGCTGTTTTGTGGAGAAAGGCTTTGTCTCTGCCGAAAATGAATCGGAAGCGGACGTTTTCGTCGTCAACTCATGCACTGTCACGGGAAGCGGCGACAGCAAGTCCCTCTATGCCGTAAGACGACTCCGCCGAAGCTATCCCCGTGCGGTAATAGCTCTCACAGGCTGTCTGCCGCAGGCTGCTCCCGAAACTGCGGAGAAATGTCCCGAAGCGGACGTTGTTACGGGTACTAAGGAAAGGGAAAAGCTTGTGGGACTTGTGATGAATGCTCTTGAATCGGGAGAGTGCCGTACAGAAATAGTCCCATACGGGAAATCCGACAGCTTTGAGGATATACCGTGTCCCGTCGGATTTTCGGAGTCGGGCAGAACAAGAGCTTTCATGAAGATTCAGGACGGCTGCAATCAGTTCTGTTCATACTGCATTATTCCGTATGCACGTGGAAGATGCCGCAGCAAGTCCCTTGACTCTCTCAGGACTGAGGCTCAGCGTCTTGCACAGTCGGGACACAGGGAGCTTGTTCTGGTTGGCATAAATCTTGCGTTCTACGGACAGGAGTACGGTCTGAGACTTGTGGACGCCGTTGAGACCTGCTGTGCCGTAGAGGGCATAGAAAGAGTGCGTCTCGGTTCGCTTGAGCCTGAGATGATTTCCGACGACGACCTCGAAAGACTCTCCCGACTGCCTGAGTTCTGTCCGCAGTTTCATTTGTCGCTCCAGAGCGGAAGCGATGGCGTTCTCAGAAGAATGAACCGCAAATACAATACCGACGATTATTTCGCACTTGTCTGCCGTATCAGAAGCCGTTTTCCCGACGCTGCCTTCACGACAGATATTATGGTCGGATTTCCGCAGGAGACTGAGGAGGAGTTTGCTGAATCAATGGCATTTGCGGAGAAGGTCGGATTCGCAAAAATCCACGTCTTTCAGTACTCGCCCAGAAAGGGCACGGTCGCCGCACGTCTGCCGCAGCTTCACAAGAGCGTGAAGGCTGAGCGTGCAGGCAGAATGAAGACTCTCGGGGACGCTTTACAGGAAAAATATCTGAAAAGTCTTGTCGGGAAGACCGTCCCCGTACTCTTTGAAAGGGAAAATGAAAGCGATTTTTATCACGGCTACGCTCCCGATTACACACTTATAAAAATTTTTCGAAAAAAATGCGAAAAAAGTTTGCGTAATATGATTTTTTGTGTTACAATAGAAGTAAGCGGTCACGATTGCTGTTACGGCAGCATCTGTGATTCACCATAAGTATTATATTTACCGTCCGATTCATTTTTCTTCCTGTGAAGACTGTGATGACGGCGGAGAAATGGAGATAATTATGTCCGTATTCAGAATCTATGTCGAAAAGAAACCTGAATTTGCCGTTGAAGCCCAGTCGGTTCTCAGCGACGTGCGTACTGCTCTGAGACTCAATCTCACAAATGTGAGAATCCTCAACAGATACGATGCAGACAAGCTCAGCCGTGAGGACTTCGAAGCTGCTGTAAGTACCGTATTCTCTGAGCCTGCCGTTGACATCGTTTACAGCGAGCTTCCCGAGCTTCATGCAGGTGAGCGTGTGTTTGCTGTTGAGTATCTTCCGGGTCAGTTCGACCAGAGAGCTGACAGCTGTGAGCAGTGTATCCAGATTCTCCGTCAGGGAGAGCGCTGCCGTGTACGCAACGCAAGAATCTACATCATTTCGGGTCAGCTTACAGACGATGAGTTCGCAAAGCTCAAATCCTACATAATCAACCCCGTAGAAAGCCGTGAGGCAAGCCTTGCAGCTGTAGATACGCTCGATACAAATTACGATATTCCCACAACCGTTGAGGAGCTTGAAGGCTTTATCGACCTCAATGAAAAGGGTCTGCGTGCATTCATTGAGCATTTCGGACTTGCTATGGACTACGATGATATAAAGTTCTGTCAGGATTATTTCCGCAATACAGAAAAGCGTAACCCCACAATCACCGAAATCAGAATGATTGATACATACTGGTCAGACCACTGCCGTCACACAACATTCCTTACAAATGTTGAGAACGTGGACATCAGGACTCCCTATATCAAGGAGACTTACGATATGTACCTCAATGTGCGTGAGGAAATGGGCAGAACAGACCGTCCCATCACTCTTATGGACATCGGTACTCTTGCCGCAAAGAAGCTCAAGGCCGACGGAATGCTCCCCGACCTCGACGAGAGCGAGGAAATCAACGCTTGTTCAGTAAAAATCAAGGTTGACATCGACGGCAAACTTGAGGACTGGATTCTCATGTTCAAGAACGAGACTCATAACCACCCCACTGAAATCGAACCTTTCGGCGGTGCTGCAACTTGTCTTGGCGGCGCTATCCGTGACCCGCTTTCGGGACGTTCATACGTTTATCAGGCAATGCGTGTGACAGGTGCTGCAAATCCGCTTGTTCCCGTTGAGGACACAATCAGCGGAAAGCTACCCCAGAGAAAGATTACAGTTGGTGCTGCAAACGGCTACAGCTCATACGGAAACCAGATTGGTCTTGCAACAGGTCACGTAGCTGAGGTATATCATCCCGGCTATGTTGCAAAGAGAATGGAAATCGGTGCTGTTGTAGGAGCTGCACCTGCCGAGAATATTCGTCGTGAAGCTCCCGTTCCGGGTGACATTGTCATCCTTCTCGGAGGAAAGACAGGACGTGACGGCTGCGGCGGTGCTACAGGTTCATCGAAGTCACACACTCTTGAATCACTTGAACACTGCGGTGCAGAGGTTCAGAAGGGTAATCCGCCTGAGGAAAGAAAGCTCCAGAGACTTTTCCGTAACCCCGACGTTACAAAGATGATAAAGCGCTGCAACGATTTCGGTGCAGGCGGTGTTTCTGTTGCTATCGGTGAGCTTACAGACGGTCTTGTTATCAACCTCAATGCCGTTCCCAAGAAGTACGACGGTCTTGACGGTACAGAAATCGCTATTTCCGAGTCTCAGGAGAGAATGGCTGTTGTCATCGCTCCCGAAGACCTTGATAAATTCATGCAGGAGGCTGCTAAGGAGAACCTCGAAGCTACTCTCGTTGCAGACGTTGTTGCTGAGCCTCGCCTTAAAATGGTTTGGAACGGCAATACAATCGTTGACCTCTCCCGTGAGTTCCTGAACTCAAACGGCGCTCCCAAGTTCACTGACATCGTTGTTGAAGCTCCCTCCGAAAATTCCGACGAGGATATTTACGATTCCGCAGAGTCATGGTCAGAGCTTCTCTCAAACCTCAATGTCTGCTCACAGAAGGGACTTATTGAGAAGTTTGATTCAACTATCGGTGCAGGAACAGTCCTTATGCCCTTCGGCGGAGTCTACCAGATGACTCCCTCACAGGCAATGGCTGCAAAGATTCCCGTACTCAAGGGCGAGACAAATACCTGTTCACTCATGGGCTGGGGATATAATCCCGATGTTTCAGAGAAATCTCCATATCACGGCGCAATGCTTGCCGTAATCGAGTCGATTGCAAAGGTTGTTGCCGCAGGCGGTACATATAAGAAGTGCTGGCTCACTTTCCAGGAGTACTTCGAGCGTACACAGAATGACCCCAAGCGTTGGGGCAAGCCTATGGCTGCACTTCTCGGTGCATTCAAGGCTCAGCTTGAAATGGGCTGCGGCTCTATCGGCGGTAAGGACTCAATGTCGGGTACTTTCGAGAATATCGACGTTCCGCCCACACTCGTTTCATTTGCCGTTTCAACTGCTATGGCTGACAAGGTTGTTTCAACTGAGTTCAAGTCCGCAGGCGATAAGGTTATCATGATTACTCCCGAATACGACGAGAACGGTCTCCCTGTATTCAGCAGCATAAAGGCTTGCTTCGACAAGGTTGAGAAGATTATCGCTGACGGCAGAGCAAAGGCTGTATGGACTATCGGCTACGGCGGTGTTGCTGAGGGTATTGCCAAGATGTGCTTCGGAAACAAGCTCGGATTCAAGTTTGATGTACGTCTCTCAGCAAAGCAGCTCTATAAGCCCTGCTACGGATCGTTCATTATCGAACTCAGCGGTGACGCTTGCGCCGACGAGTCTGTAATCGGTTCCACTATCGAGGACTACAAGATTCACGGTATGGACTACACAATCGGTCTTGACAGTCTCCAGAGAGTATGGGAGAGCAAGCTCGAACCCGTATTCCCGTGCCGTATCGAAACAACAAAGGCAACTCCCGAAACTTATTCCTACAGCGACAGACTCCACCTGACAGCTTCTATCAAGGCTGCTCAGCCACGAGTTCTCATTCCTGTATTCCCGGGTACAAACTGCGAGTACGACACAGCAAGAGCCTTCGAGAGAGCAGGTGCAAAGACTGAGACTGTTGTTATCCGCAACCTCTCTGCATCCGATATTGAGGAGTCAGTAAGCTACTTTGAGAGAGCTATCCGTCACTCACAGATTATCATGATTCCCGGTGGATTCAGCGGCGGTGACGAGCCTGAGGGAAGCGGAAAGTTCATTACTGCGTTCTTCCGCAATCCCAAAATCAAGGACGCTGTTCACGACCTCCTCAAGAATCGTGACGGTCTTATGCTCGGTATCTGCAACGGCTTCCAGGCACTTATCAAGCTTGGTCTCGTGCCATACGGTGAAATCGTTGACATGAAGGACGATTCTCCCACACTTACATTCAATACAATCGCACGTCACCAGTCGATGATGGTTACAACAAGAATTGCTTCCGACAAGAGTCCATGGCTCTACGGATGCGAGGTCGGCGACGTTCATACAATCGCTATTTCTCATGGTGAGGGACGCTTCGTAGCTCCCGCAAGTCTCATTCAGCAGCTTGCAAAGAACGGTCAGATTGCTACTCAGTACGTTGACCTCGACGGCAATCCCACTATGGACATCCGCTACAACCCCAATACTTCCATTGAGGCTATCGAGGGTATTACTTCTCCCGACGGTCGTGTTCTCGGTAAGATGGGTCACTCCGAGCGTATCGGCAGCTATATCTGCAAGAACGTTGAAGGATGCAAGGACCAGAAAATCTTCGAAAGCGGCGTTGCTTACTTCAAGTAATAATAACAAAACGGCAGGGGATATTCTCTGCCGTTAGTCTTTATATAAGGTACACAATGTAAATGCGGATGCCCAATGGGCATCCCTACAGATTGACAATTTTGCGTGTATAAATGTAGGGACGACCATTGGTCGTCCGCAAATAATCATGTTTTTCGATAAACAGAAACGGCAGAGAATTTTCCCTGCCGTTTTTTTGTGCGGTGTTGCCTTAAAACGTTCAATCCTTTACCTTTATCAAATAAACAACGTTATCGGGCTCCTCAACAATTAAAATCTCGGGACTTTCTTTTGAGGTATAAAGTATTGCAGGGATTTCGCTGAAAAAAGCTCTGTAATTTCCGTCGTAATCGCTGGGAGAGCCAAGACAAGTATCGGGAGTGTAAGTTTCTGTGCCTGCATTATATTCGATATAAGCTTCGCCATCAACGATTACATGTTTCATAAAATGGTTGATGGCGTTTTCAATATCATTGCCTGAAGATGATGTGCTATCAGCTGAAATCGTATTGCTTTCGGGACTCTGCTGTACTTCTGACGGCAGCTCAACGCTGATGCCTGTGCTCTGAACAGGTTCATTCTGCGACTCTGCTGACGAAGGTTCAATCACAACGGGAGCAGCTGTGCTTTCTGTATTTTCCGAAGACGCTGAGGAAGCCTGTACAGCTCCGACATATGAATCGGCAGACACTTCGTAATCCGACTGTGCTGAGGAATAATTCTCAATTGATTCAGAGTCGGCAATATTCTCAGGTGCGGACTGCATAACAGGGTATTTTTCATTTACTGTTTCCATGTAGCCTGCCCCGACAACGGTAAGACACAATGCACAAGCCATTCCGCTTACAGCGGCGGCTTTTCTTATTTTTCTGTTTTTAACTTCCTGATGTTCCATATATTCATCACGTACCTGAAATACGGTACTTGCAATCTCTTTAGAGTTCTTCATAAACAAAACCCATCCTTTCAAGTTCAGATTTTAATGCGTTCTTGGCACGATAGAGCATATCGCCTATCTGTCGCTTAGATTTTTTCATAATTCTTGCAATGGCTTCCGTATCAAAATCCTCGAAATATTTCAGATATAAGATCTGAGCATACTCGGAATTAAGCCGTTTCATGGCTGTGTGTAGCTGAACTTTCCTTTCTTCGGCAAGATACTGACGCTCAATATCGGTTTCGTCCGACAGACTGAATGCTTCGTCTATAGTGAAGTCGGCATAACGTGAACGCTCCCTGAGACGATTCAAAGCCTGATTTCGTGCAATAGCGTAAAGCCACGTTTTGAAGCTGCTTTTTCCGTTGAATTTCGGCTTCCTGACCGCAAGCTTCACAAAGGTCTGCTGCATTATTTCTTCTGCTTCACAGATGTTATTCAATATACTGTTAAGATAAAGCGAGAGTCCCTGATAATATGTATCAATAATCACAATAAGCTCATCGTCATCACCATTCAGGAAACGGCGGTAGCGATCCGCATCGTTGCCCATTTGATTCCCTCCCTTCCTTATTCCGCAAATTTGCTTTCATTTATTAGACTCCGCAGAAGCTCTTTTTTCGCATATTTATTTTCTTGAATTTATAAAAATCCGCCCATGACTCATTCACGGGCGGATATGTATCGTTCCTCGGTTTATTCTTCGGCAGATATGCTTATTATCACCTTGCTTTCAGGATAATATGTTACGGTCATTTCACTATAATATTTCAGCAGATTGTTTTCAGAGTCGTATTCATAATTTTCCTTTGACCTCAGTTCGTCGGCTGTATCATCAGGTATTTTCAACTTCACTTCGTTTCCTTCATCATCAAGAAAATACAGATTATCATGTACCACAAGATAGCTGTTTGTAGTTACTGTTTTACTGCTGCCTGCTAAATCCTTATAATAGGGCAATACCGTATGAGTCCACATCAAACACATTAAAATAAAAATTATCATCATTACGGCTGCACTTTTTGCTTGTTTCTTCATTTTGATATATCTTATGCACAATGCAGCTCCCCAGATAGTAAACAATGTCAATAATACACCCAATATTGAGCATATACGAATATGATACCTGCCGATTTTCGGCTCGTAATTCAAAACATATGCGGAGAATATGCCGTTAAGCAGTGCTAAAACCGCCCAGACAAGCGCAAATGAGATATTCTTGGATGCAGCTTTTCTTTTATCTGTATCGCTTTTCATGATTTTCTCCCTTATTTAACGGTAATTTTTTATATTATACCACACATTGCCGCCGTTTTCAATAGCATCAATGTTACAAAGTGCGGCTGACGGCTTTCACAAAACTAATAATAACAAAACGGCAGGGAAAATTCTCTGCCGTTAGTCTTTATATAAGGTACACAATGTAAATGCGGATGCCCAATGGGCATCCCTACAGATTGACAATTTTGCGTGTATAAATGTAGGGACGACCATTGGTCGTCCGCTTGGATTCTGATTGCAATGTGGTTTATCGACAATCTCAAAGCTCCTGTTATGAGGAGCTGTTTTGCTTATAAAAAGAAAAAATCCGCAATATAAATTGCGGATTTGGTGCGAGTAATGGGACTTGAACCCATACGTCCTTCGACACACGCCCCTCAAACGTGCCTGTCTGCCTATTCCAGCACACTCGCATAGCCAGTAACCTGACTGCTTTAATATTATATCAGATTTAAAAGGATTTGTCAAGGGGTTTTTTGAAAAAAATCCGAAAAAATTTCTGAATATTTATATGGTGTGAAATATTTGGTTATAGAGCGTCCTGTAGACTGCAAAAATCCGATTTGCGGTATAATGTATCTGCGGACGACCAATGGTCGTCCGCTTGACATTTGATTTGAAACGATGTTTACCGTAAATGAAACGGGGAGCTTCTGAAAAGCTCCCCGTGATTATTATACTACCTTACTGAGCAAGGGCTTTTTCGAGCCATACGTTAGCGATGTCGAGAGCCTCATAGAGACCACATTCACGCTCTGCATTTTTCACGCAGGCTTCAAGAGGATTGAGATTCGGGTCAGTTGACATCTGAATAACTCTTACTTTTTCTGTAATGTCCTTATCATCAGACTTTTTCACTGACATAATCTGAATCATAATAACATATGGGTCAGACATATAGCCGTAGTAAATGGTTCTGCCGCTTCTTACGAGAGGGTAACCTTTATAGGTATGGAATTTTTCGTTCATTATAAACCTCCGTTCATTTGATTTGCGTCTGCCGCATAGGGCATTGAGTGAGGGTGGATTACTGTCCCGACCATTTTGTTTCAAATGCCATTCCGGACTTTATTCTGCCGATATTATCAGCGAGAGTATTTACGTAAGATTTACTGCATGTAAACATACTTTTTCCGTTAATGACGATAAGCGACTTCATTGCAGAGTGGTCATAGAACTCATATGTGAAGGAGTCGCCGGATACAGCGTCGGAATATTTCAGAGTAACCACAGGTTTTCCTGATGGAACAGGTTCTTCATAAGCGAGTTCTTCCGCAGGAGCAGCAGTAAGAAATGCATAGAACTGGCGGTAACGCTCTGCATCGAAGCTTTTTCCGTTACGTGTAACGTTCATATTTTCTTTTTTTGCTTTTGTACGGTCAGCACCGCTTTCCTTGGGTTCGATTGTGAAGACTTCAGTTGTATCGCCGCAGTTCACTTCAAGGTTGCTGATATTCCATACAAATGAGACGATAGTATTCTGTGAAGCGATACTCTGAGGAGTAAGTGTGAGCCATGTGACGCTTGCGGGCACGAAGGTATAAATCACCTTTCCGCCCTCAATCATACCATAGCAAAGTTCTGTACCGTCCTCGTCCTTGAAGGTTTCGCTGAGGAGGAGGGTGTGAGCGTCGCCGTTTGAAGCTTTTACGGAAGCTTTGCAGAAAGCGTCGTCAAGACCTGCCTTTGCGATATCAGCATCTGTGCAGTGGAGAACGCTTATATCGTTTGCGGTAAGACCGAACAGACCTTTCATAGCAGCGTCTCCGGCTTCAACCTCTATGAAAGTCTCCACAGGTTTTTTCATAAGGTATTCAGAGGAAGAACCTCTGTAATCGTCTTTTTCCTTATCGGGGTTGAATTCGATAAGGAATTCATCCTTGAGGTCTTTGCGGACGATTTCGAGACTGTTGATTTTGATGTCTGCGGTTTCGTCGAGCTTAGCAACGACGGTTTTATCAATGAAATGGCTGACAGGTTCCTTATAGTTTGCCATTTTCGAGCTGATGACGTCGTAGACCGTATCAGAGCCGTCAAGTCTTACATATACGTTTGACGTAACGGGAGAGCTGTCTCCGACGAGCAGTTTTTTCGTATTGCCTGATTCAAAAGTTACCTCAACGGAAACAGCTGTGTCGGCAAGACCGAACTTATCGAAATCGGTGCAGTTTTCTTCAATGATTGATTCAGAGGTGAGTCCGAAAGCGTTGTTGAAGAGAGTGCTGACGAGCAGACTGTCAACAGAAAGGTCCTCATAGCCTCTGAGAGTATATTCCGAATATGAGCCTTCGGAAGCTTCCTTTGAGATTATGGCGTCGAGAACGATGTCACCGTTTGTAACCTTGACGCTTTTTACTTTTCCTTTGGCAGTAACGCCTGCGTCGGGGATATACGGAGCACTGCTGTCGTCAACGATTATGAAGCCTCTGCCGGTATTTTCGGTAGTCTGCTCAACGACGGGATTTTTGTCTTCATTAACTGATTTATCGGCAACATTGAGTGCGATAAGACCTCCGCCGAGTACAACAACGGCTGCACTGAGTCCGATAATGCCATACATCTGTTTTTTCATCGGTTTCTTCTCCTTAACAGAACAGCGAGTCCAATAACGGCAATAACAGCGGGAATCACGAAGATTACAACAATCTTGATTGTTTTATCCTGATTTGCTGTGGGAGCAATGGTAGCAGCCTGAAGAGTCTTTTCGGGGATAATAACGGAATCTGTTTCTCTGCCTGTCATTGTATTGAGGATGCTGAGAAGTGTAGAGGCATTGCTGTAAAGGTTGCTCTGTACGATAACGTCGCTTCTTGTCATAAGACCGCATCCAAGCACCATAACATTACTGTCGCTGTACTCAAAGTTGCTTATCTGGGTACGCTTTGTAGCGATTGCAGCGATGTTCTTTACGCCCTTTTCGCCGACAGCCTTTTCTGTTTTCATGTCGAAGTTTACAGCACTTCCGCTTGTCTGGATAACGGGTTCTGTGAAACCATCGACGTTTCTTGAAAGAATCTGGACCTCCTGAGCTGTGGGAGCTACGAGGTAGAGTGAATTTTTGGGAACATTTGCGGTGAAATCGTTTTCAGGAACCTTAGCCTGAAGAGCGAATGTGTTGTTGCCCATATAGCTTTCCTCATCCTGAAGAACGGTGCCTGTTGAGACAGCGAGGTTCCATTCAGCGAGGAATTCGCTGATATTGGGGAAATCGGAAGCGAGAGTATCTGCAATGAAAAGCATATTCTTTCCGTAATTTCCGCCGTTATAGAGGAAATCGGAGAGCTTTTTGATAGTAGTCTCGTCGAAATCGTTTGACGGCATGGGGATTACGACCATATCGTATTTATCGACACTGAGTTCGTCCTTAGCGATGTCTATATCTGTGCAGATGTAGCCGTTCTTTACGAGGAGTCTGTCTCTGAGAGCAGGAGCAGCGTCGGAGTAGTTCTGGGTGTAGATAGCCTGACCGTTGAACGCAGACGCAAAAGCAACTCTTACAGGGTTAGCGTCAGTAACATTCATTATTTCGGAAGTGATAGTACTTTCGCCGGCGAAGATGAGGTTGATATTTGTCTGGTTGGAAGTATCGGGAGCGATCATATTGCTTACAGCGGCAGTATCAATAACACGTACTCTGTCGCCGCAGCTGAGGATGATGCTCTGAGCTTCGATTTCTCCGCCGAAGCTTTCCTTGTATTTCTGGACAGCCTTGGGGTCCTTGTCGAGGTCAACGTATCTTACGCTGAGCTTACCTTTTCCCTGATTAGCGTACATTTCGTACTTTTCAAGGAGAACGGGGATCATATCGTAGGGACAGTCGAGTTTAATGCCGTAATTATAGAGATAGAAGAATTCTGCGGAAGCCGAAAGCTCTTCGAATTCTGCTTTGGGACATGTAATGATAACTTCAACGTCCTTGTCGAGTTTGTTTCTGAGGAAGTCAATGGATTCGTCGCTGAGCTCGTATCTGTTGTCAGCGGTGAGGTCGATTTTGAGGGGAGCTCTCTTTGAAGCATAGCCTGCGATAAGATTCAGTATAACGACCAGAACTATTACAAGCACCATAACAGCAATCGACATCGAGCCATACTTAACCTTCTTGAAATTTTTCGGCTTTTTAGCTGTTTCAGTTTTAGTCTGAGTTTCGGGATTATTCATCTGAAAATACCTTCCTTTCTTAGTGATACTCAGCTCCAGCGTTTCTTCTCAAGAACTCTTACAGTGAAGAAGTTGAAGAGGAAAGCTGTGCTTACGTAGAACAGTACACTTGTCAGGTTGAATATTCCCTGTGTGAACTCGGTGTAGCGGGTGTAGAATGAAAGACTTACAACAGCCTTTCTGAGCCATTCCCATGACAGTTTATCGGCAAAGGAATCGAAGAGGTAGAGGAAGTAGAGCGTTACCATTGAAGCAACGGCAGCAGTCATCTGGTTTTCTGTAAGAGATGAAACGAAAACGCCTACAGCGATGAATGCAGCTCCGAGAAGAAGCATTGCGAAGTAGTTGCCGAGAAGTGATGCCCATACAACATCTCCGAGCATTCCGAGAATGAATGAGTAAACGAAGATGATGCTTTCTGCGATGATAAAGATTGTAAGAGCAGCGAAATACTTACCCAGAACGATTTCCCAGAGTCCTACGGGAGCCGTAAGAAGACCCTGATCGGTCTTATTCTTTTTATCCTCACTGATGAGTCTCATGGTGAGGATGGGGATAAGGAAGAGTACGATAATAAACATACTTCTGAACATAGGTGAAGTATCGGTATAGCCTGAGCTGATTACGCTGTTATAGAAGTAATAGCCTGAGAAAAGGTAAAATACTGCAAGAAAAACGTATGCAACGCCCGATGTGAAGAATGCACCGAGCTCACGTCTGTAGATAGCACCCATTATTCGTCACCTCCGTTGTTTTTCTCTGCATTTTCAGCGGATGTATCCTCGTCAGCAGCAGATTCTGCATCCGGTGCATCGGAATCGGTTTCATCGTCGGCATCGGGAGCGTCTCCGTTGTCAATCACGATATTGATACGTGGTTTTTCGGGCTGTGCGGACGCATCTGCACCGAGATTTTCGCCCATAGTAATCTTGAGGAAGATGTCCTCAAGTGTGAGGTCCGAGAGCTGGAGCATGAGGATATTCCAGCCGTTTTCCGAGCAGAGTGCATTTATACGGCGGCGGACATCGGTTTTGCCGTCTGTTTCAACGTCGTAATCGTAGATACCTTTTTCACGCTCCATATCGGCACGGACGTACTTGACACCGTCGATTTTGCGGAGAGCCTCAGTGATTTCAGCCTTATCGGCAGCAGTATGAGTTGGACCCTCGATTCTGAGAGTCATCTTATGTTCATTAGTGATGCTCTTGGCGATTTCGTCGGCAGTACCGTCAGCGGCGACAACGCCCTTGTTTATGATAATGATTCTGTCGCACACAGCCTGAATTTCGGGGAGGATGTGCGAAGAAAGGATGACTGTGTGACGCTTTCCGAGCTTCTTGATAAGCGTTCTGATTTCGATAATCTGATTCGGGTCAAGACCAACCGTAGGCTCATCGAGGATGAGTACGGGAGGGTTGTTTATAAGAGCCTGTGCAAGACCGACTCTCTGACGATAACCCTTTGAAAGGTTCTTGATAACACGCTTTCTGACGTCGGAGATTTTACAGAGAGTGCAGACATCGTTGAGATGAGCCTTTCTGGGGAGCTTACATTTTTTGAGGTCATACATGAAGTTGAGGTAAGCGTCAACGGTCATGTCGGTGTAAAGCGGGGGTATTTCGGGGAGATAGCCGATATACTGCTTAGCCTTTTTGGGTTCCTCAAGAATATCGACGCCGTTGATGAGAATCTGACCTGATGTTGATGAGATATAGCCCGTAAGCATATTCATCGTAGTTGATTTTCCTGCGCCGTTAGGTCCGAGAAAGCCGAGAATCTCGCCTTTTTCAACCTTGAAGCTGATATTGTTTACAGCGTGCTTGTCGCCGTAATTCTTTGATAGATTTTTTACTTCTACCATTGGATTTCCTCCTTATCGAGAAGATTTTATATTGCTCAGCCTATTTCAAACAAGCAAAATGCACGGAACACATTCTGTCCGCACGTATAGGATATGTGTCCGAAGCGGGACACAGTACACAATAGCATAATAGACCATTAGTGTGATAGTGCCGTGAAAGCACGGCGAATATTTACAGGATATTGAGACAATGCTCAACATCCGTATTTATCTGATTCTTCAGCTCGTCAAGGGAGCCGAATTTCCGTTCGGGACGGATAAATTCCCACAGCTCAACGGGGAAGCATTTTCCGTAGAGGCTGCCCGAAAAGCCGTGAATATAAGTCTCAGCAAGAGGTGCACCGCCGTAGCAGACCGTAGGCTTTACGCCGATATTGGTCATAGCGGGGAAGCGTTTTCCGTCTATGAGAGCCGTTGAAGCGTAGACTCCGCATGCAGGCACAAGCTGTCCCTCTGCGAAAAGCTGGTTGATTGTCGGGAAACCGATGGTCCGTCCGAGCTGAGCGCCCTTCACGACCTCAGTGAAGATACTGTAGCGGTCTCCGAGAAGCACCGATGCATCTTTCATATTGCCGTCGAGAAGAAGCTCACGTATACGCCGTGATGAGACTTTTTCGCCGTTCATGCGTTCTTCGGGGACGATAATCGCATCGAAGCCGTACTCTTTGCCGAAGCGTACAAGGTCGTCGGCACCGCACATTGCATTGTGACCGAAGCGGAAGTCATCTCCGCACACAGCAATACCCGTATTCAGTCTTTTTACAAGGATTTCACGGACAAATTCCTCGCCCGACAGACCTTTGAGACTGCCGAAATCCTCGCTGAACACGTCTTTTATATCGAGAGCATTGATAATACGTTCTTTGTTTTTGTCGGTGTAGATATATTCAAGACTGCGTCCCTGCTTCCGACGGATTGTATTGCTTCTGAACGTAAAAGCAGACGGTGCAAAACCGTTTTCCGCAGTACCGGCAGTAATTTCCATAACACGGCGGTGTCCGAGATGGACTCCGTCGAAGATTCCGAGAGCGACGGCTCTTTTTCCGTTATATGTCACACTCTCACCTCACACGAGATTCTTTCCTATGCGCAGAACACCGTTTTCCCTGTCTGCAACAGCCGTTCCGATGAATCCTGCCTCGTGAGCGTAAACGGCATAAGTATCGGCTCCGTCACGCACATCACGGACACGTTCAAGGTCGAGCTTTACGCCGTTTCTGTACATTCTTGACTGAGCCTCGCCGAGTCTGATTTTCGGAAGCTTTTCAAAGACTCTTTCGATGGGCAGGATAAGTTCCTCAAGACGCTCCTCGTCCCTTGCGTTCTGGATTTCGTCGAAGGTGAAGCAGTCGTTGAGAGTGAAGCCGCCTGAAGAAGTTCTCACGAGTGAAGTCATGATACCGCCGCAGCCGAGCTTTTCACCGATGTCGTTGATGATTGTGCGGATGTACGTACCCTTTGAGCAGCCTATTTCAAGGACTCCCTCACGTTTTTCCTCGTCGTAATCAACGAGACTGAGAGATGAAATTTCTATTTCACGTGGAGTACGTTCAACCTCAATGCCCTGTCTTGCGAGGTCGTAAAGACGCTGACCGTTTACCTGAACCGCCGAATACATAGGCGGAAGCTGCATGATTTTTCCTCTGAAGCAGGGGAGAACGTCATTCAGCATATCGTAACCTACAGTCATATCGGATGAGGAGAGGATTTCTCCCGTAATATCCTGAGTATCTGAGGTTTGTCCGAGACGGAACGAAGCAAGATAGCTTTTTGAGTTATCGGGCATGATGTCGCAGGCTTTTGTGGCGGTTCCGACGAATACGGGAAGGACTCCCGTAGCCATAGGGTCGAGAGTTCCGCCGTGACCGAGACGTTTTATACGCAGGATACCTCTGAGCTTTGCAATAACGTCAAAAGAGGTGAAGTCCTGTGGTTTGTTCACGCATATAATACCATTCATTTGCAGAGTGCCCTTTCCACAGCCTCAACGATTTGTTGTTTTGCTTCTTCGGGAGTTCCGCAGACCGTACAGCCTGCCGCTTTTGCATGACCGCCTCCGCCGAGAGTCTGACAGATTTCCGCAACATTGACCTCGTTTGCGGAACGCAGCGAGCATTTGTACTCATTGGGTTCACGTTCACGCATGAGGATTCCGACTTCTGTATCTTCAAGCTGGATAGTTGCGGGAGCGAAGCCTTCAAGCTCCTCCATACCGATTCCCATTTCTCTCATCATATCGTTTGTGACCGCAATCACAGCGATTTTGTCGTCACAGTGGAATTCGAGAAGCTCGTTCACTCTGCTTTCGAGTATCATTCTGCCCTTTGATTTCACGTCGAACATATATCTGTTAATGCGGGCGAAGTTGATGCTGCTGAAATTGGTCATAAGTTCAGCGGCGATGAGATGAGTTTTCGGTGTTGTGCAGCTGTACTTGAAACAGCCCGAATCGGTAGCGATTCCCGTATAAAGACAGGCAGCGCAGTGTTCTGTGAGTTCAATTCCCATGTACCCTGCAAGCTCGTAGATGACCTCGCACGCAGCGGCAGCATCGGCTCTGAGGAGCGTAAGCTGAGCGTAGTCCTTGTTGGAGACGTGGTGGTCGATACAAAGCTGAACCTTGTCCCCGTAGATTTCGCCGAGACTTCCCATAAGCTGAACATCGGCAAGGTCAACGGCAATGACCGACTGAGGCTCAAAGTCCTCACCCGCACCGATTCCTGTAATAAAGTCGAAACGATGCGGAAAATCGTCGTGGCAGACAACCCTGCTTCTTATTCCGAGAGAGGCGAGAATATCCTTCATGGCGAAGCCTGCACCGATACAGTCGCCGTCGGGATTGCGGTGAGTGATGATAACAGCGTCCCTGCAATTGCGGAGAAATTCCGCCGCACCGCTGAAGTCTGTAAGCATTAGGCTTTCCTCCTTTAGAGCAGGTCGTTGAGTTTTTTGCTGATTTCTGCGCTTCTTGCGATAGAATCGTCGGCGATGAAGGTGAGTGAAGGCGACTTTCTCAGCTTGAGGCGGTGGAAAAGCTCACGCTTTATAAAGCCCTCAGCACTTTTAAGTCCCATAACCGATTCCTTAGCCTTTTCGATTCCCATGAAGCTTGAAACGTATATTTTGCAGACGGACATATCTCCCGAAAGTTCGGTACGTACGATTGAAAGCATCTTGTCGATTCTGGGGTCTTTGAGTTCTCTGAGAATCGCAGTCATTTCACGTTTTATATCCTCTGCAGTTCTGTTGTTTTTAAAATTAGGCATATTATCCTTTCTTCGGGAAAAGAATCCCTTGTCAGATGTTTACCGTAAAGCTTGTTTCCTGAGCTTCCTCGTGATTTCTGCTGTCGGCTTCGGAAGAATCCTCGCCGGTTTCCTCAGCTGTCTGCTGTGAAGCTGCGGAATCTGCTTCTGTGAAGAAGCCGTCGCCGAACATTTCGTCACCGAAAGCCTCTTCTTCGGGAGTACGGCTGTAATCGGGAATATCCTCGTCGCCTTCCTCGCCGTAATAGATGTCGGCATACATACCGTATTCGGGTTCAAGCTCGACGTCACGGACAGGTCTTTCGATACCCATGAGGTCGTCTGTTGATTCCTCAGGTTCTTCAAGGGCACTGCACTGTCCCAGCAGTATTCTTTTTACGGATTCGAAGAAGTAGATGTCTATTGGACCGAAGTCCTCCCATGCAAGAGCTTCATTGCAGTACTGAAGCATATCTGCCGTACTCATTCTGTTATTGTCCATAATGTAACCCCCTTATATTTATAGTCTGCTGTCCGTGGCAAGAAGAGATAGCCGTCACAGACAGCAGGGTTGATATTAGTCTTCTCTGTATTCTTCAACGAAGTAAGTTTCGAAGATATCGCCTTCCTTGACATCGCTGAACTTTTCAAGGCTGATACCGCACTCGTAGCCCTCAGCAACTTCCTTAACGTCGTCCTTGAAGCGCTTGAGACCTGAAATCTTGTCGTCGGCGATAATGATACCGTCACGCACAACACGCACCTGACAGCCTCTCTGAGCCTTACCGCTGAGGATGTAGCTTCCCGCAACCATTCCGACGTTGGAGATTCTGTAAACCTGACGAACCTCAACACGTCCGAGCTCAACGTCTCTGTACTTGGGAGCGAGCATACCCTTCATAGCAGTGGAGATTTCCTCGATAGCGTCGTAGATGATTCTGTAGAGACGGATGTCAACGCCGTCTCTTGCGGCACTTTCGGCAGCAACAGGGTCGGGACGCACGTTGAAGCCTACGATGATAGCGTTTGATGCATTTGCGAGCATAACGTCGCTCTCCTTGACAGCACCAACCGCACCGTGAATAACTCTTACTCTTACCTCGTTGTTTGAGAGCTTTTCGAGCGACTGCTTTACAGCCTCAACAGAGCCCTGAACGTCAGCCTTGACGATAATGGGAAGCTCCTTGATTTCGCCGTCAGCGATCTGGCTGAAGAGGTTATCGAGAGTAACCTTCTTGTAAGCGTTGAACTGTTCCTGCTTAGCCTCATGCTTTCTCTGCTCAACGAGTTCTCTTGCGAGTCTTTCGTCCTCAACGGCATTGAAGATATCGCCTGCGCTGGGGACTTCGGCAAGACCTGTGATTTCAACGGGAACGGAAGGACCTGCACTCTTTACGGTTCTGCCCTTGTCGTTGGTCATTACACGTACTCTGCCGACAGCAGTTCCTGCGATGAGAACGTCGCCCTGCTTGAGAGTACCGTTCTGAACGAGGAGTGTTGCGATAGGACCTCTGCCCTTGTCGAGACGAGCTTCGATAACAGTACCCTTAGCAAGTCTGTCGGGGTTAGCCTTAAGGTCCTGAACCTCAGCAACGAGGAGTACGTTTTCGAGAAGCTCATCGAAGCCGAAGCCTGTTTTTGCGGAAACGGGAACGCAGATAACGTCGCCGCCCCAGTCCTCACAAACGAGGTCATATTTAGTAAGTTCTTCCTTGATACGGTCGGGGTTAGCACCTTCCTTATCCATCTTGTTGATGGCAACGATTATCTGGAGTCCTGCTGATTTAGCGTGGTTGATGGACTCAACGGTCTGAGGCATGATACCGTCGTCAGCGGCAACAACGAGGATAGCGATATCGGTGATATTTGCACCTCTTGCACGCATGGAAGTGAACGCCTCATGTCCGGGAGTATCGAGGAAAGTGATTTTCTGTCCGTTCACGTTAACCTGATAAGCACCGATATGCTGAGTGATACCGCCTGCCTCACCGGAAGCTACGTGAGCGTTTCTGATTCTGTCGAGGATAGAAGTCTTACCGTGGTCAACGTGACCCATTACAACAACAACGGGACATCTTGGTTCAAGGTTCTTGTCATCATCGTCGCTGTCGTCGATAAGACGCTCCTCGATAGTGATGATAACTTCCTTTTCAACCTTAGCGCCGAGCTCCTCTGCAACGAGTGAAGCTGTATCGAAGTCAACTTCCTGGTTGATTGAAGCCATAACGCCGAGACCCATAAGCTTCTTGATAACGTCGGTAGCAGTCACCTTGAGACGTGAAGCGAGTTCGCCGACAGTAATCGAGTCGGGGATAAGAACCTTGAGCTGCTGTTTTCTTGCACGCTCAAGCTCAAGTCTCTTGAGCTTTTCGGCTTCTGACTCCTTCTTGGAGAACTGCTGACGGTTTCTCTGGGCAGACTTCTGATTGATTTTCTGCTTCTTGGACGAGTAGTTCTCGCCGCCGTGCTTATTTGAGGTAGCCATCTGGTCGTAGCGCTCGTTGTACTTATCGAGGTCAATGTAGCTGCCTCTTGTATCAACAGTACGGAACTGCTGTGAGGAAGAAGCTGAGGGAGTATCGGATGAGAAGCTTGCATTGAACTTTGTACGCTCGCCTCTGTCCTGAGCCTTAGCCTTTTCCTTCTTATCATTTTTCTTGTTTTTATTGTTTGCAGCAGGCTTCTGCTCTGTCTTTGGAGCAGGTGCGGGAGCTGTCTTTTCAGCAGGCTTCTCGGCAGGCTTTTCCTCTGCCTTTACGGGAGCCTGAACAGGCTTTTCGTCGGACTTCACCTGAGTCTGCACAGGCTTCTCCTCAGACTTGGGAGCATCCTTCTTAACGGGCTTGGGTTCTTCTTTTTTCTCCTGAACCTGAACGGGCTTCTCGGCAGTTTTGGGAGCAGACTTTTTCTCAGCAGACTTCTTTTCTGTCTGCTTTTTGGGTTCGTCTGTTTTTTTCTCTGCCTTGGGAGCAGCTGTTTTCTTAGCGGCAGGCTTCTCCTCAGACTTGGGAGCTTCCTTCTTAACGGGCTTGGGTTCGTTTCTTGAAGCGAAGTACTCGTCGAAGGAGCTTACCTCGTGAAGCTTGGAATAATGTTCCAGAACGAGGTTCATTTCATCTTCCGAGAGTGCAGAACCTGCTTTTTTCTTTGTATCGCCGTTATCAGCGAAGTAGTTGATCAATTCCTGAGAAGGGATATTAAGGTCCTTCGCAGCGTCGCTTAATTTTATTTTTTTTGCCATAGGCTGAATTACCTCCATTGCAGTACCGTGACATTTTCACGGCATATAATATTCAATTGTATGTGGTATATGTCAACACAGCAAGCTGTGATTATTCTGCCTGCACAATTTTAGCGAATCCCTCCGCAAAGCCTTTGTCAGCGACTGCGATAACAGCCGTTGATTTACCGAAGAGCCTTGCCATATCGTCCTTTGAAAGGGCGGTTTTAATAAGTGGGACGCTGTATTTTCCGCAGCGGAAAGCAGCTTCCTTGACGGTTTTTTCCGAAGCGTCGGAAGCCGTAAGTACACAGGCTGCGGTACCGTTTTCGATTGCACCGCACACGCTGTCGAATCCTCTGACGGTTTTTCCTGCCTTAATGCAGATTGAAAGCAGGTCAGCCGTTTTCTTCATCGGATCGAAGCTCATTCATCATCACCTCATAAACGCTGTCGTCTACCCTGCACGAGAATGATTTTTCGAAGCGTCTGCCTTTGCGGGCTTTTTCGAGACACTCGGTACTTTTGCAGATGTAAGCGCCTCTGCCCGACTTCTTTCCTGTGAAATCGAGACTTATGTCGCCTTCGGGAGACTTCACGGCACGGATAAGCTCTTTTTTGGGCATCATTTCACCGCATCCGAGACACATTCTCATGGGTATTTTTTTCGGTTTCATATATTATTCCTCGTTATCGGCAGCAGCTTCCTCAGCAGGAGTCTCATCGGCTGCGGGGATTTCCTCAGCAGCTTCGGGAGTCACGATTGCATCGGGAGCAGTCTCCTCAGCGATTTCCTCGGCAGAAGGAGCTTCGGGGATAACGAAATCGGGACTCATTTCGGGAGCCTCGTCGCCTGTAACTGTATCGAACTGCGGCTTGATGTCGATCTTGAAGCCTGTGAGCTTAGCAGCGAGCTTTGCGTTCTGACCCTTGTTGCCGATTGCGAGTGAGAGCTGATTGTTGGGGACGATTACGGTACAGGTTTTTTCGGCGGCTGAGGTGATAACCGTCTTGAGAACCTCTGCGGGAGCGAGAGCCTTTGCGATGAATTCTTCCGGAACCTCACTCCATGGGATGATGTCTATTTTTTCGCCGCTGAGCTCGTTCACGATAGCGGTGATTCTTGAACGCTTTGCACCGATGCAGGCGCCGACAGCGTCAACATTGGGGTCCTTTGACCATACAGCGATTTTTGTTCTTGAACCTGCCTCACGTGAGATTGACTTCACTTCAACGGTGCCGTCGTAGATTTCGGGGATTTCAAGTTCAAACAGACGCTTTACGAGGTCCTTGTGGGCACGGGAAATCTTGACAACGGGCTTTTTTGTTTTTCCGATGATGCCTGTAACGTAGACCTTCACGGACTTGCCTTCTTCAAGAGTTTCACCGGGAATCTGCTCGTTGCGGAAGAGGTAAAGCTCTGTACCCTGATAATCGACGGTAACGGTACCTCTGCCGGGCTCAACCTGTGAAACGGTAACGGTGAGGCACTCATGCTCCTTTGATTCAAAGCGGCTGAGCATCTGCTCACGGTTGATTTCTCTGAGATCGCCCTTGATGGACTGCTTTGCGGAGAGGGCAGCCATTCTTCCGAGCTTGGAAATATCAATTTCCTTGAGAATTTTTCCGCCCACATAAGCGTTGGGGTCGATAGTTTTTGCGACGTCGATATTCACCTCATTTTCGTCGATGGGGTAATCGTCGATGACTTCCTGTTCGATGTACATTTCGAATCTTTTATTGGCGGGGTCGATTTCCACACGGATATTCTCCTCGCTGTGGGGATAAGCTTTTCTTGCCGCCTTGAGCATAGCGGACTTGATTTTTTCGATAAGAAGCTCTGTTTCTACGCTGTTTTCTTCTCCAAGAAGTGCAAGAGCCTTGAAGAAGTCGTTATTCTTGTTCATTGTCGTATATTCCTCCAGTATAATTATACTGAATCCTCCTTACGGATATTGCAGGGAAGATTCATTTTATTCAAAATCCAGATAAAGCTTTACAAAGGCGATGTCCCCGAAGGAATACACCTTTTCCTCGCCGCTGTCGAGAACAACGGTAACAGATTCCTTGTCGGCGTCTTTAAGTTCGGCACAGATTTCCTTTTCGCCGTCGATGCCTCTGATAAAGCGGATACGCACTCTGTCTCCGATGCAGACCTCGAAGTGTTCTTCTTTAAGGAGCTCACGTTCCAGACCTGCCGAGCCGACCTCGAGCATATAGCTCTGGGAAATGGGGTCGGTTTTATCCAGAATGTCGCTTATGGGAGCAGTAGCACGTTCACAGTCCTCAATGGTGATACCCTCATCACGGTCGATGAAGATTCTGAGGTACCACAGAGCGCCTTCCTTGACATAGCTGACGTCCCAGAGAAAATACTCAAGCTCATCGGTAATGGGCTTGATGAGGTCATAGACCTTTTGCTCTGTTCCGCCGAATTTTTTCAGCTTCATACGCAGATTCCTTTCTTTTGTCTTAAGGCAGCACCGCACAAGCTCTGTGCGGTATTGCCTTAGTATAAATAGCCTGTATATAAACGAAAGACCGGAAGGTTCCGGTCTTTCGCTTTAACTATTAACATACATATTATATCACCGTTTGCACAAAAAATCAAGGGTTTTCGCAAATTTTTCCGAAAAAATCCCGATTCGTAAATTCTGCACAATTTTCAAGGATACAAAGACAGATTTATTGTTTCTGTGTGGGAAAGAGGTCTGAAACATCGTTAAACCGCATGGAACCGACGATTGTTAAGCTTGGATATAAGATTTATTAAAATAAAAAACAGGATTTAATGTATTGCAAAAGCTGTCGGGTTTATGTTATAATAGCAGTAAGAATGAATATGTGTATGCTTATTTTTGCCGCACTGCTGTTAACAGTAAGGTTTCGGAGTGCGGTTTCACTACATGATACAACGGAGAATTTTTATGAGTAATCTTTCTTTCAACGAAGCAAAAAAGGCTGCATTAAAAAGATATTTCAGCCGTATGAACGATATGCAGCAGCAGGCGGTATTTTCCGTCAGCGGACCGCTGCTTGTTCTTGCAGGTGCGGGAAGCGGCAAGACTACCGTAATCGTAAACCGCATCGCCAACATGATTAATTTCGGCAGAGCGTCAGAGGACGATTCACGTCAGGGAACTCCCGAAGACACAGCTTTCCTCATTGACTATGCGGAGGGCAGAACAGACGATTTTGAGACTCTGCGTGACATAATTGCCGTTGACCCGATAAAGCCATGGAATATCCTCGCCATAACCTTTACCAACAAGGCTGCGGGAGAGCTTCGTGAACGTCTGACGGCAATGCTCGGAGAGGACGGCATGAACATAAATGCGTCCACCTTCCATTCAGCCTGCGTGAGGATTCTCAGAAGCGAAATAGAGCTTCTCGGCTACGGACGTGATTTCACTATCTACGATTCCGACGACAGCCAGCGTATGATAAAGAATATAATGGCAGACCTTGATATTCCCGAAAAGCAGCTTGCTCCACGTGCGGCACTCAGCGAGATAAGCTTTGCAAAGGATAAGATGATTACGCCTGCGGAGATGCTTGAAAATGCGGGAATGGACTACCGCAAAAAGATTACAGCACGTATCTACGGTGCGTATCAGGAGCGTATGAAGTCTGCAAACGCTCTTGACTTCGACGACATCCTCTGTCTCACGGCAGAACTTTTCAACCGCTTCCCCGACGTTCTCGAAAAGTACCGCAACCGCTATAAGTACATAATGGTGGACGAATATCAGGATACAAACCATGTTCAGTTCACTCTCGTTTCGCAGCTCTCGGCAGGTCACAGAAACCTCTGTGTTGTCGGCGACGACGACCAGAGTATCTATAAATTCAGAGGTGCCGACATAGGAAACATTCTCGGCTTTGAGAATGTTTTCGAGGAGGCAAAGGTTATCCGTCTTGAACAGAATTACCGTTCAACACAGACAATCCTCAACGCCGCAAATTCCGTAATCTCCCACAATAACGGACGCAAACCCAAGTCCCTCTGGACTCAGGGCGACAAGGGCGACAAGATTTACTGGTATAAGGCTGTGGACGAGAACGACGAGGCAAAATTTGTTGCCGATACTATTCTCAGTCATTACAAGGAAACGGGAAAATATTCCGACAATGCCGTGCTTTACCGTATGAACGCACAGTCAAATGCCATTGAACGTGCCCTCGTGAGAAGCGGTATTCCGTACAGAGTATACGGCGGAATGCGTTTCTACGACCGCAAGGAAATCAAGGATGTGACCTCCTACCTCAGCTTCATAAACAATCACAACGATATGCTCCGTTTCAGACGCATAATCAACGAGCCGAAGCGTGGAATCGGTGATTCGACGCTTGCTCTTATCGAGGATATAAGCCGTGACCTTAAAATTTCCCCGTACGAAGTCCTGAGAACGTGTGAGGAGTATGCTCCGCTTTCGAAAAAGACGACGGCTCTGAAGAATGCCTACAATCTTTTCAGTATGCTCACCGAAAAGGCTGAGGAGCTTCCGCTTGACGAGTTCCTTGACCTTCTCATTGACAAAACGGGTTATCTTGAATCGCTGAAGGCTCTTGAAAACGGCGAGACCAAAATCGAAAATGTTGAGGAGCTGCGTTCTTCAATCGTCCAGTACATGAACGAGGCTGATGAGCCGACTCTCGGCGGATTCCTTGAGGAAGTCGCACTCTATACCGAAGCCGACCGTGATAACGAGGACGAGGATAAGGTTACTCTCATGACAATTCACTCTGCAAAGGGTCTTGAATATACAAATGTATTCGTAGTCGGAATGGACGACGGAATCTTCCCGAGCTCACGCTCCCTCGACAGCGAGGAGGACCTTGAAGAGGAACGCCGTCTTGCGTATGTTGCGGTAACACGTGCGAAGAAGCGTCTGTATCTTGCGAATGCGAGCCAGAGAATGCTTTTCGGTCAGACACAGAGAAATGTAACTTCACGTTTCCTGCGTGAAATCGGAAGCGAGAACATGGAAAAGCACGACAACGCTGCCGCTATGAGAAGTTCTTCCGATTCCGACAAGCACGTTACAGAGGTTCACTCCTCAACGCTTCAGCAGCAGCTTGCACGAAACAAAATGCTTGCAGGTGCAGCTCCGAAGGAGAGTGCTTCCTACGAGGCGGGTGAGCGTGTTTCGCATAATATCTTCGGCGAGGGAACAATAATCTCCGCAAAGAAAATGGCAAACGATACCATGCTTGAAATCGCCTTCGAAAAGGTAGGAACGAAGAAAATCATGGCAAATTACGCAAAACTGAAAAAACTTTAATCAAACCCGTTTGACGAAATGGAGTAAATTATGAGAAAAACCAAGATTGTATGTACCATCGGACCTGCTACTGACGACGAGAATATCATGCGTGAGCTTATGCTTGCAGGCATGAACGTCGCACGCTTCAACTTCTCTCACGGCGACTACGAAACCCATGAGAAGCGTCTGCGTGTAATCGAGAGACTCAGGAAGGAACTTGACCTCCCCATTGCAACCCTCCTTGATACCAAAGGTCCTGAAATACGTCTGGGAAAATTTGTTGACAACAAGCCTGTCGAAATTTTCGACGGCGACACATATACGCTCACAACGGAGGACGTCCCTTGCGACAATAAAACAGGCAGCGTCAGCTTCAAGAAGCTTCCCCGTGATGTCAGCATCGGAACACGTATCCTCATCAACGACGGCGTTATCGAACTTGTTGCGGAGAAGGTCAGCAGTACCGAGATTGTCTGCCGTGTAATTCACGGAGGAACGCTCTCCAACAACAAGGGAATCAACGTTCCGGGAGTAAAGCTCTCCATGCCGTATCTCAGCGAGAGAGATATGGACGACCTTGAATTCGGTTCAAAAATGGGCTTTGATTTCATTGCGGCAAGCTTTGTACGTTCTGCCGCAGATATAAATTATCTCAGAAAGTTCACACACAGTCTCGGCTGGTACGATGTACGCATAATCGCCAAAATCGAGAACACCGACGGCGTTGAGAATATCGACGAAATCCTTGAAGCAGCCGACGGAATCATGATTGCAAGAGGCGATATGGGCGTTGAGATTCCTTTCGAGCAGATTCCCGCCATTCAGAAAGCCATAATCCGAAAGGGCTACAACGCAGGAAAACAGGTTGTAACCGCAACCCAGATGCTTGAATCAATGATTGCCAATCCAAGACCTACCCGTGCCGAGATTACCGACGTTGCAAACGCTATCTACGACGGCACAAGTGCAATCATGCTTTCGGGAGAGACTGCAGCAGGTGCGTATCCCGTTGATGCAGTCAAGACAATGGCTCTCATTGCGGAGACAACTGAGGAGAATATCAATTACAAGGCACGCTTCTCGTCAAGACAGATTGAGTCCGACAGGAATATCGCTGAGGCTATTGCTCATGCAACCGTTACGACTGCACATGACCTTGATGCAAAGGCTATAATCACCGTATCGCTCGGCGGTCAGACAGCAAGACTTATTTCGAAATATCGTCCTGCCTGTCCCATAATCGGCTGTACAATGAACGAAGCCGTGTGCCGTCAGATGAATATGAGCTGGGGCGTTGTTCCGTTCATCATCGACGAGAAAACCAGTACGGACGAACTCTTTGCCGCAGCTGTTGAAGCTGCCGAGCAGCACCAGCTTGTCCGTGACGGCGACCTTGTAACGATTACAGCAGGCGTACCCCTTGGCGTATCGGGTACGACAAATCTCATGAAGGTTGAAAAAATCGGAAAATAACATATTAATCATGGACGTATCCTGTTGATAAACATGATTATCTGCGGCATTGCCGTACTGTAATCATGTGTTGTACGGACGTCCCGTTGAATCAATATTTTTCATTTTTGTATCTTGCGGACGACCAATGGTCGTCCATGCGTTTTTATACGGACCGCAATACAAATCATAAAACCGCAATTTTCGGGATGATTTATTACAAAATGTTTTAATTGTGCCATAGAAATGTTACAAAAAAGATACAAATTCAGACGATTCGATAATAAGATTCCCGAAAAGGTTGACTTTTCGGGCTTTTGCTGATACAATATGTATGATACCCCGAATGTGTCTGCATTCGAAAAATATAATGCGAAAAGGAGGAGCAGCTTTGGGAGAACGTAAATACTGTTACAGATGTATGGAAAAATATGACAGCCAGCTTCATGTCTGTCCGAACTGCAGCTACGACGATACAACTCCTCATAACCCCATGTACATTACACCGGGAACTGTTCTTCATGACAGATACCTTGTAGGTATTCTTCTTGAATTCAATGGTGAGGGTGCAACCTATGTCGGTCATGACATTTCTACAGGATGCAGAGTCCTCCTGAGAGAGTATATGCCTGTGAATCTTTGTACAAGAATCAAGGGCAAGGCAACGATAAGTGTAAATTACAACAATCTCGCAAAATACAAGGCTTTTATGGCTGAGTATACAGAGCTTAACAAGTCTATCGCAAGACTCAGGAACGATTCAAATATCAATCCCGTTCTTGATATGTTTGCGGAAAACAATACAACATACACGGTTTTTGAGTACATTGAGGGCGAAAAGATTCTCGATTATCTCAAGGAGAATGCCGGTGAACTCAGCTGGGAACAGGTTTCAAAGCTTTTCCCTCCGCTTTTCACAACTATCGGAAGACTCCATAATGCAGGAATTATTCACCGTGCAATCAGTCCCGATACCGTTTATATCACCGATAAGGGCGACCTGAGACTTTCGGGATTCTGCGTTTCTGCCGTTAGAACGGCTAATGCAGGTCTTGAGTATGAGCTTTTCAAGGGATATGCGGCTCCCGAGCAGTATTCGGCAAGCAGCAGCAGCCGTCAGGGTTCGTGGACGGATGTATACGGAGTGTGTGCACTTCTTTACCGTGCGCTTACAGGCTGTATGCCTGTAGACTCCATGAGCCGTCTTAAGCACGATGACCTGTGTGAACCTGCAATGCTCAATACAAATATCCCTCAGCACGTTTCACGTGTCATTATGGAAGGTATGAATCTTTCAGGCAGAGACCGTATACAGACTATTACCGAGCTTGTCACAAAGCTCTTTGAACAGCCTGTTGCAGCAGTCAGAAGTACAGCTCCGGCAGCTGCAGCCGTATCAGCAGCCGATAATTATGCAGCTGATTACCGTGAGACTCCGCCTTATGAACCTGCATATCAGCAGCCTGTACAGCAGCAATATGCTCCGCAGGACTATCCGCCTCCGCAGAATTACGGCTACGGCAATCAGCCCTACTACGACAACAGAGAAGAACATTACAGATACGAAAAGGTCAATACTGTTGACAGAATCAAGATACCTGTAATTATCGGAATCCTGCTTCTTGCAGTATTCATGATAATATTTGTTGTCATCATGAATATCCTGAAAGACCCCAAAACCATTTCCAGTACTGATTCGGGATACACTTCGTCAACGAACAATATAGTTTCGGGAACGTCGGACTCTGCTACGGAAGAGACTCTTCCCAAGGATACGCAGGTTCCCGACCTTGTGGGCAAGTTCTATACTCCCACAAAGGAGAAGTGGAAGGAGTACTTTACTCTCGACCCGAAGTATGATTTCAGCGACGAATACGATATTGATATGATTATCGCGCAGTCTGTTGAAAAGGGTGAAATGGCAGCAAAGGGAAGTGTCATAACAGTAACTGTCAGCAAGGGTAAGGAAACTGCGATAATCCCTGATTTCAGCGGATGTACCGTTGAACAGTACAAGATTCGTCTTAAACAGGCAGGATTTACAGAAGCGTATTTCCAGTTTGTGGAATCAAAGAATTATTACTACGGAACTCCCGAAAGCGTTGTTGCTATAGAGGTGGATTCGAAGACTGCCGTTCCCGGTGCATCGTTCAGTAAAAAGGAAAGCAAGCGTCTTACAGTTTACTATATCCCGAAAAACGGCGTTACGTCAACAACCGTAACAGAAGTCACAACAGTTGCTACAACTACGGAAGAAGTTATAACAACAACTATGCCCGAAATTACAACAACAATACCTGAGGTTACTACAACCGTTCCTCAGCAAACAGAACCGCCTATCGTTACAACAACTATCCCTGTTGTACCTCCTCCGGACGATCCGCCCGAGTATGGTTGGTAAAAACAAATAGACTCGTAAGGGTAATGACTATATAGAAGTATATGTATTTATCGGGTGAAACCTTTCTGAGGAAAGGTTCTCCCCCGAACCCCCCTTCCAAAGACTTTTAATACAAATTTCAGCCCCATAGGGTGCATATCCAAATGAACTCGATGTTCAATATTTTTTGGATGCACCCTATGGGGCTGAAATTTCATACTGAAAGTTTTAGGAAAGGAGTTTGAGGAAGAACCCTTTTTCAAAAGGGTTTTCCTCAATAACTGCGTATATACATCTGTACGGTCAATATCCTTATGAGTTTTTATTTATCCATATATCGTTCTTCGAGCCATTTTATCATGGTATCGAAGCCTTCCTGAGTTCTGTCGAATTCGGCTTCATTTTCAATCTGAGCCTTCATTGAGCAGAGTCTGCCGTGCCACGTCATACATTTGAGTTTTTCGCCTGTAATGATTTTATAGGAAAAGCTGTCCTTACTGCCTGAGAAGTCGTTGCCGCAGTTGAAGTAATAAAATTTGGGGATTTCAAAGATTTCGGAAACGCTCATTGGATGTCCTCGCTTTCGAATAATACAGCCGCATCGGAGAGGCTGTTGTAAACTCCGCTTAAAATGGGGAGCAGTTCCTCATCGGGCTGGGATAGGTCGGGAATCATTACGGTCACGCAGCCTGCCCTGTAAGCCGATTTCAGACCGTTCGGAGAGTCCTCGAAAGCGGCACATTCATTCGGAGCGAGTCCGAGTTTTTCTGCCGCAAGGAGATAGATATCGGGTTCGGGCTTGCCATTTTCGACCATATCGCCGCAGGCAATGGCGTCGAAGTAGTCTGCGATGCCAATCTGTTCGAGATACTTTTCGGTTTTGGCTCTTGCGGTAGCCGTTGCTACGGCAATGCGGACGCCCTTTCTGCGGAGAAATTCAAGAAGCTCACGGGCACCGCTTTTTAGTTCGATGCCGTGTTCTTTGATATAAGCGTCGAGAAGTTCGGTGCGGTGTTCACGCACATCGACATATGGGAAATCCTCGCCGAGAATACCCTTGAGCTTTTTTTCGGCGAATTTACGTGCAAGACTCCTGATACCGAAGACTATTTCGTCGGTCATAGTGTAGCCGAAATCGGCAGCCGACTGTTTCCAGAAGCGGATATAGAGTTTTTCGGTATCAATGAGGGTACCGTCCATATCAAAAATAGCGCCTTTGATTCTGCTCATAGTCTTACCAGTTGATCATCCAGTCGTACATACCTTCGTACTGTCTGGCGGAGCTGTTCCAGGAGAAATCGGTCTTCATGCAGCGCTTGACCATTTTATCCCATTCTTTGCGGTGGTCGTAGTAGACGTTCTTGGAGTAGTTGATAGCGCCGAGCATTTCGTCGCCGTTGTAGTTTGCGAAGGAGAAGCCTGTACCTGTGCCGTCGAATTCGTTGTAGGGCTGGACGGTATCTTTCAGACCGCCTGTTTCACGTACAATCGGGATAGTACCGTAGCGGAGAGCGATGAGCTGAGTAAGACCGCATGGTTCAAAGAGAGAAGGCATGAGCATTGTATCAGCTGCGGCATAGAGTTTGTGGGCGAGTTCGTCGGAATAGAGGATATTTGCGGAAACACGCTCGGGGTATTTCCACTGGTAATGCTTGAACATATTCTCATATCTGGGGTCGCCGGTACCGATGATGACGAACTGTGTGAATTCGTCGCAGATACGTTCCATAGCGTAGTTGATGAGGTCGAGACCCTTCTGGTCGGTAAGGCGTGAGATAATAGCGATCATATACTTGTTCTTATCAACCGGCAGACCAAGCTCTGCCTGAAGCTTTTCCTTGTTGACAGCCTTCTGTTTCTTGACGTTATCGGCGTTGAACTCGGCGAAAATCTGTTTATCGTTTGAAGGGTCGAAGACCTTGTAGTCGATGCCGTTGACGATGCCTCTGAGTGAAGCGGAGCGTGCTCTGAGGAGTCCGTCGAGCTGTTCGCCGTAGAAGGGGTACTTGATTTCCTCGGCATAAGTTTCGGAAACGGTAGTGATGTAGTCGGCATACACGAGACCGCCCTTGAGCATATTAGCATTCTTGTGGAATTCAAGCTTGTCGGGAGTAAACATATACTCGGGGAGAGCGGTGTTATATTTGAAAGTTTCGATGTCCCAAACGCCCTGGAATTTCAGGTTATGGATGGTCATGATGGTTTTTGTGGAACTGTAGAAGGGGTTTGTGGCGAAGGCGGTGTGGAGGAATACGGGGATGAGAGAAGCCTGCCAGTCGTGACAGTGGATAATGTCAGGACGGAAGCCGATAACGGGAAGGATTGCGAGAACTGCCTTTGAGAAGAAAGTAAAGCGTTCTATGTCCCATTTGATGTTGGGGGAGTAGGGACTGTCGCACTTGAAGTAATACTCGTTATCTACGAAATAGAACTTAATGCCGTTGTGTTCGTACTCCATAATACCGACGTGCATATTCTCCTGTCTCATGCCGTAATCCATATAGAAATGGGTAACGTACTTAAAATTGTTTCTGAATTTTTCGGGGATGCAGGTGTAGTAGGGCATAATGACTCTCACGTCGAACTCGTCCTTGTTTATATACTGCGGAAGAGCACCCACAACATCGGCAAGACCGCCTGTTTTTATGAAAGGTACACATTCGGATGCTGCAAATATAATATTTTTCATGGCAATAACTCCTTACTATGTTGAAATGCGGAGAATTACACTCCATCACTTTATATTATATACCAAAATTCGCTATTAGTCAAGGAAAAATTGATACAAAATACATAGAAACGCAGGAATTGTTTCAACTTCGACAGCTTTCGGGAATTACCGTCATGAGTCGTGCATATAATCGTTACAGAAAATACAGAAAGGCGGTGTTTATGTGAAAGGAATAAAGTGGACCGAGCTGCTGATTTTTGTCATCGGAACGGAACTTGTAGGAGCACTTTCTGCATTGTTTGCAGGAGACTTCTCGTCGTTTTACAGCGGACTCAATCAGCCTCCGCTTGCACCTCCGGGAATCGTTTTCCCGATTGTGTGGACGATTCTCTATGCACTCATGGGAATATCGGCATACCTGATTTATGATTCCGAGGATATATCGGGAGAAAGGTCTGAGGCACTGGGCATCTATGCGGCTCAGCTTTTCGTGAATTTCATGTGGAGCATTGTGTTCTTCCGTTTTGAAAAGCCGGAAGCAGCGGCAGTTGTTATAATTCTGCTTGCCGTGCTTGTAGCGGTAATGATACTGAAGTTTCGTAAAATCAGTCCTGCGGCAGCGTATCTGAATATATCGTATCTGCTGTGGGTGATATTTGCGGCGTATCTGAACATCGGGGTAGTCGTTCTCAATTGAAACGCACCATACTATGGCCGATTGCAGGGGGCTGATGCGAGCATCAGCCCAAAGGCGTTCGCCCGTAAAACAGGGACTGACGTTTCTTCGGAACTGCGAACGCCGCCCTACGCCCTTCGGGCGTCCCTGCAATCGGAATAAGAATTACGGCGGCTGAGATGATCAGCTGCTATTTTTATGCTGAAAATATGGATAAATCGGATATTTCGGTGGAGATAGCGAGTGATTTTTTGTGCGGAATTTTATGTTAAAAAGCTTGCAATTTTAAGCGTATGGTGTTATAATAATAAAATAGCATAATTATGCGGAAAAACGGAAAGGAAGGCGATAAAGTGCTAAGAAGCATGACAGGCTACGGCAGAGCACAGAATATACTTAACGGACGTGACATCCTTGTGGAGATACGCTCTGTAAACCATAGATATTACGAGTATTCTTCGAGAATCCCGAGAACTTATGCGTATCTTGACGAAAAACTCAAATCACTGCTGAAATCCTCCGTTTCAAGAGGAAAAATCGAGATTTCGGTTACAATAAACAATATAGAGGGAAAAGATACGGTAATTGCCGTGAACAAGAGCATAGCCGAGGGTTATGTCAGTGCATTGCGTGAGGTAGGGGCAGAGCTTGGTCTTACCGACGATATTTCCCTTTCAAATCTTATAAGAATCCCTGATATATTCAGTGTTCAGAAGGCTCCCGATGACGAGGAGCAGATATGGGAGGATGTGCGTCATACAGCATCAGAGGCGCTCGGACGCTTCGTGGAAATGCGTGAGGCTGAGGGAATTCGTCTCAAGGCTGACGTCATTGCAAAGACAGAGACGATACTTGCAGACGTTGCAAAAGTCGAGGAGCTTTCTCCCGGAACCGTTGAAGCCTACAGGAACCGTCTCAGCCAGAAGCTTGCGGAGGTTCTTGAAAATAAAAATATAGACGAGCAGAGAATCCTTACGGAAGCTGCCGTTTTTGCCGAGAAAATTGCTGTGGACGAGGAAACTGTCCGTCTGAGGAGCCACATCTCCCAGCTCGGAGCAATGCTTGAATCGCAGGAAGCGGTCGGCAGAAAGCTGGATTTCATTGTTCAGGAAATGAACCGTGAGGTCAACACAATCGGCTCAAAGGCACAGGATCTCGACATCACGAAGCTTGTTGTGAATATGAAGGCTGAAATAGAAAAAATCCGTGAGCAGATTCAGAATATCGAGTAGGTGAAGTATGAGACTTATAAATATCGGCTACGGAAATATGGTTTCGGCAGCAAGAATCGTTACGGTTGTTAGTCCCGAATCGGCACCGATAAAGAGACTCGTCCAGGAGGCACGTGACGACGGCAGAGCCATCGACGCTACCTACGGACGCAAGACAAGAGCCGTAATCGTTATGGACAGCGGTCATATAATCCTGTCATCGCTGATAACGGAGACTCTTGCCGCAAGAATAAACGGTATGGGAGGCAACGAAGAAGATGAATAAGGGCAGACTTATTGTTTTTTCCGCACCGTCGGGCTGCGGTAAGGGTACAATGCTTGCCGAGATACTGAAGGACGAGCGTTTCCGCTGTTCCGTATCGGCAACAACACGTGCTCCCCGACCCGGAGAGGTTGACGGGGTGAATTACCACTTCCTTACAAGGGAGGATTTTGAAAGCAGAGTCGCAGCGGGAGAGTTCCTTGAGAACGCCGAGTATTGCGGAAACTGCTACGGAACACTTGCAAGCGAGGTTGACGTTTACCTTGAAAAGGGACAGAATGTCATCCTTGAGATAGAAGTTCAGGGCGCAATGAAAATAAGGGAAAAGCGTCCGGAGGCACTGTTTATATTCGTGATACCGCCCTCTGTCGGAGAACTCAGACGCCGTCTTGAAAAAAGAGGCACAGAGGCAGAGGAAGTCATCGCAAAACGAGTTGCCGAGGCTGCCGGAGAAATCGCACAGGCAGGCAAATACGATTACGTTATAGTCAACGATGCTCTTGAGGACGCCGTAAAGGATTTCTTTACCGTTGTGGAAGCGGAAAAATTCAAAGGCAGTCTTTCGGGCGAATTAATAAATGAGGTGTTAAAAAATGCTTAGACCCGCAGTAAATCAGATAATCACAAAGAATGAGAGCTGTTATTCTCTCGTTATTGCAGTTGCAAAGCGTGCAAGAGAGGTTGCACAGGAGATTTACGATAACAATCAGGTGCTTGAGGAAAACCCTGTAAGAACCGCTGTAGAGGAGCTTGCAGGCGGCAAGTGCAAGATAGTCAGCACCGCACACGTTTCAGCTGAATAATGTCGCTTTCTGCGGAAATTGCCGTAAGCGGAACGGTATATTCGTTTGATATGCTGTTCAGCTACTCCGTTCCCGAAAAATTCAGGGAAAGGATAAAGCGGGGATGCCGTGTGCTTGTGGGCTTCGGACGTGGAAACAGCCGCAGGATAGGCGTTGTAATGGGACTTTCGGAAAATGACGGCAGACAGCTTAAGCCTGTATTGTCCGTTGTTGACGACGCTCCCGTGCTGTCAGATGAGCTTCTTGAGCTTGCACTGTGGCTTCGTGAGCAGACCTTCTGCACGTATTTCGATGCGGTAAGAGCCATGCTTCCGCCTGCAATGAGCGTGTCGGCAGCCGAGAAATTCTCGCTTGTCAGAAGCTTTGCGGCAGGGGACGCTCTTTCCCCCGAAGCGTCAGAGCTGCTTGAAAGCCTTGAATGTGCAGAGAACAGCAGCGAGCTTAATGAGCTGATTTCTTCATATATCACCGATAACGGCAGACTGCTCATAGATGAGCTGTGCGACTGCGGAGCCATTGAAACAAACAATGTTTTCCGACAGAGCGTAGGGGATGCTTCCGTGAAAATGGTGAGACTTACGGAGAAATATCTCGATTCTCCCGAAAGCTTCAGACTTACTCCGAAGCAGAAAAAGACAGCCGATTTCCTTGCGGAGTGCGGTGAATCCTCTGTCAGGGAGACCGCATATATGTGCGGAGTAACTGTTGACGTGGTGAAGCGGCTTGCCGCAAACGGTGCCGCAGAGGAGTACGAAGCGGAAGCCTTCAGAGAGGTTGAGTGTGACTGCGATGAACGGGCAAATCCCGATGAAATTGTTCTTTCCGAAGAACAGCAGAAGGCTCACGACGCAGTCCTTGCGCAGCTTTTCGAGAGGAAGCCGTCGGTGTTTCTTCTTCACGGAGTTACGGGAAGCGGCAAGACTTCGGTATTTGAAAAGCTCATTTCCGATACGGTGAAAATGGGACGTCAGGCAATGCTGCTGATTCCCGAAATAGGACTAACTCCGCAGATATTACGTCGTTTCAGGTCGCTTTTCGGTGAAAGGGTAGCCGTTATCCACAGCGGACTCTCTCAGGGACAGCGTCTTGACGAATACAAACGCATAAAACAGGGAAGAGCCGACATAGTAATAGGTACAAGAAGTGCAGTTTTTGCTCCTCTGGACAATATCGGTCTGATAATCATGGACGAGGAGGGCGAACGCTCCTACAAATCGGACAGCTCTCCGAGATACACAGCAAGCGACGCTGCAAAAAAACGCTGTGCATATCACGGAGCCGTACTGCTTCTTGCGTCGGCAACACCTTCAATAGAAAGCTATTACCTTGCGGAAAAAGGTGCGTACAGGCTTCTTGAAATGAAGAAACGCTACAGTAATTCGCCGCTTCCGCAGGTCAGCATCATAGATATGACCATCGAGAGAGAGGACGGCAACGCTTCAGAGTTCAGCCGCTGTCTCACCGATGAGATAACACAGAACCTCGGAAACGGCGAGCAGACCATTCTGCTCCTGAACAGACGAGGCTACCATACAATCATAAGCTGCTGCGACTGTCGGCAGCCCGTGTATTGTCCGAACTGCTCCGTTCCGCTTACCTATCACAAGAAGAACGGCAGACTTATGTGTCATTACTGCGGATATGCGGGAGAAATGGTGAAAAGCTGTCCATCCTGCGGCTCGCAAAGACTGAAAAGCATGGGGTTCGGCACACAGAAGCTTGAGGAGGAACTTGAAATGTTCTTCCCCGATGCGAAAATACTGCGTATGGACGCTGATACGACCTTCTCACGCTATTCCTATGAGAAGAACTTTGCCGATTTCAGAGACGGTAAATACGACATAATGATAGGTACCCAGATGATAGGCAAGGGACTCGATTTCCCGAATGTTACGCTTGTGGGAGTCCTCTCGGTTGACAAGGCACTCTATGCGGGAGACTTCCGCAGCTATGAGCGTACATTCTCTCTGATAACTCAGGTCGTGGGACGAGGAGGACGTGGAAGCCGCCGGGGACGTGCGGTTCTGCAGACCTTCATGCCCGACCACTACATCATGAATCTTGCCGCAATGCAGGACTACAACGGTTTCTACCGTGAGGAAATTGCCATACGCCGTGCGATGATATTTCCGCCGCTGTGCGATATGTGCGTATTCTGTTTTTCGGCGGTCAGGGAGGAGTCTGTGACGGCAGCGGCGGACGCTGTTCTCGCACTGATGAACGGTGAGCTTAAACGGCTTCAGCCGAAAACTCCCGTAAGAGTCCTCGGACCCGTGAAGGCGGCTTACGGCAGGATGGGCGGAAAATTCCGCAGCAGAATAATAATGAAATTCAAGAACAATCCCGAAATGAGAGGCTTTATAAGCAGTATCCTTACGCTCTCCCCAAAACTGAGGGAAATGCGTGAAGTATCGCTTTATGCCGATATAAACGGGGATATTATCTAAGCTTTTGAGCTTAACAAAAGGAAGGTAAAAAAATGGCACTCAGAAGAATTTTAACAGATAAGGACGAGAGTCTCCACAAGGTTTGCAGACCTGTTGAAAAGTTCGACGAAAAGCTTGCAATGCTCCTCGACGATATGCACGAGACACTCAACAAGGCTCAGGGAGTCGGACTTGCGGCTCCGCAGATAGGAATATGCAGAAGAATCTTCATCATGCACCTCGACGAGGGCGTTGTTGAAGCAATAAACCCCGAAATAATCAGCCGTGAGGGCAGCCAGAGAGTACAGGAGGGATGTCTTTCCTGTCCGAATATCTGGGGATATGTGACACGTCCGATGAAGTGCCGTCTGAAAGCACAGGACAGACACGGAAACTGGTTTGAACGTGATTTCACAGAGCTTGGTGCACAGTGTACCTGTCATGAGAACGACCATCTTGACGGTCACGTTTTTACTGAGATCGTAGAGGAATTTTTCGTTCCCGAGGAGGAATGATATATGAAGATAGTATTTATGGGAACTCCCGAATTTGCCGTTCCGTGTCTGAGGACTCTTGCGGAAAGCTCCCACGAGGTTGCGGCTGTATTCACACAGCCCGATAAGCCGAAGGGCAGAGGCTACAAGATGATTCCGACGCCTGTAAAGGCAGCGGCTCAGGAGTACGGTTTTGCAGTCTATCAGCCGCTTTCGCTGAGAAAGGGCGAGGACGCTGACGAGGCAATGAGGATTCTCACGGAAACTGCTCCCGACCTTATAGTCGTAACGGCTTACGGACAGATTCTCCCCAAGGAGATACTGGAGCTTCCGAAGTACGGCTGTATCAACATCCATGCATCGCTTCTGCCGAAATACAGGGGAGCTGCTCCGATAAACCACGTTCTTCTGAACGGCGAAAAGGAAACGGGCGTGACCTCAATGCAGATGAGCGAGGGACTCGATACAGGTGATATGCTCATAAAGAGAGCAACCGGAATCGGTGAAAACGAGAATTATGAACAGCTTTACAGCCGTCTTGCGGCAATGGGAGGAGAGGTTCTTGCGGAAACTCTCGAAGCAATTGAAAAGGGTGAGCTTCATCCCGAGGTTCAGGACGATTCACAGAGCTGCTATTCTCCGATGATACGCAAGGAGATGAGTGCGCTTGACTTTTCGAAGTCCGCACAGGAGATACACAACACAATCAGAGGCGTTACGGGTTTTGCGATGCTTGACGGAAAAAGATTCAAGGTGTTTTCGTCGGAGCTTTCCGACAAAACGGCTCCCGATGCGGAAAACGGCGAGATTGTTGACCCCGATATTCTTGCGGTGAAGTGCGGCGGAGGCGGAATCATCGTCTTCCGTGAGGTGCAGCCCGAAGGCAAAAAACGTATGCGTACTGAGGATTTCCTCAGAGGCAATAAGCCCGCAAAGGGAACAAAATTCAACTGACCATACAGGAGGTAAATTTTATGGAACTCGTATTTCTGCTTGTAATGCTTATTCTGCCGATTGTGGCACAGGTTAATGTAACATCAACATTCAACAAGTACAAAAAGGTAAGAAATTCACGTGGACTTACCGCAGATCAGGTTGCACGTCAGATTCTTGACAGCAACGGTCTTTTCTACATCCGTGTTGAGCACGTTTCGGGAAATCTTACCGACCACTTCGACCCTACAGCAAATGTTGTCAGGCTTTCCGATTCAGTTTACGGTCAGACATCCGTTGCGGCAATCGGCGTAGCTGCTCACGAGTGCGGTCATGCCTGTCAGCATGCTGAGGAGTATGCTCCCATTCAGATAAGAACCGCAATTGTACCCGTTGTGAATATCTGCTCAAGATTCTGGTATCTTGCATTTATCATCGGTGTTCTTCTTTTTGAGACAATGCCCTCGCTTATTTATGTCGGAATCATCATGTTTGCGGCTGTTGTACTTTTCCAGCTTGTAACTCTCCCTGTAGAGCTTGACGCAAGCGGCAGAGCACTGAAAACGCTTGAGAACGACGGTATCCTTGAAGCAGCCGAGGTTCCTCATGCTAAGAAGGTTCTCACAGCTGCTGCTTTCACATATGTTGCTGCTCTGATCACATCAATCATGCAGCTTCTCAGACTCCTTGCAGCTGCAAAGAGAAGATAAGATGACAGATCCACGCTATCTTGCCGTAAAGCTGCTGAATAAGACTTTCAGCGGCAGCGGCTATTCGAATCTTCAGCTCAGCGGCGGTCTTGACAATTCCGATATGGAGGAAAGGGACAGAAAGCTCTGCTCCGCACTTTATTACGGTGTCATCGAGCGAAGAATCACCCTTGACCATATCATATGCGGACTTTCAAGCCGTCCCGTTGCAAAGCTTGACAGTGCGGTGCTGAACATTCTCAGGTGCGGAATCTACCAGATTCTCTATATGGAGAATATTCCCGACAGTGCCGCTGTAAATGAGAGCGTTGCACTTGCAAGGAAGTTTTCGAAGACAAGTGCAGCGGGAATGATAAACGCAATTCTCAGAAACTTCATCCGAAGCGGTAAGGAGTACAAGCTCCCGAAGAATCTACAGGATGCGGCTTCGGTAAAATATTCGGCTCCCGTGGGGCTTATAAAGTCTCTTACGGACGACTACGGCAGGGAGCTTGCGGAGAATCTCCTTGAGGATGCACTTACTGCTCCACCTGTGATAATCCGCAGAAATCCGCTTCTGTGCGGCGAGAGCGAGCTGATTGCGGCTCTCGGAGGAATAACGGCTGAAAAGCTTGATTTCCCCGAAAATGCGTACAGACTCGGCGGCGGAGACGTTACCTCTGCCGAAGCATTCCGCAAAGGCTTTTTCCACGTTCAGGACATTGCATCGCAGCTCTGCTGCATGGCTGTTGCCCCGACGGAGAATGATACCGTACTTGATTTGTGTGCGGCACCCGGCGGAAAGACCTTCACAATGGCAGAGCTTATGGACGGCAAGGGTGAAATATATGCCTTCGACCTCCATGAAAAGCGTGTCGGACTGATAAAAAAAGGTGCTGACAGACTGCACCTGACCAATATAAAGGCGGCTGTCGGGGACGCATCAGTCTTCAACCCGAAGCTCCCCGTGTTCACGAAGATTCTCTGTGATGTTCCGTGTTCGGGACTTGGAGCGATACGCCGCAAACCCGAAATAAAATACAAGAATTCAGCTGATTTTTCGGGACTTCCCGATATTCAGTACAGAATAGCCGAAAATGCCCTCAACTACCTTGCGGAGGGCGGCGAGCTTGTCTACTCAACCTGCACTCTCAGAAAAGCGGAGAACGACGAGGTCTGCGACAGACTGCTTGCCGAGCACGGTGATATTATCGAGCCTGTGAAGCTTCCGTCGGTTCTCGGAGAGAGATTCGGCACAAGGGCAAGCATTTTCCCGTGTCATTTCGGCAGCGACGGATTCTTCATTGCAAAATTCAGAAGGAAATAATCTTTACAAGGGAGGTCGGAAAGTTGAACAGAACGGACATACTCAGTCTCAGTCTTAAGGAGCTTGAGGAAAAACTTGTGGCGCTTGGCGAGAAGAAATTCAGGGCAAAGCAGATTTTTCAGTGGCTTCATGTTAAAAGAGTCTTTGATTTTGATAAAATGACTGACATTTCTGTCCAACTCCGACACGTATTAAGTGAAAATTTTTGTATAAATAGACTATTTGTGCATAAAAGGCTTGAATCCAACATAGATAATACGGTAAAATATCTGTATAGGCTCAGCGACGGCAATTATGTAGAGACCGTCCTGATGGAATACAACTACGGCTACAGTATATGTGTATCAACGCAGGTAGGCTGCAAAATGGGGTGCCGATTCTGTGCATCAGCCATTGCAGGCTACGTAAGAAATCTTGAACCATCCGAAATTCTCATGCAGATTTATGAGGCTGAGGCGGACAGGGGAATAAGAGTATCGGGCGTTGTTCTCATGGGTATCGGTGAGCCGCTTGACAACTACGATAATGTTCTGAAATTTTTGGGACTTCTCTCGGCAAAGGAAGGCAATAACCTCAGTCTGAGACACGTTTCGCTGTCAACCTGCGGAATCGTCCCGAGAATCTACGATCTCGCAGAGCTTCATCTGGGACTTACGCTTTCGGTATCGCTTCACTGTGCCGATAACGACAAAAGAAGCGAAATAATGCCCGTGAACAGAACATATAATATTGACAGGCTCCTTGAAGCCTGCCGCTGCTACATTGAAAAAACGGGACGGCGTGTCACGTTTGAATACGCTGTTATCGACAACGTGAACTCCTCTGAAGCCGATGCGGATAAGCTTGCGGCACTTCTGAGAGGAATGAATTGTCACGTGAACCTTATTCCCGTGAATAAGGTAAAGGAAAGAAATTACAGAACCGCACGGTCGGGTGTTGCAGAATTTGCAAAGAGACTCGGCAGACGGGGAATAAATGCAACCGTGAGAAGAACTCTCGGAAGCGATATAGAAGCTGCATGCGGTCAGCTCAGACGTGACGCCGCACAGCACGGAAAAACAGAAGGAGGTGCGGAAAAATGAGATTCAGATTTGGAACGGATATCGGTTTAAGGCGTGAGGAGAATCAGGATGCCGTAAGATGTGAATATTTCGGACATAACGTCCTTGCTGTCGTATGTGACGGCATGGGCGGAGAAAGAGCCGGAAAAGAAGCAAGTGAAATTGCCATAAACGAGTTCTTTCAGCGCTTTTCCGCAGGCTATACGGAGAGCCTCGGAGACGAGGAAATCCGCAAGCTTCTTATAGCTTCGGTTTCCGCAGCAAACTCCGTGATTTATACAAGAGCAAGACTCGATTTCAAGAATTTCGGTATGGGTACAACGTGCGTTGCGGCTTTCGTGAAGAAGAATACAGCGTTTATCATAAACGTCGGTGACAGCCGTGCATACCTGATTTCCGACAACGGACTTTCACAGATTACTACCGACCACAATGTTTCAACTCTGCTCTTTGAACAGGGCAAGATAAGTGAGGCGGAAATAGAAACCCACCCCCAGAGACATATGCTTGTAAGAGCAGTCGGCGTTGAAAAGACGGTCCTTGCCGATACATTTATACTCGACTATGAAGACAAGATCAGTCTGCTGCTTTGTTCCGACGGAATATCGGGATATTGCAGCGACGATGAAGTATATGACGTCATCGTCAATGCTCCCTTCGACAGCGTTTCGGAGGAGCTTATCAACCTCGCTCTCAGTAAGGGCGGCCGTGACAACATAACTGTTGCGGTTATCTCCGATTAACCATTGCATTTCAAATAGGGAAACACAGCGTCCGGCAGCAAATTATCCGGATTCCCCCCGAACTGAAAAGTCCGGAAGACTGCTGCGGAGTAGTGTGTGACCCGAATAAGAAGCAGCCCCGTATGAATCGGGGTATCAACTCAGGAGGAAACAGAATGGACAAGAACATTGGCAAAAAGCTCGACGGCAGATATGAAATTACAGAGCTTATCGGCGTCGGCGGAATGGCAGAGGTCTATAAGGGCGTTGATGTCATCGACAACAAGGCTGTTGCCATCAAAATCCTTAAAAAGGAATATGCCGAAAATGAGGAGTTCCTGCGTCGTTTCAGAAACGAATCAAAGGCAATAGCGGTTCTCTCACACCCCAACATCGTGAAGATTTATGATGTGGGATTCTCTGAAAAAATCCAGTATATCGTTATGGAGTACATTGACGGTATAACTCTCAAGGAGTATATCGAGGAGGAGCGTGTTCTCACATGGAAGGATACGGTTCACTTTGTTATCCAGATTCTCCGTGCACTCCAGCATGCCCACGACAAGGGTATCGTTCACCGTGACATAAAGCCTCAGAACATCATGATGTTCACCGACGGCACTATAAAGGTCATGGACTTCGGTATCGCAAAGTTTGCCCGTGAGGACGGCAAAACAGCTACCGATCAGGCTATAGGAAGCGTACATTACATCAGTCCCGAACAGGCAAGCGGAAATGTTACCGATGCCAAGAGCGATATTTACTCTGTCGGAGCAATGATGTATGAGATGCTTACGGGAAGAAAGCCGTTTGACAGCGATAATCCCGTAGCCATTGCAGTGATGCATATGCACGACATTCCCGAGCGTCCGAGAGCAATCAATTCCGATATTCCCGACGGTCTTGAGGAAATTGTTCTGCGTGCAATGGAAAAGGCACCTGAGGACAGATATGCAACAACTGCCGATATGATCAGTGATATTGAAGCGTTCAAGGCGACTCCCTCCATCACCTTCGGTTATTACCGTGAGGAAGGCGACGACAGTGAGGATACAAGATTCTTCAATGCACCATCGGCTTCGGGCGGCGAAGTGAGAACAGAAACTACGGAAGAGCCTGAAAAGATATATGCTCCGAAAGCTCCCGCATACGCTCCTGCAGGTGCGGCTGCTGCTGCAATGTATCAGGGCGGAAATAACCCCCAGCAGCGTTATCCGCAGCCTCCTCCACCGTACAACGGCGGCTACTATCCCGAAGAGGAAGAAGAGGAAGAGGAGCGTTCTTCGCTCATCGTTCCCGTTCTCACAGCAATTATCGTTGTTGTGATCATTGTGGGAGTAATTTTTGCAGCTGTTCTGCTCAAGGACCTCCTTACAGGAAGCGACAAAAAGGGCGATTTCGAGATGAAGGATTTCGTCGGTATGGACTACAATGAGGCGTACAGTCAGTACAGCAATAATATCCGCTTTGAAGTAGTAGACTCCGTTCACAGCGAAGAGTACGATGAGAATGAGATTATCTGGCAGAGTATCGAGCCCGGCGAGCCTTTTGACAAGGGTGTTACTCTTGAAGTTAAAATCAGTAAGGGCAACGAAGAAGTCGAGGTGCCGAAGCTTGTCGGTGTCAATGCCGAGCTTGCCAAGGATCAGCTCAGACAGCGAAACCTTGAGTTTACTATAAATCAGAAGCCCAGCGATGAATACGAAAAGGGCTATGTCATGGAATCCGATCCGCCTGAGGGAACAGTCGTAAAGAAGGGCTCATATGTTGTTCTTACAGTAAGTATGGGTTCAGAGGGCGACATCGAGGTTGACAATTATGTCGGCATGGACATCGAGGACGCCACCAAGATGGCAGGCTACAGAAAATTAAAGGTCATTGCAGAGCCTAAGCACTCCTATGAGGATGAGGGTACTGTAGTTGAACAGAGTATCGAACCCAAGTCAATGGTTGAAAAGGATACTGAAATCATTCTCTATTACAGCGACGGTATTACTCCCGACGGAGAGGTTGCATACAGAATGATATTCCCCGATGAGGCTTCGGGCAGATTTGTAGTTGACTTCGTTCTTGCAGGTGAGGACGGTCAGAAGAATATCGTAACATCCAAGAACATCGTTCTTCCCGAAATGAATGATGTAACCGAAAAAATCAAGGGTTCGGGCGAGGACGTTGAGGTTACAGTAATCATCACAAATACAAGCAATGGTCAGAGACAGGTTCTCGGAAGATATAAGTTCAACTTTGCAGAGGACGCTGCCAGACCTGTAACTCCTCTTGAGGAGAATATTGAGGCTGCAATGAAGGCAATCGGTGCAATTCCCGAGCCGCCAGAGCCTAATCCGGGAGAAACACAAAGCACTACAACTACAACTACCACCACAGAACCTCCGACAGAGCCTACTACGGAACCTCCGACGGAGCCTACAGAAGTTCCCACCGATGAATGGGGAAATCCCATCGGCGGCGGAGACAATAACGGCGGCTGGGGCGATAACCAGTGGGGCGGTCAGTAATGAACGGAACCGTAAACAGCGGAATAATAACAAAATGCTTAGGGGGACTCTACACAGTAGAGTCCCCTGACGGTATATATGAATGTACAGCAAGAGGAGTTTTCCGCAACAGGGGAATAACGCCCTATGCAGGCGACAGAGTGAAGCTTTGTGACGGAGTGATAACAGAAATCGCCGAGCGTAAAAACAGTATAATCAGACCTCCTCTTGCAAATCTTGACCAGCTTATTTTTGTAGTATCAACGTGCAGTCCCGTGCCGAATTATCTGCTTCTGGACAAATTTATTGCCATTGCGGAGTATAAAGGGATAACTCCCGTGGTCGCAGTCACGAAGAATGACCTCGGCGACGGCAGCGTGATTCGTGAAATATACAGCAGAATAGGCATAAAGACGCTCTCGGTGGACTATGACGATTCCTCTACGGTGGACGCTGTAAGAGAGCTTATTTCAGGGAAGATAAGTGCGTTTGCAGGCAATTCGGGTGCGGGAAAATCAACGCTTCTCAACGCAGTTGACCCGACTCTGAATATCCCGACTGCCGAAATAAGCAAAAAACTCGGCAGAGGCAGACATACAACACGCCATGCGGAGCTTTATAAGCTTTCCGGCGGCGGATATATTGCCGATACTCCGGGCTTCTCAACCTTCGAGACAAATCGCTATGATATAATCCGCAAGGAGGAGCTTGCATCGTGTTTCCGTGAGTTTACAGACTTCACGGAGGAGTGTCGTTTTAAGGACTGTGCACATATCTGTGAGAAGGGCTGCCGTGTTCTTGAAGCGCTTTCTGAGGGTGAAATCGCACAGAGCCGTCATGAGAGCTATCGCACGATGTATGAGGAAGCAAGACAGTTGAAGGAATGGGAACTGAAATGAGAGTTTGCAGGATTTTTGCAGGCGGTGATACAGGTCTGCAATGCGTGAAAGTAAATGAGGACGACCTCGTAATCTGTGCGGACAGAGGATATGCTTCGGCGAAAAAACTCGGTGTAGCACCGCATATTATAGTGGGAGACTTTGATTCGTATGAAGGCGAGCTCCCTGAAGATACGGAGATTCTCAGAAGCGTCCCCGAAAAGGACGACACGGATACTCTCCTTGCCATAAAGACCGCCTTAGAACGCGGGGTCGGGGAGATTGTGATATACGGAGCGATGGGCGGACGTTTCGACCATACCGTTGCAAATATCCAGAGTCTTTCCTACATACATGGCAGAGGCTGCACAGGTACTATCGTGGACGACGACAATATCATAACTGTATGCGGTAAGGGTGTGCATCGTTTTCCGTTCATGGAGGGGTACTATTTTTCGGTTTTTGCCATGACCGACGAGCTTTATATAAAGGTCATGACAGGTGTAAAGTATCCGCTTGCCGACTATGTTATGACGGGAAGCTTCCCGATTGGCGTGAGCAACGAAATTACGGACGCAGATGCCGTTCTGGATATTACAGACGGTCTTGCACTCGTAGTAAGGTCAAAAATGTAAAAGAAGTTTGCGGGGACACGGCGTACCGTGTCCGCAACGCATTGATTACAATAACGGTGGACGACCAATGGTCGTCCATACGCATTTATACGAAGAATAGTCATCCGTAGGGGACGGCGTCCCGACGACCCATTGATACAATCCTTTTTCTATTGCGAATAATACCATGAAGAGGTATTTTTTAATTCTTGCTATATTTGTTATTGTTTAACCAATAATTGCTAAAACACTTGACACAATCTCTTTATTGATATATAATATAACATATAGGGTTAATTTATTATCTCTAAATTCAATTTATAGAAAAGGATTTGAAAAAATGAAAAACGTAATTAAAAAAATTGCAGCTGTTGCTATGGCATTTACAATGCTCGGCACAGGAACAGCAATCACAGAAACAATTGCACCTAAGACAAACAATTCTATCGTTGCAAGTGCTGCTTCATATGCACCTACTTGTAAACATTCCGGTTCAACTTACAAAACCTATTCGGCTTGGTGGTATATAGGAGGAGTTGAGCAGAATATAATTTCATTTCCTGTGTACGAAAGATATGTATACACACGTTGTTCAAAGTGTGGATATGTACTTTATACAACAGTTGAATACAAGTTTAAATGAATATGACTTTTGACCGCTAAAAATAGCAAAAGCTCTCCGTAATCGGAGAGCTTTTGCTATTATTAAGATATTCTTTTATTCTTGGCTTTATATTCGTACATTTTCTCGTCGGCGAGCTCGATCATTTTTTCGATATTGAGTTTATTATTTATGTGTGCCGCACAGTATCCGATACTTGCTCTGACCTGATAGGGCTTACCCGATTTACGGTTGTAGTCCCAGAGAAAATCGAGGAAACGCTTTTTGAAGTCCTCAAAGAACACATCGGTATCGTTATCGGGGCAGATTACCGCAACGCCGAACTCGTCGCCGCCGAAGCGAGCACAGATTTCGCTCTGGAGCGAGCTGCTCAGCAAAGCTCTTCCGACGGTGATAATAGCATTATCGCCTTCAGCGTGGCCGAAGTTATCGTTGATGACTTTGAGACCGTCGAGGTCGGCAGAGATGAACATCAGTTGTCTGCCGTAATTTTCGGGGAGTTCGGTCAGGGCATCGAGTTTATCGAAGAATCCACGTCTGTTGAAAAGACCTGTCATGAAGTCACGCTGGGAGATTTTCTGGAGGTCGTCGTTGATTTCGAGCAGTTTGCGGTTCATGCTTTTAATCTGCATACGGTTATGGAAGTCGCCGAGAGCAGTACCGGTAGCGTTCATAAAAACGTCGATTTTCTCGTACTCATTAATGTTGATATCAGGCTGGAAAGCACAGTATCCGAGAATCATATCCGAAAAGACGCTGCAGCATACAATAACGGGGTTTTCGTTTTCGAAGAGTATATCGTATCTTGGGAAAAGACGTTTTACAGGGATTGTACAGTGTTCGAGTTCTGTTTTGCCGTAGCAGTGGAAAAGAATATCGACATTCTGACCGAAGCAGTTGTTGGCAGTATATTTTGTAGCGAAATCAGGCGGACTGAAAATACCTTCGTTAATGGCAAAGATGCAGGTATTTATTTTATAGCGTTTCATCAGGAGTCTGGGGAGGTGGTCAAAGAACGTGATTTTGGGGATTACATTCTGCGTACTCAGAATCATTTTCTGACGTTCCTCGGTCAAACGGAGAGATGAAATGAGGTCGGTGATAGAGGAGGTCACTTTTTCATAGGATAAAGGCTTGCAGCCGCATGACTGCGAGTAGATTATGTTGAAATCGATGTAGAAAGGACCCTGAATCTGTTCACCCTGTTCAATTCTGATAATGGTATCGATGATAAGTCTGCCCATTTCATCGAAGTCCTGCTTACAGGTTGTGATGTTGGGCGGCAGGTATTCAGCCTGTTTGATGCCGTCGAATCCTGTAATGATACAGTCTTCGGGGACTTTGTATCCGAGCGACTGCAAATAGCTGCTTACGGTAATTGCCATGAAATCGTTGGCACAGATGATTGCGTCGGGGACATCACGTTTCTCCTCAACGAACCACTTGTCAAGGACGTCAATAGTGGGGAGTTCCCAGAAGCATCCGTAACCGATATTCTCCTCGATAATGGGGAGACCGTTCTCCTCAAGGACTTTTTTGAATACACGGATACGTTCTTCGGAGTATACATTGTCCTTGAAACCAGCCATCATAAAGACGTTTCTGGCACCGTGGTCGCAGATAACGTGGCGGCAGAGCTGACCGAAGATTTCGGCATTTGAAAAAGTGAAGAGAATGCATCCGTCGATAGCTTTATCCATAGATATAACAGGGATATTATATCTATGGCAATTCTTGACAGCCTCCGCAACAGCGGCGTCGTTGTACATGATATTAGGGAAAAGAATAAGTGCCGAGAGTCTCTCATATGGGACGAGGCGGAATACAGCGGAAGACTCTTCATTCACGGCAGTGTTTTGTTCATAGAGGTCGGCACACGAATTGAAAATGACAAGCCTGTAGCCTTTTTTGACAGCGTGTTTGTTCAATTCTTTTATAAAGTTAAAGCGGTCCTCTTCGTGCGCTGTTGAAAGGCATATGCCGATAAGTTTAATCTGATTCATTATTATTCTCCATCCGGAAATATGAGTTTTGTAAATATATTCTTTATTTTACCACAAAACGAAGCAGATGTAAAGAGGTTTTTTGGCGAATTTTAATAAATTTCGTAACAAAATATACTAAAAGTTTATTTCGAAGCACGAAATTCCGTCGGAGTACACCCACGATGCTTCTTGAACTGTCTCATGAAGTAAGAATCGCTGTCGTAGCCGCATTTTTCCGCAATGGCGGAGATGGAAAGATTTGTTGTTTCGAGAAGTTCGGAAGCGTACATAAGACGGCTTTCGATTGTGTCGTGGAGGAAAGTCACTCCGAATGCGGCGAGGTAAAGTCTGTGGAAGTATTCACGGCTGATACCGATTTCGTCGGCACATTCCGATGCAGACCATTGTCTGACGGGATTTTCATAGATATTTTCACGCAGACGTTTAAGGTCTGAGAGGTGAGCGATACGGCGCTTGCGGTGAGCTTGTCCGCAGGCAGAAACTTCTGTCCTGACAGCTTCAAAAACGGCATTCATTGTCATAGTGAAGAAATCTCCGTTTAAAGAATCAATGCGGACGGCGTGAAGTCTCATGCAGCCGATAAGACTTGAAATAACGAAATCGCCGCATATTTCAATGGGAGTATCGGGGGAAAGTCCGACGGATAAAAGTTCCTGTTTATCTGATGGAGTGAGCAGAAGCTCCACAAAGTCGGATTTGGGAGAGGATTTCCGCATGGAACGGAGGAGCCATTTTGTTCCCGGCGAAATAAGTACGGCAGAACTTTTCGTCATACGGAATTCGCTGCCGTCGAGGGTGATGATAACAGGTGATCTGAAGAGGATGAACGTGTAGTGCGAGTCGGGATACAGTGGCTGAGGGATTCCTGTACAGCCGGAAATGATGTTGACGATTTCCATAATTATCGCCTCCTGAATATATTAAGACGTGCAGAACACTGCAAACGCAGAATCCTGCACGTTAACAAGGCAGCACTGCACAAGCACAGTGCGGTTTGGTTTTAAAGCTGATCGGCGATGCCGAGAATGAGCTTCTCTGATTTTTCCCAGCCGAGACAGGGGTCGGTAATCGACTTTCCGTAGATGTTTTCACCGATAGCCTGTGCACCGTCCTCAATATAGCTCTCGATCATGAGACCCTTCACGAGCTTGCGTATTTCGTTGCTGTGACGCATACTGTGGAGAATTTCGTTTGAAATTCTCACCTGTTCAAGGTACTTCTTTCCTGAATTTGAGTGGTTTGTATCGACGATGAGGGCAGGGTTGAGAAGTTCTTTCTTTGAGTATGTTTCCGCAAGACGGTAGAGGTCCTCGAAGTGGTAGTTGGGGTAGGAGTTGCCTCTTTCGTCAACGTAACCTCTGAGGATTGCGTGAGCGTAGGGATTTCCGTCGCTTCTGACCTCACATCCTCTGTAGATGAAGGCGTGAGCGTGCTGTGCAGCGGTAATTGAGTTCATCATAACAGAAATATCGCCGCCTGTGGGGTTCTTCATACCTACGGGGATATTTACACCGCTTGAAACGAGACGGTGCTGCTGGTTTTCAACGGAACGTGCTCCGATAGCGATGTAAGCGAGGAGGTCGTCGAGGTAGCTGTAGTTTTCAGGATAGAGCATCTCGTCCGCTGCACCGAAGCCTGTCTCTGCAAGAGCACGCATATGGAGGTTTCTTACAGCAATGATACCGCTTTTAAGGTCGGGCATTTCGGTTGGATTGGGCTGGTGGAGCATACCCTTGTAGCCGTCGCCCGTAGTTCTGGGCTTACCTGTATAGATTCTGGGGATAATGATGATCTTGTCCTTGACCTCGTCCTGAATTCTGCGCAGACGGTGGATATAATCGAGAACGCTGTCCTCGTTGTCAGCCGAGCAGGGACCGATGATAAGCAGGAACTTATCGGATTCACCGCTGAAAACCTTCTTTATTTCAGCGTCACGGTCGTTCTTGATTTTTGCAAGATCGGGAGTAAGCGGATGAGCCGCTTTGATTTCGCTTGGGTGGGGGAGTTCTCTTATAATATTCATAGCCATGATATAATGTCCTTTCGTAGGTAAATTTTATGCGAGGTAATCCGTACCGAAACGTAGTGCGAGCTGGTCGCAGAGTACGAGTGCCGTAACGCTGTCCACAACGACTCTTGCACGGTGGATTATAGCGGGGTCGTGACGACCCTGAATCACAAGAGATGTGTTCTCGGAGGTTTCGGTATTGATAGTCTGCTGTTCTTTGTAAATGGAGGGAGTGGGTTTTACAGCGGTACGGAAAACAACGGGCATGCCGTTTGTGATTCCGCCGAGTATACCGCCGCAGCGGTTTGTATCTGTGACGATTTTTCCGTCAATACTGCGGAAGGAGTCGTTAGCCTGACTTCCTCTCATGTCGCAGAGAGCGAAGCCGTCGCCGAATTCCACGCCCTTTACGGCAGGGATACTGAACAATGCATGGGAGAGAACGCTCTCAATTGTATCGAACCATGGTTCTCCGACGCCTGCGGGGAGTCCCGCAACAGCAGTTTCGAGTCTGCCGCCGACGCTGTCGCCGTCGTTACGTGCAGCTTCGATAGCGGCAATCATTTTTTCGCCTGCGTTATCGTCGAGAACGGCGAAGGTCTTGTCCGAAAGTGAAGCGATGTCTGAGCCGAGGTCGCCGAAGTTTCTGTCGAAAACGCCGCCGCAGCTGAGAATGTGAGTACCAATGCGGATATTTTTAGTTTTCAGTGCGGAAATTGCGACTGCACCTGCTGCGACAAGACCTGCGGTGATACGTCCGGAGAAGTGACCGCCGCCACGGAAGTCCTGAAAGCCGTGATACTTCACGGAGGCGGTAAAATCGGCATGGCCGGGACGTGCTTTATATGCAAGCTCGCCGTAATCACGGCTGTGCTGGTCCTGATTTTCGATAATAAACGTAATCGGAGTTCCCGTAGTTTTTCCGTTGAAGACTCCGCTGACTATTTTTACAGCGTCAGCCTCATGGCGTGCGGTGGAGATAGAGCCTGCTGCTTTGCGGAGGTTCATCTGCGACGCAATAAATTCCTCGTCAACATGGATTCCGGGGGCAAGTCCGTCGAGAATGGCTCCTATCATTTTTCCGTGACTTTCGCCGAAGATAGTAACGGAAACGCTTGAGCCTAACGTGTTTTTCAATTTATTCATCTCCCGAAAGGAATAATTTGTATTAATTAATGTCTGCTCAATAACTTAAAATTGGCTTAATATAGCTTTTTAAAGCCAATTTTAAGTTGATAAAGTGCAAGAAAAAATAATGGAATCGATATTTTTTCTTGCACTTTGTTTTGCCCTATAGGGCAAAATGAGCTTGACATCAATGAATGTGATGCGCAAATTCCTAATATTGTAAAGGATTTGCGCTCCCCGAACGAAGTTCGGGGCAATAACCGCCTGACGGCGGTTATTGAGGACACATTAATTATAGCACTGTAAAGCCGCATTTGTCAATAGTGATTTAACACTGTAAATCAATAAATTTTGACGGAGTTTCTGCACATAACGCACAATTGACAAGCTTTTGCAATATATGATATAATGTATAATGAAGAATTATGCGCAACCGAAAGGAAAATCGTTATGAATATACAAGATACAGTAATTGCACTTTCCGAAGCCTGCGGAGCTTCGGGCAGCGAAACGGCTGCTGCGGAGCTTGCTCTCGGAATGCTTCGTGAGTATTGTCCCGATGCGGAAATCAGAAACGGCAACGTCATCGGAAGATACGGTGCTTTTGCCGACGGCAGACCGCATCTCGTCCTTGACGCACACATTGACCAGATCGGAATGATCGTAACATATATTACCGATGACGGCTTCATAAAGGTAGGAAATCTCGGAGGAATCGACCGCCGTCTGCTGCCTGCACAGCCTGTTGTCGTTCACGGAAAAAAGGATATAAAGGGCGTGGTATGCTCTGTTCCGCCGCATCTTTCGAAGGGCGAGGGCAAGGTCCTGAGCTTTGAGGATGTCGCAATAGATACAGAAATGAGTGCCGACGAGCTGAAAAGAATCGTATCCCTTGGTGATACAGTGACGTTTGACGTTAAGTGCAGAAAGCTTGCGGGAAGCCGCATTACGGGCGGTGCACTTGACGACAGATGCGGTGTTGCGGCGATTCTTTACGCTCTGGAGCTTCTGAAGGACAGTCCGCTGAAGTACAACGTGACCGTGATTTTCTCGGCTCAGGAGGAGCTTGGGGAGCGTGGTGCAAAAATCGGCGCATTCGAGCTTGACCCCGATATTGCCATTGCCGTTGACGTGAGCTTTGCCTATGCCGAGGGCGAGGACAGACTCAAATGCGGAGACCTCGGAAAAGGTGCTATGATAGGCATTTCTCCGAGCCTTTCAAGAAGAATTTCGGACGGTCTTACAGAGGCGGCTGAGAATGCGAAGCTTCCGTATCAGACAGAGGTCATGAACGGTCTCACATCAACGAATGCCGACCGCTATTCTGTGAGCAGAGGCGGTTCGGAGGCATGTACCGTATCAATACCGCTGAGGAATATGCACACTCCCGTTGAGGTCATCGACCTTGCCGACGTGGAGCTTACAGGCAGACTTCTTGCGGAATTTATCAGGGAGGCGTGAACATGAAGGAATTACTCAGGGAACTTTGCCTGATTGACGGTGTTTCGGGTGACGAATCGGCTGTCAGGGAATATATAATCGGAAAAATCAAGGACGTATGCGAATACCGCATCGACCCTCTCGGAAACCTTATCTGCTTCAGAAAAGGCAGAAAAACTCCTGCGAAGAAGCTGATGATATGTGCTCACATGGACGAGGTCGGTTTCATTGTGACAGCAATAAAGAGCGACGGAACACTCGCTTTCGGAGAGGTCGGAGGAGTTGACCCTGCCGTTGCGATCGGACGTCAGGTGCGTGTGGGAAAGGACGGAATCAGCGGAGTTATCGGCTCAACTGCGGTACACAATCTTTCAAAGGAAGCCAGAGAAAAGGCTCCGTCAATGGATGGACTGTACATCGACATCGGAGCATCCGATAAAGCAGAAGCCGAAAAGATGGTGCGTCCCGGTGACTGCGTGTACTTTGATTCGGAGTTTGCGGAATTCGGCGGAAATCGTGTGAAGTGCAAGGCGATTGACGACCGTGCAGGCTGTGCGATGATGATTAAGCTCATGCAGGACGAGCCTGAATACGACACATATTTTGTGTTCAATGTTCAGGAGGAAATCGGACTGAGAGGTGCGGGAGCTTCGGCGTTTTCTGTTGCACCCGACTATGCCGTAGTGCTTGAAGCGACCACAGCTGCCGATATTGACGGAGTTTCGGGTGCAAAAAGGGTCTGCGCACTCGGCGGAGGACCTGTTGTGTCGTTCATGGACAGAAGCACTGTTTATGACAAGGAGCTTTATCATCTTGCATTTGAAATTGCGGAGGAGAAGGGAATTCCGTGCCAGACAAAGACGATGATTGCAGGCGGAAACGATTCGGGAGCCATCCATATAAGCGGCAGGGGAGTACGTACAATAGCGGTATCGGTGCCGTGCAGGTATCTTCATTCGGCGTCGTGCGTGATAGATACGGCGGATCTTGATAATATGCACAGTCTCGTGAAAGAGCTTGCCGAGAGGATACAGGAATTATGATAAAGCTGATTGAACAGGAAAGAGAGCTTGACCGTGAGCTGCTTCTGAAAACGCTTTCGGGCAGAAAAATGCTTGCATATATGAAAGCTTACGGTGCAGGCTATGAATTCTGCCGATTCTATAAAATAACCGACGAAACGGGAGTCGGTTTCATGTTCATTATCAATTCGACCCTTATTATCTGCGGAGACGGAAATCTCGGAGCAACAGAGGAAATAGACCTGTTTGTGAGTATGAATCTGCCGTTCCGTATAGAGGGTGACCAGAAAATCCTGAAAGGAATAAAGCTTCCGGAACGCTATCAGGAGCTTAACCGCACAGTTTTCGAGCTTGTGGCAGACTGCGGACCCCTGAAAGCAACTGAAGCTCATGTGAATCTTGACCCGAATCTGCCTGAAGTGTACCGCATACTGAGCGAGGGATTCCCCAATATTTCGGACTTTTCGCTGTGGTATACGGATACGTCGCACCGCTGCCGTCACGGGATAAGCAGAGTGTTTACCTACCGTGATTCGACGACGGCTTCGGCGGTTTTTGACATTGAAAACGTAGTCCTCATCGGACAGGTTGCGACGGATACTGCTGCAAGAGGCAGAGGCTATGCAAGAGAATTTCTCCGCTGGCTTGCGAGGTTCTTCAACAATCTCGGTAAGAGAGCGTACCTGCTTGCTCTTGACGTAAGAGTGAGTTTTTACCGTGAAATAGGCTTCCGTGAGGTTGAGACGGAGATAGTCCTTGAGCGTATTGACGTTGAAAAGGAAAGCACTAAGAAAGGAAGACTTGCTGATGAACAGTAAAATAATGGAGATATATAATTTTGACAAGAGACTTCTTGAACTTGCGGAGAAGTCCGAGAAAAGCTGCACGGACGCAATGGCTGTGCTCGACGGAATTGCCGAATATAACGGAGCGAAGGTGCTTAAAGCGTTCTCGGACAACAAGGTGAGCGAGCCGTGCTTCTATGGTTCGACGGGCTACGGTTACGGAGACATGGGACGTGAGGTCATTGACAAGGTTTTTGCACAGGTTTTCGGCTGTGAGGACGCTCTCGTGAGATTCAATTTCGTATCGGGAACACACGCTCTTTCGACGGCACTTTTCGGCGTTCTGAGAATGGGCGACAGAATTGTTTCGATTACGGGAAAGCCTTACGATACGCTTGAGGAGGTCATCGGAATTGCAGGAGACAAGGGAAACGGCTCTCTCATGGACTACGGAGTTGAGTACGGACAGGCAGACCTCCTTCCCGACGGGACTCCCGATTATGACGCAATTACCGAAGCTGTAAAGGGAGCAAAGGTTGCGTATATCCAGCGTTCGAGAGGATATTCGCTCCGTCCGGCGTTCACGATTGATGACATTGAAAAGATGATTCAGGCGGTGAAGAAGGGCAATCCCGATGCGATTGTCATGGTGGACAACTGCTACGGAGAGTTCATCGAGACACGTGAGCCTACCGAAGTCGGAGCAGACCTTATAATCGGTTCGCTTATCAAGAATGCAGGCGGCGGAATTGCCCGTACAGGCGGATATATCGCAGGCAGAGCAGACCTTGTGGAGCTTTGTTCGTACCGTCTTACCTGTGTGGGAATGGGCAAGGAGGTAGGCTGCACTCTCGGAATGAACCGTGAGATGCTTCTGGGACTTTTCTTTGCTCCCGACGTTGTTGCTGCGGCACAGAAGACGTCTGCCTTTGCGAGTGAGCTGTTCACGCAGCTTGGTTTCAGATGCACTCCACGCAAGGACGACCCGAGAGGCGACATAATCACTGCTATAGAGCTTGGAAACGAGGAGAATCTCTGTGCATTCTGCCGTGGAATCCAGAAGGGAGCACCTGTTGATTCATTTGTAACGCCCGAGCCGTGGGACATGCCGGGATATTCGAGCAAGGTTATCATGGCGGCGGGAGCCTTTACAAACGGAGCTTCCATAGAACTTTCCGCCGACGCTCCGATACGTGAACCGTATGCGGTATGGATGCAGGGAGGAATTACATATACAAGCGGAAAGCTTGGTGTAATGCTTGCCGCACAGGAGATGATTGAAAGCGGACTCTGCTGAGAAAACACATAACGTGAAAACCACGTATACAAACCAATAATAACCAAAAAACTGCCGTATTTCAAATATGAAATCGGCAGTTTTTATAAATCGTTCCGAAAGCCCTTGACAGGGCTTTTTTAATGCATTATAATAATATAATGCATCAGTATGGGATTCTGTCCCTATTATCAAGTTATTATAGCATAAGCAAAACAAATTGTCAATAGCTTTTTCAAAAAAATATCACGGCAGACACTTGTCGGAGATTGGGGTCTCGGCACAAAAGCCGCCTGCTGTGAAAAAATACAAGGAGGTTCCGCCTATGGTGAATGTAACGCCAAAGCAGATGGGAAAAAATGTCAGAATGAGCTTCGGAAAAATTACCGAGCCTCTTGAGATGCCTAACCTTATCGAGGTGCAGAAGACTTCGTATAAGTGGTTCCGTGAGGAAGGTCTCAGAGAGGTATTCCGTGATATGACCGCAATTACGGACTATAACGGAAATCTCGTTCTCAACTTCAAGGATTACCGCTTTGATGACACTCCCAAGTATACGCTTGCAGAGTGCAAGTCCAGAGGTGCTACGTATCAGGTTGCTATGAGGGCAACAGCAGCTCTCTACAACAAGGAGACGGGTGCCGTAAGCGAAAGCGAAATCTACATGGGTGATTTCCCGCTTATGACAGACAGCGGAACTTTCGTTATCAACGGTGCAGAGCGTGTTATCGTATCACAGCTTGTACGTTCTCCCGGCGTTTACTACGCTTTCGAGAAGGATAAGACAGGTAAGGACCTGTTCAGCACAACAGTTATTCCTAACCGTGGTGCGTGGCTTGAGTACGAAATGGACTCCAACGACGTCGTTTACGTCCGCATCGACAAGAACAGAAAAATCCCGATCACAACTTTCATCAGAGCACTCGGAATCGGCTCCGATGAGGAAATATACGAGCTTTTCGGCGTTGACGACCGTCTGAAGCAGACTATCCTCCAGAAGGATCAGACAAAGAATACTTCCGACGCTCTTATCGACGTATATAAGAAGCTCCGTCCGGGCGAGCCTCCCACGGTTGAGAGTGCTCTCACACACCTCAATAACCTCTTCTTCGACGCAAAGAGATATGACCTCTGCCGCTTCGGAAGATATAAATACAACAAGAAGCTTGGTATCGCTTCACGTCTTTCGGGACATCTCCTCGCAGAGCCTATCGTCAACCCCAATACAGGCGAAATTATGGCTGATGAGGGAGAAATCATCTCCTACGACAAGGCTTGCGAAATCGAGCAGGCAGGCGTTTACTGTGCATTCGTAAAGGTCGAGGCAAAGGAATACTACGTTGACGACCGCGGCGAGAATGCAATCCGTATGGTTGAAAAGATCGCCAAGATTATCGGAAACGGCATGGTAGACATCAAGGGCTACGTTGATTTCAATACTGAAAAGTACGGAATCAATGAGAAGGTTTCCTACAAGGTTCTCAAGGAAATCATGGAAAGTTCCGCTGACGCTGACGAGCTTGAAGAAAATATCAAGAAGCGTGCAGACGAACTCGTTCCCAAGCACATCATCCTTGACGATATTTTCGCAACAGTAAGCTACTTCCTCAACCTCTGCGAGGGCGTCGGAACTGTTGACGACATCGACCACCTCGGAAACAGACGTATCCGCAGCGTAGGCGAACTTCTCCAGAACCAGTTCCGTATCGGCTATGCACGTATGGAGCGTGGTATCCGTGAGAGAATGAACATCCAGACTCAGGACGTGAATACACTCACTCCCCAGAGTCTCATCAACATCAGACCTATTTCTTCGGCTATGAAGGAATTCTTCTGCTCCTCACCTCTTTCACAGTTCATGGACCAGAACAATCCCCTTGCCGAGCTTACACATAAGAGACGTCTTTCAGCTCTCGGTCCCGGAGGTCTTTCAAGAGACCGTGCCGGATTCGAGGTTCGTGACGTTCACTACAGCCACTACGGAAGAATGTGTCCTATCGAGACTCCCGAAGGACCCAACATCGGACTTATCTCCTATCTTGCTACATTCGCACGTATCAATGAATACGGCTTCATCGAGGCTCCTTACAGAAAGGTGGACAAGGCAACAGGCGTCGTAACAAACGAGGTTGTCTACATGACCGCCGATGTTGAGGACAACTTCATTGTTGCTCAGGCTAACGAGCCTATCGGTGAGGACGGCAGACTTGCACGTCCCCGTGTAAATGCACGTTACCGTGAACAGATTCTTGAGTGCGAGCGTGAAAAGGTAGACTACATGGACGTTTCACCTAAGATGGTAGTATCTGTTGCTACATCAATGATTCCGTTCCTTGAAAACGATGACGCTAACCGTGCGCTCATGGGTTCGAACATGCAGAGACAGGCAGTTCCGCTTCTCAAGACAGAGCGTCCGTTTGTCGGCACAGGTATGGAGTACAAGGCAGCAGCAGATTCAGGCGTATGTATCGTTTCCGATTACGACGGAAAGGTTACTTACGTTGACGCAGACAAGATTCACCTTATAGATTCAACAGGTATCGAGCGTAAATATGACCTCATCAAGTTCAAGCGCTCCAACCAGGGTACCTGCGTAAACCAGAGACCTATCGTTGCTGTAGGCGACGAAGTAAAGAAGGGACAGGTGCTTGCAGACGGTCCCGCTACCGCAGACGGAGAAATCTCTCTCGGTAAGAATGCTCTCATCGGCTTCATGACATGGGAAGGTTACAACTACGAGGACGCTGTTCTCCTTAACGAGAGACTTGTCCGTGAGGATGTATTCACTTCCGTTCATATCGAGGAATACGAAATCGAGTGCCGTGATACAAAGCTCGGACCCGAGGAAATTACACGTGATATTCCCAATGTCGGTGACGACGCACTTGCAAATCTTGACGAAAACGGTATTATCCGCATAGGTTCTGAGGTTAACTCAGGCGATATCCTCGTAGGTAAGGTTACACCGAAGGGTGAAACAGAGCTTACCGCAGAGGAAAGACTCCTCCGTGCAATCTTCGGTGAGAAGGCACGAGAGGTACGTGATAACTCCCTTAAGGTTCCCCACGGTGAATCGGGTGTTATCGTTGATGTAAAGGTATTCACAAGAGAGAACTGCGATGAGCTCAGCGCAGGCGTAAACATGAGAGTTATCTGCTATATCGCACAGAAGCGTAAGATTACTGTCGGCGATAAGATGGCAGGACGTCACGGTAACAAGGGTGTAGTTTCGAGAATTCTCCCCGAGGAGGATATGCCTTTCCTTCCCGACGGTACACCGCTTGACATCGTTCTTAACCCTCTCGGCGTACCTTCACGAATGAATATCGGTCAGGTGCTTGAAGTACATCTCGGTATGGCTTGTAAGGCACTCGGCTGGCATATCATGACTCCTGTATTCGACGGCGCTCACGAGGATGACATCAGAGCATGCTTCCGTCAGGCAGATGAAAAGAGCAAGGCTCACAAGGACGACAGCTTCGAGCTTAACTCCATGGATAAGGTTATCAACCCCAATGCCCTCACATTCAACGAGGACGGTAAGTTCACACTCTACGACGGACGTACAGGTGAAAAGTTCGATAACCGTGTAACAGTAGGTTATATGTACTACCTCAAGCTCCACCACCTTGTTGACGATAAGATTCACGCACGTTCCGTAGGTCCTTACGCTCTCGTAACACAGCAGCCTCTGGGCGGTAAGGCTCAGTTCGGCGGACAGCGTTTCGGAGAAATGGAAGTCTGGGCTCTTGAAGCTTACGGTGCAGCTTATACACTTCAGGAGATTCTTACAGTCAAGTCCGACGATACAATCGGAAGAGTAAATACCTATGAGGCTATTGTAAAGGGACAGAATGTTCCTACTCCCGGTATTCCTGAGTCATTCAAGGTTCTTATCAAGGAAATGCAGTCACTCTGTCTCGATGTACGTGTTCTTGACGAAAATCAGCAGGAAATCGACCTCAAGCAGAGCTTTGACGATGATGAGCCTGTTGTTTCCGGCGATTCCTTTGCCGATGAGGAGACAGGCGACCTCTCATCCTATTCGGATGATGATATGGGCGATGCCGGCTTCTCGCTCGACGGCGATGACGAGGACGGTCTCGGACTCATGGACGACGGCGATGAATTTTCCTTTGATGATGAGGATGATGAGAACGCTCTCGGTCTGAATGACGAGGACGGATACTTCGATTACGACGATCTCGGCGATCCCTCCGACGAGGATTGATCCGTGTTGAGCCGCAGACAAAATGCGGCTCGCCAATAATCCACCTTTAACTATTACTAAGGAGGCATCAGTTTGGAATACAATACTTTTGATTCAATAAAAATAGGTCTTGCGTCACCCGAGCAGATCAGAGGCTGGTCATTCGGTGCAGTTGAAAGACCCGAAACCATAAACTACAGAACCCAGAAGCCTGAACGTGACGGTCTTTTCTGCGAAAGAATCTTCGGACCTACTAAGGACTGGGAGTGTCACTGCGGAAAGTTCAAGAAGATCCGCTTCAAAGGCAAGGTCTGCGACCGCTGCGGAGTTGAGGTTACAAGAGCGAGAGTCCGCCGTGAGAGAATGGGACACATCGAGCTTGCAGCTCCCGTTTCACACATCTGGTATTTCAAGGGAACTCCCTCAAGAATCGGACAGGTGCTTGAGATTTCACAGAAGCGTCTTGAGGAAATCCTTTATTTCACAAAATATATCGTAATAGACCCCGGCAATACAGAGCTTGCAAAGAAACAGCTCCTTTCAGAGAAGGAGTACCTCTCATACCGTGAAAAGTACGGCGAGGACTTCAAGGCTGAAATGGGTGCGGAAGCTATCAAGAAGCTTCTCAATGAGTACGATCCCGCAAGATACGATACACATAAGACACGTCTTATGGAAATGGGCAAGGTATCGCTTGGCGGCAAGAAGCTCACCTGCTTCAATAAGCCTACAGAGTGCGGCTGTGACGAATGTCTGAAGTTTGCAGAGCTTGATGTGGCTGATTGGAGAAACAACACCGAAATCGTTGCCGATGACCTCAAGGCAGAGCTTGTGGGACTTCCCGCAGGTCAGAAGAAGGTAAAGCTTCTCAAGAGACTCCAGATTATCGAGGCATTCCGTCTTTCAGGCAATAAGCCCGAGTGGATGATTCTTGACGTTGTTCCCGTAATTCCGCCCGATCTTCGTCCTATGATCATGCTCGACGGCGGACGTTACGCTACATCAGACCTCAACGACCTCTACAGACGTGTTATCAACAGAAACAACCGTCTCAAGAGAATGCTTGAGCTTGACGCTCCCGACATCATCGTGAGAAACGAAAAGAGAATGCTTCAGGAGGCTGTTGACGCTCTTATCGACAACGGCAGACACGGCAGACCTGTTACAGGTCCCAGCAACCGTGCACTTAAGTCACTCTCCGATATGCTCAAGGGTAAGCAGGGACGTTTCCGTCAGAACCTTCTCGGTAAGCGTGTTGACTATTCCGGACGTTCGGTTATCGTTGTAGGACCTGAACTTAAAATGTATCAGTGCGGTCTCCCGAAGGAGATGGCTCTCGAACTTTTCAAGCCGTTTGTTCTCAGACGTCTTGTTGACAAGAAGGTTATAGCAAATATAAAGAGTGCAAGAAAGCTTATTGAGCGTGCCGACAATAAGGTATGGGACGCACTTGAGGATGTTATCAAGGATCATCCCGTAATGCTCAACCGTGCTCCTACACTCCACCGTCTCGGAATTCAGGCGTTTGAGCCGATTCTCGTAGAAGGCCGTGCAATCAAGCTTCATCCGCTTGTATGTTCAGCGTTCAACGCCGACTTCGACGGCGACCAGATGGCTGTTCACCTTCCTCTTTCGGCAGAGGCTCAGGCAGAAGCAAGATTCCTTATGCTTGCTGCAAACAACCTCCTTAAGCCTTCAGACGGTAAGCCTGTTGCCGTACCTTCACAGGATATGGTACTCGGTTCATACTACCTCACAATGGATAAGCCCGGCGAACCCGGTGAGGGTAAGGTGTTCCGTGACGTAAACGAGGCACTCATGGCTTATAACGAGCACGACGTATCCCTCCACGCAAATATCAAGGTAAAGATTACCAAGGATATCGGCGACAAGAAGGTTTCAAAGATTATCGACGCTACTGTGGGACGTCTCATCTTCAATGAGAATATTCCGCAGAACCTCGGATATGTTGACAGAACAAACTCCGATAAGCAGTTCGACCTTGAGGTTGCATTCCTCGTAGGCAAGAAGCAGCTTTCCGACATCATCGAACGCTGCATCAAGATTCACGGCACAACAACAACTTCCGAGGTTCTTGACAGAATCAAGGCACTCGGCTACAAATATTCCACAAGAGCAGCTCTTACCGTTGCTGTATGCGACGCTACAATTCCTCCGCAGAAGAAGGAAATCCTTGCAAAGGCAGACGAGGAAGTTGTACAGATCACCAACGAGTACGAGTACGGTTACATTTCCGCACAGGAAAAGACAAAGAAGATTATTTCACTCTGGACAAATACTACAGATGACGTAACAAAGGCTCTGAAGTCAAACTTCGACAGATACAATCCTATCTGGATGATGGCAGACTCTGGTGCCCGTGGATCTATCTCACAGATTCGTCAGCTTGCAGGTATGCGTGGACTTATCGCAAACACATCGGGAGGAGTTATCGAGATTCCTATCCGAGCAAACTACCGTGAAGGTCTTAACATTCTGGAATACTTCATTGCGTCACGTGGTGCGAGAAAGGGACTTGCCGATACGGCTCTCCGTACAGCTGACTCAGGTTACCTTACACGTCGTCTTGTTGACGTATCTCAGGACGTTATCATCCGTGAGGAGGACTGCGGTACAACAGACGGTATTGAGGTATTCGAAATCAGAAACGGCAACGAAGTTGTAGAGCCTTTCGCAGAGCGTCTTGTCGGAAGATACCTTTCCGAGGACCTCAGAGACGAATCGGGCGAACTTATCGTTTCACGCAATAAGCTTCTTACAGACGCCGATGCAAAGAGAATCATCGAGGCAGGCGTTGAAAGAATAAATATCCGTTCTGTTCTTACATGTAAGGCAAGATTCGGAGTATGTGCAAAGTGCTACGGTGCAAACCTTGCACATAACAACATTGTTTCCGTCGGTGAAGCAGTCGGCGTAATCGCAGCACAGTCAATCGGTGAGCCGGGTACTCAGCTTACAATGAGAACCTTCCATACCGGAGGTGTTGCTTCTGCCGATGCCGAGGATATCACACAGGGTCTTCCCCGTGTTGAGGAACTCTTCGAGAGCCGTCGTCCCAAGGGTGCGGCAATCCTTTCGAGAATTTCCGGAACAATCCGTATCGAGGAAATCAAGACAACAAGAACAATCATCGTTACCAATAACGAGACAGGCGAATCTGAGAACTATACAATCCCCTATAACCTTAAGATCCGTGTTCAGGACGGCGATGTAATCGAGAAGGGTACACGTCTTACAGAGGGTAATATCTACCCTGCCGACATTCTCAATATTCTCGGCACACAGGCTGTTCAGAACTACATTATCAACGAGGTACAGAAGGTATACCGTCTGCAGGGTGTTGATATCAACGATAAGCATATCGAAGTTATTGTACGTCAGATGCTCCGCAAGATCAAGGTTGAGGAGACAGGAAGCAGCTATCTGCTCCCCGGAACACTCGTTGACCGTAAGGAAATCGACGTTATCAACAGCGAAATTCAGGCAAGAATCGACGCAGGTGAATACGACCTCCAGCTCGTTCAGACAAGTCCCGTGCTTCAGGGTATCACAAAGGCTTCATCGAACTCCGACAGCTTCATGTCAGCAGCGTCCTTCCAGGAGACAACAAAGGCTCTCACAGACGCAGCTATCAGAGGCAAGAGCGACCGTCTTATCGGTCTTAAGGAGAACGTTATCATCGGTAAGCTTATCCCTGCGGGAACAGGTATGGACTGCTACAACCGTGTTGACGTTGTCAAGAACGACGGCTACGTGGAACATACTGCCCAGCCTATTTCAAACTCACTTGTATAAAACACATCGGGCGACCCAATTCAAGGTCGCCCGTACTTGTATATCAATGATATAAGGAGACGGATATGAAAGCGAATGTAATACTTTTCAAGTGTCCTGAGGTAAAAAAGACCTACGGTGTGCGTGTTGAGGAATACGAGGGCGACTGGTACCGTACATGGGCATTTCCTATCAGTGAGATCAAGGCAGCCCGTGAAGGGTACGACAAAAGCAAGATTACGGGAAACCTCTACCCCGCAGACGAGTATAACGGATGTCCCTACTGCAAAACAAGACGTTTTCTGCAATGCGGACGCTGCGGAAAGCTCAGCTGCTGGAACAACGAGGAAAGAATAACCTGTGCGTGGTGCGGACTCACGGGAACGACCTCCGTTCTTGAGCGTGAAATCGACGTAAGCGGCGGAGAAATGTAAGCAATGTAAAAAATGCAACTAATTATTGAAAAAGTGTTGACTTTTATATGCTAATATGTTATTATAATACAGGTACTAATGTGCAAACAAAAGCCAAATATAAGCTTTTAACGACGGTAAAAAAGGTGATATAATTCATGAGAATAGAAGTTGGCGATTTTGGAGCAATCACTCCAGGTGATATAAAAGACAGCAATAATACAAAGACCATCTCATTTAAATAACGAGGGTGACTATGAATAAATTAACTGTAACTATATTGGCTTTGGCTTTGACTCTTTATGGAGTAATCGGATTCTGGGTGAATATCGGCAACGAAACAATGAATCCTGTTCTATTTGCAACAATAGTAGCGGCGCTTGTTCTTGCGCCGGTTGGAATAGCAATATCGGCATATCAGCGTACAAAGGACGCAGAAACAAAAAAGTCAGTCAGGTCAGGCGTGATAAGTCTTGTCCTTTCGGCAGTAAGCTTTGCAGGTTTAGCGATTCTGCTGGTAAACAGTGATAATATCGGAAGCGGAAAGGTGTATGATATATCAAGCGGAGCAATTTTAGCTCTTGGTTCATTGCTTATTGTCAACTCAGCATGTATATTCTTAATGGCAGTAATTAATAGAAACAAATCCCATTCATAAAAAAGAAAACCGCAGTGATTAGTAAAAAATCACTGCGTTTCAGTCTGTAGAAAAAGCTGTATATTAACGGGACGTCGTGGACGCCCAACGGAAGTACCCTTGGGGTGCGCCGTCCCCTACAAATGCCTATTATTCGTATTATAGTGTAGGGGCGAACTGCGTTCGCCCGCAAACAACGATGTTTATCGACAATCTCAACCGCAGTGATTAGTAAAAAATCACTGCGGTTTTATATATGGCTGACCGATTATTCTTTATCGAGGTGTCCCGAAGCTTCAGCGAGCAGCTCGATTATTGAAAGATGCTGCGGACACACACTTTCACACTGACCACAGGCAATACAATCCTTTGCCTTTCCGCTTTTTTCTGTAAGAACCTTGTAGACATTTCCCGAGCGCCACTCCTCGCCGTAGAGTCTTATAGTATTGAGCACACGGAAAACTTCGGGAATATTTATCCCTGACGGACATCCGTCGCAGCAGTAACGGCAAGATGTACAGCCGATAAGCGGCGAATTGAACATAACCTCGTTTACTTCTTCGATAAGCATTTTTTCGCTGTCGGAAAGAGGTTCAAAGTTTGTGAAGGTATTGAGGTTATCCTGCATCTGTTCGTCATTGGACATTCCTGAAAGAATTGTTATAATACCGTCAAGAGAGCCTACAAATCTCATAGCCCATGAAGCGATTGAAGAATCGGGACGTGCAGCTTTGAGTTTAGCTTCGAGTTCAGGCATAAGCGAGGCAAGCGTTCCGCCTTTGACAGGCTCCATAATAATCATCGGAACATTCCGTCTGCTCAGGATTTCGTACAGCTCACCGGAATGAACGATAGGGTTTTTCCAGTCGGCATAATTCAGCTGAATCTGTACGAACTCAATTTCAGGATGTCTGTCGAGAACGACCTCGAGCAGTTCGGGAGTACCGTGATATGAAAAGCCGAAATGCTTTATTTTTCCTTCACGTTTTTTCTGCAATCCCCAGTTGAAGCAGTCAAGCTGCTCGTAAGTATCATAGTTATTGCCGTCCTCAAGGGAGTGAAGCAGGTAGAAATCGAAATAATCGACGCCTGTTCTTTCGAGTTGTTCGTTGAAGATTCTGTCTCTGTCGTCTTTTGATTTCATACACCATGACGGCAGTTTTGTGGCGATTTTAAAGCTTTCTCTGGGATATCTTTTTACAAGACATTCTCTTGCGGCAACTTCGGATTTTCCGCTGTGGTATACATAAGCCGTATCAAAGTAATTCAGACCTGCCTCCATGTATTTATCAACCATACGACAGACATGGTCGTAGTCGATTTCACCGTCTTTTTCGGGGAGTCTCATAAGGCCGAAGCCGAGTTTTGACACGTCAAAGATTTCATTTTTTTCCATAATAATCACCTGCAAACTTTCATATTTTCGAGTTTTTTTCTGATAGCATTCAATGCTTCGTGAGGGTTGTCGATAGTAATGACCGCCGATTCAATGGGACAAAAGCCTGTATTGTCACGATTCCTTACAAGTTCTGTCATAGTTGTGTACGAAACGGGAATACCGTACTTTTGCAGAAGGTCGTATGCGGGACGACTGATAACATGTGCATAAAGCTCCTTTATTTCAAGGAGGATATAAAGATACGCCGCACCTTTCCCCACAACCTTGTCAGCCGCAGAGTAATCCGACAGATTTTTCGTTTCGTCAAGCCATTTCAGAAGCGGAGCTACACCTCTCTGATTGCTGGTCTGCACATCGTTATCGCTGCATATAACGCAGGTGTATCCGCCTTCTGAAAGGATTTTTGCAGCATTCTGAAGATTATTCATTGTCTGCATTTTTAAGAGCGTGTACTGAAAGTGGGATTATCACAAGCTGTAATATGATTCCGATAATGCCGACTCTGACGCTTGTAAGAATGATTTCAGGCTTTACAACAGAACCCATACCGTAGAATCCTATGAGAATTGCTGCTGCACGGAAAACTCTGCCTGAAATCTGGACTGCAAGAACTTTTAAGATGTCGGGGAATTCTGTATTTTTCAGGAGTCCTGAGCAAATGCCGTACATTGCAAGCTCGATCACCATAAACGGAAGCATGGCAGTCGTTGGCATACCTGTAAGGGCAAAGCTGATCAGCGGAGATAAAAAGCCTGCTGTTCCTGCGGCAAACGGACCTGCAAGAAGTCCCGCAAGGATAATCGGGAGATGCATAGGCAGAAGCATTTCGCCAAGTGAAGTGCCGAGTCCTGCCGCAGCTCCGATAGCATGAATCATCTGTGGGAGAATTACGGCAGAAACAAGAGCTGCAAGAGCTCCGATTGTCTGTGATTTCACAGACATTTTTTTGTTTGCGACTGATGTTGTCATATTCTGACCTCCTTGATAATCTGTGTTTTTGAAGAAATTGTAATCTGATATGCTGAACATATAACATAAAAAGATATGTAATATGTTGGGTTCGGCAAATTGGAATTTATCAAACAATATTATGAAATCGCCATTAAATATTTTTTTATTATTTCTTGAGCAGAATTCCAATCACGTTGAGGATTATCGACTATAAGCTTTTCCACAGGTAAACCGTTCAGAATTCTCAATTCACGTGCTTGCCTTTCCTCTAAGCATTTAATGTACCCATCAAACCCTTCTGCACCAATTTGTTTTCCGTAACTCCCATTCACATGGTAATCGATGACACTATCAAGCCAGCTCGGACGTTCTTTTGCTGTATGTTTTATAGAATCAGCAATATCTGTGTTTTTCAAATAGATAACAACAGGTTTCATCGACTGAATTATATCGACAATTTTACTGATGTAGCTTTCAGACTCATCTTCCGAAAAACCAAACCTCATCATCGTTTCACACATGGGATTTTGCAACAATACACAATTGAAAATATAGGTTGTATTTTCATTACTGGTCTGAACAAACTGTCGCCATTTATCAAGCATAATCGGCATCTCTATTTCCCAAGGCAGAAAATCATATATTTTATATTTTAAAAGTTTATCAAACATCTCCCCTGTGAATTTGGATAATGATACAATCTCTTCTTTATCTGAAACCAAGCCTGCGGGAGCAAGTGCATGAAATTCATAATCAGCAGGATGATTCCCCGTACCTTCATCAATCAAACAAATATCACCTTTTTCTTCCAAGAGTGAGGCAACAAATGATGATGTGGTACTTTTCCCTGAACAAGGCAAACCTTCAATAATAAATAATCTGTTTTTCATTTCTTTCCCTCCAAATTCTAATATATCAATCTGTCCGACCACCTATATTATACCACACACCACAGATTTTGGCAACAAAAAAGACCTGTACAGATGTACAAGTCTTCTGGCTGTAGAAAAAGCCGATTTACAAATACAATTATATGCGGATGCCCAATGGGCATCCCTACAGATTGGCTGTATTGCGTGTATAAATGTAGGGACGACCATTGGTCGTCCGCAAATAGCAATGTTTATCGACAATCTCAAATTTGTACAGATGTACAAGTCTTCTGTCACCCTTGCTCAGAATAGATGACATTTTTATTTTCTAAACTCATTATACCACAAACTCATGTAGTGTTACAATAGAAGTGAGACTAAATGGTATAGAAAAAGTGATTGAAATCTGTCAGTGAATATTTTTTGAACTAAGCGACTTGGATTTCAATTGAATTTCCAATTTGATTATTTAAAATCCGTGAAGTAATACTCTCCGTCCAACTCATAAACGGTGCATCTACGCCAGTTTAGCTCTCTCATGAAATTATGTGAATACTGTTCTGTCGTCACGGTCGTACCATCCGGGAGCTTTATCTTATACTGCCACCAGTTTGTGGCTACACCGTGACCCTTCAGTGAAGTCGGCACACGAACTGCCTCTAATACATTCCCAATACAGGATGTCCCGTTCTGCATGATTCGGCTGCATTTTTTCTTATAACGGTTTAAGAGAAATAATTCCCATATAAGCAACACAATCATTAAATAAACGAAAAACGTATACTCATCGAAAGTCGTCATGACTACAACAAATTCACTTGCTGGCAAATCATGCTTAATGAAATAGTATACGAGAAAAACGCCGGCAAAACCAAGACAAAAAAGGATCAAGTAGATCCGTACAATTCGATCATCCTGAACTGTACTGAATTTGGATTTATTATTTTTTGTTTTCAAACTCTTATTTTTTTTCATGATACCTTCACAGCATCTCCTTCGAATTGTGATTATCAAACAATATGATTTCCTATATTATACCATACTTCGCAGATTTTGGCAACAAAAAAAGACTTGTACAGATGTACAAGTCTTCTGGCTGTAGAAAAAGCCGATTTACAAATACAATTATATGCGGATGCCCATTGGGCATCCCTACAGATTGGCTGTTTTGTGTGTATAAATGTAGGGACGACCATTGGTCGTCCGCAAATAGCAATGTTTATCGACAATCTCAAATTTGTACAGATGTACAAGTCTTCTGTCAATACGTGACGAATTAAACGCCTTCAACAAACAACAGAACATCTCCCAGAACATAAATTATAAACATTCCGAGAACATATAGCTTAATCTTTGTTTTGTTC
>SVNK01000018.1 GCA_015066935.1 Ruminococcus sp. | reverse complement strand
GGTAAGCCTATGCCAGTTGAACCTGAAAATCAGGAAATCAACGACGACAAAGCGTTCACTTGTACATTCTCCATTGAGTGTTCAACAATACTGAATAATCTCAATGACCTTGAAGCTGACAAAAGAGAAATTGTCCCCTCAAATGGCATTATACTTCCCCCGACAGTTGTTACATTCTACGAGGGCGAGTCTGTATTCGATGTGCTTCAGCGTGTCTGCAAGGAAAATAATATTCATATGGAGGCTTCGTGGACACCTGTATACAATAGTGCCTATGTTGAGGGAATCAACAATCTTTACGAATTTGACTGCGGAAATCTTTCGGGCTGGATGTACTGTGTGGACGGCTGGTACCCCAACTACGGCTGTTCAAGATATCAGCTGAAAGACGGTGAAACAGTTGAATTCAGATACACTTGTGACCTCGGCAAAGATGTCAGCTGTGATTGGATGGGATAACTATGCGTGATACCTTTCGTGATTTTCACCCTTTTGTGAATTTTCTGTACTTTTTGCTTGTCATATCCTTTTCATTCTGCCTTACACATCCCATTGCACAGGCAATATCGCTGATATGTGCAGCTGTGTATTGTATCAGCACCGAGGGCAGGAAAAGCGTTATGTTTATACTGAAATTCTGCCTTCCGTCTGTACTTGTTACAGCCTTTATCAATCCTGCATTCAACCATGAGGGACAAACTATTCTGATATATTTCAGCAACGGTAATCCTCTTACCCTTGAAAGTATTTTGTATGGCATTTCATCGGGAGTAATGCTTGTGACAATACTTTTGTGGTTTGTATCATTCAATCGTGTTATGACATCGGATAAGTTCATATACCTTTTCGGAAAAATAATCCCCTCACTATCACTTGTACTTAGTATGTCCCTTCGTTTCGTACCAAAATTCAAAGCACATATGGTTTCTGTTTCGGAAACACAGAGAAGCATTGGCAGGGACGTATCATGCGGTAGCCTTATTTCACGCACGAAAACTGCGATTACAATTCTTTCAGCATCTGTAACATGGGCACTTGAAAACGCAATTGAAACAGCCGACAGCATGAAAAGTCGTGGATACGGACTGAAAGGGCGGACTGCATTTTCTATATACCGCTTTGAAGAACGTGATGTATATGCTGTAATATGGTTTGGATTCTGCGGATTATTTCTTCTTGCAGGGAGTATTGTGTCTGCATTTGGCTTCCGTTATTTCCCGAATATCCGCTATGCCGCCTTTGATGTGACAACAATACCATTTTATTTTGTCTATTTGGGAATGTGTATCACACCGTTCTTAATAAATGTAAAGGAGGAGCTGAAATGGAAAGCCTTGTATTCAAAAATGTGAGATTTGCATATCCACAGGAAGAAAACAATGCTCTGAATGATGTTTCCCTTGAAATCACACAGGGCGAATTTGTCATAATCTGCGGTTCATCAGGTTGTGGAAAATCCACGCTTCTGCGGCATATGAAATCCTGTCTGACTCCTCACGGTAAATTCAGCGGTGAAGTATTTTTCAACGATAAACTGCTGAAAGATATTGACGAACGAACACAGTCACAGGAAATCGGATTCGTTCTGCAATCTCCCGAAAATCAGACAGTCACGGATAAGGTATGGCACGAGCTTGCATTCGGATTGGAAAGCCTTGGATATGATATCCCTGTTATCAGACGGCGTGTTGCGGAAACTGCTGCATTTTTCGGGATTGAAGCGTTGTTCTACAAGAATACGTCAGAACTGTCGGGCGGACAGAAACAGCTTTTAAGCCTTGCGTCCGTGGTAGCAATGGAGCCTGAAATCCTTGTTCTTGACGAGCCGACAGCCCAGCTTGACCCCATAGCCGCAGTTGATTTTCTTAATCTGCTTGGCAGAATAAACCATGAACTCGGCATAACGATAATCCTCACCGAGCATCGTCTTGAAGAAGCGTTTCCCTTTGCCACAAGAATTGTAGTAATGGAAAAAGGACGAATTATATGCGATGATACTCCCGAAAATGTGGGGATGGCTTTAAAGGGGAAAAACAGCGGAATGTTTCTTGCAATGCCAACCGCAATGAGAGTGTGGGCAGGTATTGAAACAAAATTGCCCTGTCCTGTGACAGTCCGTGACGGAAGTCATTTTCTTGCGGAGAGGAATAAAGAACAGGAACTTCTTCCGCTTTACAAAGCTGATGAATATATAATTGATGAAGAAATTATCCTTGAATGTGATGAAGTGTTTTTCAGATATGACAAGGAACTTCCTGATATTCTGAAAGGCTTTTCGATTAAGCTTCATAAAGGCGAATTCTATGCGATACTTGGCGGTAATGGTGCAGGCAAATCAACGGCATTGAAAGTTCTTGCAGGAATTCAGAAAGCATACAGAGGAACGGTAAGAGCAGTCGGCAAAATCGGAATGTTACCGCAGAATCCGCAGACGCTTTTTGTGAAAAAGACAGTCAGAGAGGAGTTATATGACGCTTTCGGCAGAACAAAAATCTCATCTGATATGAAAGAGCGACTTATGTCGTGGACTGTGTCAACTTGTGAGCTTACAGATTTACTCGATCGCCACCCCTATGATTTATCAGGTGGTGAACAGCAGAGAGCCGCACTTGCAAAGGTTTTGCTGACTTCTCCCGATATTCTTCTGCTTGACGAGCCAACAAAAGGCTTGGACGCTGAATTTAAGGTTCATTTTGCCGGAATTATAAAAAAGCTGACTGCAAGCGGTATATCTGTGCTTATGGTAAGCCATGATGTTTCATTTTGTGCTGAATATACCACATATTGCGGAATGTTCTTTGACGGTAATATTGTGACTGAGGGTACGCCGAGGGGATTCTTTTCGGGGAACAGCTTTTATACAACTCCTGCAAACAGAATGGCGAGAAATCATATTCCTGACGCTGTT
>SVNK01000009.1 GCA_015066935.1 Ruminococcus sp. | reverse complement strand
TGAATCTCTTTGTCAATACCTTTTCGGAAATTTTTTTGAGATTTTTTGTGATTCCTCGTCCCTTTCAGGTTCTCCCCGAAGCGACTTGTTTATTATATCATGCCTGCCACCTTTTGTCAAGTAAAAGATGCGCTGTTTGTTTGTGAGTATTTTGTCAATATTCACCCAAACCATAATTCGGCTTGCTTAAACCACATAAGTGCAGTCAGAAAGCTCCAAGCAGCCATTTAATTGAGAAAACCAGCGCTATCACTATCATAGCTCCTGTAATTACAATGTTTTTCTTGACCTCGTTTTCATATTCAAAGGACTCCGTTTTCGTCGGATTGACGTAAATCAGTTGCTTTTCTCCGACTTTAAACGGCTGGCTGAACCCCGATCTGTCGTCTTTTTCATAAACCTTGCCGTCAATTTCAAATCTCAGCTTATGAATATATGCAGTAATCCGCCCTTTCCGGTCCTTCTTCTCGTTAACGGAAACCACCTCAGCCAAAATCAGCTTGCCCTTTTTCTTTAAGTATATGAGTTTACTTATGTAGACTGTTCCGCAAACCGCTATGATTATACCGATTATACTCCAGATTATGTCTTTCATTCTTATCACCTCTCAGCTATGATAGCACTTTTTCATTTATTTGTCAATAAAAAACGGACGACCAATAAAGTCGTCCGTTGTATTTTCATCCAATCAAGCCATGAGCTTGACCATAACAGCCTTCTGAGCGTGGAGACGGTTCTCAGCTTCCTCAAAAATCTCATTTGCGTGAGCTTCAAACACCTTTGCGGTGATTTCCTCCTCACGATGTGCAGGGAGACAGTGAAGCACCATTGCATCACTATTTGCAGCAGCCATAAGTTCGTCGTTGATCTGGTAGCCCGCAAAAGCCTTCTTACGCTTTTCAGACTCACCTTCCTGTCCCATGGAAGCCCAAACGTCTGTAATAAGCACGTCTGCACCCTTTGCAGCTTCAGCAGGAGAATTTGTCATCACGAACTTATCTCCGTATGCGGCAGCAAAGTCAAGAATCTCCTTGGGAGGCTGGTAGTCGTCGGGACAAGCAATGGCAACGCTCATGCCGACCTTGAGGCAGCCTACGATAAGCGAATTCGCCATATTGTTTCCGTCACCGATGAAGCACATCTTCAGACCGTCAAAGCTTCCCTTGAACTCACGGATAGTCATGAGGTCGGCAAGAACCTGACAGGGATGACAGAAATCAGTAAGACCGTTGATAATCGGAATACTGCCGTATTCAGCGAGGTCCTCAACCTCTTTCTGCTCAAATGTACGGATCATGATGCCGTCAAGGTAGCGTGAAAGAACTCTTGCGGTATCCTGAACAGGCTCGCCTCTGCCGATCTGGAGGTCATTCGAGGAGAGGAACAGAGGGTAGCCGCCAAGCTGGTACATACCTGTTTCAAACGAAACTCTTGTACGTGTTGACGCCTTCTGGAATATCATTCCGAGAGTCTTTCCCTTGAGGTGAGGATGGGGAATACCGTGCTTCAGCTCATATTTAAGCTGGTCGGCGAGATTAAGTATATCAATAATTTCTTCTGTGCTGAGGTCGAGCATTTTAAGTAAATGTTTCATGAGCTTTTTTCCTTTCATATACACGGAACCGATTACCATTATGTAAACTGTCCCGACGAGCAATAAAAATTTTTCGCCGGAACAATCAAGTTCCGGCATTATTTTTCACAACCGCTGATTCACTATATTCTATGAGAACCAACAGTCCATTATGATAAACATGTTTATTTGTTCATTTCTCCGAACGCTTTATCAATGGCAACCGCAAACAACGGGATATAGTCGTCAAAAAACTTATTTTCAATTTCTATATCGTAATGCGAATCGCCTGTCATTGTCTTTTTTGTACGGATTTTTCCGACTGTGTTATCGTTCAGGATTATATCAAAGTTTCGTCTGTCCTTGCTGGCGATGGAATACTTCATATCCTTACCTTCGGCATAGATTGTAGGATCAAGAAACAGTGATTTACACACCATTTTCAGAAACACTCCGTCATTGAGGAGAATGGTGAACGACGGCTTTCTCTCGTCACCTTCCTGAATAAGAGTATAGAGAACATAATCGCTTGCATCGTACAGATTGTACTTAGCGGAAAAACCTTTTTTCTTCACACTGTAGATGACTCTATGGTTATTATCTTCAACAACATATTTGTTTCCTTTCGGTGCAACCAAAAGTTCCATACTCATTCCTCCAGTATCTCCTGTAATATATTAAGTCCGTCATTCAGCTCATCATAGGAGATGGTGAGTGGAGGCAGAAGTCTTACCTTCTGTTTTGCGGTAAGAAGGAGCAGTCCACGCTCCAGAGCCTTCTTAACGACCTCTGCGGCATTTTTGGATTTCAGGGTTATACCTATCATAAGTCCGATACCGCTGACGGATTCCACCTCGCTGCATTCAAGCAGCCTTGTTTTTATAAATTCTGCTTTCTTCTCAACTTCACTGAGGAAGCCATCCTCGTCGATTCTCTCAAGAACCGCAAGACCTCCTGCACAGGCAACCGGGTTGCCGCCGAATGTGGACCCATGTGTTGAAGGAGTAAGAACACCGCAGGTTTTCTCGTTGAAAAGGCAGGCTCCCATAGGAATTCCACCTGCGATACCCTTTGCAAGGGTAGTAATATCGGCTTTTTTGCCGAAATGCTCACCTGCAAGCATTTTTCCTGTACGTCCGACGCCTGTCTGCACCTCATCGGCAATCACGAGAATATCCTTTTCTGAGCAAAGTTCATAAACAGCGTCCACAAACTCCTTATCGAGAGCATTTACGCCGCCTTCACCCTGAATATATTCAAGCATCACGGCACAAACCGTATCATCGAGTTTAGACTTCAGATCGTCGGTATTGTTTGCTTCAACATTGATGAATCCCTCAACAAACGGGAAGAAATAGTTATGGAAAACCTCCTGACCTGTAGCAGAAAGGGTTGCAAGAGTTCTTCCGTGGAATGAATTTACAAGGGTTATGATATTATGACGACCCTTGCCATACTTATCGAAGCTGTATTTTCTTGCCGTTTTTATGGCACATTCATTTGCTTCAGCACCGCTGTTTCCGAAGAAAACCGACTTATATCCGGTAATTTCACAGAGCTTTTCGGCAAACTGTGCCTGTATTTCAGTATAATAATAATTCGAACAATGCTGGAGTGAACGAACCTGTTCACAGACCATATCTGCCCATTTTTCGTCGCAGTATCCCAGTGAATTCGTACCGATTCCGCTGCCGAAGTCAATATAATCCTTACCGGATTCGTCAGTACATCTTCTGCCCTGTCCCTTTTTTATTGCAAGAGGATATCTTCCGTAAGAATGTGTGACATATTTATCAAATTTGCTTATAGTTTTTTCGTTACTGCTGTTCATTGAATTTCCTCCTCGGGACAAGCATCACGCAGTCTACACATAGTAGAATTTGTAAAAAATGTACAAAATGTTTAACATTTGCTGATGCAAATCCTTACATAATAATTATAACTCTGATGAATATATAAAATCAATAGTTAATATCTTGTTTGAGGTAAATTTTTTGTTTCTTTGTAAACATTTTTACCTTAAACAAGTCCGATCAGGTAAACTGTGTACCTATACCCTCATTTGAGAGAATCTCTATAAGAATGGAATGCGGAACTCTGCCGTCTATGATCACGGTCTTGTTGACGCCTCGTCTGACAGCCTCAACGCAGCATTCAATCTTGGGAATCATGCCGCCCGAAATAATGCCCTGCATCTTGAGGAACGGAACTTCACTTACATTAACCTCGGAAATGAGAGTTGACGGGTCATCCTTATCACGGAGAAGTCCGGCAATGTCGGTCATAAGAATGAGGTTTTCAGCACCAAGCTCTGCTGCAATGCGTGCTGCGGCAGTATCAGCGTTTACGTTGTATGTATTGCCATCCTCATCAGTAGCGACAGTTGCTATAACAGGGATGTTTCCGTTTGCAAGAGCATCAAGAATGGGTTTGGTGTTGACCTTTGTAATCTCGCCAACATAGCCAATATCCTGACCGTCATCCGTTTTCTTTTTCTCAGCGATAAGCATACCGCCGTCGATACCGCAAAGACCGATTGCATTGCCCTTATGCTGTGCAAGAAGCTGAACAAGCTCCTTATTGACCTTGCCTGCAAGCACCATCTTTACAACATCAACCGTAGCCTCGTCAGTATATCGGAGACCGTTTACAAAGTGGCTTTCGATATTGAGTCTCTTGAGCATATCGCTGATTTCGGGACCGCCGCCGTGCACAAGTACAACCTTGATTCCGACAAGAGAAAGAAGGACTATATCTGTCATAACAGCGTCTTTCAGCTCATTGTTGGTCATGGCGTTTCCGCCGTACTTGATAACAAGAATCTTGTTGTTGTACTTCTGGATATAAGGCAGGGCGTCAATGAGCACCTGCGACATATCCTGATTTGAAATTTTATTTACCTTCTTTTCCATTTAAAACACTTCCCTGTCAATTTCTGTAATCGCTTATCGCCCTGTTGAGAATTGCAGCAACATTCTGAGGCTCTTTAATGGCAAAAATACCTTCGTTGGCGTAATTTTTATTGCTGTTTGAGTAGCTCACGGCACTTGTCATAAAGTGAACATAGCCTATATTACGGTTGCTTTTAAAAAAAGTTACTCCTCTGATGCTTTTAAGCGGAATACTGTTAAGCACATTGTTCTTGATAATAAGCACATTCTTGTTCGTAATCGCATAGGAACGGCTTGAAATGCCTGATACCGACAATGCATATATTATTATTCCGAATATTCCGAGCCATGGAAAGATAATCAGAAGGAATATCAGAACAAGCAGACATCCGTTGCCGGATTTCCCGAACCCCATACCTTTTTCGGTATTGTTCGCACCTTTCTCCGCCCTTCCGCACCAGAGAATATATTCACCGCTGCCAAGTCTTGCAGAAAACTGTCTTTCAAGCTCACTCTGAGCATCATACGCTCTCTGTTCGCTGTTGTAATCGTTATATGTCTGACCATGAGTATGGTCGGAGCAGTCGGCACGGTATTCTTCCGTGCTGTACCTGCTGTCATAGTCGTTGTACGTCTGACCGTGAGTATGGTCGGAACAGTCGGCACGATATTCTTCCGTGCGATACCTGCTGTCATAGTTGTTGTACGTCTGACCATGGGTATGGTCGGAGCAGTCTGAACGATATTCATCACGGTAATATCTTTCATCAAGGTCCTCGTAGGTCTGTCCGTGACTATGATACTCTTCGCAGTCTGCTCGGTATTCTTCTGACGGACGTATGTAATCTCCGCCGTTATCACGGTCATATCCTTTTTTCTTCCAGAACATCATTCTCACCCCTTTTCAAGTTGCTGGAATCATCCGGCATTTGTTTTTCTTGCAAGGTCAATCGCCTCGCTCAGCTTTCTGTAGACCTCATCGGGGTCTGCAACGCCCTGAATAAAGAAATTGTCGAAATGCTCGGCAGCTCTCCTTGAATAAGGATTATCGACTCTGCGGATGATAATTGTTCCTGTATTCTGATTTCCGTATTCAACCTGAACATCGTGAATACGGATAAGTGCAACCGAGTTCTCGGTATTGTCGTGAAAGATAATCAGTCTGCGGTCGGTAATGGCATACCCGCATCTTTTCTGCGATAGAAACGCTTTGAATATCACCAGCAGAATGAAAAGCGGAATAATGTCTATCAGAGCAAGCAGCGGCACCGAAAGAAGCGTTTTTACCATATGGAACAACACTGCTCCCATAAAGACAAGCATTACAACGATAAATATTGTCTTACGATCGTTTTTGGCGTAACTTTCGGTTTTTCCCGTCCAGAGAACACGCTCGTTTCCCGTAATAATAAGTTTAAGACGGTCGGCAATGGTACTCTCGATTTCAACGTCGTACTTCTCATCATTAAAATCAGAACTATTCATGATACATCCCCCTTAATTTTTTCCGTAAATAAACGGAGACGCTGCCTCATTCAATATTTTGTAAGCCTCCTCCTGATTCTCTGTGAAGCTGTACAGCATATGAAGATAAGGTGAAGGATTAGTGTGATTATGGTCATGTGTCCTCGTTCTTTTCATGCACTCAATCAGTCGTGCGGTACTGAATGCAACTACGGTAATATCTCCACGTTTACGGTCAAACCGCAGTTCATGAATATCATCGTAATATACCGACTGATATTCACCGCCTACTATCGAAAGCAGACGCTTATCAGTGATGACTGTAGGAGCAAACGGCTCTGAGTTCAGTTTCATCTTCAGAAGTGCTCCTCCGATTAATAACAGCAGCACTCCTACAATAACTGTCATAAGGTAAAGCTTGGAAATAATACTTACAACAAAAAATAAAATCGGAATCGGCAGAATAACGAACATCATGCAGCCAGCCAGTACTCCTGAAGCATCATGCGCAAAGCCGAAATGAAGTATTTTTTCGTCATGTTCAAGTTTCTCCCTGAAAAGCTCCCACGGATCAGAATTTTCATATTTATTCTTACGTGCCATAATTATCCTCCTGTATCATTTACGAATCAGTATGCAGATTTTGTTTCTTCGCATTCTCAATAGCTTCGGCAAGTATTTCCTTCACTGCTTTTGCATGGTGATATGATATGGAAATACAGCCTTCTGTATTTTTCTTTTCTTCTGAAACTTCAGTCACATATCCACGTATCAGCAGTGGTCTTGACCATTCGCCATTACTCACATACCCCGTTGAATAATAAGAATTTATATTACTGAATTCAATATACTGTTCTTTACTTTTGCGAGTAAATATGTATTTCACATAAACAAATTCAATAATTCTGCGATTTGTAAGAATTACAACGGTTTCCGAAGAAGAAATCATACTTCTGAAAATCAGACCAACTACAAACAAGGCAAAAACACAAAGAATTATCAAAAGAACACAACAACCTATTGCAAAAGCGGCACCTTCTCCGGATATCCGGCTTATATCACGTCCTAAAGGAATTATAGCTTTGGAAACAATTACTGCGCAGATAATTGACATAAAGATTATTGCGCACAGGAATGTGCTTATTTTCATCTTTTTTGTTTGTTTATTGGTCCACAGAACCTGTTCACCGTTCGCTTCCATATTAATCTGCTTACGACGCAAATAATCATCGGCATTTTTATACTTCACGCCGCATTCATCCTGAAAACGGGCTCTCCTTATTGACATAAACGGTTCGGCTGCTTCTTCAAACACTTTGTACGCTTCTTTCGCACCTTTGCCCAATTTAAAATACTTCGTAACGTACTGCTCAGACTTCTTTTTATGCTTTTTGTCCAAGTCACCGAACGCCATATAATATGCATAATCTGTTATGGAGGTGTTTTCTGAATACGGATCGTTTTTTTCTTCTTCGTCATCATCCGGCAAACAAACTACTTCAATACATTTATGCGTAATATAATTATAAAGAACATGCGTCTTTATATTTTTGTAATAAACAGACTGATAACCGTCGGCGTCCTTATAAAGCACCCTTCTGTCAGTTATAATCAGCGGGAAAAATGATTTTCTATAGCTCTCAATTGCCATTACAAGTAGCATTGCAGTAAAGCCTACCAAAATAATAAGGACTAATTTCCCCGCACTCATATCAATCAACGCGAATTTGGTTGGATCTTTTTTTAAATACTGCCAGAACATCGCCCCAGCCCATACCGCACCAATGCAAGCAAATACCCCGAAGAAGATACGAATGGCAATATAAAAAACGAAATTGGTAGCTTCCGTAACTTCTTTGTTTTTACCATACATTCTGCCGAAAAAACGAATTTCTTCATCACACTCCAGCTTTTCCCCGAAAATTTCATATGCTTTTTTATGTTTATCATTACTTACCATATTTTCTCCATATATCATTATGTATCAATAAGACAGTCTTATCGTATCCTCAGCAACAGTTCGGAACTCACTTTCAGTCCCGACGATATTCTCCGTTACTGCAACCCCTGTAAACCATAATCAGCTTCTGTAATCGCCGTTGATTTTCACGTAATCGTACGTAAGGTCGCAGCCCCACGCAACAGCACTTCCGCTGCCGTTACCGATGCTTATGATAATATTGATAACCTCTTCCTGAAGAATTTCCTTAGCCTCTTCCTCGGAGAATGGTACACCTGCACCGTTTCTGCATACCTCAATTTTGCCCTTTTCAGAACCTATGCTGACATTTACATTGCCTATATCAAACTCTGCATCAGCATATCCGATGGCACAGAGAATACGTCCCCAATTAGCATCCTCTCCGAACATCGCAGCCTTGAAAAGACTTGACGTAATAACCGATTTAGCAACAATTTCAGCAATTCTCTCAGTTTCGGCACCGCTTACACAGCACTCGATAAGCTTTGTAGCACCCTCGCCGTCACGTGCCATCATTCGTGCAAGGTTCATCATAATCGCATAAAGAGCATTCTCAAAAGCCTCAAAATCAGCATTCTCGTGAACAACGGGAGCGTTTCCTGCCATACCGTTTGCAAGAACACATACCATGTCATTTGTTGAAGTGTCTCCGTCAACACTTACACGGTTAAGAGTAAGCTTTACAACGTCGCTGAGTGCCCTCTGGAGAAGCTCCGCAGAAATATCGGCATCGGTAGTGATGAATGTGAGCGTTGTAGCCATGTTAGGGTGAATCATTCCGCTTCCCTTGAGCATACCGCCCATTGTACAGGTCTTTCCGCCAAGCTCGAACTGTACGGCAACCTCCTTGGGCATTGTATCTGTAGTCATTATAGCTTCAACGGCACGTGCATTTCCGTCGTAGGAAAGTCCCTCTGCAAGCGATTTCATTCCGTTGGCAATTGGCTCAATAGGAAGAATCTGACCGATAACTCCTGTTGACGCAACTATAACATCGTCCGCAGAAATTCCGAGTTCTGCCGCTGCAAGCTCGCACATTCTGCCTGCCTTCTCAACTCCGTCGGCATTGCAGGTGTTGGCGTTTACCGAGTTCACGATAACAGCCTTTGCCCTGCCGTTTCTGATATGCTCCTTTGTAACGAGAATCGGAGCACCCTTCACCTTGTTTGTGGTGTATACGGCAGCAGCCGCACACTCCTTATCCGATACGATAAGTGCAAGGTCGTTCTTTTTCTTTGTAACGTGAGCACCTGCATGAGCAAGTCCGCACTGTATTCCGTTTGCCTTGAAGCCTTCAGCGGCACATACTCCGCCTTCTGTAAATTCTATTCCACGTACTCTTTTAAGATTCATTCAAAACACCAGCCTGTTCTTTAATTTTTTTCTGTAAACCGACCGCACATTCAAGATACTCCCTCTTTTCTTCCTCATCTTTCCACTCGTGAGAAATAGCAAGACGGACAGAAGTTTCAAGAAGCGGCTTCATATCTTCATAACGCTTTGAAAGATATTTCTCCTTCGCATTGCAGAGATTGACCATAAGCTGTCCTTCATAGAGGTCGCCCACAAAAGGCTCCGTATTCAGTATCTCAATAGCCTTGTCAATGGCAACAACCGAGAATATCTTCTGTCTGAGCATACGGCAGATGTCCCCGATACTAAGCTCGCAGACATATTTTTCCATAAGAACATTGAACCATTCATTTGCAATGTTGTTCTCATCGGCATCCGATACCATATCGTAGTCATACAAATCTTTTATTTTTTTGTTTTCCATATTCCTGTCCCCTTTTCTTTTTAATTTTCATGGCAGTTTTTCGCCACATTCCCCATTTTTCAGACGAGTCCCACTGTCTCGTCAATTCCCATCATTATATTAAGACACTGCACAGCCGCACCGCTTGCACCCTTTCCGAGATTATCAAGTCTCGAACAGAGGAGCATCTGCTCATCGTTTCCGAACACGAAAACCTGAATCTTGTTCTGTCCGCTGAGCGTATTCGAAGCAAGGAAGAAGGACTTCTGTTCGTCCTCGGACATCAGCGGCATTACCTCCACAAGCTTTGCGTCCTTGTAGTGCTCGGCATACATTTCCTGAACCTGCTTTGCCGTAACACCGTTTCCGAGAAGTCTTGTCTGAATCGGTACGCTCACTACCATTCCGCTGAAATAATCGCAGATGATGGGATTGAACATCGGCTTGTATTTCAGTCCCGAAACAGCCTGCATTTCAGGAAGATGCTTATGCTGCTGTGAAAGAGCGTACTGACGGGGACTTCCGTACTCAAAAGGCTTATCCTCGCCCTCATAAACGGCAATCGCCTTCTTTCCCGCACCGCTGTAACCTGAGGTCGCATAGGCAAACACGGGGAAGTCGTCGGAAATAATTCCGTGATTGACAAGAGGATACACAATCGAAGCAAATCCGCTTGCATAGCATCCGGGAACCGCTACTCTGTTTGACTTTGCAATTTTCTCACGGTGCTCGGGAGAAAGCTCAGGGAAGCCGTATGCCCAGTCGGGATTTGTTCTGTGCGCAGTTGAAGCGTCGATGATTCTCACATGGTCGTTGTCCGCAAAGGAAACGGCTTCTCTTGCTGCGTCGTCAGGCAGACAGAGGAAAGTATAGTCCGACATATTTATAAGTCTTGCACGCTCCTGTGAATCCTTACGCTTATCCTCGCTGATACGAAGAAGCTCTATATCGTTTCTGCCCTCAAAACGCTCAAGAATCTTAAGTCCCGTTGTACCTTCCTGACCGTCTATGTAGATTTTTACTGACATATCATAACCACCTTTTCCGATACGGAATTATTTTTTCTTTTTCCTTGCCTTGCGGCCCGCAACCTTTCGGTCGTACTTTTCACGCTTTGGGTCTTTGAGGTCGGATTCGTCTTCCATCATGCTGTGCCACACACTTATTATCAGCGTTACCGACACAATCCCCACAAACCACCATAAATGCGTCTTCGGAACTACGGGTATCCACAGTCCCATGACAATCTCGCCTACTATCCAGAGAACTCCCATAAAAATTGTGAGTCCTATTGTGAAAACAACATCCTTTTTCTTCATGAGAGCTTTTCAAGTTCCTTTTCGGCATTGCTGATCTGAACCTTTACCTCATCGGGAGAGGGTCCGCCGTATGACTTTCGCTCACGCACACAGGTATCAAGACTGATTGCTTCGTAGACGTCCTCTGTGAAAAGCGATGTCATTTTTGCGTATTCCTCAAGCGGCAGAGTTTCAAGAGTAAGATTCTTCTCAATGCACTCAGCCACAAGTGTTCCCGTAATCTTATATGCGTCACGGAAAGGCATGCCCTTTTTAACGAGGTAGTCAGCACAGTCCGTAGCGTTTATAAATCCTCTTGCAGCAGCGTTTCTCATATTGTCCTTGAGAACTCTCATTGTTGCAATCATGGGGGTAAATGTCTTTACGCAGAGCTTTACGTTGTCCACTGTATCGAAAATGGCTTCCTTGTCCTCCTGCATATCCTTGTTGTATGCAAGCGGAAGTCCCTTCATCATTGTGAGGAGCGTTACGAGGTTGCCGTTGACACGTCCCGTCTTACCACGGATAAGCTCAGTGATATCGGGGTTTTTCTTCTGGGGCATGATTGACGAGCCTGTTGCAAAAGCGTCGTCAAGCTCTATGAATTTGAACTCCCATGAGCACCAGAGAATGATTTCCTCCGAGAAACGTGAAAGATGCGTCATGAGAAGCGACAGTGCACAGTTAAGCTCCACGCAGTAGTCACGGTCGGAAACGCCGTCAAGACTGTTTTCCATGGGAGCTGTAAATCCGAGAAGCTCCGAGGTCTGCTGACGGTTTGTCTTGTAGGTAGTACCTGCAAGAGCTCCGCAGCCGAGAGGACAATAATTCATTCTTTCCGCAGTGTCCTGAAGTCTTCCGAGGTCTCGCAGGAGCATCCACACATATGCCATAAGATGATGTGCGAGGGTTATCGGCTGGGCACGCTGGAGATGTGTATATCCCGGCATGATTGTCTCGGTATGCTCCTTCGCAAGCTTTATGAGAGTTTCAATAAGCTCCTTTACAAGACTGTAAATCTCGCTAATCTCATCACGGAGATAGAGTCTGAGGTCAACCGCAACCTGATCGTTTCTTGAACGTGAGGTGTGAAGTCTCTTTCCGACGTCCCCAAGACGCTTTGTAAGCTCTGCCTCAACGAACATATGGATATCCTCGGCATTCGGGTCAAGTTCAAGAGCACCGCTGTCAATGTCCGCAAGTATTCCCTTGAGTCCCTCTATAATTTCGAGGCTGTCCTCTTTTGTGATTATTCCGCAGTCTCCCAGCATTGTTGCGTGGGCGATACTGCCCTGTATATCGTGACGGTACATGCGTCCGTCAAAGGCAATCGAAGAATTGAAAGCGTTGACTCCTGCGTCAACCTGCTTTGAAAATCTTCCTGCCCACATCATATCTGCCATAATATTTCTCCTTTGATTTAATGCGTAATTCATAATGCGTAATGCATAAGAAATTGTCGATAAACACGATTATTTGCGGACGACCAATGGTCGTCCCTACATTGTAATACGCAGATTAACCGTTTGTAGGGGACGGCGTCCTCGACGTCCCACGCACATCATTTATTAATGTATTTATTCCTGTAATATAAATCCTCACGCACGGTAAAGCCTAAATGCTCCCAGAAAGCGTTTCCGTTGTCGTTGTCCTTGAAAACAACCAGCAGCACCTTTGTTATGCCCTCTTTTTCAAGAGCTTCCATTGCATTGTCAACGAGCATTTTTCCGATGCCCTGTTTCTGATATTCGGGAAGTACTGAAACATGGTGAAAAAGTCCTCGTCTGCCGTCGTGACCGGCGAGAATCGTTCCGACGATTTTTCCGTTATCCTCGGCAACAAAGCTCGTTGTCGGATTACGTCGGAGGTATTTGGCAAACCCATCATAGCTGTCGTCAACAGGATTTGTGCCTCTGTGTTTTTTCCAGACTTCACAAATGCCGTCATAATCGTCGATTGTCATCACCCTGATTTCCACCATTTTTATACCTCCTCAATTTATTCGTAATTATTCCATTGCGTAGGGGACGACATCTCGACGTCCCGAGCACAATTAATTATTAATATATTTTTCCTGTAATATAAATCCTCACGCACGGTAAAGCCTGAATGTATCCTAAAAATATAACGGGACGTCGAGGACGCCGTCCCCTACGTATTCAATCATCACGTGCGGATTCATATAATTACGCATTACGAATTACGCATTGTATAAAACCGCAACAGGCAGGAGAAAGGCTCCCCTGCCTGATTAATATTCATATTGCTGTTACTCGGAAATTACTTATTGTTTCTCTTCTTGTCGAGCTGAGCCTTAACCTTGATCGGGAGACCGAAGAGGTTGATGAAGCCTGCGGAATCAGCCTGATTGTAAACCTCATCAGCGTCGAATGTAGCAACTTCCTCATCGTAGAGTGTGTAAGGTGAAGTAACGCCTGCGTTGATGATATTGCCCTTGTAGAGCTTGAGCTTAACGTCACCAGTAACTGTTTCCTGAGTCTTGTTTACAAAAGCAGTCATGGCCTCACGGAGAGGTGTGTACCACTGACCGTTGTAAACGATGTCAGCGAACTTGATGCTGAGGTACTGCTTGATTCTTGCAGTTTCCTTGTCGAGACAGATTGTTTCGAGAACCTCGTGAGCGTGGTAGAGAATAGCTCCGCCGGGAGTCTCGTAAACACCTCTGGACTTCATACCAACGAGACGGTTCTCAACGAGGTCAGCAAGACCGATACCGTTCTCGCCGCCGAGCTTATTAAGAGTTGAAACAAGCTCAACGCCGTTCATTTCCTTGCCGTCGATAGCAGTGGGAATACCCTTCTCAAAATGGATTGTAACATAAGTAGGCTTGTCGGGAGCGTCGATAGGAGAAACGCCCATTTCAAGGAAGCCGGGCTTCTCATACTGAGGCTCGTTTGCAGGATCCTCAAGGTCAAGACCCTCATGTGAAAGGTGCCAGATATTCTTATCCTTGGAGTAATTTGTCTCTCTGTTTATCTTAAGAGGAATATTGTGAGCCTCTGCGTAGTCGATTTCCTCGTCACGGCTCTTGATGTCCCACTCTCTCCATGGTGCGATAATAGCCATTTCGGGAGCGAAAGCCTTGATAGCAAGCTCAAATCTTACCTGATCGTTGCCCTTACCTGTACAGCCGTGACAGATAGCGTCAGCGCCCTCCTTGACAGCGATTTCAGCAATTCTCTTTGCGATGATAGGACGTGCAAAAGAAGTTCCGAGCATGTATCTGTTCTCGTAGATTGCACCTGCCTGTACTGTGGGGTAAACGTAATCCTGAATGAACTCCTCCTTGAGGTCCTCTATGTAAAGCTTGGAAGCACCTGTCTTGATAGCCTTTTCCTCAAGACCGTCAAGCTCTGTACCCTGTCCGACGTCGCCTGAAACAGCGATAACTTCGCAGTTATTGTAGTTTTCCTTGAGCCACGGAATAATGATAGAAGTATCGAGTCCGCCTGAGTATGCAAGAACTACCTTTTTAATATCCTTTTTATCCATTTTGATATACCTCCTGAAAGAAACGTCATTGACGTAATAATCATTATGTATCTTATTATACACCTTTTGAAAATAATGTCAAGAGTTATCGAATAAATATTCATTTTTGCACACGAATATACACAATATTATGAATATTATTCACAACATTCATTTTATACGCCGTGAATATTCATATTTTCTTTTCTCTCAGCGATATTCCGTAATAAAAATTGCACGTTGAATCATTCCCCGATTTGTGCGAAGTTACGATTTTTCCGCATGTTTTCTTCATTCTCTTGATATTTTGCAAATTTATGGTATAATAAGTATACAGGGAGTTTTACCTCTCCCCTGCTTGTAACAAGAATCTGATACATCGGAGGTTTTTATAATGGCTGAAATCAAAAACGGTACAAAAATCACCATACTCGGCGCCGGAAATGTCGGTGCTACCTGTGCATATACCTTCGCCGTTACAGGCACCTGTTCCGACGTGGTACTCATCGACATAAACAAAGCCAAAGCCAAGGGCGAGGCTATGGATATTCGTCAGGGTATCTCATTCGGTCATAATGTTGAGGTTTACGACGGTACATACGAGGACGCTGCAGGCTCCGATATCGTTGTAATCACACTCGGTCTTGCAAGAAAGCCGGGTCAGACACGTCTCGACCTCGCTCAGGCAAACGTCAATATCATCAAGGAAGTAATGCCGCAGATTGCCAAGTACGCTCCCGACGCCATTTACGTCGTGGTAAGCAATCCCGTCGATATTCTCACTTACGTTATTCTTAAATGCACAAACCTTTCTCCGAAACAGGTTATCGGTTCGGGAACAGCTCTCGATACATCACGTCTGCGTGCAGCAATCGCTGACCATGTGGGACTCAGTCCCAACAGCATCCACGCTTATGTTTTCGGTGAGCACGGTGACTCTTCATTCATTCCGTGGTCTCTCACAAATATCGCCGGTATCCCCATGGAGGAATACTGCGAGGATCAGGATCACCCCGACCTCGATGAAGACGAAATTATCGAAGAAGTCCGCAAGGCAGGCTCCGAGGTTATCAAACGCAAGGGCGCCACATTCTACGCAATCGCCATGTCGGTAAACAAAATCTGCGATTCCATTCTCCGTGACGCAAATAATATCATCACCGTTTCCTACATGATTGAGGAAAAATACGGTATCAGCGATGTTTGTCTCAGTCTGCCGGCTGTTATCGGAAGCAACGGTATAGAACGTGAGGTCTATCCCAAGCTCACCGATGATGAAATCATCAAGCTTCAGGCTAGTGCAAAAGCTCTGAAAAACGTCATTTCACAAATTGAATTCTGATTATGAAGCAATAAAAACGGGACGTCCACACGGGCGTCCCATGTCTATATAACGGAGGTTTAATATGAGTCTTAACGATACGCCATCGGGCGAAAGAATACACATCGGCTTTTTCGGCAGAAGAAATGCCGGAAAGTCCAGCGTTGTAAACGCTGTAACAGGTCAGGAGCTTTCTGTTGTATCCGATGTCAAGGGTACAACGACCGACCCCGTCAGAAAGGCTATGGAGCTTCTTCCAATGGGACCTGTAGTCATCATTGATACCGCAGGACTCGATGATGAGGGCGAGCTTGGAGAGCTTCGTGTGAAGAAAACAAAACAGGAACTCAACCGTACCGATGTTGCGGTACTCGTTGTGGATTCTTCCGTCGGGATGAACGATACCGACAAAGAAATCCTCACTTTATTCAAGGAAAAATCAATCCCCTATATCATTGCGTACAACAAATCAGACATAGCTCCGCATGAATGTACGGACGCAAACGAAATCGCCGTATCCGCCCTCAGCGGAACAAACATCAATGAACTCAAGGAACGTATCGCTGCACTCTCCAAAACTCACGGCGAAAACAGACGAATCGTCGGCGATATGCTTTCCGAGGGAGATATTGTAGTTCTCGTGACTCCTATCGACGAATCTGCTCCCAAAGGACGCATGATTCTTCCGCAGATTCAGACTCTCCGTGATATTCTCGACTCAGACGCCCTGGTTGTATTCACCAAGGAAAACCAGCTTTCCCTGACACTGGAAAAGCTCGGTACAAAGCCAAGAATGGTCATAACCGACAGTCAGGTTTTCGGCATGGTAAGCAGAATCGTCCCCGAAGGTATTCCGCTTACATCATTCTCAATCCTCATGGCACGCTATAAAGGTTTCCTTGAAACAGCTGTCAGAGGTGCAGAGGCTATTTCTGCCCTCAGGGACGGAGATACTGTTCTCATTTCGGAGGGCTGTACACATCATCGTCAGTGCGGTGACATCGGCAGCGTAAAACTCCCTGCACTCCTCAGAAAAACCACTGACGTGAATATCAATATCGCTCTTTCATCAGGCAGAGAGTTCCCCGAAGACCTCTCTCCCTACAGTCTTGTCATCCACTGCGGAAGCTGCATGCTCACCGAAAAGGAAGTCGATTTCCGCAGAAAATCCGCAATCGGACAGGGTGTGCCGTTCACAAACTACGGAATCGCAATCGCTCACATGAATGGTATACTCAAAAGAAGTATCGCTCCCCTGCCCGAATTTTCATTGCGAACTCACTAAACCAAAATTCTCCCGCAGGCATATAATAAATTGCAGCCGTATAAACTCGCCTGACAAAGGCAATAATATAGACATCAGCAAACTGCAAATAAATTATGGGAGAATAAATATTATGATCATGCCGGTCAAAAGAGGAGAGATCTATTATGCCGATCTGAGTCCCGTTGTTGGCTCGGAACAAGGCGGCATCAGACCTGTACTTATCGTTCAGAACGATGTCGGAAACAAGCACAGCCCTACGGTCATTGCCGCCGCCATCACAAGTCAGCGTGACAAAACGCATCTGCCTACCCATATTGAGGTTCAGGCAGAAAAATGCGGTCTCGCCAAGGACAGTATCGTGCTTCTTGAGCAGATCCGCACTATCGACAAAAAACGTCTCAAAGACAAAATGGGAGAGCTTGACCTGCGTTCAATGAATAAGGTCAACACCGCTCTTTCAATCAGTTTCGGACTGGAAATATAAGCAGAAAGGGTTCATCCGCTTTTGGATGAACCCTTTGTGTTTTTAGTCAAATCATATGAATCAGGCTTTGTAAAATCAGGATTGAATCCTGTTACCCGCCATTGTTCTTCTGTGGGTGCCCATTTAATATTCCCACTGAAAAAATTCATCCTCAGAAACTTCACCGATTGGTGCAATGTTTGTTCCATCAGCCCTACACAAAAATATCTTATTAAGACCAATATTATCTGGATTGTTATCATCAACAAGACAACGTATAATACTTATACGAAAGATTTTGTCATTGTCGGTTTGCATATTTTTAATCTGACAATCAAATCTTAAATATAGAAACTTTCCATCCTTAATATGTTTACCACCTTCTCCACATGTTCCAATCTCATACGATATTGATGTTCCATCATAAATTTCAAATACTTTTTCAATCTGAGAATCAAGGTCATAGTCATTTGCGATTTGAGGTGCAAAAAGAGCCTTTATGCTATCTTTATCTCTGGCATCCAAATATGTTATTATATCTTCCGCCATAGTTATCGTATCTTGTCTGTTAATCTGATATGTGGAAGAGTCGGTATTATGAGGATCGTATACTCTATCTTTATTTTCATTTAGAGTGCACGAACATAAAAGCAACATTATACTTATGAGAAATAAAAGACCCTTTTTCATGATTCTGCTTTCTCCTATACCAAATTATTCATGTTGTATACTCACCAGAAAATAGATTAACTTATTGAATTGTCAGAAAACATAAACTTAATCAGTAGCATTTGATGTTGTAGGATAGACATTTCTTCCATCGTTAGCAAATATTCTAAGAGCAAAATCGCCATTATCATCTCTAAACATTATTTCAGATATACCAATCTTTGAAGGGTCATCAGAATCAACTAAAACATAATAAAACTCTAGATTATATCTTTTTCCTTCATCAGTCAGTATATTATGAATATTTATGTAAATAGACTTATATTCATAGTGATCTTCTCTGAATTTCGCACCGCTTTCACCGCTTCTTACTTCATTATGTGAAGTTGATATACCTTCATAAAAATCGAACAGCATTTCTATCTGTTTTTCTGCATTCGGTTTTGATATAGCTGCTTCCGATAGCAACGTTTTAAATCCCTCAACATCATTTTCATCAAGACATCTTAATACCTCAAGCCCAGTCTCTTCAGCAAACGAATAGTCGTCTGTTCCTGGTTCGGCAGGGTTATAGCTATCCTTTGTTTTATCAAGCAAAGGGTAGCTACATGATGACAACAAAATGCAAAATAATATAGGTATAATAAATTTGGTAAACTTCATAATCAAGTTCTCCTTTTATTGCCAAACAAACCATATTGTTTGATAGTATTCATCAAATATTACATCTATCGGCTTATCACTTCTATAATTTCTATGAAACGCCTTGTACATTTCCTCGTAATTAGTAAAATCAACTGAACAAATCATTGTCATATCATATGGATCAGGCTTTGTAAAATCAGGATTAAATCCTGTTACCCACCATTGTTCTTCATTACGACTGATATTTCGGCTCGCAGGTGAGATTGACACCGAGACGCTTGAAAATACGCTCGTCAACGGGAGAAAGAATAACGGTAGAATGAACCTCACATCCACGGAGTGCGGAAATCTGCTCCATTGCACGCTTTGCATTTTCATTTGAAGCCGCACATATTGAAAGTGCAAGGAGTGTTTCGTCGGTATGAAGTCTGGGGTTGTTGTTTCCGAGGTGCTGGACCTTGAGATTCTGAATCGGCTCGATAACATCGGGAGACATGAGCAGAACATCATCATCAAGACCTGCAAAATGCTTGAGTGCATTGAGCAGAAGTGCGGAAACGGCTCCGAGAAGGTTTGAGGTTTTTCCCGTCAGAATTGTACCGTCGGGAAGCTCCATTGCTGCGGCAGGTGCTCCTGTAGCCTCCTCCTTTGCGAGTGCGGGAGCAACAACACGTCTGTCGTCAACGGTTACATTTGCCTGTTTAAGGAGAAGTTCGAGTTTATAAAGCTCGTCTTCCGAAATAAGTCCCTTTTTGGCATCGCACATTGCCGCATAATAACGGCGGATAGTCTCGTCGGCAGCGGCTCTGCATACAGCTTCGTCGTCGATTATGCAGTTTCCTGCCATATTCACGCCCATATCCGTAGGAGACTTATAAGGAGATTCTCCGAGAAGCTTTTCAAACATAGCGTTCAGCACAGGGAAAATCTCGACGTCACGGTTGTAGTTGACGGTAGTTTCTCCGTAAGCTTCAAGGTGGAAGGGGTCTATCATATTAACGTCGTTAAGGTCGGAGGTAGCAGCCTCATAGGCGATATTTACAGGATGACGCAGAGGAAGATTCCATATAGGGAATGTCTCAAACTTTGAATAACCTGCATTGATTCCATGCTTGTGGTCATGATATATCTGCGAAAGACATACCGCCATTTTACCGCTTCCGGGACCGGGAGCCGTTACAACAACAAGACGGCGTGATGTCTCTATGTAATCATTTTTTCCGTAGCCGTCGTCACTGATTATAAGCTTGAGATTAGACGGATAGCCCTTGATATTATAGTGGTGGTAGACCCTGATGCCGAGCGCCTCAAGACGCTTCTGAAATGCCATCGTTGCAGGCTGAGCATCATACTGTGTAAGAACCACACTGCTTACGTAAAGTCCTATTTTACTGAAAATATTGAACAGACGGATCACCTCAACATCATATGTGATACCGAGGTCCCCACGGATTTTGTTCTTTTCAATGTCACCCGAATTGATGACGATTACAATTTCCGCCTCTTCCTTGAGCTGAAGCAGCATCTGCAGTTTACTGTCGGGCTTGAATCCGGGAAGAACTCTTGACGCATGAAAATCGTCAAAAAGCTTACCGCCGAATTCAAGATAAAGCTTATCTCCGAACTGAGCTATACGCTGTCTGATATGCTCAGACTGCATTTTCAGGTATTTATCATTGTCAAATCCGATTTTTTTCATATCTTCGTACCTCCTGTCATCTACATACTATTATATAACAATTTTCCCCAAATTGCAAGGGGAACTTTTGTTTCAGATTTTGTTGTCATACTCAGCATTTTTATTTCCCGTCGGTATAATTGCAGAAGTCCAACTTTGTGCAAAATGCCTATTCTATTAACAAAAACACCGCCTGCAAGCGTACTTAATAGTCTTTCACGACAGACGTTTTTGTCACTTTTCACAAATTGAACTCACAGGCATGATAATTTATTGATTTTTTTCCAAGAAAGTGGTATAATTAGTATGTATGAGAATACGTATGGCATCTCATATACATAATGTAATTAATCGGAGTGATTATACAAATGAAAAGAATCAAGTGCCGTAACGGCCATTATTATGATTCGGACAAATATACATCCTGCCCTTTCTGCGAAAAAGAACAGTCCGCAGAAATCAAGGAGACTCCTGTTCCCGTGAAGAACGATGAACCTGCCAAAAACACCGAACCCCCAAAATCCAATACTGCTAAGAAGGCAAAAGTTGTAAAGGTGAAGGCAAGGTCACGAAATAACGAAGCGGCAAAGAAGGAACACGAACCACTCAGGGAAACAAAGTCCGAACCCGCAAAAAACAATAAATCTGAGGAAAAGAAGTCTGAATCTCCCAAGGACAACAAGCCAGAAGAGAAGAAGTCCGACTCCACCAAGGACAACAAGCCTGCGGAAAAGAAGTCCGAATCTCCCAAGGACAGCAAGCCTGCGGAGAAGAAGTCTGAATCTCCCAAGGACAGCAAGCCTGCGGAGAAGAAGTCTGAATCTCTCAAGGACAGCAAGCCTGCGGAGAAGAAGTCCGACTCTCCCAAGGACAGCAAGCCTGCGGAAAAGAAGTCCGAATCTCCCAAGGACAACAAACCTGCGGAGAAGAAGTCCGACTCCACCAAGGACAACAAGCCTGCGGAGAAGAAGTCCGAATCTCCCAAGGACAACAAACCTGCGGAGAAGAAGTCTGAATCTCCCAAGGACAACAAGCCTGAGGAGAAGAAGTCCGAATCTCCCAAGGACAGCAAGCCTGCGGAAAAGAAGTCCGACTCCACCAAGGACAGTAAGCCTGCGGAGAAGAAGTCCGACTCTCCCAAGGACAACAAACCTGCGGAGAAGAAGTCCGACTCCACCAAGGACAACAAACCTGCGGAAAAGAAGTCCGAATCTCCCAAGGGCAGCAAGCCTGCGGAAAAGAAGTCCGAATCTACCAAGGACAGCAAGACAGAGGAGAAGAAGTCCGAATCTCCCAAGGACAACAAGCCTGCGGAGAAGAAGTCTGAATCTCCCAAGGACAACAAGCCTGCGGAGAAGAAGCACTACATGGACGATGCAACGGAGCTTCCTCGCCCCGTACACGACAAAAAAGCTGAGCCGAAAAAGGAAGATAAGTCAGCTGAGAAAACCAGCTACATGGCTGACGCCGTAAAAGCTGAACCTTCCTCAAAACCAACAGATAAAAAGCCTGAGAAGTCTGCTCCGCACATAAACTATATGGACGATCTTACACAGCCTGAGTCTCCAAAGGATGAGGCTAAGGAAGAAAAGAAGTCGCCTCCGAAAGCAAGTGCCGTTTTTGAGGATAACGTACATGAGATACACAAGGAGCTTTCCGAGGAATATGGTGAGCTGCTCCTCGACGAAAATATCATCATAGACGATATCAATAACATGGCTATCGACAAAAAGGGTACTCTGGTCAAGTATGTCGGAACCACCGAAGCCATTGTCATCCCCGATTCCATTACAACTATCGGTAAATATGCATTCCGCGGCAACCAGACCGTCAAGAAAATCATCATCTCGGACAGCGTTAAGACTATCGAGAACTTCGCTTTCTGTCACTGCTTCAATCTTGAGGAGATTGTCCTTTCAAACAATCTTGAATCCATCGGCGAAAATGCATTCCTTAAATGCCTGAAACTCAGGAACATCTCCTTCCCCGAATCCCTCAAGAAAATCGGCAAGGGTGCTTTCGGACGATGCAACTCCCTTGAAAACATCGTTCTTCCTGCCTATCTCCAGAAAATCAACGACCTTACATTCTTCTCCTGCAAAAGATTAAGAAGAATCGTTATTTCGGGTTCTGTTACAGAAATAGGAAATTCCGCATTCTCCGAGTGCTACAGTCTTAAAAAGGTTGTTATTTCGGATTCCGTAACATTTATCGGTGAAAGTGCATTTTCGTGGTGCCGTTCACTTGAAACAATACATATCCCGACAAGCGTCAAGACTATCGGAAACTGGGCGTTCTACGGCTGTCAGAACCTCATGACACTGAAAATCAGCTGGCAGAGCAAGGACATCAAGGAGGATGCTTTTACCGGATGTGAATCGCTCTATAACGTCAAAATATCCGAGTTCGACAACAAGGATATACCTATGGACGAAATCAAAAAAGGTCATAAACAGGTTGTCAGGGTGTTCAAACAGGTAAACCGCAAAAAAGCGGAAAAATATGCCCGTGAACACGGTATCAGCATGCTGTTTATGTAACACAGCCACAGGCGGACTTTGTCCGCCTGAGATTGTCGATAAACATATTATTTGCGGGCGAACTGTGTTCGCCCCTACGTTTGTAACACACAGAATAGCTGCTTGTAGGGGACGGCGTCCTCGACGTCCCGTTAATACACGGCTTTATCTACAAACTGAGGCGGACTTTGTCCGCCTGTTCTTTCATATACAATGATGTGCGTAAATATAATATAACAGTTCTCATGCGAGGTATCCCATATCATGAAAAAAATTACCCCCACTGAATCGCTTATCCGTTTTTTTGTCAAAAACCCCGATAGCGCTTCCGACCCTGCCACTCGCCGTCAGTACGCTGTACTCAGCAGTGCTGTCGGGATTATATGCAATATCTTTCTCTTTGCTGTGAAGGCTTTTTCTGCCTATCTTACCCACTCCGCAGCCGTTTTCGCCGACGCCTTCAATAACCTCTCCGACTGCGGAAGCTGTATCGTCACTCTCCTCGGATGCAGAATCGCCTCCAAACCAGCCGACAAGGACCACCCTTTCGGTCACGGACGTATAGAATATCTTACTACGCTCATCCTGTCCGTTCTTATAATTACTATGGGAGTCGAGCTTCTCCGTGATTCCGTCAGTGTTGCCGTTAAGGGCAGGGCTGCCATAGCACAGCTTCAGTTCAGCAAATCAACAATGATTCTTCTTATTATCGCAATTGTCGTAAAACTCTGGATGTACATCTTCAACACCAGAATCGGCAAAAGAATAAATTCTTCCGTCTTTATTGCAAGTGCCAGAGACAGTCTGAACGATTCTGTTGCAACCGCACTGACAATTGCTGCACTTGCTCTCTCAAAACCGCTTAACCTGCCGCTTGACGGTATCGGCGGAATTATTGTATCACTTATCATTCTTAAATCAGGCTATGAGATTCTCCGTGATACCTTCGAGGAAATTATCGGTAAGCCTGCCGACCCTGAACTTACTGCGAAAATACGTGAAATCGTCACAAGCAATCCACGTATCATCGGCGTTCACGACCTGATTCTGCACAGCTATGGTCCCACAAAGGCTATAGGAAGCTGTCACGCCGAATTCAGAAGTACCGAAAGTTTTATGGACGTTCACGATATTGCAGACTCTACAGAACGTGAAATCGCCGAAAAACTCGGCATAAGCATGACAATTCATATGGACCCCGTTCTTATGGACGACGCCGTTTCAGATAGTCTCAAAGGACTTCTTACGGAAATTCTCGCTGCAATCGACAAACGTCTTAGTTACCACGATTTCCGTATCTCACAGAATCAGTGCCAGACACATACACATATGATTTTCGATATTTCTGCACCGTATGAGCTGAAAATGAACGATAATGAGCTGCGTGACACCATAATTGCTGCCATTACCGAAAAAGACGGGAATTGCACCGCCTCCATAACAATAGACCGTGAATAAGCCGTCAATGTTTACAAAAAAATCAGTTATTACAGACTAACAAGAATTACATTTCACAAACTTTTCACAAAAATTCAAATCTGATTGACAACCCACCTTTTTTGGTGTATAATAAAATCAGTTAGAACAGTCTAACCTATCATCAAGGAGGAAAATTATGACTCTTAAAGAGGTTAAAATAGGCTCTAAGGCTATAGTCAAGAAGCTTAACGGCGAAGGTGCAATCAAACGTCGTATAATGGATATGGGTATCACAAAAGGCGTGGAGGTTACGGTACGTAAGGTTGCTCCGCTGGGTGACCCCCTCGAAATTTCAGTAAGAGGATATGAACTGTCTCTCCGTAAACAGGATGCCGATATGATTGAAGTTCAATAACAGTAATATTTCCCGAAACTTTCACGTTTCGGGAAAAAACAAAATACAGTGTTATCACAGGCTAACGAAAGTGAGGACTTTTAATGGGTATAACAATCGCACTCGCAGGAAACCCTAACTGCGGAAAAACAACTCTGTTCAACGCCCTGACAGGCTCGAACCAGTTCGTCGGAAACTGGCCCGGCGTTACCGTTGAGAAAAAAGAGGGCAAGCTGAAAAAGTACGACGGAGTTACTGTCACAGACCTTCCCGGAATCTATTCACTCTCCCCCTATACGCTGGAGGAAGTTGTCGCACGAAATTACCTGCTTGAGGAACACCCCGACGTCATCCTCAACCTCGTGGACGGAACAAATCTGGAACGTAACCTCTATCTGACAACTCAGCTCGCAGAACTCGGAATCCCTGTAGTGGTGGCAATCAACATGATGGACGTTGTCCGCAAAAACGGCGATATAATCGACATCCCAAAGCTTTCCAAGGCTCTCGGCTGCCGGATTCTGGAGATTTCCGCACTTAAAAGCGACGGCATCTTCGAAGCTGCTGAGGCTGCGATAAAGGCTGCCGAAAGCGAAAAGCCCATGCCTCACCACTCCTTCTCGGGACCCGTTGAACACGCTCTCGCCCACATTGAAGAAGCTGCCGTCCACGATATGGACGAGGCCCTTCAGCGATGGTACTCTATAAAAATTTTCGAGCGTGACGAGAAGGTGCTCAAAAAGCTGAACCTTCCGCAGAACCTTCTTGAACATATAGAACACGACATCGCCGCTGTCGAAAAAGAGTTCGACGACGATGCCGAAGCTATCATCACCAATGAGCGTTACAACTACATAACCCGCATCATCAAAGGTGCATACGTCCGCAAGAACGCAGGAAAACTCACAACGTCCGATAAAATCGACAGAATCGTCACGAACCGCTGGCTCGGTCTGCCGATTTTCGCACTGATTATGATTGTCGTGTACTTCGTTTCCGTCACAACCGTCGGAACGTGGGCTACCGACTGGGCAAATGACAGCCTTTTCGGTGAAAACGGAATCCCTAAAATTGTAGAGGGCTGGCTCGATAAGGCGAATTGTGCCGAGTGGCTGAAGTCGCTTGTCATCGACGGAATCGTCGGCGGAGTCGGAGCTGTTCTCGGCTTCGTACCGCAGATGCTTGTGCTGTTCCTTTTCCTTGCATTCCTTGAAGCCTGCGGCTATATGTCACGTGTGGCTTTCCTCATGGACAGAATCTTCCGTCGTTTCGGACTTTCGGGAAAGTCGTTCATACCGATTCTCATCGGCACAGGATGCGGAGTCCCTGGAATTATGGCTTCACGTACCATTGAAAACGTCCGTGACCGCCGTATGACTATCATCACAACAACCTTCATCCCCTGCGGTGCGAAAATCCCCGTCATCTCCATGATTGCGGCACTCCTTTTCGACGGTGCATGGTGGGTTGCTCCGAGTGCGTACTTCATGGGAATGGCTGCTATCATAATTTCGGGAATCATCCTGAAAAAGACAAAGCTGTTCATCGGTGAAGCCACTCCCTTCGTTATGGAGCTTCCCGCTTATCATATGCCTACGCCCATTAATGTCCTCCGTTCCATGTGGGAGAGAGGCTGGTCGTTCATCAAAAAGGCAGGCACTGTTATTCTTCTTGCGTCCGTTATCATCTGGGCAGGCTCGAAATTCGGCTGGATAGACGGCGATTTCGGCTTCAATGTTGACATGGAGCTTGCCGACTCGATACTCGGTAAAATCGGCGATGCTGTCAAGTGGATTTTCGCTCCCCTCGGTTTCGACAACGCTGCCGCTGCCGTCGCAACAGTCATGGGACTTATGGCAAAGGAGGAAATCGTCGGAGTCTTCGGCGTCCTCAACTTCGAAAATCTCACAAAGATTTCGGGATATTCATTCCTCGCATTCAACCTGCTGTGTGCCCCCTGCTTTGCCGCTATGGGTGCTATCAGACGTGAAATGAACAGCCCCAAATGGACTGCCTTCGCTATCGGTTATCAGTGCTTTTTCGCATATATCGTGTCGTTCTGCATCTTCCAGCTCGGATGCTTCTTCAGCGGAAACGGAAATATCGTCGGAACCGTCACTGCATTCGGTATCATTGCCGCTGTGCTGTTTCTCCTGTTCCGTCCCTACGAGGAGACCGTCAGGACAGTCGGCAAAAAGAAATAATCATCGGGAGTGATTCTTATCGGTACAATTATCGTTCTGGCTGTCGTCCTGATTCTAATCGGACTGGCAGTATACAGTATCAGAAAGGATAAAAAGTCGGGCAAATCCTCTTGCGGCTGCGGCTGTTCGGGCTGTGCAATGAGGGACAGATGTCACGGCGATAATTCTCAATAAAACACGAAAGGAGGCTTTATTGCCTCCTTTTTGTTTGCCGATTTACATTTTGCGGACGACCAATGGTCGTCCCTACGTGGTATGCCGCATATTTGTAGGGGACGGCGCACCCCAAGGGTACTTCCGTTGGGCGTCCTCGACGTCCCGTTTATACACGGCATCCGCATTTTCATTACTCTGCACTTTCGCCATGAACTGTTTTATCCAGTTCTTTTATATATTCATCCATAATCATATATCTAACATCTCCTGATGTCAAATAATTCTCATATACATCGTAGCTACACGATAATGCCCATATCGCAGGATTCTTTACACACTTATCACTTATGTTTTCTGATACAAATTTATCATATAAATATTCTTTCGCTGTGCCGTTGCGATATGCATCATCAAGTTCGTTCAGATAACTACCTATTTCTTTATCAATCGTATACTTTGAGTAATTAATATCTGTGCCGAATTTTTCTTCAGTTTTTCTCCATTCATACAGGTATTCTGCACCATTTTCAAAATCTTCAACTGTATATTCACTAAATACTATTTTTAACACTTCATCGCTTATTAATCCGTCATTTAGCATAATTAATGCCACCTCAGATTCACTTGCACCATATGTAATATTGCCCGAGCTTGTTTGGATTGCCCCACCTCTTGTTAATTCCATTCTTAAACTATTTGCATACACAATAAAAGCATTATGATTAGTCGCAATATCTTCTATTTTATATTCAGTTGATATAGAGGGCGGATTTGTTGTTGTGGTTGTAGTGGTAGTAGCTGTTGTGGTGGTGGTCTGCGAAAGGCTTTCAAAATACTCATCGAAACCAAGAGGTCCGCCTGAGCCTTTATAGGCGTAATATATGAGAATCAGAGAGGCATCGGAAGCGGCAATTTTATCGTCCCTGTCAACATCGGCGTAGAGGAATGTCTCCTCAGAGAAAGTGCCGTCGCCATTGGAAAGCTGAGCGTACTCCGCAAGCACAAGAGAGGCGTCGGATGCCGTAACCTTGGAGTCATTATCGACGTCGCCAAGCTCACGGGCAGGGTTCCCCGAAACTACATCAGCCGTCACAGAAAGCGGAACCGCCGTAAATGCTATCGCTGCGGACATTATTACGGCTGTGATTTTTCCTGATTTCATAATTGTGCACCTCTTTCGTGTGTTTTCTTTTATTATATCATATCGCACACCCTTATTAAAGCGATTCTCTCCGCTTTGTGTATTCTGCATATTATTTTTGTCACATATAACCAAATGATAGACCCCAAACCGCTGTTCTGCGGACGACCAATGGTCGTCCCTACACTTATATACGCATAACAGCCAAATTGTAGGGATGCCCATTGGGCATCCGCTTGACTTGTACTTTAATGAAGTTTATTGACAAATTTAAAGGAGGCTCAATGCCTCCTTTATATTTTTATTCGATTACTTCGACGATGATTCGAGCCTTTACATCAGGGTAAGCGGCACTTCTGACGGTGATAATGCACTCGCCGACGCCGATTCCTGTAATATAGCCCTCGGAGTCAACAATGGCGATGCTCTCGTCGGAGCTTGACCAGATTTCGCTCTTATCCTGAGCAGTTTCGGGGTACATAGTCACATAAGCGATGTCGTGACCGCCCACAGTAATTGTTATTTCTGTCTTGGAAAGCTCAATAGAAGTAATTTTGTTGCTGTCGGTGACTCTTACGACGATTTCCTCGTACACATCGGGATTAGCGGTACTCTTTACAGTGATAATGCACTTGCCCTCGCCCATTGCTGTTACGTAGCCCTCGTTGTCAACGATAGCGACGCTCTCGTCGGAACTTGACCAGATTTCACGCTTATCCTTAGCAGTTTCGGGGAGCATTGTAACATATGCGATGTCATTGTCCCCTACCTCAAGCTCCATTTCGTACTTATCGAGCTTTATATCGGTAATCTTGTGGCTGTCGGTGACTCTTACGACGATTTCTGCGAAAACGTCGGGATTTGCGGTACTCTTGACAGTGATAATGCACTTACCCTCGCCGATTGCTGTAACATATCCCTCGTTGTCAACGATAGCGACTCTCTCGTCCGAACTTGACCAGATTTCACGCTTATCCTTTGCAGTTTCGGGGAGCATTGTAACGTATGCAATGTCATGACCGTCTATTTCAAGATTCATCTCATACTTGTCGAGCTTGATTTCAGCGACCGTATATGGGTCTGCATATGTAGTTGTCGTTGAAGTGGTTGTAGGTTCGGAGGTGGTTGTTGTAGTAGTGGATGTGGTGGATGTGGTTGTGGGTTCGGATGTGGTAGTAGTGGATGTGGTAGTAGTAGTGGATGTGGTGGACGTTGTTGTAGTGGACGTGGTGGTTTGCTTCTTGGTTGTAGTTGTAGTAGTTGTTGTAGATGTAGTGGTAGTCTTTTTCTTTCTTGTTGTCGTGGATGTTGTAGTAGTGGACGTGGTAGTAGTTTTCTTCTTGGTTGTAGTAGACGTTGTCGTAGAAACAGTAGTGGTCGTTGTTGAAGTTGTTGTAACCTCACCTGATATGAACTCGCTTACATAGTCCTCGATAGACTTACTTCCGCCTGCACTGTTATAAGCATAATAAGCAAGTATCAGAGAAGCGTCAAAAGCGGTAATCTTGTCGTCCTTATCAACATCGGCAGCAGTACGGACATCCTCGGAGAATATTCCTTCACTTCCCATAGAGAGTCTGCCGTACTCAGACAGTACCAGTGCAGCGTCGGATGCGGCAATTTTTTTATCGTCGTCAACATCTCCCATAGCACGTGCGGACGAGCTTTCTGTCTTTGAAGCGGCAGTATTCATCGGCACTGCCATAAGACACATCACAAGTGACACAATGATTGACATGATTTTTCCTGATTTCATAATTAAACCTTACTTCCATATTTATTTAACCATCTATTTGTATGCGGTCGAAAAATATTATATCACATCGGTTTTGAAAAATAAAGCATTTTCGGTCTGTTTTTGCCATATACGCCGTATTTTTGTAACAAATGACAAAAAACAGCAATTTCCGACCTCGAAATGGCAAAAAACGGAGCATCCGCATAGGCAGATACTCCGTAAAAATCAAGATATTCGGTTAAACTTCGCCTTCGGGTTCCTCATCCGCATCATCGGGAATCGGTGTTTTCTGGATCAGCACATTGGTTTGTCCTACTGCCCAGACATTCTTTGATTTCGAACAGCACACCAGTACTTCAAACGTAAACTGGTCGAGGTCTGAATTCGTGTTAAGGAGATTAGCCTCGGCATAGAAATCGTCGTTAGTGATACTCTCTATGACGCTTTGCGGACCAATGACAGTTATCGGCAGACTTCCCGTTACAAGAGAATACGAATTGCCATCGTCAGGCGGATTCAGAATCCTGATATTCTCTTTATTTATAAGCAGGTCTCTCTTCATAAGTCCCGTATTTTCAAGCGATACCGTAACCGTCTCAACTCCCGACTGATTAATCAGATCGTTGGCAGCAAGAATACTGCTTATATCGAAAGTCTCGCTGTAGCCGTCCCTGAGGTCACGGAGAGGAATCTGAGAAATCGTAAGCGTATCAGGAATTTTCGCCTGATTATTCTTTGAAGCGATTGTAATAGTCTCAGGAGAAACCTTCAGTTTCAGGAAGCTTGTATTAAAGGTGTTTTTCGGAACTCTCATAAGCTGTACATCAAGGCTGACAGTTTTCTGAGTCACCACGGGAACCTTGACGAACAGATTTGCCGTATTGTATTTAAGATTTGTGGTATCAATTTTTGTATCGTCATCAGAGAAGAACTCAATCCGTTCCACAGGGATATTCTGAGTAGAATCTATAACCATTTCTTTTTCAACAATTGCATTGGCGTACTTTATTTTATTGAGCTGAGCCGATGGTCCCGTAACGCTTATCACTTCGGGGTCACAGCTGAATTCCTTGGTATAGATTGCCTTGCCCTCAGCGACACTTACATTCGGGATCTGAGGTTTAATGGGGACTTCCTTGCTCTTGAACTCGTCAAAAACAACATTGACCGTTGAAGGTGTTATCGACTCAATCTCATAGTTCACCTTACTGCTGCTTCTGATTTTGATATTGAGACTCTTTTTTCCGGGAGTGGTAACATTATCCGTATCAAAATAAGCCATAAAGCTGCCCGAATCAAGATTTCCGACCTGAGTACGGCTTCCCTTGATTCTTATATCTACCTTTTCAACATCATAACTTATGACGCTTAAACTGTTGTTTGTGGAAGTGTTATCAAGAACAAGCGAAACATTCTGAATCGTTTTCGGAACAGAAGGATACAAAGTAATTGCAATGACAAACCACACAACAATTGCAATAAGTATTGAATATATTGCCAGCAAGAGGTCGTTTTTCACGCCTCTCATGAGGTTTTCTTTTACTTTCTGAAGAAGTTTCATTTCTTTTTCCTCCTTTCGGAATCAGAGGAAATTACATCCTTAAACGGAATAATTGTATCATTCTTCTGCTCTATTATCTCACTGCGGAGCAGATTGCCAAGCTTTTCGCTTGTATAATCACGGGTAATAACACCGTTCATTGCAACTGAAATCTGTCCTGTTTCTTCTGAAACTGCGATTACGATTGCATCAGAGTTTTCACTCATTCCGATAGCCGCACGATGACGTGAACCAAGCTTCTTATTGATAAGCTCATCTTTCTGCGGCTTCGGGAGATAGCAGGCTGCAGCAAGTACCATGCCGTCACGCATTATGACAGCACCGTCGTGCAGAGGCGTTTTCGGATAAAAGATATTGCCGAAAAGCTCCTTGCTTGGATTCGCCTCAAGAAGCGTACCGGTCTCAATCTGCTCACCGAGACGCACCTGACGCTCAATAACTATAAGTGCACCTGTCTGTGTTGACGAAAGCTCAACACATGAATCGCAGATAATGTCGATTGCATTTTCCCACTTGCGTGTCAGCTCATCGCTGTTTTGTCCGAAGCTGAGGAAGCGTGTACCGATTTTAGTGCGTCCTGCTTTTTCCAGAACCCTTCTCAGTTCAGGCTGGAACAGAATAATGATAATTATGATACCCACATCAAGGGTCTCGCTCAGAATATATGTAATCGTTTTAAGTCCGAGGAATTTGCTGATAAAATAACCGCACACAAGGAAAATAATTCCCTTTACAAGCTGTCCCGCTCTTGTTTCACGGATAAATTTAAGCAGCATGTATATGAGATATGCCAGAAAAACAACATCTATAATGTCAACAAATTCAAGAGTGCTTATCATACTGAGCAAAGCATCTTTTATATCTTTCAGCGACATATGCAACCTCCTGTTCTTTCCTTTTGTTTACACATTTTCGTCAACACTTCTTCTATATATAATACACTTTTATTATAGCACACATACGCACATAATTTCAATAGCTTTAACACGTTTTTTTTGCGATTTAAAATAACTGTTATTTTGCACAATTCTCATTCAGATTATTTGTATCCGGATTCTTCCGCAATTTATGTAGGGCGAACATTGTCCGCCCTTAATGTCTTTTCACATTGAGACTATCCGTTCAGCGAGTCTTTCTGCGTCCTCTCTGCGGCTGAACACAGAAGGAGCAAATCGAATCGTTCCGTTTTTTGTTCCGAGCTGTGCATGTGCCAGTGCAGCACAGTGGAATCCCGCACGCAGACAGTATCCCTCTGCCGCAAGCTGTGCCGCTGCCTTTTCGGGATGGAGTCCTTCGATATTGAACGAAACAATCGGAACGTATTCTGCATCCGGACTGCGATATACAGTCACCTTCCGACTCCCTGATACACCCGAAACAAATCTTCGGCAGATATCCTCCTCATATGCGGCAATTCTCGGAATAGTCAGCTTTTTTACAAATTCAATTCCTGCCCTGAGCGACATTATTCCCGAAGTATTGAGCGTCCCGCTTTCAAGTGACTCAGGAAGAAGCGTCGGCTGAACAAGACTTGCGGAAGCACTTCCCGTACCACCTCTTATAAGAGGTTCTATCGGATATTTTCCGTCTGTAATCAACAGTCCTGTTCCTGTTGTACCGTACAACGCCTTATGTCCGGCAGTACACAGAATGTTTATGCCGTCACCGAGCTTCACATCGACTATTCCGCAAGCCTGTGCACCGTCCGCAATAAAGCAGATGTTCCTTTCACGGCAAAGCTTACCTATTTCCCTCCACGGCAGAAGCTGTCCCGTAACATTGCTTGCAAGAGTGCATACTATCGCCTTCGTATCTTTACGGATGAGACGTCTGAAACTCTCAACAGTTTTTTCCTTCTCAGGAAAAACCTCAGCTACAGAAAGTGATACATCGCCTTTTTGCGCAAGGTGTGCGGCAGGACGTGCAGACGAATTATGCTCTAGCCCACTTATTATGATATGACCTCCGCCGCACATTATTCCCTGAATTGCCATATTCAGTGCATGGGTACAGTTAAGCGTGAAAACGACATTCTCAGGCTCTGCACCGAAGAATTCAGCAACAGTCTCACGTGCGGAATAAACAGCCTCGGCTGTTTTCATGGCAAGTGCATGACCGCCTCTGCCTGCATTTCCGCCATACTTTTCAAGGGCTTCCGCAGCAGCCTTCCTGACACTGAGAGGCTTCGGAAAGGTTGTAGCGGCATTATCAAAATTTATAATCATATCAACCGCCCCCATATACAAATGAGGTGTAGGGAATTGCATAGCTGTCAAGAATATTCTTTGCCCTGCTGCAGTCTCCGTATATTTTCAGAGAGTATCCGCATCCGTTTTCCGAAGGTGCTTCCTCTCTCTGCACTTCGCACTGATACCCCCTTGCTTTCAGGAGCTTCTCACCTTTTACGGCATAGGTGTATGAGGGCATTTCTGCAGCGCATCCTTTCATAATTTCACCCCCGAAATTTCTGTAGTGTCCCGAATCGGTATCCGCACCACGGGACACTATTAATATATGCGATTTTTTCAGAGATGTGAAAACGCCGCACATTTTCATGTACGGCGTTTGAATCATATTCAGTTCTGGCTGCCCGTTGATACGCCCTTTGCGATCTCTTTGAACTCACCTACAGGCTCAAAACCTGTGAAATCCATAGCATTTGAATCGTATGAAACCCAGATGATTGCAGCAACCATTCCGGGGTTGTCCTTGATATTGAGATAGCATTCAACAGACTCTCCGGGCTTTGCGGAAACATTGTCTGCATAGAGCTTTATACCGCCGAGACTTGAAATATCCTGTTCTTCAATATCTCCGCCCACACGGATTGTACCATTGAGGGTTCTCACCTGATTATTGAGGCTGACACCTGAGTCGGCAGCAAAATCGGGGTTGATTGTAACGGGATAGTCTCTCTCGGGAGCGTCATCCTTGATCTTGAATTTGAGCTTGATAAACTGTCCCTCAAACTTGAAGTCAGCATTCTTTGAAATATCCATCCAGTAGAGGTACTTTTTCTTTGTCTTGCTGACATATTCTTCTTCAGGCTCTGTGGGTTCAACGGTTACAACCTCTGTAACGGTAACAGCTTCAGTAACTTCCTGTCCGCCTGCCTCTGTCATTTTTTCGCCGCTTGCATCTGTAACGGGAACCATTTCAGTTACAGGCTGATTGTTGCTGTCAGTAGCAACAACATAAGCAGTAGCAGGCTCCTTCTTTGATGTAGAGCCCTGAACATTATCGGGAGCGTCGATATCAACATCGTCATCAACGGAAATACCTAAATCTCCGGGAGCTACCTCCTGAAGGGGAGCCTTGATATATGCGCCGTCCTCATTTGTTTCATATTCAATGGGACTTTCTATAACTTCATCCTCATTGCCGGACTTGCTTTTGTCATCTTTAGATGCACAACCGATTGCGGTAAATGCCACACAACAGATTGCTGCAAAGGCAATAATTCTCTTCTTAAAATTCTTCATATATTTTCTTTCCTTTCTGAAAAACACGTGTAAATCAACAGCGGAACAGTGCTATCCGCCTTTCACCATACTTATTATACACAAGCACAGCCTTTTTGTCAAGTAACAAAGCCGATTGTAATAAATTCTTAAATAAAGCTCACAGCTTTAACACCGGTTTGTCACCATTGACAGACTTATTTCTTATTTTTGCGGTAAATAATGGTCAGACCCTTGATCAGCAGACTGCTGTCAAGGATGATATCACGTCTGCAAAGCGGAACAACAAGCTCCGCAAGACCTCCCGTAGCCACAACAGTGCATTTCTCACCAAGCTCCTCCTCAATACGGTCAGCGATTCCGTCCAGAGCACAGGCGTTTGAATAAAGCATTCCGCTTTTAAGGCAGTCAATTGTATTCGTGCCGATCACCTTTGCGGGAACCTCGAAATTTATCTTCGGAAGCTGTGCCGTTCTGGCAATGAGAGCGTCGGCTGCAACCCCCATGCCTGTCATGATAAGACCGCCGAGATAGCATTTGTTCCTGTCGATTACAGAAACCGTCGTAGCCGTTCCCATGTCGATAACGATAAGCGGAACGGGGTATTCGTTGATAGCAGCAACAGCGTCAACAGCCTGATCGCTTCCGAGCTGTGCAGGATTGTCGATAAGGATGTTGAGACCCGTCTTTACTCCGGGACCTGCAATCATTACATCGGTATGGAAAAGCTTCTTTATCGCCTGCACGACCGTTGTTGTGACAGACGGAACTACCGATGACAGAATCGCATCCGAAACATCATCGACCTTATATCCGTTCATCTCAAGAAGCGTCTTGATGAGAACAGCGTATTCAGCAGTTGTTGCATTGTGATTTGTGGATATACGCTCGAAAAAGACGATTTTGTCGTCCTCATCGGCACATCCGAAAACTATATTTGTATTGCCTATATCAACAGCTAAAAGCATAATTAATACCTCCCCGTCAAATCAGAGCAGCACATTTCAGATACACAATTCAGACTCCGATTCTGCTCCTGAAACAATTATACCACAATTTCTGAATAAAAGCTATAGATTTTTGCATTTTTTTATGTTATAATAATCCTGAAGACATACGTCCCGCATAAGAATTTTAACCGGAGGTATACAATGTTAAAAGGAAAAACCGTTTTACTCGGAGTTACAGGCTCTATCGCTGTATACAAAATCTGCAACCTCGCAAGAATGCTCACAAAACTCGGAGCCGAGGTCCACGTCGCAATGACCCCCAATTCCACAAATTTTGTCCATCCGCTGACTTTTGAGACACTCGTCCAGAACAAATGCCTCATCGACACCTTCGACCGCAATTTCCAGTACAGCGTCGAACACGTCGCAATTGCAAAAAAAGCAGATGTCGTGATGGTTGCACCTGCTTCGGCAAACGTAATCGGCAAAATCGCAAACGGAATTGCCGACGATATGCTCACAACTACGGTTATGGCGTGTACCTGTCCCAAGATTATTGCTCCCGCAATGAATCATAATATGTACCATAACCCCATCGTTCAGGATAATATAGAAAAGCTGCGCCGCTTCGGATACGAAATTGCCGAACCTGTGACGGGTATGCTCGCAAACCGTGACATAGGCGACGGAAAGCTCCCCGACGAGGACACTCTCCTTGAGTACATCCTCCGTGCAGCTGCCTTTGAAAAGGATATGGTCGGAAAACGTGTACTCGTTACGTCAGGTGCTACACGTGAAAGCATAGACCCTGTCCGCTTCATCAGCAACCATTCAAGCGGAAAAATGGGATTTGCCGCTGCTCGTGCCGCTATGCTCAGAGGTGCCGATGTTACCGTTGTTGCCGCACATACAGACGTTGAACCTCCGCTTTTCGTTAACCTTATAAGAGTAAAATCGGCTGAGGAAATGTTCAATGCGGTCAGGGAGCAGCTCCCTCACACCGATATTGTTATCAAAGCGGCTGCCGTTGCCGATTACACTCCCGTAACAGTCGCCGACAGCAAAATCAAAAAATCCGACGGCGATATGAGTATTCCACTGAAAAGAACTACGGATATTCTCAGATATATCGGGGAAAATAAGCACGAAGGACTCACTGTATGCGGCTTCTCAATGGAAACCGATAATGTTATAGAAAATTCACGCAAAAAACTCAGCTCCAAGAACGCCGACATGATTTGTGCAAACTCTCTCAGAAGTGTCGGGGCAGGCTTCGGAACCGATACCAACATCATTACCCTCATCACCGAAAACAACGCCGAAGAACTTGAACTGATGAGCAAATTCGACGCTGCAAACATCATTCTCTCAAGACTCCTCGACCTCAGAAAGTCCCGCTGAAAAAACATAAACGGAGGTTTATATGAAATTTGCATTTTTCGATACAAAGCCATATGATATACCGTCATTTGAAAAGTACGGCAAGGAAAACGACATAACTTTCAAATTCTACGAAACTCACCTTAACGAGGACACCGTCGGTCTTGCAAGAGGCTGCGACGGTATCTGCGTATTTGTCAACGACACCGTGAACGCCGAAATCATCGATGAACTGTGCAGTCTCGGCGTAAAGATGATTGCACTCCGCTGTGCAGGCTACAACAACGTTGACCTTGAATATGCAAAGAATAAACTGCGTATAGCACGTGTGCCTGCATATTCCCCGTATGCTGTTGCCGAGCATACAATGGCACTTCTCCTCACTTCCGTCCGCAGAGTCCACAAAGCCTATATCCGCACAAGAGACTTCAACTTCTCGCTCAACGGCATGACTGGCTTCGACCTCCATGGCAAGACCGTCGGAGTTGTCGGAACGGGAAAAATCGGACGTGTTTTCATCGACATCTGCCGTGGATTCGGCATGAACGTAATAGCCTACGACAAGTTCTCCGACGAAAACAGCGGTATCGAATATGTCGGACTGAACGAGCTTTTCAGCCGAAGTGACATAATTTCGTTCCACTGTCCCCTCACCGAGGAAACATATCACATGATAAACAGCGAAACTATTGAGCAGCTTAAAACAGGAGTTGTCCTGCTCAACACCTCAAGAGGTGCGATAATTGATGCAGAAGCACTCCTTGAAGGCATAAAATCAAGGAAAATAGGTGCTGCATGTCTTGATGTCTACGAGGAGGAGGCAGACTTCTTCTTCAACGATTTTTCGGGACATATCATTGATGACGACGTTCTTGCACGTCTGATTTCAATGCCGAATGTCATCGTTACGTCGCATCAGGCGTTTCTCACCGACGAAGCTCTCGACAATATCGCCGAAACCACCGTGCAGAATATAACTGCCTTCAGAGACGGTACAACCACAGGCAACGAACTCTGACGCTGTACCGTATTAATCACTCCTGACGGCTTTTCTGCCGTAAATTTTCAAGCACAAAAACCTCCTATGGCTTATCATTCTGCCACAGGAGGTTTTTTGTCATTTTTTATTATACATTTGAACTCTTGACATATATGATTCCCATCGAATCAATGGTATAAGAACCGTCACCTTTTTCGGTGAGACTGAATTCAACAGTCTTTGCAACACTCTTTTCCATCCAGAACGGCAGTTCATCTATATAGTCAACAGTCAGTGTGTACTTGTTTCCGCTTTTGACTATTGATCTGATTTCGGGTGAATATGTAAATGTGATCGGATTAAGCTTTACGTTATAGGCGCCGTCCGAATAGACAAATTTCGATTCAAGCGGACCTACGGTACAATGATTGAACTCAGGATGATTCTCTCCGAACATTTCAACTGCACGTGCCTCAACGTCCATATAGGGAATGAAAATGGTATCTGTTCCGGGACTTACGCTGTACTTTGAAACACGCTCCTCCGACATTACAATCGACCAGATAGCAGCAGTTATAATCTGATTCGAAGTAAGCTCATCAGGCGAATCAAAAGCCTCGATATCCATTATAACAGCAGGATAAACAAGCTCTGTAAAGCCGTCCTTCTTTTCTTCGCCTGAGGTAAATCTCTTTATGAGACCAACTCCTCCCGCAATCACTGTAACAAGACCAATAACTGCCAATACCGAGAATACTGCCCCGAGAATCATGTACAGACGCTTCTTGAATTTTGCCTTTGATTTATCCTGCGACGATTCTTCGTCGTCCTCCGTCTTTTCAGAGCGTTCATTGATAATAGAATCGGGATTTTCGTCCAGAATCCGACGAAGTACAAGCTTCTTTGCTTTTCCCTCGGACTTCGGAGCGTCATCATCCGACTTATCCTCAGCAGGCAACTCAGACCGAACATTCTCCCCCTCATCAGGGACGTCCTCAGCGTCATGGGCTTCATCCGACTGAATCTGAACTTTTTCAAAGGATTCCCCGACATTTTCATCATAGACAGACTCTTCTCCGACAGATTCAAGCAACGCCGCTTCGGCAGCCTGAGCACTTTCGATTCCTGCAATAGCCGCATCAAGCAGCTCCTCTACGGAAGGCTGGTTTTCCTCATCGGACTGCTGTTCATCAACAGCATCATCCTCTGCGGCTGCTTCCGAAAGAGCCTCGGAAAATGCGTCTGCAACGGAAGTTTCCGAATCTTCCGTAATTGCTGCCATCTCATCGTCAAAGGAGAACCCTTCCTGAGCTTCTGAGCCTTCGATTATAGTGGTCTCCTCGAAAAACACCGTCTTTTCAGCTTCGGGAAGACTTTCGTCAGCTGTTTCCTGTTCCGTTTCAGTTTCAGGAGACACTTCTGTCTCAATGTGTTTATTCTTTCGTCCGAAGAAAAATCCACCGCCGTTCTTTTCCTTGACAGGAGCTTCCTCCTTCACCGCAGTTTCAGCATCAGCCTCATCACTCACCTGAGAAGCTTCGGCTTCTGCCTGCTTTTCCGCAGCCGCAGCAATAGCCTCTACGGGAGTAAGTTCATTGGCTTCACGTGCGGCATTTTTGGCAGCAGCCTCAGCCTTTTCCTGTTCGATGCGGTTCTTTTCGATCTCTTCACGGCGGATCGCCTCGTAATCAGGAAGCTCGCCCGTAATCACGATTTTCTTCTTGCGTTTTTTCGGAACCGTATTTTCCTCGGGAACAGTCTCGCTCACGGAAGGAGCAGTCTCCTCCGCAGGCTTCTCAGACACAGGCTCAGCAGCTTTTTCTGCCGGCTTTTCAGGCATCAGTACTTCTGTCAGCTTCTTTTCAAGCTCAGGAGCAACATCTGCGAGTCTTTCTGAATGAGCAGACTGCTTTTCCTGTACACGTGGCACAGAAGGTTCACTTTTCTTTTCAACAGTCAGCGCACTGAGCAGATCGTCAACAGACATATTATCATATACGCTTTTTCTTGCAGCAGTCTTCGCAGACTTCTGCTCCTGAACCTTACGTACAGGTGATGTTCCGCCCTTCAGATTATTCAGCATATCGTCAAGATCTTTTCTAATAGCCATTTCGACCTCCAAAAATCAAATCAGTTTATATATGCCGGTTTTTTCCGGTATTTTATCTCTGTATTCTGCCGTTTATCTTATCTGACCGTTTCCGTTGATAAGATACTTCACGGTAGTAAGCTCTCTGAGTCCCATAGGACCTCTTGCATGGAGCTTCTGTGTGGAAATGCCTATTTCTGCACCAAGTCCGAACTCTCCGCCGTCAGTAAAGCGTGTTGAAGCGTTCACATAAACAGCTGCCGCATCAACGTAACGCTGGAATTTCTCCGCATTGGCAAGCGACTCAGTAACAATACACTCGGAATGTTTTGTGCCGTACTTTGCAATATGAGCAACAGCTTCGTCAATATCATCAACGACCTTCACGGAAATCACATAATCAAGGAATTCCGTTGCATACTCCTGTTCGGTAGCCTTTTCAATGCCTTCTCCGAGAATTGCGATTGTTCTGTCGCAGCCGTAGATTTTAACCGAATGAGCCTTGAATCGCTCGGCAATCATGGGCAGGAACTTATCCGCACAGTCCTTATGCACAAGGAGATTCTCGATAGCGTTGCACACCGACGGACGCTGAGTTTTGCCGTTATCCGCAATATCAACCGCCATTTCAAGGTCGGCTGATGAGTCAACGTAAACATGACAGTTTCCGACTCCTGTTTCAATAACGGGAACAGTTGCGGTATTCAGTACAGCCTGAATGAGTCTGCCGCTGCCTCTCGGGATAAGAACGTCAAGATATTTATTGAGACGCATAAGCTCATTGGTTGTCTCACGGGAGGTGTTCTCCACAACCTGAACCGCATCGGCAGGCATACCCGTGCTTGCAATGGCTTCACGCATAATTCTTCCGAGACAGATATTTGAATTGATTGCCTCTTTTCCGCCCTTGAGAATTACCACGTTTCCTGCTTTCAGACAGAGTGCCGCTGCATCAACCGTAACATTCGGACGTGACTCGTAAATTATTCCGATTACACCCAGCGGAACACGTGTCTTGGCAATTCTCATGCCGTTGGGACGGGTGATTCCCTCAATTATTTCTCCGATGGGGTCGTTAAGAGCGATAAGCTCATCAACACCCTTTGCAATGCCTGCAATACGGCTCTCGTCAAGACGCAGACGGTCCTGAAGCGATTCGGAAATTCCGTTTTCCTTTGCCGCAGCCATATCCTTTGCATTTTCAGCAATTATAAGCTCCGTATTTGCAATGAGAGCTGCCGAAATAGCCGCAAGTGCCTTGTTCTTCTGTGTTGTGGAGGCTGCTGCAACCGCACTTTCCACTGCCTTTGCACGCTGTCCGAGTTCTTCTGTATAGCTCATTTCATTCACCCTTTTTAATTAATTCTTATGATGTGACGCCTTAAATATCGTACCTATATCCTTATCCTCGAAAAGGTCATAAAGGAGTTCGGGATTACGGCCGTTCATTATTACCATGTCGATTCCTGCTTCTGCAGCAATCTTGGCGGCGTTTATCTTTGTGGACATTCCGCCTGTTCCAAGAGATGTTCCTGCACCGCCTGCAACACGCTCGATTTCGGGAGTAATCTCCTCAACGACGGAAATCGGTTTTGCATCGGGATTTGTATGCGGGTCATCATCGTAAAGACCGTCAATATCCGAGAGAATCAGCAGAAGATCGGCATTTGACAGACTTGCAACGAGTGCGGAAAGAGAATCATTTTCTCCGATTTCAAGCTCCAGCTCATCAATAGCAATTGTATCATTCTCATTTACAATCGGGATAACGCCCATACCTACGAGGGTTTCCACAGTACTGCGGAAATTGCTGCAGTGGTTGGGGTTATTGATAATGGTCTTTGTGAGGAGAATCTGTGCGACCGTCACGCTGTATTTTTCAAACATATCGTCGTAGATATGCATCAGCTCGCACTGACCGATAGCCGCAACAGCCTGTTTCATACGTGTTTCCTTCGGCTTTTCCGCAAGTCCGAGCTTTCCCGTTCCGAGTCCGACAGCTCCGGAAGATACCATGATTATTTCACGTCCGGAATTGTGAAGATCGGAAATGACCCTCACAAGGTTTGTCATTCTGCGGATATTGAGCTTACCTGTTTTATGGGCAAGCGTTGACGTGCCAAGCTTGATAACGATACGTTTTTTCTCCGAGATATTTCTCATATTATTCATCCTTAACTGTAATTGTATATAAGGGAAAGTTCTTCACTTCGCCCGTTCAGTTCACCTTATTCACGGGACTTCCCTGCATCCACGCCTTTACGCAGCCGCAGACAATTCCCATAAGTCTGTGTCTTGTTTCCTGTGCAGCCCACGCCGTATGCGGTGTTATAACGCAGTTCGGAGCGTTTTTGAGAGGCGTTGACGGACTCATCGGTTCCTTTTCAAGAACATCGGCATAATATGCGGCAATCCGTCGCTTTTCAAGAGCCTCCGCAACAGCAGATTCATCAGCGATACCGCCTCTTGCCGTATTGATAAGGACTGCTGATGATTTCATTGTCCTGAGCAGTTCACGGCTGATTACACCCTTTGTCTGTTCGGTAAGCGGACAGTGAAACGTCAGCACATCTGCTTTTGCAGCGGCTGTCGGTATATCCGTAATCTCATACGGACAGTTTTCGGGAGTTCTTCTCACAGCAACGACAACATTCATTCCGAATGCCGCACCAAGCTGTGCAACTCTGCGTCCTATCGAGCCGAATCCTACAACGGAGAGCGTTTTGCCTGCAAGCTCACTTATTTTAAGCGGAAAATACGAAAATGTCGGAGAATTCTCCCATTTTCCTTCCTTAACGAGTCTGTCGTAGTCTCTTACACGGCTGAAATAGTCCAGAATATAGGCGAAGGTCTGCTGAGCAACGGCATCTGTCGAATACTGTCCCGCATTGCAGACCGCAATGCCTTTCTTTGCGGCATATTCAATATCAACATTGTTGAAGCCTGTTGCAAAGAGTCCTACATAGCGGAGATTCGGACAATTGTCCATAACCTCACGTGTAATCAGCACCTTATTGCAGAGAACAACATCCGCATCGCCGATATGTTCAATTGTCTCATCGGGAGAGGTAAGAGGATATATCGAAACCTCACCGAGTTTAGAAAGACAATCGGGAGAAATATCGCCGTCGGCTGTAACTGTAGCCCAGTCAAGAACAGCAATTTTCAAGCTCATTCCTCCTCGTCCGAAACATCGGCTTTCTCTTCTGCCACGACAGGAGTCTTTTCCTCTGAATCAGTTTTTTCATCGGAATCAGCTGTGTCGGATTCATCAACAGGCTTGAAAATCAGCGAAGTGACGAAGCAAGAAACAAGCAGAACAAGTTCCATTACGCCGACTGCATAGTAAAGAACACGACTTTCGGAAAGCCATACCGCCAGCGAAATAATCATTGCGATTGCCATGAGCATCTGATTCGGACGCTTCTGCACAGTATATCTGTATACAAAAAACGCCGCACCAAGACATACAAGCGTCAGATGCATCGGAAACGGAAACGGGAAAAGCGAAGGCTTTTCGACTGTGGTCTGCTGTAAAAGCGTTAAAAAAGCATCAGAAAAATTCATACTATCTCCAATCCGCAGGCTTAGCCCGCTGACATTAAATACTCCTTAACATTATACCACAACCTGTAAAATTTTTCAACAGTTTTTTTCAAAAAACCTCGCTGTATAAGGACTCGCAGACTGCGCTTCGGCATTTATGTGAAAGTTTTGTGTGAATTCGCACAAAATTCTGGACAAAACAAACGTAATATGTTATAATTAATGTGTCCTCAATAACCGCCGTCAGGCGGTTATTGCCCCGAACTTCGTTCGAGGTGCACAAATTCTTTATAATATGAGGAATTTGCGCATCACATTCATTGATGAGCTGACATTAATTAAAATATGCAGTTATTTATTTAACAGGACTATTTTACAAATTTCAAATATTACGTCAAACATATAAGGAGGTATTTTTTATGAAAATGACTTTTATCGGTGCTACTCATGAGGTTACAGGAAGCTGTACCTATATCGAGGCCTGCGGAAAGAAGTTCCTTGTTGACTTCGGTATGCAGCAGGGTGAGGATTTGTTCGAAAACGTCCAGATTCCCACAGCTCCGGGAAATATTGATTTTGTTCTGCTTACACACGCTCATATCGACCACTCAGGAATGCTCCCACTGCTCTTCGCAGGCGGCTTCAAAGGTGAAATACACTCCACCGAAGCAACTGCAAATCTCTGCAACGTAATGCTTCGTGACAGTGCCCATATTCAGGAATTCGAAGCAGAATGGAGAAGCCGTAAGGCAAAACGTCGTGGTGAAAAAGAATATGAGCCGCTTTATACTATGGACGACGCTCTCGGTGCCATCAGTCTTTTCGTCCCCCACGCATATGACAAGGAAGTTGAAATCTGCGAAGGTGTCTCCGCAGTTTTCAGGGACGCAGGTCATCTTCTCGGTTCATCAAGCATTATCGTAAAAATCACCGAAAACGGCGTTACAAAATCGCTTGTATTCTCGGGAGATATCGGCAATACAGAACAGCCTCTCCTGCGTGACCCTCAGTATATCGAAAATGCCGACTATGTCATTATGGAATCAACCTACGGCAACCGCTTCCACGACCGTCCCACTGACTACGTTACAGCACTTACAGAGGTTCTCCAGACTACCTTCGACAGAGGCGGAAGTGTTATTATTCCGTCGTTTGCAGTCGGCAGAACTCAGGAAATGCTCTACTTCATCCGCCGTATCAAGGACGAAAAACTCCTCAAGGGTCATGACGGATTCCCCGTTTATGTAGACAGTCCCCTTGCTATCGAGGCTACCGATATTTTTATCAGCAACCGTGAAAGCTGCTACGACGAAGAAGCTCTTGAATACGTCCGCAAAGGAATCAACCCGATTTCCTTCGAGGGACTCATCAGAGCTGTAAGCAGCGACGAATCAAAGGCAATAAACAACGATAACCGTCCCAAGGTAATCATCTCCGCAAGCGGTATGTGCGAGGCAGGACGTATCAAGCACCACCTCAAACATAACCTCTGGAAACCCCAGAATACCATTCTTTTCGTGGGCTATCAGGCAGGAAATACACTCGGCAGAAACCTTATCAACGGTGCAAAACGTGTAAAGCTTTTCGGCGAAACAGTAAATGTTGCGGCTCAGATTAAACAGCTACCCGGTGTAAGCGGTCATGCCGACGCAAAGGGGCTTATCAACTGGGCAAAGGCTATCGGCGGAGTTAAGAAATACTTCGTTGTTCATGGCGACGACGAGTCCGCCAAAAGTTTCACACAAAAGCTTAAGGACGAGCTTGGTGCTGACGCATACGCTCCCTACAGCGGTGCAGAGTTCGATATTGCAGAGGGTGTTATCACCGTCGATGCTGAACCTATCCCGATTCCCAAGAAAAAGAACAGCGGTTCAAATATGAACGTCTACTACAACGACCTCATCACCGCTTCCGACCGTCTTGCACGTCTTATCCAGAAGTCGGAAGGACGTACAAATGCCGATATGCGCAAGCTTGCTGAAGCTATCAATATCCTCTGCGACGACTGGGCACTTTAATCGTCTGCTCCTCAATATTTACAATTCCGTTAAAAAATCCCCGAAATCCTTGCGGTTACGGGGATTTTTTGCTATAATTGAATCAACACTCATACACATGAAAGGATTTCATATGAATACCAGAAAAATAACTGCCGTCTCTCTTGCGACATTATCACTCACACTTTGTTCATGCTCATCGGTCAGCACCTCAAGAGAGCTTCCTCCGCCGAATACGTTTCCGCCTCAGAATACGATAGAGTCCGAATACTCAACAGAAGATACCACCGTCCCGATTTCCACTGAAACTACAGAAGCCGCAACATCAGATGTGACGAAAAAAGTTCAGTACAGAGGCAATATCTACGACGTTAAAGGCAGACTTCTCTCCTATTCGAGTCCCGAAAACGGCAGCAAACGAATCTATACCGCAGAATATGCCGTTCCCTTTGCAAATGTTATAACAGAAATGTCCGACGGCTACGACAAAACCTTCAACGACCTGCTTACTGTCAAGAATCCTGCTCCCGTAAACGGCTCCGAAGAAATCGGGCAGTCCATACAAATAACAATCGACGCCGATGTCCAGAAGCGTATTTATGAATATATGCAGAGCGTCAACCTCGACGGCACTATCGTGGTTATGAGAAATGACGGCTCTGTTATGGCTCAGGTTTCCTACCCGTCATATGACCCCAATGCCGTTGCTGTCCAGACATACGACGAGAAGCTTGCATGGGGAGACTGCGGAAACAAGGCATTCCAGAATTACCAGCCCGGCTCGTGCTTCAAGATTATGTCGGAGGTCATTGCCGACAAGCACGGAATCACGTCCCTGCATGACGAGGGAACGTGGGTCTTTGAGGATACCTCAATCGTCAACTGGGACCACGATACCAACTTCAATTACCCTATGGAAAGGTCACTTTCCTCCGCATTCGTGAATTCAAGCAATATCTTCTTCGCAAAGGCATTCGATCAGATCGGTACGGAAGCCGTCCTCGCCGACCTCAACGAAATGTTCCACTTCGGTACGGATATTCAGTGCGATTTCGGTACACTTGAAAATAATATCGAGATTTATTGTCCCGACGACCTCCGCAGAACAGCTTTTGGTCAGTCATACCTGCTCACGTGTCCGCTGTACCTTGCGGCTCTCGGACGTGAAGCAGCTTTCGGAGACATGGTAAGACCTTTCGTACTTAAAAACACTGTTGACACAAATGACCCCGAAAAAATCACAGGCAAGGGAAGTACTCCGCATGATGTCATTGCGTCAATTCCCGAGAATCTCCGCCCCAATCTTCTCGACGGCATGAAAAATGTAGCGGCAAATCTCGGAATAACAACTCCGTCCGGCTACACCCTCTACGCCAAAACAGGTACCGCCGAAACATGGGAGGGAGACTTCCTCTACATCACAGGCTGTCTCAAAAAGGACGGCGACGACGGCAGCGACAAGTGCGATTACGATAATTACGACGGTTCATACACAGTCATTATGGAGCTTCAGAACCCTATCGCACACGGATTCTCTTTCGCAAGCGATTCCGCACAGATTTACGGCGGTGCTCTGAACATTCTTGCAGGCTGATATTCAGTCGCTTTCACAGACCGAAACAATATATTTTTCTTTAATAATGTACTGACGGAAGGAACATCCCTTTAAATTGGTGATGATTCTTCCGTTTTTTATGTCGAACTCTGCCTCGTTGAGCGAAAATCCGATTCCGACTCCCCTCATTTTAACGTACGCTTCTTTCAGAGTCCACAGCCTTGTAAATACAAAATCACGCTTCTCCTCGGGTGCTTTCTCAACAAGACGTCTTTCAGCCTCCGAAAACGCTCTTTTCATAACATTCGGACGCATTTTTCTGACGCTTTCACAGTCAATCCCACATTCTCTGCGGCTTACAATACATGCTGCAATGCCGTCGGCGTGGGAAAGATTATAATGCACATCAGGATACTCCGCAAGCGACGGTTTGCCATATTCACCCTTCACAACGGGAGTTTCATCGGAATACTCTATATTCAACGGTCTGAGCATCTCTCTGAGAAGTGCATGTGCATGACGATGCTGTTTTTTTCTGTCCATTTCCATAATTGATACCATTATCATTAAAATCACCTTCTTGAATTATATCACAATAATGAGAATTTTTCAATCGGATTTATCAATGACTATCAGGAATCTTTCACAGTGTCCGACGGCGGCTGAAACCCCAGCGTCTCAAGAAAATCAGCTATCGAATCCCCAAGCTGCACCGCAAAGCCTTCTATACTGCTCCGTGACGGCATTGCCGGAATTCCGTCTCTCAGAATGTCTCCGCCGTAACTGAGAAAAATCAGTATCAGTATCAGTTTTATGAGTTTTTTCATAAAGCTCACCCTCCGTTGCTATTGTGAGCTTTTTCAGGAAAATTATGTACCGCATACGATTATTCCTCTGAATCACCGCTTGACATAATCTGTGGGATGTTATATACTTAATTCAATAGTTACTTTTTAACATGGGGGATTTATGGAAAAGAAAATTACTCTATGCGGTGATAACTGCATTGAATGTCCGAGATATAACGCTCATTCCGATAACGAACTAAGCGCAGTTGCCGAATTATGGTACAGAATCGGATGGAGAACAAGTGTCGTTTCCAATGATGAAATTGCCTGCAAAGGCTGCTCCTCACATAAACAATGCACATATAATCTCGTTGAATGCACACATGAACATAATGTCAACAAATGCAATCAGTGCAGCGAATTTCCATGCAGCAAAACTGCCGATATGCTCAAACGCTCTGCCGAATACGAAAAAAAATGCAGTGAAGTCTGCTCGGAACAGGAATTTGCCGCATTGAAAAAAGCCTTTTTTAACAAGGAACACTATCTAACAGAGCAGTCTGATAATTCTGTACCCTGATGCAATGAGAAGGCAGCGTTGTATTCTACACTGATATAGTCCTGATACATCAAAAACATACACCTCACGTTACCAATTGAAATATAATGGTTATAGGAGGTGTTTTATGGATAATCTTGTAATCATGGCACTGATTGCTACGCTGGGAACGTGGCTCCTGACTGCACTCGGAGCAGCAACAGTTGTCTTTTTCAAATCACCGAACCGAAATGTGATGAACCTCATGCTCGGCTTCGCATCGGGAGTAATGATAGCAGCAAGTTTCTGGTCGCTGCTCCAGCCTGCCATTGAACGTGCGGAGGAAACATCGAAGCTTCCGCCATATCTTGTAGTGACGGCAGGCTTTCTGTCCGGTGCACTGTTCATGTGGGTTTCTGATAAGGTTGTATCCCTGTCAAGACGTAAGGCAGACAGTACCCTCGGCAAACCAAATGAACGTATAAACCGCATAATACTGCTGATTCTGTCAATAACGCTTCATAACATACCCGAAGGACTTGCGGTAGGAGTCGCATTCGGTTCATTGCAGAACTCTGATTATAACATAGAAAGTCTTATGGGGGCAGTGACTATCGCAATCGGAATCGGTCTTCAGAATTTTCCCGAAGGAGCCGCTGTCTCACTCCCTCTGAGGAGAGAGGGATGTTCAAGGAAAAAGTGCTTTCTGCTTGGGCAGGCTTCAGGAATGGTGGAACCGATTGCAGGCGTCCTCGGAGCAATTCTGGTCGTCTATATGGAAGCTCTGCTGCCTTACGCACTCGCATTTGCAGCAGGTGCAATGATACTCGTCGCCGTTCACGAGCTTATACCGGAATGTCAGCAGAATCAGCGGACTCAGCCATATACCGCAACTATGGGGATAATCCTCGGATTCGCAGTCATGATGCTTCTTGACGTTATGCTGGGATAAAAATAGCCCTGAATAAAAAACACTTGCAAAAACAAAACAGTTATGGTATAATACCATTGAGGAACTTCCTCCGACAGTTCGTTTGCGCCATCCTGTCGTTAAAAAAATACCACGGGCATCCTTAAACAGACTATTTTTGTCTTATTTACGAATTCGGATGCACTTGTCAATGACAGGTGCATTTTTTAAGGAGAAATTATTATGTATTATCTGAAAACTTCTGCCGCATTCGACAGTGCTCACTTCCTTGCAGGATATGAGGGCAAATGTGCCAACATCCACGGTCACCGCTGGATTATCGAGGCTACATTCAATGGTGACGAGCTTCGTTCCTCCGGTACAAAACGTGGAATGCTCATCGACTTCAGCGACATCAAGTACGAAATCAGAAGACTCGCACAAAGCTTCGACCACGCCCTGATCTACGAAAGCGGTTCGCTTAAACCAACTACACTTGCTGCTTTACAGGAAGAAGACTTCCTGCTCATCGAGGTGCCGTTCCGCCCTACTGCTGAGAATTTCGCTGAGTATTTCTACAATATCATCAATAAAAAGGGTCTTCCCGTAAAAAGCGTTGCCGTTTACGAAACTCCCGAAAACTGTGCCTTGTACGAGGTGACTCCATGACTCTGTATCCCGTTGCGGAAAAATTTGTCAGCATAAACGGCGAGGGTACCCGTGCAGGAGAACTCGCTGTGTTTATACGTTTCAGGGAATGTAATCTGAGGTGCAGCTATTGCGATACAAAATGGGCAAACAGCTGTGACACTCCCGCTGAAATGATGTCGGCAGAGGAAATTTCCGCTTATATAGACGATTCAGGCGTCACCAACGTCACTCTTACCGGCGGAGAACCTCTTCTCCGCAGCGGACTCTATGAGCTGATTGAGATTCTCATAAAAAACAGAAAAAGCGTCGAAATTGAGACAAACGGCAGTCTCTCCATAAAGGAACTTGCCGGAAAACCGTGCAGACCGCTTTTTACTATGGACTACAAACTGCCGTCAAGCGGTATGGAAAGCTCAATGTGTCTTGAAAATTTTCAATATCTCTCGGAATCCGATACCGTCAAATTCGTCTCGGGAAGCATTTCCGACCTCGAAAGAGCAAAGGAAATAATCGAAAGATTCAATCTTTCTGAACGCTGTCACGTATATTTCAGTCCGGTTTTCGGAAGCATCAACCCCGAACAGATTGTCGATTTTATGAAAAAATACAGGCTTAACCGCACTCGTTTGCAGCTCCAGCTGCATAAATTTATCTGGACACCCGATAAAAAGGGCGTCTGACAGGAGGCTGCTATGGATAAGGAAAAAATTGCGTACCATGTCAGAGGTATTCTTGAAGCTCTCGGTGAGGACCCCGAAAGAGAGGGTCTGCGTGACACTCCTCAGCGTGTTGCTCGTATGTATGAAGAGGTCTTTGAGGGCATATCATATACTAATCACCAGATCGCCGAAATGTTCGGCAAAACCTTTTCCTCAGATGATGGTGATGATACCCACACCGCCGTTGTCATGAAGGACATCACTGTGTTCAGCTTCTGCGAACATCACATGGCTCTTATGTATGACATGACGGTTAATGTTGCCTATATTCCGTGCGGAAAGGTCCTCGGACTGAGCAAAATCGCACGTATCTGTGATATGGCTGCAAAACGTCTCCAGCTTCAGGAGCGTCTCGGCAAGGATATTGCAGAAATTATCTCAGAAGCAACAGGCTCGCCTCATGTAGGAGTCCTCATCAAGGGAAGTCATAGCTGCATGACGGCAAGAGGTATCAGAAACGCTTCTGCTCAGACCGTCACCAAAACTTTTATGGGCGATTTCAGAAACGACCCTCAGCTAAAGGCTCTCGTCGACTGACACAATCCCACCAACATCTTTTAAGGAGTTTCTTACTATGAAAGCACTTGTTCTCTTCAGCGGCGGCGTTGACAGTACCACCTGTCTCGGACTTGCAATCGACAAATACGGTGCCGAAAACGTTACCGCACTTTCTGTATACTACGGTCAGAAACACAGCAAAGAACTCGAAGCAGCTGGAAAAATTGCCGCATACTACGGAGTAAGTCTCCGTACTCTTGACCTTGCTGTTATTTTTGCCGATTCCGACTGCTCCCTGCTGAAAGGCTCTGAAGCCGAAATCCCCAAGGAAAGCTACGCCGATCAGCTCTCAGATTCCAACGGCGGAACTGTTTCAACATATGTGCCGTTCAGAAACGGTCTTTTCCTTTCATCTGCGGCAAGTATCGCTCTATCGCTCGGATGCGGAGTAATCTACTACGGTGCCCACAGTGACGATGCCGCAGGAAATGCCTATCCCGATTGCAGTACAGAGTTCAACGACGCAATCAGCCGTGCAATCCATATCGGAAGCGGTAATGCTCTTGAAATCAAGGCCCCCTTTGTCGGGCTCACCAAAGCTCAGATCGTCCGTGAGGGACTTCGCATAGGCGTCCCCTACGAGCTTACATGGAGCTGCTATGAAGGCAGCGAAAAACCGTGCGGCGTCTGCGGAACATGCCGTGACAGACAGGCTGCATTTGCAGCAAACGGTGTCGCCGACCCTGCACTAAACGGAGGTATATAAAATGAGTGGAAGAACGGAAAACGAAACAGGCTCAATCAGTCTGCTTGGCAATCAGCATACCGTGTATTCCTCGGATTACAGCCCCGAGGTGCTTGAAACATTCCCCAACAAACATCCCGATAACGACTATTTCGTGAAGTTCAACTGTCCCGAATTCACAAGCCTTTGTCCGATTACAGGTCAGCCCGACTTCGCTACAATCTATATTTCATACATTCCCGCCGAAAAAATGGTCGAAAGCAAGTCGCTTAAACTCTACCTTTTCAGCTTCCGTAACCACGGCGACTTCCACGAGGACTGCGTAAATATCATCATGAAGGACCTTATCCGTCTTATGGAACCAAAATATATCGAAGTATGGGGAAAATTCCTCCCACGCGGCGGAATTTCCATCGACCCTTACTGTAACTACGGCATCCCGGGAACAAAATGGGAGTCTCTTGCTTGGGAAAGACTCTCCCACCACGACATGTACCCCGAAACAGTCAACAACCGCTGAATAATGCAGAAAAGCGATTACCTGACAACTTTGTCAGGCAGTCGCTTTTTTTGCTTCATGGCATATTCAGCAGAATCTCCTCATATTATGTAGGGACAAAACCGAAAGGATGAGAAATATGGAAGAAAACACCGATATTACTACCGAGGAACAAGCTTATCCCGACAGCACCGAGGCTCTTCTCGAAAAATATGACCGAAAATGCCGTTCAGATGACTCGGCAGCTATGCAGGCTGTGGTCTGCATATTACTTGCAGCCGCACTTTTTTTCGCCAACTTTAAATTTCCGAATGAAGTAGAGTCGCTTCTGCATCACACTGCGACTCTTTCAGAGTCCGAAAACGAACTTTTCAGCAATCCGATAAACGGTCTCCTCAAACTCCTATGATTTGCAGACCACGAATCAGAGTCGAATTCTCTTTTCTTGCCATGAATGCAATGATTTTTCTGCTTTTCAGCTGTGATGAAATCAAGTGCTTCTATTCGGTATGTGCCGTGCACGAACTCGGACATCTGCTTGCAATATGTGCAATGAGAGACCGCATTAATTCAGTTACATTCTCAGCATTCGGGATTGTTATCGAAACCTCAAAGCAATCAGGCGAAGCAATATGGCGTACTCTGACAATACTTCTTTCGGGTCCGATTGTGAATATAGCCATTTTCGCCATTTTATTCTTTACGGGACATTGCGGAACTGCCGCTTTTCTTAATCTTGCGGCAGGGATAAACAATCTTCTTCCCTATCCTCAACTCGATGGCGGTGCTGCAATCGCTCTTCTGACTGAGGGGACCGTTTTTCAGCGGTCTGCCGAGACGATTCTCTTTGCTCTCAGATGCGGACTTTCCGCAATATTGCTTGCTGCGTGCTTTTTAGTCGGCACAGAGATTCTCCCGTTTTTCATAGTTTCGGTCATGCTTCTCATTACGGCTTCAGATTCACCGAAATTTCGTGCAAACAAAAAAAGGGACGCATAAGCGTCCCTTAATTTTTGTTATTTAACTTAGGGCTCGAGGGAGTCTACAAGACCGAGCATGAACTGCTGAATCTTGAGAGCATCCTTATTTGTGAGACCGTTACCGTTCTCATCAACGTCACCGTTGAGCTCGCCCTGAGCCTTGATGGTGTACTTAGAAGGATTAGCCTTGTTCTGCATGATAAGAACTGCGTCTGCAAGGTTTACCTTATCGTCACAGTTAGCGTCACCCCAGAGAGTAGCTGTGCCACCTGTTGTACCCTCTGAAGTATCGGGAGTAGGAGGCTCAACACCAATAGGCTTAACATCGGGATAGAGAAGTGCCATTCCACCGTAGGACATGAGTGCGTCACCCATATGCCAGAATCTGTGGAGCTTGTACTTGTAATCCTCAGTTTCGCCTGTTGCCTCATAAACTTCCTGGAGCTCCTGGAACATAGGATCCTTCTTGTAGCTCTCACGGATTGAAAGGAATGTAGCGCCGGGCTCAAGCTTAGAACCGTCAGGCATTTCACCCTTGTAGTAATCAGGAATATAAACCTTCTGCTCGAATACTCTCTTAAGGCTTCCGTTGCAGTCTTCGTAAGCAAGACCGATATCGTCACGGCCGCCTTCCCACTGCATGCTGAGGAGACGGTTAGCAAGATAAAGTCCCTTTTCAGCTACTGATGAGCCTTCCTCGTAAGCATACTTAGAATCTACGCCCTTAGCTGCAGCATAGTAAATAAGTGTATTACAGAGTGAAGATACACAACCGATATCTCCCTGACCGTAACCAGTGATCTTACATGTAAGGCTCTGGTTGCCGTTGGGATCATATGTACCTGTCCATGTGTCAGGTGTGCATGTGTAGTCCGTATCATCCTTACCCCAGTCGAGGTTAGAAGGAATAGCATAAGACATGTACTTACCTGTCTCAGGATCTGTGTAATCGAACTTAGTGTTCTCCTCGAACCATTCGATCCATCTGCTGAGAAGTGCATCAAGAGCGTCCTCGATTGAGAGACCGCCAACCTTCATGCCGCCTGACTTATCGCCGTTAGTAACAACGTCGTAGTAGAGCTCAGCGAGACGCTGTGTTGACCATACCTGGTTACCGATCCAGTGGTTGGAACCGGGGTCAGCATATACAGGGTGAGGAACATAAGCCATATCATAGAATGTTGCGTGACCAGAAGGATATGTCTCGTAACGACCTCTCCATGAGTTTGTACAACCACCTGCGAAAGGACCGTCAACAGACTGGAGCCAGAGGTACATTTCGAGCTGTCTCTTGAGTGACTCTTCGTAGTCGGAAGTAGCGTCCTTAGCCTTCATACCAGCGTTGATCTTGCTGTCATAGCAAAGAGCGTAAGCAGCGAGAGGATTCTGATAGAACTGGTGAGAGTGTGAGCATCCGATCTGCCATGCCCAACCGTAGTTACCATATGAAGCCTTGTAAGCTCCGCCCCATGATGTATACCAAGCCATGAGGAAGTGCTGTGAGCTGTTGGAACCTGTACCTGCGCCAGCAGAAGAATCAGTGATCTTTGTGCCCTTACCGATAGCCTTGTAGTACTTATCGAACATGTCGTTACGGCACTGGTCACCCATCTTACCTGCGAGAGCAGAGAGTTCACCTGTGTTTACGCCATATCTGTTTGCAAAGTAAATAGCCTGAATAGCACGGTCCTCAGCGTCAGGAGCGTTTGTGAAGGAGTACTGTGAAGGAACCTTGTTAAGACCATTGAAGATAGCCTTGATTCCGTTACCGTTATCGCCTTCCTTATCTGTATTACCGTACTTAAGGTCTTCAATACAGGGGTGAGGAACTGTCTCGAAACAAGACTCCTGCTCACCTCTCTGGAATGTGTTGATGAATGTGAACTTGCCATTGCCGCCGCCGAAGCCATACCAGTCATCAACGTCAGCGAGCCAGTGCATGAGGTAGTAACCGTTGTCACTTCCGTATGCAGACTTAAAGATGCTGTAGTAAGGGTTGATAGCCTCTACGCCGGGCTGGCTTGTAGGATATGCATCAGGAAGATCTCCTTCTTCAGCTGTATCAGCCTTGAGTCTCTCCTGCTCCCAGATTGTGCCGTACTCGAGCTTATCAGAGGTTGCCTTTGACCAACCGGGGATAATAGCCTCAAGGGTTGTCCAAGCCTTATCAAGGTCATTAGAACCGCTGATCTGACCCTTTTCAACGAGAACATCGTGCATAGCTGCAATCCATGCGATGTAGGACATAGCCTCAGATGTTGTCTCATGACCGTAGTCAGGAGCCTCGATAACGAGTGTTTCTACAGCGTGGTAAGGAATACCGAATGAATCTCCGCCGTTGTTCTGTGAGCTAAGGTAACCGTTCTTTTCACCGTTAGTCATAACGTCATCATAAAGAGACTCGAACATTGCTGCATAAGACTTATTAGCGCCGCCTTCTGAAGCATAGGAATTTGCTGCTGAACCGATTGTCGGCATAACTGCTGATGCAGATGTTGCAGCTGCAAGAATACCAGCTACAAGTGCCTTATTCTTTTTGCTTATCATTTGAATTTGCCCCTCTCATAAAAATTTTGATAATGAAATGGTTAATAAATGAATAATATCGCACACTATTATATAGTGTACTTAAAATACTCGTGAATCGTGCATTGTAAAAAAGAGTATAAAAAGCCGCACAATTCCCATATTTTCATTTATAATTATATTCTACATTTTTGATTCTGTCAACAGTTTCACGGTTTTTATTGAAGTGTAGAAGTTTTTTTGGTGCAATGCACACATACGCAAACCGATTTTTGTACATTTTGTCAAAACCATTTTTTAAGTTGCAAACAAAATAATAACAAATATTTAATATTATAATTGTTTTAATATGTCACACAAATATTCATCGCATTTACAATAAACTTTCACAAAAAGCACACAACAAAATTATAAGATTTAGCAGTAACAACACATTTTTTATTCAACACCTGCCACGGAATTAACATTTTGTTCATATTGTGTTAATCTCACGTTCATGTTTTTTTGAGATAATAACATGATAGTATTTTCAACTGATGAACATTTTGTTTTTGTTGACGCTATACACCATGAAAGGAGTTTTTTTCATGATCAAAATAGAAAATCTGACAAAGTATTACGGCAACAACCGTGCTGTAAACAACATAAGCTTTACTATTAATGATAATGAGATTCTTGGATTCCTCGGCCCCAACGGCGCAGGTAAATCCACCACAATGAATATGATCGCAGGATATCTTCCCATGTCAGGCGGAACCGTAAGCATATACGGCTGCGACATCACCAAGGACCCCGTTAATGCTAAGAAGAATATCGGCTATCTTCCCGAAATCCCCCCTGTATATCCCGATATGAAGGTCAGTGAGTACCTCTCTTTCTGTGCAGGACTTAAAAAAGTCCCCGCTTCAGAAAAAAAGAGCGAAATCAAAAGAGTTTCCGAACTTCTTAAAATCAGCGATGTCAGCCACAAGCTCATCCGTAACCTTTCAAAAGGTTACAAGCAGCGTGTTGGCTTTGCTCAGGCTCTCCTCGGCAACCCGAAATTCCTTATCCTCGACGAGCCTACTGTAGGTCTTGACCCCAATCAGGTCATGGAGGTAAGAAAAATCATCCGTGATCTCAAAAAAGAACATTCTGTAATCTTCAGCTCACATATCCTCAGCGAAGTAAGTGAGGTCTGTGATCGTGTCGTCATCATAAATAAGGGCGACATCCGTGCTATTGATACTATCGAAAATCTCGAAAAATCATTCAAAACCTCCCTTGTTCTTCATCTCAAAGTCAAGGGCAGCAAAACAAAGGCTGCTTCAATTATCGAAATTACTAAGGGTGTCAGTGAAATCACCGATATCACCGACGAGGGCAGCGATATTTATTCCTTCACTGTACAGCTTGCCGATGAATCCGATTCTGTAAGGGACGAGCTTATGGCCGAGCTTATCGCTGCAGGCGTCAAAATCATGGAAATCTATACCGATAAGCCTAACCTTGAAAATGTATTTATCGAACTCATCAATCGTCCTGTTCAGAAAACTTCCCTCAGCGACCTCGTTGATGAGATAATTTCCGAAAAGGAAACCAAAAACGCTGAAGAAAAGGAGGAAAAATAATATGTTTCCTATTTATAAGAAGGAGCTGCAATCATTTTTCTTCACGCCCTTCGCTTATACTCTCGCAGGTCTGTTCCTGCTTCTCTTTACATACACAATTGTAAATAAAATCGCAGACGTAACAGGTCATTTTATCTATTTCTCGTTTACCGACGTCTTCTACAACGCCATAATCTACTTCATCTTCCTCATCCCGATCCTCACTATGAGAACTTTTGCGGATGAGCGTAAGTTCGGTACGGAAGTTCTGCTGATGTCATCACCCGTAAGCGTACTGAAAATAGTTCTTGCAAAGTTCTTCGCTAATATCACTGTATTCACTTTCATGCTTGCAGGCACTCTCATCTACCCCATCATTACCGAAGCAAACGGATCTGTGGTCTACAGTCAGCTTATCTGCGCCTACATCGGCTTCTTCCTCTGGGGAACCATGTTTATCTGCCTTGGAATGCTGATTTCGTCCTTCACTGAAAACTCCATTATCGCTGCCATCATCGGTGAGCTTATAATGTTCTGTTTCCTGTTCCTTGACGATTTCGCAAATACAGGCTTTATCTCAGAATATCCCAAGCTTCAGTCAGTTCTTATGGCATTTGCGGCTCAGCCGAGATTCGCATACTTCTCACAGGGCTTTATCCGCCTTTCCGACATCGTTTTCTTCCTCTCGGCAATACTCGTTCTCCTCTCATGGAACTACATTTCCATTGAGAAAAAACGCTGGAACAGGGGGTAATTCTCTATGAAAAACAAAAAATTCAACCTTTCCGGAGCTATTGCATTTATTATTGCAGCTCTCATTCTTGTGGTTTTCGTCCCTATCAACCTTATTGTCGGTTATAAGGACAAGGTGTACGATATGACTCCCGCAAAAAAGTACACCCTCAATCCCATTACATCAAAGCTTCTCGACGAAACATCTGACAAGCAGATCGAGGTTTTCTTCCTTATGGAGGATATCGAAGGTCTTAAAACTGCACCGGAATACCTTGCTCTCTACCACACTCTCACACAGCTTGAAGAGCGTGACAACATCACTCTCACATGCTTCAACCCCGATGCTAAACCAGAATATGCTAAAACTCTCAACCCCTCAGGCGTTCTCAGACTCGAAGCAGGTGACGTTTTCGTTAAATGCGGCGACATCATCAAGCGTATCAGCCATGATAAGATTTTCCAGACAACAGCGGAAGGTATCATCGAGTACGCCGGTGAGGAGCTTATCGCAGGCGCTGTAAAGACCTGTACAAGCGGTACTCTCCCGACAATCTACTTCATGCAGGGTCACGGTGAAAAAGCTGTCGAAGAAAGCTATACAGTCTTTGCAAATACCGTAAAAGCCAACAACTACGACGTCAAGAATATCGACCTTTCAAAGGAACTCAGAATCCCCGATAATACTGCTATCATTTACCTCGTTGCTCCACAGCAGGACATCACCGATGCTGAAAGAACTCTCCTTATGGACCACCTCAATAACGGCGGTTCTGTATCAATGCTTCTGCCGCCATGCGACACTAACGGACGCTTCAAGAATATTGAATACATCCTCCGTAAATTCGGTATCGAAATGGATTACAATATCGTTGCCGAGTCCACTCCTCTTAATCAGCTCGAAAACACCGAAGGCGTTCAGGACCCCCACTTCTTCCGTGTTGAGTATACTCCCGCTACAGACGAATTTACCGAGGACCTCACTACCGATGTAAACTACGCTGTAAACGCAGGCATCTGTATCCCCGGTATCTCAAACGCAAGAAGTATGACTCAGCTTCCCGATAACCAGTTCGAAAACACCGGAAATTTCGAAGTTTCTTCAATTGTCCGCAACATTATGAACACAAACGAAAAGTATTCAACAAGAAGTACTGCTATGGGCGGCGACACAGATACTGCTGTTATTGCAAATGAACAGCTCAACAACGTCCAGCTTGATTTCGGCTTCTATTCCTATAACAAGTCAACAGGCGGCAAGCTTTTCACTATCGGTTCTGCCGATATGATCGACGATTCAATGATAATCTATGATGATGTTCAGAAAACCCAGTACGTTCATCCTTACATTTCAGGTACAAACCTGCTTGCAACCATGTCAAATACATGGCTCAAGGATATAGATGTTGATATGGGTATCGGAAATAAGTCTAATTCCTATGACACAATGGAATTCGCAGACGCTTCCGACGCTAAAAGGGTTATGACTTATACATCTGCCCTCCCCATCGCTATTATCGTATTCGGCATCATCGTATGGCTCAAGAGGAGACACGCATAATGAATAAACCGATTATCGCTCTTATTACAGTCTTTGCTGCAGCCGGCATTTCTGTCGGAGTTTTCTTAGGTTTTAAAAACAGCAAGGAAAAAGATGACAAGAAACAGGCAGAAATTATTGCTGACTACAATCTTCTCCGTTTCGACTCAGAAAGCATCAACAAAATTGAATTCGATTGTGATGAAGGCAGGTATGCCGCAGAACTCAAAGAAGGTGTATGGTCACTTACAGAGGGAGGAGAATTCCCTCTCGACCAGACCTATTTCCAGCTTCTGTGTACATATACTTCCGACCTCACCGCCGACAACAGCTTCGATAACTCGGAACCTGCAAAGTACGGTCTCGATACTCCTGAAACCGTTACGCTCCACAGCGATTCGGACAGTTATAAAATATACGTCGGTGACATAAGTCCTACAAACGATTACTACTATATCACCGTTGAAGGAAAAGAAAAAATCTACACTGTAAACTCCATAAACGGAAGTGTGCTCAAAGCAGAAAAAATGATGCTCAAGTCCAAGGACTTCGTCCCCTACGGAAATCGCGGCATTGAGAATATCACTGTAACACGTGACGGAAAACAAACCTACAGCGTCAGCTATGACAAGGACGGCGATACATGGTATATGTCCGATAAATTCGATATGCTGACCTTCGATGTTACAAGCGTTTCAACAATGGTTTCAAATATCATACGTCTTTCCGCTTCTATCGAAAACATGCTTGATGACGAGCTTACCGACCTTTCAAAATACGGCTTTGATAAACCTACTGCCGAAGCTGTTATCACCGGTACCGACGGCACAAAGTGTTCATTTGTATTCAACGAAAACTACGACCCGAAGGGTGAATACGTTCTTGCAATGGAAATGAATTCCCGTCAGGTAATGAAATTCTCAAAATCAGAGCTTTATTTCATCAATTGCACTCCGATTGACTTCCTCCTTCTTTATATGCCTATTACCGATATAACCAAGGTCAGGGAATTCGAATTCTCATTCGAAGGCGGAGAAACCGAAAAGTATACCATGGATGTAAACGCAGACAAGGCCTCATGCATCGGAAAGGAACTTGATCTCTCCGACGGCAGCATGAACATCACCTTCCGCAACTTCTTCAACAGCTTCAATACTCTCAAAATCACAGCCGTTGATACATCAATCGCTCCACCGCTTGAAAATCCCATTCTCGAAGTCTCATACACTCTCGCCGACGGCACTACAAAGACTCATCATCTCACCGATGCCGGCGACGGTAATTATTATGCCTTTATCGACAGCAAATACTGCGGTGCTCTCACCGATAAAACAAAAGTCAAGGGACTCAATTCAATTGAGGATTTCCATAAGCAGCTTCTTGAGGCTGCCGGTGTCTGACACAAAATAACATCAGCCGCAAAGAAGATTCCCTGTTTCTTCTGTTACGGCATAAAAAACTCCCGTATCTGTCAATTATACGATACGGGAGTTTTTCACTTAGTGTAATCCTGATTAACACAGCCCTCACAGATAAGGGTAATGACCTTATATTGTAGGGGCTGTCTGTTATTGTCAGTGTTTTTTCATTCAATGCCATTGTATTTTCTGTACGCCTTGACTATCAATTCGGCACACAGCTCATCGCCCAGCTCCGCACTATTCAGACAAAGGGCATACTGGTCCTTATCCTGCCACAGTCTTCCTGTATTGACATTATAGAAGGTTTCACGGCGTTTATCTGCCTTTTTCATTATCTGCTCAGCCTTATTCTGTGCAATTCCGTACTCCTTTATGGCACGTTCGATACGGTCTTCGGGATTAGCATATATATATACGCTGAAACAGCCCTTCTCCTCAAGAATATAATTTCCGCATCTTCCGACAAGCACAAAGCTCTCCTCCTCATTGGAAATATCGGTAATTATACGGCTTTCCATAAGAAAAACCTTATCGGAAAGAGGAAGATTATCCTCTATTGAACGGGAAGGATTCGCAGAAAGAAGCAGCGAATACAAAAAGCTTGTAGGCACATTTTCCTCAGCTGTTTCAAGGTATTCGGGAGAAATTCCGCACTTCTGGGCAGTCATTTCAAGAATCTGTCTGTTGTAGCAGTTGATTCCAAGTTTATCTGCCGCAAGCTTACCGATAATGCTTCCGCCGCTGCCGTACTGTCGTTCTATTGTTATAATTCTTTTTTTCACATTGACTACCCCCATCTGTATAATCTGATAAAGTAAAATGCATTAACTCACATTAAACCATATTCTTTATTATACCACATTCTGCACATTTTTCAAGCGATTACACAAAAAGAATTGGCAAAAAAATAAAAATCCGCATTTTAAACAATTTAATATCAGCTGTATTGTGCAACTTTTATACCACACATTACAAAAATCAGAATAATATGCAGCTTCTGTGGGATAATATACCCAGCAAAAAAGGTCGGGAGCTGATAATTCTGAGCATTGTACTGATAAGGTCGCTGATACTTTATATTCTTGTTATTATTTCCGTGAGACTTATGGGAAAGCGTCAGCTGGGTGAGCTGCAGCCATCTGAACTCGTTATAACCATCCTCGTATCAAATATCGCAACTCTCCCCATAGAAAACCTCGATATACCGCTGATTGTCGGAATGACACCGATTCTCTCGCTGGTTTGTTTTGAGGTAATCGTATCATGGATAAACTTACGCTTCCCAAAGCTAAGGCGTGCAATTTCAGGTACACCCAAAATCATCATCAGAGGCGGCAAAATCGACGAAAACGTTCTTAAAGAGCTGCGTTTTTCGGTTGACGACCTCATGATGGCTCTGAGAGGCAGCGACATTTTCAATATAGAGGACGTTCAATACGCCATTGTTGAAACCACAGGCAGTTTATCTGTAATGAAAAAACAAAGCATCGAATCACCTACACGTGACGATCTCAATATCAGGTACAGAAACAATGACCCTCCACAGGTCGTAATTTCAGACGGTGAGGTTATAAGCAAAGCTCTGAAACCTATGGGATACGACACAGAATATCTGGTGCGTATTCTGAAAGAACAGAACCTCAGAATCTCCGACGTATTCATCATGACGTCCGACAGCTGCGGCAACTGCTATATCGCTGATAAAAAAGGAAGTGCGCCCATTATCGTGAACGGAGGCAAACAGAATGACAAGGATTAAAATATGTTTCGCAATACTGGCATCGCTGATCGGTATCAGTATATTTTCGGGAATCATGGTTGCAGGTCAGTGCCGTAAGCTCTCGGAGGATATTTCTTCAATCAGCGAAAGTCTCTCGCTCGGTAAAACTGCGGACGCATCCGAACTTGCAGAACATATGAAAAACGAATGGAAATGCTTCCGCAGCAAAGCGACTCTCCTCATCAATAACAGCAGGCTTACAGAAATTGATATTGTCATCAATCGTATACCGCCTATGATAAACAGCAGCTGCGATGAAGCTTCCGCTGAGCTTGCAGAGCTTGCCGCTATGACCGAACATCTGAAAAAAAGCGAAATACCGTTTCTTTCAAGTATTTTTTGACTCAAGGAGGAAAAATGTCCGAAATAAATCAGTTGAAGCTCCCTCTGCTGACGGAGCTTGATAAGAATATTGAACGCATCAGAGAACTTTGCGGCGGAACCTCAGACCTGCTTGTAAATAAATTTGTAACAGGCGGAATCCGCTGTGCCCTGCTCTGCTGTGAGGGGATGGTCTCAACCTCCTCCATGGCAGAGCTTATTTTCCGTCCCGTAACGTCAATTCCTCAGCAGAAGGACGCCCACGCTCTCTTCGACTATATAAACGGACATCTTCTGCTCTCGGCAGACCGTCCCATAGCTTCTGACTACGATTCACTCTTTCGTCTGCTCAACTCCGGTTTCGCTCTTATTATTGCTGAAGGCATGAGCGTCGCACTCGCTTTCGGTGCGCAGGGATTTGCATCAAAAGGCGTTTCAGAGCCTTCCGGAGAAGGCAATATCATGGGCTCTCACGAAGGCTTCACAGAGGTTCTGCGAAGCAATATGTCACTTATCCGCAGACGTATGAAGTCTCCTGAGCTTGTCATGGAGATGTCCTTCAAAGGCAGTCAGAGCAAAACCGACATCTGCCTCTGCTACATGAAGGACCGTGTACCCGATAAACTTATGGAACGAATACGACGCTCCCTTGACCGTATCGAACTTGAATCCATACTTTCCACAGGCTATATCCGTCCCTTTACGGAGGACGGCAGATTTGAGATTTTCAGCTCCACAGGCACAACAGAACGCCCCGACGTTCTCTGCTCTAAGCTCATTGAAGGCAGGGTTGCCATTCTTGTGGACGGAATCCCTTTCGCAATTGTCATTCCAAGACTTTTCTGCGAGAATTTCCAAACCCTTGACGATTACGCTTTCAAACCCTATTACGCAACTTTCATCCGCTGGTTAAAATATGCGGCATTCATCATTTCTGTGCTTCTGCCTGCGGTTTATACAGCCATTGTCTCTCATCATCCCGAACTGCTGAACAGTACGCTCCTCATGCTTCTGGTGGAATCCGAACAAAAGGCACCGTTCTCCATTATTGCTGAAGCCATGGGAGTCCTTCTGATGTACGAGATTATCCGTGAAGCGGGAATACGTCTGCCAAAGCCGGTCGGAGGTGCCGTAAGCATCGTCAGCGGACTTATTATCGGAGACGCCGCCGTAAGTTCGGGACTCATCAGCACGCCTCTGCTGACAATTACCGCTCTTGCTGTTATAAGCGGTTTTGTAACGCCTGAGCTGAACGCTCCCGTAACAATACTCAGAATCGTTTTTCTTGCGGCAGGAGGTGCATTCGGACTCTTCGGCATAAGTCTTGCTGCATGTGCGGTACTGGCAAACATCTGCGCTACCGAGGACTACGGATTCCCTTACACAGCACCGCTTTCCCCGTTCACTAAGAATGGAATGAGCGATACAGCTTTCCGTACCGATATGAAAAAAATGCAGAACAGAGGCTTCACAGTGGAGGAATACCGTGAAAAATAAAACCACATCACAAACGAACAGAATCTCAGGCTCACAAATGGCTGCAATGCTGCTTACAGGCGACGTTTTCACGCTTTTCTGTCTTAACGGGAAAGTTTCCGTAATCACAGCGGCAGGCTTTCTGACTGCGGCTGCTATCCAGCTTTTACTGATGCTTCCGATTGCCGTCATGCTGTGGAAGGGCTGCTGTACGGAAAAAATCAGCGAAGCATTATTGCTTGCGGCAATTATTCTCAGTGGTGCAATGATTTTCAGAATGCAGTGGGACGCTTCCCGTGTCATTCATATCCCGACCGGAAACGCCCGTGGAATAGTCGAAAAGCTCATTATTTCGGGACTTATAGCACTTGTCTGTCTGTATATTTCCTCTACTGGAGTGAAAGCTCTTGCACGTGCATCCGTAATTGCCGGTGCAGTCGGAGCAATCGGAATTGCCGTTGTCATAGTGAGTGCATTGTTCAGAGCGTCTCCCGAAAACTTTTCCCGCTGCGAAAACACCATAAGCTTTGCGGACGAGGTTGTACGTGCTCTTGCCGTCAGCAGCGACTCCGCCACGCTTATTGTACTTCTTACCCTGACCAAAGCTCATGAACCACAAGGCGTTTTCCGCTATTTTATGGCAAAAAGCGTCATTACTTCAGCAATGCTCCTGACTACCGTACTCGTTGTAGGCGGAGTCATGAGTATAACGGATTTCCCATTGATTACGGCAGCCCGACTGTCCCAGCCATTTTCTGTACAGCGTATCGACTCGCTTTTCCTCATGAATTTTGCTGTATTTGCGGTCTTTTCGATTGCGGTACGTTCAGCATCGGCAGCATATCTTGTCGGTAAACTTTTCCCGAAATTCAGCCGATTCCGCAGCAGTGCCGTTCTGCTTCTGATGATACTCACCGCACTGTTTCTCCCCGAAAGCCGATTCTACGCACTTTCAGCCGCAGTCCTGCCAATTGTCGTACTGATCATTCTTGCTCTGAAAAAGTCCCTGCACCGCAAAGGAGGTACTCATGAAAAACATTGTTAAGATTCCGGTTATTCTTGCTTCTGCGGTGATTCTGACAGGCTGCGGTTCAAGTCACAGACTTCATGACACAAGCTATCTGCGTGCGGTCACAATCGACGGCATGGACGAAAAAACGCTGTCCTTTGCCTTTTTTACAAGCAATGACAGCGTTGTTGTATCTGATGGAAATGACATTGAATCAGCTAAACGAAGTGCCGAAATCTCAGGAGGGAAGCTCATTTTCACAGGCTATACCGAGCTTGTGATTCTCGGAGACTGCAACATCCATGAAACCCTCGGAATTCTCCTGAACGAATGGAAAGTTCCACCCTCGTGCAGAATTGTCCTTGGCGGAAGTTCACCTGAGCTGACCGAAAAAGACAATCCCGAAAAGCTTATCGGCTCAGTTGAAAGAGCCATAGAACAGGGAAAAGCTCCTGAATGTGACATTATAACAGTCCTTGAGCAGCTTCTTGAGGACGGTAATGCACAGCTCCCCGACATACGTACTCTTGACGACGAAAAATAACTGTTTCAGTTCTGGTGACGTACAACGCCGTATTCGTCGTCAAGACGATAATACGGACAGGCATAATTTGTGCCGTTGAGAAAGCGGTACATCTCATCCTCGTCAAGATTCACCATGCACACATAGCAATCGTACTCTTCATCGTAAACGTAATTGGTGCAGGTTTCACAATTGGTCACGGTTTTCTTGTTCACATTGCCACCTCATATATCTTCCATGGAGAGAGTGGCAATGGCATTGAGCGATTCGTCAGCGGTGATGCCTGCAAGCAGATTATAGCTTCCCTGACAGGCTATCATAGCGGCATTGTCTCCGCACAGCTTCTTTTCGGGCATATAGAACTCAAAGCCATGCTTTGCACAGGCTTCGGAAAGCGTGCTTCGTACTCCCGAATTTGCGGAAACTCCGCCTGCAAGCGCAATCTTTTTATAGCCGAGTGATTCTGCGGCACGGATGGTCTTATCCGTGAGAATATCCGCAATCGTGTGCTGAAGACTTGCGGAAAGGTCGTTTTTATTGACGTCGGTTCCCTTCTGTTCCGCATTGTGAAGGAGATTTATCACAGCAGTCTTGAGTCCCGAAAAGCTGAAATCAAACTCGTTTCCGGCAACTGTCGGGTGCGGAAGTCTGAAGGCAGTTTTGTCTCCCGACTGAGCCGCTTTGTCTACGTGGACTCCGCCCGGATACGGAAATCCCATGGCACGGGCACATTTATCAAAACATTCACCTGCGGCGTCATCACGGGTACGTCCCACTACACGGAACTTCGTATACGACAGAACCTCGATTATATGACTGTGTCCACCGCTTGCAACAAGACACATATACGGCGGTTCAAGGTCCGGAAAGGTCAGGTAGTTTGTTGCGATATGACCTGCAATATGGTGGACGGGAATAAGCGGCTTGCCTGATGACATCGCAAGAGCCTTCGCAAAGCTTACTCCGACAAGAAGTGCTCCGATGAGTCCCGGAGCATATGTTACGGCAATTCCGTCAAGGTCACTGAGCGAAACCTGGGCGTCGTCAAGTGCCTTTTTCACAACTCCGAGTATATTTTCACAATGGCGGCGTGAGGCTATTTCAGGCACAACTCCGCCGTATTTTTTATGCTCCTCAATCTGTGTTGAGATCACCGACGAACAAATTGTGCGGCAGTCCTTTACAACACTTGCCGCTGTCTCGTCACAGGAGCTTTCAATTCCAAGAATTAACATGATTTCCTCCGATTCATATTACGGTTACATAATCTTTTTGCTCATAACAACTGCGTTTTCCACAGGGTCGGTGTAGAAATTCCTTCTCACCGCAATCCTTGAGAATCCGCATTTTTCGTAAAGAGCCAATGCGGGAGAATTCGACTCCCTCACTTCAAGGAATATACTCTCAGTATCGTCGGGCAGAAGTTCCTCAAAGCGTTCCATAAGACGCAGAGCAAGTCCCCTGCGGCGATATTCCGGATTAACGGCAACACTTGTAATGTCTCCCTCACCGACCGCATGATAGCCGCAAAGAAGTGCCGCAACTGCACCGTTTTCCTCTATATACAGGACAAAACCGTCCATTTTTTCGGTCTCACTGCGGAATGACTCCGCTGACCAGCCCTCTGCTCCCACACAGAGCTTATCAAGTGCGGAAAGCTCCTCGAAAAGCGCATATGGCGAGTCCTTATCCGCACGCTTTACAATATATTCCATACCTCAGCCTTTCGCATCGTACCAGCTTCCGCCTGTATGAACGTCAACAGCAAGCGGTACACGCATATCGTATACGTTCTGCATTTCCTCACGGAGAATCACAGCTGCACGCTCTGCATCAGCCTGTGACGCTTCAAGAATCAGTTCGTCGTGAACCTGAAGAATCAGCCTTGCATCAAGTTTTTCGGCTTCAAGACGGAGGTATACATTTATCATTGCAATTTTTATAAGGTCGGCAGCCGTTCCCTGAACAGGCGTATTCATGGCGATTCTTTTTCCTGCCGCCTGAAGCATCTTATTGGACGATGCAAGTTCGGGAATACGGCGGCGGCGTCCGAACATAGTCGTAACATAGCCGTCCCTTGCGGCATTGTCAACGGTTGACTCCATAAAGCTGTGAACTCTGGGATACTTCGCAAGATAATCGGCAATATACTTCTTTGCCTGTGCAACACTTGTTCCGATGTCCTTTGAGAGCGAAAACGCTCCGATACCGTAGATTATGCCGAAATTCACCGCTTTTGCGGCACTTCTCATTTCGGGAGTCACCATGAACAGCGGCATATCAAAGACCTGTGCGGCTGTGGAGGTGTGGATGTCCTCTCCCGACGTGAACGCCTCGGTCATATTCTCGTCACCGCAGAGATGAGCCATTACACGAAGTTCAATCTGACTGTAATCGGCGTCGACAAGCGTTCTTCCCTCATCGGCAACGAAGAATTTTCTCATCTGCGAACCAAGCTCCGTGCGGACCGGAATGTTCTGGAGATTCGGCTCTGTTGAGGAGATTCGTCCCGTTCTGGTTTCAGTCTGGCGGAACCATGTATGGATTCTTCCGTCATCGGCAATCTTGTCAAGAAGTCCCGTTACATAGGTTGAATTAAGCTTTGTATACTGACGGTATTTCAGCACGTTGTCAACTATGGGAGCCTGATTTCTCAGTTCCTCCAGCACTTCGGCATTCGTGGAATATCCGCTTTTCGTCTTTTTCTTTGCAGGCAGTCCGAGTTCCTCGAAAAGTACCGTTCCGAGCTGCTTCGGAGAGGATATATTGAATGTGTGACCCGCCTCATCGTAAATCATCTGAGCCGTTTCCTCTATCATTTCGGAAAGATAAACTCCGAATTCCTCAACGCCCTTGCGGTCAATACGGATTCCCGTATGCTCCATGGACGCAAGAACTTCTGTAAGCGGCATTTCAACCTTATAAAGAAGCTCCGTCATGCCCTCGCTTTCGATTTCACTGCGGAGCTTTTCAACAAGTCCGTCAAGTGAAAGCAGGTCCGCATACTTATCGTTTTCCGCGTAATAGTGGACGCCGTATTCGGCACAAAGCTTGTCAACAGCATAATCGGAAGCGGCACTGTTCAGCAGATATCCGCAGATTGCCGCATCAGTCACGAGATTGTTCAGACTTCCGCCGTGAGACATTGCCCAACGATAATGCGGTTTTGCGTCGCAGGCTGATTTTTCGCAGTCCGAAGCAAAGAATCCGAGTATAACGGCTTCTTCGGAAGTGCTGTAAACCTTGTTTCCGTTACGAACATTAAGCATAGTGCCGTCGAAAGTATAGCTGCATTCAGTCAGTCCTGCAACTACGCCTGATGTCAGTGTCTCCTCCGAAATCTCAATTGCGGCCGCAGGAGCATCGTCGCTTTTTTCAACAGCAGACGCACTCTCAGAAACGCTGATTTCAAGCTTTTCAAGCAGCTTGTACATTTCAAGCTCTGTAAGCAGACGGCTCAGTCCTGCCTTGTCGGAAGCCTTCGGAACGTAGCCCTCAAGGTCGGTATCCACGGGTGCGTCACGGACTATCGTTGCAAGCCATTTACTCTCCTTAGCCGAAGACTCACCGTTTGCAAGCTTCGTCTTAACGCCCTTTGTGAGAGATGAGTCCTCATATTCCTCATACAGCTTTTCAATACTGCCGTACTCTTTGATGAGTGCGGTGGCTGTTTTCTCTCCGATTCCCGCAACTCCCGGGATGTTATCGGAACTGTCGCCCATAAGAGCCTTGAGGTCAATGAGCTTTATCGGCTCAAAGCCGTAGTCCTCGGTAAAGCGTTCGGGAGTATAGTACACAGTCTCCTTGTTCGTTGCAAGAAGCACTGTGACGTTTTCATCTATAAGCTGGAGACTGTCACGGTCTCCCGTAAGGACAAAGCACTGATTTCCCGAATCGGTGCAGACCTTTGCAAGTGTTCCGAGAACGTCGTCAGCCTCATAGCCCTCACACTCAATCACGGCAACTCCCATAAGTCCGAGAAGCTCCTTGACAATGGGTAGCTGCTGAGCAAGTTCAGGCGGCATTCCCTTACGGTTCGCCTTATAGTAGCTCACCGCCTTGTGACGGAATGTAGGTGAGCGAAGGTCAAATGCCACTGCAACGGCATCCGGCTTCACTTCGGAAACGTGTTTGAGATAAATGTTCATAAATCCGAAAACGGCGTTGGTAAAAACGCCGTTTTTATTTGAAAGCAGCCTGATACCGTAAAATGCACGGTTGAGTATACTGTTTCCGTCTATTGCGAGAAGTTTCATAAGATTTCTCCTTTTACGAATTGCGGTCAATACTGCCGCAGCGTTAAGAAATTGCCTCTTTTATGGCATTGCGTGCCTTTGCGACGATAGTCCTGTCGTTTTCGTAGGAAAGAATACTGGCGGCATAGGAAATATCCACCCATCGGATTTCCGCAATTTCGTCCTCCTGCGGCACAAAATCCACATTTTTTGCCTTTGCAAGGAAATACACCACAACCTTCATTGTGTCCTTTTTAGGCGAATATGATACAGTTTCACGGAAGGTAGGGTCGATAATGACGTCAATAGAGGTTTCCTCTTTGATTTCACGCTGAGCAGTCTCAATTTCCGTTTCACCGGGTTCAACGTGTCCCTTAGGGAACGACCAGTGTCCGCTGTTGATATGCTTTATCAGCAGGATTTCCGTATTTCCGTGAAATTTGCGGTACACAATTGCACCGCATGATTTCTCGTGAAGCATAATAATTCCTTTCTTGCCCGTCCGTCGTGCATCTCAAAGGGAGCAGAACTGCGGCATAGTACGTGTTTCACAAATATTATATCATATTTTGTTGATTTTGTCTATACCTTCACGAAAAAAAATCACATTTCAGCTTTGTTACCGGATAACACGATTCTGCTTGTTGTTTATTCCGATGTAAAATGCGGTCGAAATTTGTGCGTTTTGGAGTTTTTACCATAAAACGGTTGAAATTACATAAAAAGTGTGCTACAATATACAATAACTATAATAAAAGGAGCAGCTTAATGAATATTGAAATTACAAGAATTAACGAAGGAATCACCGGAAGCGCTGCTGAATATATAAAATCAGTAAACACTGACTACCTTTGCAGAATCCGCAGTATAGTAAAAAATATAGTTGAAGCACGTGAGGAACGTCCCGTAATCCTCATTTCGGGACCTTCGGGATCAGGAAAAACCACAACAGCCCTTATTATCGAAAAGCTTCTTGACAACCTCGGCTGCACAACACACACCTTCTCAATGGACAATTACTTCCATTCACTCACAGAGGACGAAAAACTCCTCGCCGCAGAAGGTAAAATGGACCTCGAATCACCAACACGTGTTGACAGTTCCCTCCTGAGCAGCCACATCGAAGCTCTGGGACGCTGTGAGGAAATCGTCCTCCCCAAGTATAACTTCAAGAAGTCCGCAAGAGAAGCCAACGGTACTCCGTTCCGCAGAGGCAGGAACGAACTTGTAATCTTTGAGGGTATCCATGCACTCAATCCCGATGTAATTCAGGTCCCCGACAGCCATATCTGCAAAATTTACGTCAGCGTACGTTCAAGAGTCTCCTGCAACGATTTTATCCTGCATCCGTCAAGAATCAGACTTCTCAGACGAATGATACGTGACAGCAAGTTCCGCCACCGTTCTCTCCGTGAGACCATGAATATGTTCGCAAGCGTGGAGGCAGGCGAAAATAAATACATCATGCCCCATAAACACCGTTCCGATTATGATGTGGATACATTCATGGCTTATGAGCTTTGTGCGTACAAGAGCGTTCTCGGCGACAGTCTGAAGGAACTTTCAGACGTTCCCGAACTTGCCGAAACTATCAGGCTTCTCGACGAAGCAGTGCCGCTTGATACCGCACTTATCCCTCCTGAATCACTCATCTGCGAATTCATCGGAAGCGGAGAATTCAAATATTAATCATATCAGTATAACGATAAAACCCGTTACGGGAGAAATGGAGTCTTTATGGAATATCTTGAAAACCGTGAGCTTTCATGGCTGAAATTCAACCAGCGTGTGCTTGAGGAAGCATCAGCTCCTGAAACGCCGCTTCTTGAACGTCTGTCATTTTCGGCAATCTATCAGAGCAACCTCGACGAATTCTTTATGGTCAGAGTAGGCTCTCTTACTGACGACGCAAAAAATAACGATAAGAAAAAAGACAGTAAATCGGGAATGACTCCCTCTCAGCAGCTCGATGCCGTTTTTACCGCTGTAAGACGTCTCCAGCCTTCTGCAGAGGAGGCTTTCCATAAAAATATGAACGACCTTGCCGCTTTCGGATTTGAACAGGTAAGCTTCAAAACTGCTACTGCTGAGGAACTCACCTTCCTCGAACTCTACTTCAAGCGTGAGATAAAACCGTTTATTTCAGGCATTGTCGTGAACGACGCCATGCCTTTCCCCTTCCTCAAGAACAAGGAGCTTTACGTTGTAACTCAGCTCGGTTCAGGCAAAAAGACAACAATCGGTCTGATTCCTCTTTACAGCGAACACATTGAACGCATGATTCCTCTCGGTGCCGACGGCAGACGCTTTATCCTCATGGAAGACGTTGTTCTGCACTTCGCCCACCTTATGTTCAAGAGCTACAAGGTCATCGACAGAGCAGTTATCCGTGTTACAAGAAACGCTGATATTATGGTCTCAGGTAAGGGTGCGGAATTCCGCAGCCGCATGGAGGAGCTTGTTGTCAAACGTACAAAGCTTGCTCCCGTGCGTCTTGAAATATCTGACGTATTCTCACGAAATGCACTCGATTACATCTGCAAGAAGCTTAAACTTGCAAACGTCCGTGTATTCACCTCAAGAATACCTCTCGACCTGTCGTATCTGTATGCACTTCAGGACCTTTCAGATGACCCGAAGCTCCATTACAATGTGCGTTCACCGAGAAAACCTGCGGCTCTCTCAGATTCAAAGTCCATCTTCTCGCAGGTAAAAGCAAAGGACGTCCTCCTGAGCTTCCCGTTTGAATCCATGAACCAGTCGTTCATCAAGCTGCTTCAGGAAGCTGCCGACGACCCCAAGGTTACTTCTATTAAAATCACGCTTTATCGTCTCGCCAAGGCAAGCAAGGTAATAGCTGCACTCTGCTCTGCTGCCGAACAGGGTAAGGAGGTTCTTGTAATGATTGAGCTTCGTGCAAGATTCGACGAAGCCAACAACATTGAATGGTCCAAGCACCTGCAAAAGGCAGGCGTCAAGGTTATTTACGGTCCGCAGGACTTCAAGGCTCATTCAAAGCTGCTCCTTATCACAAGAAAGGCTCAGGGCGGCGGCTTCGACTACCTCACTCAGGTCGGAACAGGCAACTACAACGAAAAAACTTCGTCGCTCTATACAGACCTCATGCTCCTTACAGCCGACAGAACAATCGCCTCAGACGCCGAAAAGGTTTTTGACGCTCTTCTTAACGGAACCTTCGTCGAAGATTCCGAAAAACTGCTCGTTGCTCCGCTTTGTCTGAGAGACAGAGTCCTCGCAATGATGGACGAACAGATTGAAATTTCACGCAGCGGCGGTAAAGGCTATATCGCAGCAAAGGTAAACTCCCTCAGCGATACCGCAATCATAGAAAAGCTTGTTGAGGCTTCTCAGGCAGGCGTGAAAATCGAACTCGTCGTAAGAGGTATCTGCTGCGTTATCGCAGGCGTTGAAGGCTATACCGAGAATATCAGCGTCAGAAGTATAGTCGGACGATTCCTCGAACACAGCCGAATCTTCATCTTCGGAAAACAAGGTTCCGGACAGAAAATCTATATCGGCTCGGCAGACTATATGCCCAGAAATACAATCCGCCGTGTGGAGGTTGCGGTCCCCGTCGAGGACGAAAAACTGAAAAAACGTATCAACGATATGTTCCGTGTGCTTATGAGCGATAACGTCAAGGCTCGTAAAATGCTCCCCGACGGAAGCTATGTTCATATAAAACCAAGAGAGGGTACGGAAATCATCAACTCTCAGGAATACTTCTTCGACGAAGCCTACCAGCGTCTTGAGGATAAGGAAAAACGCCGCAGCCAGCTCTCTGAAAACCGTAAAAAGGCTTCGGAGAAAAAGTCGGCAGCCGCAAAGAAAAAAGCTCCCCCCAAAAATAAAACCGCCGACAAGACTTCTTCCGCACCGAAAAAACGTGGCAGACCCAAAAAGTCAGAAACAAAATAATTTTGGTGAATTCTGACGTATTTTTGCATAAACACTTGAAATATGAGGAAAGCTGTGGTATAATGGTAATATTATCAACTAAATATCGAGGAATCAAATAATGATAGGTTACTATAACTATACCGTTATTCTTACGTATATGAGCCTCGTTTCGTCGGTGGTGGGAATGTTTTTCGCCCTCGGTATAAACTGCGGAGCTCCACATCCCGAATACGCAATAATTTGTCTTATGCTTTCGGGACTTTGCGATATGTTCGACGGTAAAATCGCCCGTACAAAAAAGAACCGGACCGAAAATGAAAAACAGTTCGGAATCCAGATAGATTCTCTGTGCGATGTCATCTGCTTCGGAGTCCTGCCGTCAATTATCGGTTATTCTGTGGGCATGAACAGCTGGCTTGACATGCCGATTCTGGTAATGTTCCCGCTATGCGCCGTTATAAGACTCGCTTATTTCAATGTCGCCGAGGAAATCAGACAGAAAAAAACCGAGAACGTCCGCAAGGTTTACGAGGGACTTCCCGTTACAAGCGTTGCCCTCATCATCCCGCTTCTCTACAGCTTCAGCGAGGACATAGGCAGCAAGCTTTTCCCCGCTGTTTACGGTCTGGCGATGTTCCTTATCGCTATCGCCTTCATCACAAGATTCAAGGTGAAGAAGCCAAGCATGAAAACTATGCTCTGTTTCATCGGCGTCGGTGTTGTCGAGCTTGTCTGGATGCTTTACAAAACTAAAATTCAATGACAAAAAGGGCGGCTCACAGGGTCGCCCTGCTTTATATAAGGCAATACCGCATTTTCATAATGAACTTAAGGAGGAATTCTTATCAAGACAGTTGAAATATTTACAGACGGTGCATGCAGCGGAAATCCCGGTCCCGGCGGCTACGGCGTAGTCCTCCGCTTCGGAAGCATCGAAAAGGAGCTTTCAGGCGGTGATCCGCAGACAACCAACAACCGTATGGAGCTCCTCGGCGTAATTACGGGGCTTTCTGCTCTTAAAGAACCTTGCCGTGTGATCCTTACAACAGACAGCAAATACGTCGTTGACAGCATAACAAAGGGCTGGGTTTACGGGTGGAAGAAAAAGGGCTGGATAAAATCCGACAAAAAGCCTGCCCTGAACGTCGACCTCTGGGAACAGCTTCTGCCGCTTCTTGAAAAGCATGATGTGCAGTTCAACTGGGTCAAAGGTCATGCCGGTCATCCCGAAAATGAACGCTGCGACCGTCTTGCTGTAGAGCAGCGTGACAAATTCGCTTAACGGAGGTCTTTCGTTTGAACTCACTTACGGACAATCTTGCTTTCAGTCTTAACGCTACTCTCCCCGTATTTCTGATGATGATTTTCGGAGGATTCGTCAGAAAATCGGGTCTTATCGACGGTCATACCACAGGTCAGCTGAACCGCTTTGTGTTCAGAGCTCTTCTCCCCGCACTCCTGTTCAAGGACCTTTCAACAGCAGATTTCAGAACTGTCTGGGACGGAAAATTCGTGGCTTTCTGCTTGATCGTGACGCTCCTCAGCGTAATCGCAGCAGTGCTGTTTTCGCTTCTCCACAAGGATAAAGCCGAACGTGGCGAAATCATTCAGGCATCATACAGAAGCAGTGCGGCAATCCTCGGAATCGCCTTTATCAACAATATCTACGGAAATGCTACAATCGCTGCACTAATGGTCGTCGGTACTGTTCCGCTTTACAATATAGTCGCCGTTACGGTCCTGACGCTTACCTCTCCCGACAAAGCCGAAAAAAACAGCTCTTCTCTTGCGGCTGACACTATAAAAAGTATCCTCACAAACCCGATTATCCTCGGAATTACCGCAGGCATAATCTGGTCGCTGCTTGAAATTCCTCAGCCTGTTATTCTCTCGAAATCCGTTTCATATCTTGGAAATATGGCTACTCCCATCTCCCTCATCGCACTCGGAGCTTCGTTCAGCTTCAGCGAAACAAAGGGGAAAGTCTGCGTTACGGCAGGAATCGCCTTTATCAAGCTCGTACTTCTTTGTGCTGTCTTTCTGCCGTTTGCACTGATGTTCGGCTTCAGAGACGAAAAACTCATTGCCATTCTCGTTATGCTCGGCAGTCCCACGACAAGCAGCTGCTTCGTCATGGCAAAGAATCTCGGACATAAGGGCGTTATAACGTCATTTGCGGTCATGCTCACGACGCTTTGCAGTGCGTTTACGCTGACAATGTTCCTGTTTATACTGAAATCTTCGGGGAATATATAATACTGGCTGTACATCTGGTACGCCGTACTACAGGAGACTTTTTATAAGCCTCCTTTTTATTTTTACTGCAGCACGCAGGGATTTTGTAAATTTTTGCTTGCTTATATTGCAAATGTGTGTTATAATTAATGTGTTCTCAATAACCGCCGTCAGGCGGTTATTGCCCCGTACTTTGTTCGGGGAGCTCAAATTCTTTATAATATAAGGAATTTGTGCATCGCATTCATTGATGTCAAGCTCATTTTGCCCTTCAGGGCAAAACAAAGTGCAGGAAAAATTATTAATTCCTTTATTTTTTCCTGCACTTTGTCAACTTAAAATTGGCTTTATAAAGCTTTATTAAGCCAATTTTAAGTTGATGAGCTGACATTAATTAAATTAAGATTCCGATGTAACGGAATCACACATTTTTGTAGTCTGTAAATCGGGGGAGCGTCAATGCTTGCAAGTTTAACAAATATAAACAAATTCTATAACGGAAATCAGATTCTGAACAACGTCTCGCTGACCATCGACGAAACGGACAAAATCGGACTTGTAGGTAATAACGGCTGTGGAAAATCCACTCTGCTGAAAATCCTCACAGGCTCCGTCGAACCCGACCGCTTCACCGAAAAGGACGGCATCATCTCTCTTGCTGCCAAAACTACTATCGGTTACCTCGAACAGATGGGCGGTCTTAACTCGGAAAACACCGTCATGGAGGAAATGCGGAGCGTTTTTGCTCCGGTGCTTTCGGCAATCGACCGTCTGCGTGAAATCGAGCTTGAAATTGAACTCGGCGACAATTCCTCTGCCGATGAATACCAGCAGCTCGCTTCGTGGATCGAAGCCAACGACGGCTACAATACCGACGTGAAAATCCGCATGATTCTCACAGGTATGGGATTTTCGGGTGACGACCTCAACCGTGTAGTGTCGGGATTTTCGGGCGGCGAAAAGACTCGTCTCTCAATTTCAAAGCTTCTTCTCGAAGAACCGAATCTGCTTATACTCGATGAGCCTACAAACCACCTCGACTTCAAAACTATCATGTGGCTTGAGGACTACCTGCGTTCCTATCGTGGCGCTATACTGATAGTCTCCCACGACAGATACTTCCTCGACCGTCTTTGTACCTCGGTCTGCGAAATCGAAAGAGGTATCCTCACACGATACAGAGGCAATTATTCCGCATTTATCCGTCAGCGTGAAGAAAACGACGCCCGACGTGAAAAAGAATATGAGCTCCAGCAGAAGCAGATCGCCAAAATGGAGGAATATGTTGCAAAGAACCTCGTCCGTGCATCAACCACGAAAATGGCTCAGAGCCGACGCAAACAGCTCGAAAAAATCGAACGCATAGAGCGTCCCGTCCACGACACAAAAACAGCCAAAATCCGCTTTACCTATGCCATCGAACCGCCTATCGACGTCCTCAAGGTCAAAGGCGTTGACATCTCGGTAGGTGACGGAGCTTCAAGGAAAACTCTCGTGGATTCCATTGATTTCGAGGTCCGCCGAGGCGAAAAAATCGGTATCATCGGCGATAACGGAATCGGTAAGTCCACGCTGCTTAAAATTATTCAGGAAAAACTCCCACACAACGGCACCGTCCGTTGGAACAGCAATATAAAGCTTTCCTATTTCGACCAGGAAAGCCGTGGTCTGAATCGTGAACTGACCGTCATGGAGGAGCTTCACAGCCGCTACCCTTCAATGTCGGACCTTGAAGTGAGAAGTCTCCTTGCACAGGTTCGACTGATCGGTGAGAACGTTTTCAAGGAAACGGGCGTCATCAGCGGTGGTGAGCGTGCAAAGCTCTGCTTCGCCATAATGATGCAGGAACACGGAAACGTCCTCATAATGGACGAGCCGACAAACCACCTCGACCTCTCCTCAAAAGAGGCTATAGAGGAAGCTCTCGCTGAATATACGGGTACGATTATTTTCGTTTCCCACGACCGCTACCTGCTGAGCAGAATCGCTGACCGCCTTATCGAACTTACCGACGGCGGATACCGCTGCCACAACTATGGCTTCAATAAGTATCTCGACGTTCTCAGGGATGAACAGGCTGCGGAGAAACGTGCTGCCGATACCGAAAAACAGCAGAAGCTTGCGGAAGAAGCAAAAAGTAAGTCCGCCAAGACCTACCGCAGCAAACAGCAGAGAAGTGCAGATGCCGCACGTAAAAACGAAATGCGTCGTCTGGAAAAGGAAATCGACGAACTGCAGCTGCGTATCGACGCTCTCACCGAGGAAATCGGCATGGAGGAGGTCTACAGCGACTATGAGCTTATGAATTCAAAATGCTCTGAAATCGAATCTCTCAAGCAGCAGATTGATGAAAACTTCGAAAAGCTCATTGAACTCGATGAATAAACGAAAAAGCCGCATCCTGCGGCAGATATAAATGCTATGATTATAAGGAGGAAATTATTATGCCGGGATTAGAAGATTACGCACCCGCTGTCAGAAAGGTTATGACGCTTTTTTACGTCATTGATACTTCAGGAAGTATGCAGGGAAGCAAAATAGGTCAGGTTGAAGCCGCTCTTGAGGAGGTTATGCAGACCCTTCAGGAAATCAGTAACGAAAGCGATGACGCAGAAATCAAAATCGCTGTCCTTGAATTCGCAACAGGAGCCCGCTGGGTAACTCCCGCACCTGTTCCGCCTGAGGAATATCGTCTCAAAACTCTTGAAGCCTGCGGTGTTACAGATATGGGTGCCGCTTTCAAGGAGCTCGACAAGAAGCTTTCACGTAAGGAGTTCCTCAGCACTGCTGCCGGTGCCTATCCGCCTGTTATCCTGCTTTTCAGCGACGGCGGTCCGACAGATAACTGGGAGGGCGGTCTTACTGAACTCCAGACAAACAACTGGTTCAAGCGTTCAATCAAAATTGCATTCGCTATCGGCGACGACTGCGATAAGGGCGTTCTTGCACGTTTTTCAGGAAGCTCCGAAACTGTCCTTGACGTAAAAAATAAGGACCAGCTTCGTCTTATGATCGAAAAAGCAAGCGTTATCACAAGCGTTTTCGCAAGCCATTCAAGTACGGTTGACAGCGAAACAGACCCCGTTGAAGTTTCAAAACAGCTTGCGGCTGACGTTCAGGCTCAGACCGAGGAAGCTCTTGCTGATGCAGATACAGCTCCGTCAACCGCAGATTGGGATGAGGCAGACTGGTAAGGTGAATAATGAATAAGTATTCGGCATTTGCCCGCAGCTGCGTCGGTGCCTCACATCTGCGTAAAAACATTGTATGTCAGGACTCGTCTCTTTGCGCTGAACGTGAAAAATACTCGTTTGCCGCCGTTGCCGACGGTCACGGAAGCCCTTGCTATCTGCGTACCGAAAGAGGTTCACGGTTTGCGGTTGAGTGTGCACTCGAATGTGCTGATGAATTTATGGAAAGCCTTGATGAAGCTGTTGAAATTCTCGACAACAGTAAGGACCGTGAACGCCTGTTCAACCAGCTGTGGCGAAGTATCGTTTCACGCTGGCATGAACGTGTTGAAGCCGATTTTGCTGCTGAACCGTTCACTGAGGAAGAACTCAGCCGTATCCCTGAAAAACAGGCTTATTACCGTGAACGCTATGTATCAGGACGCTTCATGGACGCTTACGGGACAACCCTCGTTTTCTGCGTTATGGCTGAAAACTTCGCCTTCTGCATCCAGATAGGCGACGGAAGCTGCTCGGTATTCTTTCCCGACGGTTCAATCGTCTCCCCCGTTCCCGATGACCCCGGCTGTCACGATAACGTCACAACCTCGCTTTGTCAGGATAACGCAGTTCTTTCGGCAAGAAACTGTTATTTTTCAGGAGACTCATTGCCTGCGGCAGTTTTTCTCGGAACTGACGGCGTCGAAAATTCCTACGCAACCGAAACCGAACTTCACGGCTTTTATATAGGTCTTGCAAGAACAGTTTCCGAAAACGGTCTTGATGAAGGTGTGTGCCAGCTTGAGGAATTTCTGCCTGTAATGACAAAAAAAGGCAGCGGCGACGATGTTTCCTGTGCAGGTATTATAGAACTCAATCAGCTGAATTCAGGTCTGAATCAGCTTTTCCACGATAACCAAAATGAACAGTCTCCCACAGCTTAAGGTGCGTAATATCAGTTGTACGCCCTATGATGCACTGTTATAAATAATGTGTCCTCAATAACCGCCGTCAGGCGGTTATTGCCCCGAACTTTGTTCGGGGAGCGCAAATTCATTGATGTCAAGCTCATTTTGCCCTTTAGGGCAAAACAAAGTGCAAGAAAAATTATCAATTCCTTTATTTTTTCTTGCACTTTGTCAACTTAAAATTGGCTTTAAAAAGCTATATTAAGCCAATTTTAAGTTGATGAGCTGACATTAAATAATCAAAGCAGCCCATTCCGCACTATCGGAATTCGGGCTGTTTTCATTTTTGTCCTGCCATACGACTCTTTACAACAGGTTTTCTTTCCTGTATAAATATAACGAAACTTTTATTCATCCTCTTGCGAATCATATGAAGCAATATTATAATATCATTATAGCGTATAATCGACTTTTTTCAGCTCCAACAGAAGCTAACGAGAATACATGCAAAGGCAACACCTCACAGAGCTTGTGCAAAAGATGCAGTGTCAGACTTTTTGTCAGATGTGCAAATCCGTAAGGCGGACTTTGTACGGTTTTGCCTGAAGACTCCGAAACAATATCAAATGGAGGAACCGCCTATGTTATCATTTTCAGAGATACTTGACGTACTGATGAAACAGCACGACTGACGTGCTGTAGACATATGCACTAAACTCGGAATGAGCAAATCGTATTTCAGCCGTCTCAAAAAGGGTCTCATTTTACCTAAAACTATTTGCTTGTTCAGGAACTTTCGTCTGCCCTCGGACTTCCGAGTCATGAAAAGCAAATGCTCATAAATGCATATAAATTCACGAAACTCGGAGAAGATTTTCTGAAGACCGAATCCTATATAGAGCAGCTGTATAATACGCAGATGCCTGAGTTGCGGAAGGATATCAATAACATAAACCCGAATCCGCAGGAAGAAACAATCAACGGTATGGAAAATGTTGCAGAAGCCGTGGCTGCTTTGATAAACAACTCAAAGCACACCGACTGTCTCTTTATTCCCGAAAACAAAAACTTCTGCAATCTGATAAGAGAAATTACCATAAAACAATCCGACATAAGCTGGCTGATATTTCTTGAAAATTCAGATAAATCATATTTCAACATTTCTGTTTTCAATGAGACGGTCTCGGTTCTTCTTGCCCATCAGGCAGAAGCAAGATACCTGTATAAATCTGTTGACGATTACTGTAAATGCACCGCTTTCCCATATATCTTCATAGCCGAAAACGAAATGCTGATGCTCGAAAGAAACTGCGAAAAAGCATTCAGATTCGGAAGCGACGATTTTATCGCTGCTAATCGCCGCATGCTTCGTTCCCTGTTCGAAACTGCAAAGCCTTTCGTCATGGTTCTTACAGGATTTGAAGAGTACCTCGAAAACTGGGAGACTGTATTCGAACCTGCTGATAGTCCGAATTCCGACGATCTGCTCATAATTGAAAAATACCCCTGTATTATCCACGAAGCAAGCTATTCAGATATAAGCTCTCATATTTCAGATACCGAACATAACGACAGAATTACACGCACTTATCTCGAATTCCTCAAATGGAGTGCAAAGCGTCTGCGAAAACAGGAAATGCTTTTTACCACAGACGGAATCAGAGAGTATTTCTCGTCTGAAACCTTCCATGAGTATTCAAAACATCTCACCAGATCAATTCCTAAACCACTGAGAAGACAGCTTTTCGCAAAACTTATTGAAATGTCAAAAAAAATCGACCATATATCACCACGGATTATGAACGATTTTCCTTTCAGCGAAAAAAATATCCGAACCATCAATATCTGGAAAAGCGGAATCTTACTTATCGTTTTCGACTTTGAAAACGCTTTCCGTATCGCTATACTGCAGGAGAAAACAATATCTTCTTCTATCCGGGATTATTTCCGGAAACTTGAAATGTGCGGAGTCATTCTTTCTGAGAAAGAATCGATTGCTATAATGGAACAGGAGTTCCATGACGAAGTAAATAATCTCGGAAAGGAGCTGACATGACTTAGACAAAAAATTTTCAAACTTAAGGCAACACCGCACAAAGCCCGCCTGACGACTTTGCACGAAATCTGCTTGCATATTTTTCGCCATTCCGCACAAAAATTCCTTGACATACGTCAGTATGCCTTTGGAATTTCTGTACAATCTGACGAAAAATCTGACTTTGCATCTTTCGCACAAGCTCTGTGCGGTATTGCCTTAAAAACATTAAATCGGAGGTAATTCTATGAAATTCAAAAAATTGCTTGCAGCAGCATTGTCTGTGCTGATTGCAGGAAGTCAATGTGTTGTGCCTATGGAAAACAGCGGCGGACTTATTCCGACCGCAAGTGCGGCAACAAGCAGCGAAGAAAAAAGCGGAACATTCGGTGCTGAAGGCAATAACCTTACATGGGTACTTGACAGCTAAGGTACGCTTACTATCAGTGGTAATGGTGCAATGGACGCTTGGAGATATTCGTCAGATGTTCCATGGTATTCTTATAGGTATGATATTGTAAACGTTGTTATTGAAGACGGTGTAACAACAATCGGAAATGGTGCATTCTCGTGTTGTGACGGCTTAACCTCAATAATAATTCCCGATAGCGTTACATCTATCGGAGATGAGGCATTCTGGTCTTGTGACAGCTTAACCTCAATAATAATTCCCGATAGCGTTACATCTATCGGAGATGAGGCATTCTGGTATTGTGACGCCTTAACCTCAATATCACTTCCCGACAGCCTTACATCTATCGGAGATTCAGCATTCTCGTATTGCATTGACTTAATCTCAATACGAATTCCTGCCGGCGTTACAAGTATCGGATACCAGACATTTTATAATTGCGATAGCTTAACCTCTATAACAATCATGAATCCTGAATGTGATATATATTACGGTTCGGGCACCATCAGTAATGGAACAAATTATGATACATATGAAGGCACCTTTTACGGCACAATCTACGGCTATGATTATTCAACTGCATATGATTATGCTTCGATATATAACTATAAGTTTGTAAGCCTCGGCGAAATTCCTACTACTACAACCTCAACTACCACTACAACTACTACAACTTCAAATGCAGGCGTTACATTTTATGGTGATTCCAATATGGATGGTACAATCAACCTTGCCGATGCAGTATTTATCATGCAGTTTAAAGCAGAACCTGATAAATATAGTATTTCCGTGACAGGAAAGCTTAATGCAGACGTTTATAACAACGGTGACGGAATCACAAATAGGGACGCTCAGTCTATTTTTAAATTTATAACAGGATTAATTAATCAGCTCCCTGAAAGTGTCTATGATGATTCTGTATCTTTACCTCCCGCATCAGATGAATCCAAGGGCTTTATCATAAAGACATTTGATCAAGCTGACTCTAAGTATTCGGGAGCCGGTTCGAAGGTAATTGTTTCGGCAGATGATATAGCGGCAGGGAATATCACTATCCCATGCGGATTGTATCTTGACGAGAATACTCCTGATTCGCAGGCAATGAACGTATGTCTGACGGTTAAGGATACTTCGGATGACGCCTCAAAGATCATTCTTAAATCATATAATCCCCTTACAGGTAAGTATTTTTCTTCCCCAAAAACATATACAACATACACGGGAGAAGATTTCACTACAGACAAAGCGGTATGTTTCGCATCACAGATTGATGATTTCGGAGATTATTTCCCCCATGGCAGCTGGCAGGTAATAACAGATTCTAAACAGGCTGCCTACGGAACAGAAAACTATTACATAGGATGTTCATGGACATGCGGAGGTAGTGATTATACATGGACCGGTACAAAGTCTACAGACTATCCCATGTTTGCATTTGATGTAACACTTCCACGTGGATTAAGTGCCGGAACATATAAAATCACATTCTGCAACGTTGATACTGATTCTTCAGACAATGTTATTCCTTCATGTATGATTGAGAATGGATCCGGATATGCAAACTATGGCGACCTTAATAACCTCAGTCTGACAGAGCTTGAAATTGTTGTTGAAAATGCAGAAGACGTTCTGTTTGGTGATGTAAACTGCGATGGATACATCGACCTCTCAGATGCTGTCTTTATTATGCAGAATAAAGCCAATCCATCAAAGTATCCGATTTCCGGCACCGGTATGATTAACGCAGATGTCTGTGAAACCGGCAATGGAATAACAGCGAAGGATTCGTTGTATATTACGCAGTATCTCCTGGGCTTGCATCATCCTGATAATATAATTGCACCCTCTGTCAAACCTTCAACTCCCAATCCTGATGGTAACCCCGATTTTGTTATTGATTTCGGCAGCTACACAGCTATCGCAGGTGATAAGGTCGTAGTTAAGCCCACAATCAAGAACAACGGCAGCTACTTCCCTGTAACAGGTATCTATGCAGAATTTGCAATCGACGATCCTCTTGCAATCACAGCAATCGGCGGTTCATCTTCAGCATGCGGTGGTGCAGCCGTAATTTCAAACCTTGACCAGTACAAGGCATCAATCACACCTCTCGACGGCAGCGGTGACCCTACAGTTATTATAAACGGAGCAAAACTCTTCCAGCTCATGGTAGAGATTCCGGAAAATTGTCCTGCCGGCACATATGAAATAGGTTTTGGCGATAAGGTAGATATTTTCAAGGAAGGTGCAAGCTGTGACGAGTGGACATATCAGGAAATCAAGGGTATTATCACAGTTGAATCTCCGATATCAATTGTCATGCAGCCTGAAGATGCAATTGCAGCAAGCGGTGAAAAAGCAATCGTTACGGTCAATGCAACAGGCGACGGTCTTACATACAAGTGGTACTACAAGAATATGGGAGCATCAAAGTTCTCTTACACAAGCACATTTACAGGAAACACATATTCAACAGCAATGAGCGATTCACGTAACGGCAGACAGATTTACTGCGTAATCACCGACAAGTACGGCAACTCCGTTACAACAGATACTGTGACTTTAACTCAAAAGTAATACCGAACAGCTCCTCAGGAATTCTCTTGGGGAGCTGTTATTTAAAGTACATAACATTATATACATACAAAAATAATCTTTAAAACACTTGACATTATCATCTTTTAAGAGTACAATATTAAACAGGATTCAAACGGCATCCTGTACATGCATAATTGTGATAACTAAATCTGATCACGGAGAATAAAATGAATAAATACAATACATATTTAGATAATTTAAATACAATGAAGCATCTTAGGATTATAGATACAATTATTGTAATTTTAATATTTGCACTGAATTCGATATCTTTAGTCTATTCATTCATTGCATTATTCGTCCCCACTTTTGATGTCTTAGCTATTCTTTTCGACGGCATCATATTAAAGATTGCCCACATAGCTGCGGCTTATATCGGAATATACAAACGAAATTTTATCATGACAGTCACAGCTCCTTTAATCCCATCAATGTGCATACTGATTTTCTCTTTTTCCGGTTACGAATGTTCGGTCCATGATATGAACATTATGATAGCTCCGATTGCTGTGTGTATCATGATAGCGTCTCTCTACAGTAATTACAAGTATGCTTATCTTGAACAGCAGGAAGGCTTTCCGTATTTCAACGAAAGATTCGAAAACCAGAAGTCTGAAGCTGTCAGATTCAATGAGAAGAATCCCTATACCGCAATGTCAGAAGAACGTAAAAAAACTGAATGCGACCACATGGACGACTTGTTCTGAATATATTCACGTTTATATAAAAATAAAGGAGACCTTAAAGCCGACCACCCATATAGAAGTATTTAATATGTAACCGAAAGGTTGTGTAGGAAAATCCTACGCAGCCTTTCTCTTTTTGTCGTAAACCATACTGTCAGCGACAGCGGTTGCAACTGCAACATTAAAGCGGAAGCAGATGTCAATCTGCTGTGTTCTGTGTCCGCTTGACTTGTCAGGTGCGTGTACGACAATCTTTTCAACAAATTCGTGCATAATTTCTGGAGTGAGCTTCGGGATTTCGGAATACTTGCGTACAATTCCGATAAACTGAGCCGTGTCAGCATTCTTTTGCTCCCTTGCTTCAATAAACTGAGATAATTCGGGAATAATCTGTCGAAGCTCCTTCTGCTCGGCTTCATAATTCTTCGACATCAGCTCAAAACGCTCATCAGAAATCTTGCCACTCACATTATCCTCATAAAGCCTTGTAAACAGCTTGTCCAGTTCCGAAACTCGCTTTTCTGACTGAGCAAACCTTTTCTTTGCAGCTTTCAATTCTGCGGACTGCTGTTTTTGAGAACATTCATAGGCAGACTGTAAGAAATCCGCTTCATTCTCCCTGACGAATGTTGTCATCTTTCTGAGTTCAGACAATACGATTTCTTTCAATACAACAGTACGGATAAAATGTGCGGAACAATCATCTTTGTCTTTCGCATAAGACGAACATTTCAGATGCTCTTGGTCTGAATTGAGCCTTTTGGAACGACAGAGATACATTTTCTTGCCGCAGTCAGCGCAGTAAACCATTCCCGAAAACGGATTGACTTCTTCCTGATGCTGAAGCTTTCTCTTGTTTTTGCGAAGCTCTTGTACCAAATCAAAATCTTCCTTTGAAATAATTGCATCGTGCGTATTTTTAAAGATTGCCCATTCTTCTTTGGGATTTTCAATCTTTTTCTTGCACTTATAAGATTTCTTTCTGGTTCTGAAATTTACTGTGTGTCCCACATATTCAAGCTTTTCAAGTAAATCAGCTATCGTTCTCTGTGCCCAGCGATACGGTTTGGCACAAGTAATGTTTCCCGATTTTTTGAGTTCTGTGTAAGCAGTAGGAGTGAGAACTTTATCCTCAGTCAGTATTCTCGCAATCTGCGTCGGACCGTATCCGTCAATGCAAAGCTGAAATATTCTGCGGACAACCTCTGCGGCTTCCTCGTCAATCTCCCAGACGTTTTTATCCTTCTCGGATTTCTTGTAGCCGTAGGGTGGGATTGTAGTAAGCGGCTTTCCCGACTGACCTTTCGCCTTGAAAACTGCCTTAATCTTCTTTGAGCAGTCACGGGCATACCAGTCGTTAAACACATTCTTGAAAACCATCATTTCATTCTCACTGCGGAGAGTATCAACATTGTCATTGATAGCGATATACCGAACATCGTAATCAGGCAATATCATTTCAATATATTGCCCTGTCATAAGGTAATCTCTGCCGAAACGGGACAAGTCCTTTGTAATGATGGTGGAGATTTTGCCCGACTTCACATCTTCCATCATTCTCATAAAATCAGGTCGATTGAAATTCGTTCCACTGAAACCATCGTCAACAT
>SVNK01000008.1 GCA_015066935.1 Ruminococcus sp. | reverse complement strand
GTAGTTGCCACCGGATTTACGGAAAGCCTTTGCGGTTTCAAAGTCAATTCTGAATTCCCAGGACAGCACAATTTCTGGCAAATCCTCGGATTTTTCAAGAACTCCTTGTTTATCTAAGAGCAGCCTGTGCGGGTGACTCAATATGGACGCACTTTCACCCAGCCGTATAACAGCGCAGTCCTCATCAGGCTCAGCGGTGCTGTATTTGTTATCTTCGCTGGGGTTAATCGTAACATTCCAAGTGTACTTCCGATTATCCGCAACAACGGAACGGATATGCTCATTAAGTCTGTCCCTCTGGAAAACAGGGGAGGAGCTTTCAAGCATTCTGCCAAGCTGTTTCGCAACCGCAGATATTTCCGAAATACAGCCATTCATAATACTTTCTTGCTCGCTCTGACGTTCTCTTTGTTCGCAGAGTTTTTTTATTTCCTCGTTATATTCCGTTTTCATTACTGCAAACTCATCTCTTGTGATATTCCCGTCAGCAAACATAGTAATCAGACTTTTTTTGCGTTCTTCGACTTTATCAATCTGACTTTCAATGAAAATAACGCTTTCGGAACAGTTCTGCTTTGATGCGGCCTTGTAATAATCACAGATGCTGTCAAGAGTTTCGAGAAGCTCTTTTCTTTCGCTTTGCCATACCGACTGCAACAAAAGCTCTGCCATCATATCCATTTTCCATTGAGTGATAGAAGCCTCATTGCAAAATCCGTCGCCATCTTTATGCTCCGTTGCCTTGCCGTTGTTCACCTGATTGTAGCAGACATAATTGTAGGTGATATTGCCGTCCTTATCCTTGTGATAACGATTTTTGCGGAAAGAAGAACCACAGACACAGCGTAGCTTCTGCACCCATAAATCTGTTGAAATACGATTACTTTTCTTAACCGTTTCGCCGTTCTGAACGAGAGTACTTTTGCGTTTAGAATTTAATATCTTGTTGCACTTTTCCCATTGCTCCTCGGAAATAATCGGCTCAAAATCGCCCTCAACATATATATAACTGCTCCTGTCAAGATTATGTATACGCTTCTGCTCCAGATAATTGTTGACGTGGGATTTGTTATAGCAGATACAGCCCTTGTATGTAGCGTTTTTCAGAACTCGGCTCACATTACTGCAAGTCCATTTTGTTGTTCCTGTTGCAGTCAGCCTGCCTTTCTCACGAAGGATTTTCGCTATCTTCATTGTGCCGTGTCCTTGTTCGTAAAGGTCAAAGATAGTCCGCACAGTTTCCGCTTGCTCAGTGTCTATGACATAAGTTCCGTCAACTCGGTTGTAGCCGAGAATGTTCCCATTGCCGTATAGAGTTTTGTTCTCTCGGCTGATACGCTGACCTGCACGGACACGCTCGGAAACCTTTCGGCTTTCCTCTTGGGCAAGCGTTGCCATAATCGTCAGACGCAGTTCTCCATCACCGTCCATAGTCCAAATGTTGTCATCAACAAAGAATACCTCAATGTCAAGATTTTTCAAAGCACGAGTGTGGGTGAGAGTGTCAACTGTATTTCGTGCGAAACGGCAGACTTCACGGGTTACAATCAAATCAAACTTTTTCGTTTCAGCGTCGGCAATCATTTTCATAAAAGCAGGACGCTTCTTTGCTTGCGTTCCCGTGATACCTTCATCGATGTACTTATCGACAACTTGCCAGTTTGGGTAACGTCTTGCAATATCCTCATACCATTGCATTTGATTTTCCAAAGCCGAGAGCTGAGCCTCGTGTTCCGTAGAAACTCGTCCGTAGAAAACAACCTTTCTCGGTCTGTTTCGGTCAAGTAAAAATGTATTCATCTGCATAATCTATCCTCCTGTGATTTATAGAATTTAACACTTTAAAGCATTATATCTTATAGAGGAAGATTTGTCAAGTCCTTTATGGGCTTATGCAGATTTTTCAGAAAATCATTCAAGGGGTTTGGGGTCTCCCAACAAGTTTTTTGTATTTGTCGGCACACGGATTTTCTTTGAAAATGAGGGAGTGTGGCCACAAATGCTATGCTTGCTGTCAACGAAGTTGCAGAAAGCATAGTTTACAAAAAACGGACTGTGTCTATACACAGGCGATGCTTGCTCTCATCTGAAAACGAAAAAGAGCAAGCCGCAAAATTGACGCAGTGTATAGACAAGTCATATGCTTGCTGTCTGCTGAGTTTAAAAAACGAATGATTAACTTTTTCAAGAAAGCTTCGCAGAACGCACATACCATCGGTGATGGTATATAAGTGCGCCCTTGTATGTTGCAAGGGAAAAATGAAGCTTGTTCAGTCTGAAAAAATTCATCTGAACTCAAAAAGGTATGTACGTACGTACGCAGCGTTTTCACTTGGAATAAAAAATTTTATTCTCTCTCCGGCAAAAAATAGCCGCCCGATTGTCATTTGTGCTGACAGTCGGGCGAAATAATACATAATTATACTAATGTTAAACTTCTTAAAGAACTGAACGAATATACTCGATTAATTTCGAGGCTTCTATATGTAACGAAAAAATTTCATCAATCGTTTTTTCTAATTTATATTCCAAAAAATTTCCGTGAACCATTTTATTTCTTTCGTTTCCTATTTCTAAGAAGGCCTTGACTTGCGATTGCAATTCTTCATTTGATTTAATTTCGTTAGCAATCTTCTGCTTGAAGTCCGCTCCAAACAATCCTAAAAAACTATTTATGTTTTTTTCATTCCAATTGAAAAATGTATGATATTGCCGCTGTATAGCTTTATTGTTCATAAAATCAAAAACTCTGTCATCAGTTGAATGCTTTTTGACAAATTCTTGGATAATAGATGTGATTTGGTTTTCATAAAAACTGGCGCACGAAAGTAATAATATTTTTCGATAGTGGTTATTTACTTCAATGGACTCTGAAATTTTGGCTTGTGATGTTAAAAAATTGGATAATTCTTTGTAGTCTTCAACGAATTTTTGAATAGGAGATAACATCTGCCTACCTCCTATTCGAATTCTATTAACGAAATAGCACGATCGATTCTATTAGTTACATTTGCTTTTGAAGCTACACTTCCTTGGTTAGAATTAATAAATGATGTGTCTTCTTTTAATTTCAAAACACTGGCATTGGTAATTTTAACATCAATTGTTTGTTCTTTTTCAAAAAAAGGTTTTGCAGTAGCAACAAAAACAGATTCAAAAAGAGATATTGCAAATTGATTATTTTTCGTACAAAATATTCCATCGTTAAGATGTGAACAGCTATTTAAGAAAGATATAAATAGGTTGTATAAATAATCTATTGTGTCATCCTTGAATAGGTTAGCTTTTTTTGAAAAAGAATTTAAAAATTTGCCCATAGGTGAACTGTATTTTTTATATTCAAATAACATTGCAAATGAACGTAACAAAATCTCTATATCTTTGAAGTGAATATCCTCTTTTTCTTGGTGTAACAGATTTCGCCACCTTGGCATATTGTTAATTTCAAAGAGTTTTTTATAAAAGTCAGAATAGTATAAACTCATTCTTATTTCTTGTGGCATAAGATTTTGTCCACCTGTATTTAACCGGTTAAATATTTCATATATTGCCGAATCATCATCCGGTTCGTTTTGCTTGATTACAACTGAACGGATCGTTCTTAATATTTCAAAAGTATATTTATATTCACCTAATGTTTCAAATTTAAGCTTATCAAACTTATTCTTTTCTTCACTGGTTAAAGATGGCAGTTTTAAAGAGAAATTCTTAAAGTATTTATCATCATTTAACACTTCTGAATTTATTTTAGTGTCACCGGTAAGATATTGTCTTAATATTGTTTTGCCTTCTTTTGTAGGAAAACGTTGTTTCATAAAAAAATAGATAGAAAGTAATCTTTGCTGACCATCAATTACATAAAAGCTATTTTTACCTTGCTCATATAAAAATACTTGCGGAACAGGTAAGCCTAAAATTATAGATTCTATAAGCTTGGAAGCTCTTTTTTCATCCCACACATAGTTTCTTTGAAAAGGTGGCATTTTTATTACGCCATTATCAATTAAGCTAAAAAGTGTCGAAATATTAAAATCATTGGGAGTTGATGTAATGTCATATTCTGTCACTACAGAATCACTTCCTTCTTCCTCAATTAATTCTTCATACCATTTTTCTTCCATATTATTATTCCTCCAAATATAAATTTATACATGTGAGATGAGATAGGGTACATTTTCTGAGAAAAACGTGTAGTCTGTTATGTTTATAACATATAATGAAAAAATGCAATTAATAATGTATAACCGAAAACCAAGGGCTTGAGATGTTATATTTCCGGTAGTGAACAAATTTCAGTAACTTTTTTCCATTGAATGCGATTCTGTGAGTCAATGAGACCAAGTGCACGCCAAAGGATTTGTTCGTACTTTAAAAATGGAGTTTTTGATTTAGTGCCAGCAACACGCTTCGCATTTCTTTTTATACGACCGCTGGCTTCGTATTCAGATTCCATTAAAATTCTAAGCTGTTTAAAGTTTTCTCCGGGATTCTTTTGACTAACGGAATCAAGGTCTAATAGCAAATCTAAATGATGGCCTGTTGTGAGAACTTCTCGAGTAAAATAATCAACAAATATTTTACTACTGGGTCCGTTTGCCAATCCTAAGTGGTAGAGCTTAAAACCTGAATCTGTAAGTGAGCCTTCTGAGTCAATAACCTGCATATGTTTGAGAAATGTAACAAGATTCTTTCTAACTGCAGTATATGCGTTATCTCCTGTACAACTGCTGTCAATGTCTTCGCTTACCATAGAAGCCCATTCATTTGGCGCAGCCTGTTTTTTGATGAGGGCAATTTTTTTCTCCAAATAAACAAGATTTTTTCTTCCACCTAGTGTTTTTATTGGATTACCCATAATATCCTTAACAGGCTGAGGGGTGAAATCTGTAAGTATATTTTGGGGTATCATGCGTTCTTTCCAACAAGAAACAAAAGCGTCTCCATCAATAACCCCAACTTTCTTCAAGTAGTAATAATGAAGAAGCAAATGGAAAAGTTCAACGGGCATATCTTGATGTTTTGCCCAATATCGGTCTGAAGCGGGAGTATGTGATTGCGAACCTTTTGTTGAATTGAGAGTGGAAACATTATGTGCGAGCGTTAATTTTGTAGGATTATTATTATCATAGACAATAAGTCCAACAGGTACTTTATCTTTAAATTGTGTTTGATAAAGTTCTGTCAGAAAATCGCCCATATTGAAACCATCAATTATTTGTGGCGAAATCAGATATGCAAGGTCGCAACGCTTTAAATAAGCTACGCTTTGTCCTACACCAGTAAGCATTCCACGCTTCGTTTCCGTAGCAGGCTTAAATTCAAAAGATGCTAATCGTTTATTAGTTGGGTCGTAAAATGCTGCATCTGGAGACGGAAAGTCAGCACTGGTGCCAACTCTGTAAAAATCAGAACCACAATTACCGTTATATTGCCATGTGGCAGATTTAAAATTCTGTAAAATAGCATCTGTGGTTGCTTTTGCTAACACGTGATGATTTAATGCCATAATATATTACTCCTCCAACATAGATTTTTTTGCTAAATGCGTTGCAGAATCCTCGCTCCACTCCTTGTTGACAACTGTGCGTAGGCGTTCTCCAAAAGTCTGAGCAACAATGCAGGGGAATGCATTTCCGACCTGTAAACACTGATTGATAATCGGTCCGACAAATTCGAATTCATCAGGAAACGTTTGAATACGTGCGGCTTCTCGTACAGTTAATGTTCTATTAAGTGTAGGATGTACGGGAAGTGCATTATGTCCGGGAACGATTGTACACGATGGCTTTTTTCTATCCAATCGAGCAAAAACGTGGCTGAAATTGGCTACTGGTTTGCCAGTTTTTGTTCCGAGTTTTAAATGTTCAGGCAATGCGTTCACGTCCATTTTTTCACCCTCTGGAATATAAGAAAACCTTTCTTTAACCACTTGCGAGTGATTTGGGGCACGATGATTTTTATATTTTTCTAACGTGCTTTCATCTGCAAGGTCGGTTAATACTTCTTCTACTGTTCTATAAGGATGTTGCCACGATTCGGGCGATTCATAGTATTTTGCTTTTGGAAATGGAAATGCAAGACCGGTTTTAGTACCAATTAAAATAAATCTGCGTCTTATTTGAGGTGCACCATAATCAGCTGCATTTATCACCCTATGTTCGGTTTTGTATCCATGTTCTTCAAAGTAATTTACAATGGTTTTAACGTATTCACCATTATGTGCAGATAAAATGCCCGGTACATTTTCCATAATAAACCAAGGCGTTTCAGAACGAACAACAATATTTGCAAAAGCAAAAACTAAGTTATTACGTTGGTCTTTGGTTAAATCGTGATTCTTAGTATTTACAAATCTTCTATTTCCAAAGATTGAAAAGCCTTGACAAGGGGGACCACCAACAACGAGGTCAACATTTGCTGCTTTAAGTTTTTCTGCAACAATGAGCTGGTTTTCTTCTGTTGATAAGTCTATCTGCAAACATTCGTGGTTGAAATTTTTACGATATGCTTCAACAGCATAATCGTTAAACTCAGCGCCTAATACGCATTCCAGACCAGCTTGCTCTAATCCTTGAGTAAAGCCTCCGGCACCGCAGAACAGGTCTCCGAATTTTAAGGTTGCACGTTTAGCTTTACGCGTATTTGTTGAATCAACAGATGAATGCTTATCAACAAATAACGAATGGTCAGGCAAAATTCCCTCATATTTTTCTCCATCAATAAACTTGCGCACACAATCTGCAATTTTAGCAGCCATTAAAGGTGGAACAGCATTTCCAACTTGAATGCACTGTGACCTACGGTCGCCACTAAAAATAAAGCTATCAGGAAATGTTTGAATTCGCGCCCCTTCTCGTGGCGTCAAACTTCTGTCAAGAACTGGATGCACAGGAAGAGCATTGTTTCCGGGCACAATAGTTGATGAAACTTCGTTTCTATGTAAACGGGTATAGGTATTTCCGAAATTTTTTCTGCGTATATCTTCGGGAAGTTCTTCTGGTTTTGGTAATTTACCACCTTCTGGAATTAGCTGGTATCGTCTGATAACAACATCTGAGTGGTTTAATGCAATATGGTTTGGAATTTCTTCACCTTTATCCATCAAATCGTTAATCGCTTCACCAACATTAGCAAATGATTTAATACTTCCATAAGAAGATGATGTTTTATTTGGAAAAAGAAACTGCTTTTTCTTGGTAGTACCCACAATAAAAATACGCTCTCTCTTTTGAGGAACACCATATGCAGATGTATCAATCAGTGAATAGTGAAGATTATATCCTATTGACATAAACGAAGAGATTATTTGATTGAAATATCTACCTTCAAACATAGTATATAATCCCTTAACATTCTCAAAAACAAAGCATTTCGGACGAAGTGCATCTACTATTTTTACGTAGCTTTCAAAAAGCATATTTCGTGGGTCAGCGGAATTTTTATTTCCCATATTTGAGAATCCTTGACAGGGAGGACCGCCAATTATAACATCAATTTTTTTGTTTCCGATATATTTTTTTATTTCTGAAAGGGACAATTTTCTGATATCTCCCAAAAGATAGGTTTCATCGGGATAATTTAGTAGATATGAGTCGTGTGCTTGTTGCATAATATCACTTGCTAAGAGACCTTCAAATCCAGCCTCTTTAAATCCGATATCTAAACCACCCGCACCAGTAAAGAGAGAAATATAATAATGTTTTTTATTAGACATCGTTGCTTCCCTCCGTTAATTCCTTGCTTATGTCAAAATCAATATTGTTTCTACGGCAATATTCATCAATTAATTTCATAGTCTTATATGCAGGTTTGGTTTTTCCAGATTCCCATCGATTTACAGTAGCAAAAGAAACTCCCAACTCTTTAGCCAATGCTTCTTGGCTGAGAAGAGATTTTTGCCTTATGAATTTTATATTTTCGGAAAAGTTCATTTTACATCCTCCATACTTACAGAGTTATAACATTATTATAGCATATCCTGAAATTTTTTTCAATCAGTATGTCAAAAATAGTTGTTTGTTTGCGCTATCATATTAAATAATAGTTGAGGTCTGCTGTCATAGGTGATTACTCATATCTGCGTACACACAAAAATCCCGTATCCAACATAATCGTCGGATACGGGACTTATTGTTATTTACCGAATTCAATGTGGACAGCCATAGACATATCCTGCCATTGAAATTCTCTGAGATATTTTCCTTTAGACTTCTGATAAGCTCTCGCCATTTCAAAGGTTATCGGAAAATCCCATTCTATTGCCACCTTAGAGAATAATCCCTTATCTGAGTGCAGCCTGTGCAGTAATCTGCGTAGGCAGTCAAAATTGACAATGCAGATATTATGTACATCGGAAGCGGTTTTGTCCGCTTCCTCGCCGTATAAATACACATACGGTCTTTCTTTGGAGTTCGCTCTGCCTTTGACTGCAAGGTTTGTCTGCGTTTCGGTATCAGCCCCTGTGGATAAATGCCACTCATACACGCCTTCGCTTGTGGGAATAACAGATGAAACAATATCTTCCAATACCTCGCGTCCGAGCTCTGTTTTGCTGTCGGAAATGTCATTTAACGCCGAGATAATCTTATCAAGGTCAAGTGTATCAGTTGTAGGAGTTACAGGGGATACAGATGTCGCCTGACTTCTGAGGTTTTTGATTTGTGCTTCATATTCTGCACGCTTCTTATTATATTCCTCTTTAGTAATCTCTCCGTCAGTACGCATATCAATCAGAGCGTCGAGTTTCCTTTCAAGCTTTGTAATTTCAGCTTCATAATCAAAAGTCGGAACAGCTTCGGGAGCACTCTGCGTATAATACTTCTTGATATATTCAAGTGCGTCCTGCATATCCTTAGCTCTGTTTGCCCAATGTTCATCAAAAATAAACTCGCCCATCATATCCATTTTCCACTGAAGAACAGTCTTGTTATCGCAATATCCTTCCGTTTCAAGTCCAGCCTTTTTGCGATTAGCCGCATTGCCGTGATTGAGCTTGTTGTAACAGATATAGCAGAAGGTCTTGCTGCCGTCATCGTGCTTGTGATAAACATTTTTTCTGAATTTCGAGCCACAGGTACAACGTAATTTTCTCTGCCATAAATCTGCCGACGGATTATATCCCGTTGATGTGGTATTGCCGAACTTGTCCTTGCTGACAATTCTTCTTTTTGCAAGAAGCTCGTTGCACTTATTCCACTGTTCTTCGGTAATAATCGGTTCAAAATCGCCCTTTTCATAGATATAACTATCTCTGTCACGATTGGTGATACGTTTCTGCTCTAAGTAGTTGTTGCTTCGGCTCTTGTTGTAACATACACAGCCTTTGTAAGTAGCATTTGCAATAACACGGGTGATATAGGATACATCCCAACGAACAAGCCCCGACGAATTTTTACGTCCACGCTCAGTCAGCACTTTTGCAATTTTAGCACCGCCCAAGCCTTGCTCGTAAAGGTCGAATATCATTCTGACAGTTTCGGCTTGCTCAGGATTGATAGTATAACTTTCACCGGCCTTGCGGTCGTATCCGAGAATGTTACCACTACCATACAGCATTTTATTTTCACGACTGATTTTCTGCCCTGCCTTTACTCTTTCGGAAACCTTTCTGCTTTCTTCCTGAGCAAGAGTCGCCATAAGAGAAAGTCGAAGTTCTCCGTCGCCGTCCATTGTCCAGATGTTATCGTCTACGAAAAATACTTCAACGCCGATATTTTTAAGTTCACGAGTAAAGTTGAGCGTGTCAACTGTGTTTCTTGCAAATCTGCATACTTCACGAGTAACAATCAAATCGAACTTTCCCGACTTTGCGTCCTCAATCATTCTGAGGAAAGAAGGTCTTTTCTTCGCCTGAGTTCCTGTGATACCCTCGTCAATGTACTTGTCAATGACGTTCCAGTTGGGGTGATATTTCGCCTGGTCGGAATACCACTGCATCTGATTTTCGAGAGCAGAGAGCTGTGCTTCGTGTTCTGTGGAAACTCGTCCGTAAAATACAACTGTGCGTTCACGATTTCTGTCGAGTGTGCTTATATCAAAATAATTATTTCTTGTCATTTTTATATCCTCCTGATTCAAAGATTTTAACACTTTAAAGCGATTATACACGAATAGAATATTTTTGTCAAGTCCCTTATGGACTGACACGGATTTATTAATTTTTTCAGAAAATCAATCAAGGGGTTTGGGTTCTCCCAACAAGTTTTTTGTATTTGTCGGCGCACGGATTTTCTCTGAAAATGAGGGAGTGTGGCCACAAATGCTATGCTTGCTGTCAACGAAGTTGCAGAAAGCATAGTTTACAAAAAACTGATTGTGTCTATACACAGGCGATGCTTGCTCTCATCTGAAATTGAAAAAGAGCAGGTCGCAAAATTGATGAAGTGTATAGACAAATGCTATGCTTGCTCTCAATGATAACAACAGAGAGCGAGCATACAGTTTTTGTGAAAACGTGTCTGTGTCTTTACACAGGCTATGCTTGCTGTCAACGTAAAAATAAATTTAGCCTTGATAGTTTTTCCGAAAGAAAAAATTTTCATTTCAGTTTAAAACCCTGCGTACGTACGTACCATAAGGCTTCGGATTTTTCTTTCCCTTGGTACGTACGTACATACCTTTTTCACTTGGAATGAAAAAATTTATGCTGCCTTGCTTCTGTAAGAAACGCTGATACCGACATAACCTCTGACGTAATTTCTTCCGTTGTGAGCTTTGTTCGTAGGGGAGAGATTATAGCTTTCACAGTTGTGATACAGCCAGTCGTAAAAACTTTTCTGTTTCAGTTCCTGCAAGCCGTTGCTCTGACACCAGTTTACATAAGCGTTGTAAATATCAACGGAACAGGTTGTGCTGTCGGGAGAAAGCTGAACTGCCTGAGCGTCGTTCATAAACTCTGCGACGTTGCAGTTCTCTTGCTTTAAGTTCTCCATTATCTCTCTGGTCTTGTTGCTGACTGTGAAAATAAAATCATTTTCAATAAGTCGCTTTAGTCCTTCAAGTGCCCAGAAGAAAATTCCGTCAAGCTCTGCGATAAGCTTTTCTGAAAGATAGCGGTCAGGCTTTCTGTCAGAGGGAACAGGCTTTGTGTCAAGAACGATAAGTCGCCTGTGCCAGCCGTCTGTTTTATCATAAAGAGAATTCGGATTGCTGTTTGAGAAAACAACTGCCCTCGCACAGAGCTTTGCCTGAATAGCCTGAACATTTTTCTTTTCTACGGAAATACAGGTTTCTGCTGTTACAAGACTTTTCAGGAATGACGTATCCTTAATTCCCTCGAAGCTCATATCGTCATCAACAAGAACGCACTTGCCTACAAGGTTGCCCTGACGGAATTTGTTTTTGGAAAGCGCTACGATACTGTCAAAGTAGCAAGCCTTTCCGAACAGCTTTTCAAGGATAACACCTATACGGCTTTTACCTTCGCCGCCTCGTCCCACAAGAAAGAGCATTGCCTGTGCTTTTGTGGTATTCAGTAAGCAGTAGCCGATAAATTCCTGCAACGTCTTTATATCATCAGGCTCAAGAAGTTCGTTTACAAACCTTTCCCACACGGCAGCTTTCTTTACTGTTTCCTCCGTGTAGCTGACATTAATTCTGTTGCGGCAATGCTTCTTTTCGGGAGAGAACGTCCCGTCAATGCGATAAGTTCCGTTAAGGATATGGATTTCGTTTAAATCTGTTTCCATATCTTCGGTAAAGCAGATATGCCTGAGAGCGTTCATCAGATTTTTGATTTTATTCGCAAGTCCGTAGCGCACTCCTGCGTCCTTCAGCTTTGTTGTGATAAGGCTTTCAACGTAAGCGTCCTCCTGTACTCCGTCAAGATTGTAGAAACAGCCTTCGAAATATTTGAAGTTGTACTGCTTTACAAATTCCTCGCAGAAAGCAAGCTCGTCAATTTTCTTTCCGTCAAACCAACCGATAATTTTTTCATCAGCAGGCGATACGGGTGTCTGTGTTGTAGTCATTGTTTCTTCTGTCTGCATAATCGATTACCTCCTTGCAGTTTTCCATAAAGTCTTTTCTTTCGTCTGTAGTGCCTGAGATAAAAACATCACAGAAATGCTCATACATTTCAAGCTGTGTCAGGCTTTCGGTGAATAAAGGGTGGAGAGCTTCGCTGTCGCTTTTGGGTGCGTATTCAGTCCGAAATCTGCGTAGTAATGAGCAATAATCGGAGAGAATGCGAAATACCCGTTGCTCCTTTTCTCTTTGGCTTTGTACGCATATTTTCTGTCTGATAATCGGTTTATCTCTTGAATGGATAATGCCGAAGTCAGAGCAGAGCTTTTTCGCCGCTTCATACTGCGTTAAATCGAACAACCTTGCTGTAAGCTTTACAACGTCGCCGTATTCGGTGCAGCCGAAGCAGTAGAAGTGGTCGTCGTACAGCTTCATAGACGGAGTTCTGTCCTCGTGGAAAATGCAAGTGGTCATTCCATTGCGTACGCTCATACCGTAATATTCTGCGGCAGAGGGAACGCTGACGGTTTCTTTGACTTCCCCGAAGATGTCCCAATGTGAATTCTTCATTGAATTCCTCCTTTTAAAATGTGATACAGCGTAAAGCTGACATACACTTTTCGTATATGTAAAGGACATTCGGGGTGGAGGTATATTAAATTTTCAAGGTACTGCGAACGAGTGCACTCTTTTTGTTCGCACTTCCATTATACTACGAAATGTATGTTCGGCACAATTGACAAAATACCAGAAATATCGGGTCTGAAAAAGCCGATTTTCCGGGGATATATTGCTGATAGCAATAGGGATTATTTGACTGGCAATGTGCTGTGTTTTCTGTTCGTGTTTTGTTGCAGTTTACATAAAAAATCCCGAAAAAGAAACTTTTACAAGCTCCTTTCCGGGATAAAAGAGTAGCTGTTCGTGTGCAATTTACACAAAAACAGCTATCTGAAATATTCGGTTTTCCGGCAGTATAGGGGTGGAGGTAAATCACTTTTTTAGAGCATTTCTGCCTTCTGGATAAGCTTGCTCTGGTCTTGTTACTTCTTCCAGAAGTAACGCAAAGATACTTTTGACAGCAGGGGCTATCATAAGTCTTTGCGCTCTGCGATGGGATGAGGCAATGCTGCCTTGGGTTAATTTGTATAAATACTTAATTCTTATAAGTTGTGTTGCAATACAAATGCGTTACTTGGCCGTTGGATTTAGCATTGCATCCGCCGTCAGCTTTTCTAATAATGTGATCAACTGAAATGGAGTAGTTATCAAGATATCCACCACAAATCGGACATTTTGGTAAGTTGCTCACAAATGTTTGTAATTTGATTTGTTGCCGTCTTCCTCTTGAAAAATTACCTCTAATTTCAATTTCTTCATTATCAATTATTTCAGTCTGTAAATATTTATATTCAGATAAATTGCGTAACTCGTTAATTATTTCCTCGGATGATGTTTCGGTGTTTTTACCTATTATGTTCATCAAGTCAGAAAAATAATTCGCCACTTTATCATAAGATTTTTTTGTCTGTCTGTATTTACGGATTATTTGTTGAACGACAAAGCTGTATTTATAAACTACTTCTTCAAATTTTGCTCTTACCTCAATAAAGTCATTTAATTTGTTTTCAGAAATTAAATTTTTAACAAATAACAACATACCATAATATGAACCTATTTTGTGTTTTCCTAAATCGGAATAAAAATACACGAACGGATGTAATCCTAATGAAAACTTTTCTTTTGAGTGCATGTATTGAAGAATTTTCAAAGTATTACGGAGCATACATATCACAGTGTTTTCATCGCCTATTTCTGCCTTTTTTATATCAGATATTCCATTACAAATTTTGACTGTTTGATTTACAACATCTAAAGTAAGTGACGAGGATTGTGTACCACCAATAGAAAAAGAGTTAATATCATCGATATTCATTGGTGTTTCCCCAAACATAATGCGATGAATTTTCTTTGCGTTATCTAATATTTTGGTTTGTGCATCTTGAGTAAATTTCGACCAATATTGATAGCCCTGTCCAGCTCTAACTATTGCTCTTGCGGCTAATGCATATGCTTTGTCTCTGTTTTCTATTAATTCCAGTTCTGCATCACTTATTTTTGTAGCACACTGATTTATTTTTAAAAATGAATCTTCTGCTTTATCTGCATTTCCTTCTACCCATTGCAGCTGAACTGCTAAAGCACCTAGGTTTTTAGCTATTCTTTTTTTGTTTTCATCGGCAGTAATCGCTGGGTTTCTGGTGATTGAAAATATTTCTTTGAATGAACCAACTTTTTCATTTATTAAATCTCTTGTTTTTCGAGCAATCTCCAACTGTTCTTGTGATATGATGTTCCCGTAATACTGTCTTGATATTTCACCATCACCGTAATCATCGTTTATCCAAGCCCCTAAACTACTTAATCTGTGTGCGCCATCTATTACAAAAATATAGCCTCCTTGATTTCTCCAAAGTATAATTGATGGAATCAGTTCACTTTCTATAAAACTTTCTATTATTCCACATATTTTGCTTGGTTCCCATTCATTTGTTTCTCTTTGGAAAATAGGCTTTCTTAATGCAGAGAAGAAAAAAGAATCATATTTGAGATCTTCAATAGATAATGTAGATTTGTTTCTTGTATTATTATTTCCACCTATATCTGAAAGTATATCAAAGTCTTCTCTGGGAATTAAAGCATCCAATGTTACGGTTTTCATACTATACCTCACTTCCTAAATATAAATAAATACTCGTGTGCAATCAACAAGAAATTATATTTCACGCTGTTTGTTTTCCAGTAGCCCGTTGCTTTACAGTTATGCTGTTCCTTGATGATAAGCTCTTTCAGAGCAAATCCTGCGTCCTGAAAGATTTTCATTACATCAAAGCTCATCGGGATCATACAGCCTTTCTGACGGGTATCTCCCATAAGAACAGCACAGAACTTACCCTTCTTCAGGACACGATAACTTTCCTCGGCAACAGGCTTCATCTGCTCAAGAAAATCCTTGACTTTAAGCTGAGATAAATCGCCATCAATGCCCTCACTGTATTTAATAATATCAGCGTAGGGAGGATGAGTGCAGATTAAATCTACACTCTCATCGGGAATACTATCAAGATTACGAGCATCACCCTTCTTGATATAAACCTTGCCCTTTGCAGGCTCATAGTCGAAAGAGGTTTTATCCCGACAGCGTTCAAGAGCAACATCGTTTATATCAATGCCGATTATATCACGGTTGAGCAGTTTTGCTTCAACAAGAGTTGTTCCGCCGCCTGCGAACTGGTCGAGAACTAAATCGCCCTCCTGAGAGTAGCGAAGAATGATGTTTCTCGGAATATACGGCGACCAGTTTCCTCGCCATTTTGCATCATGGGTAGCCCAATCTCCACGCTTTGGGAATGACCAGTGTGTAGTCATTTCAAGCTCGAAGTCATCGGGTTGCCATTTGGTTATTTTTTTAGGCATATTATTTCCCCTCACACGATTTTGTGCTTAATAACATAGTTTTGCATTTCTTCAGGAGAGAACACCTCATCATAATCACTTTTAACCTTTTTTACTTGATAATCCTCCGTAATCCAATCTATAAAGGTCTTAAAATCTGGATTTTCTTCTACTAAGCGGTCTATCATTTCCCAGTCATTACTTTTATTTTCTTTTGCTGGCAGTAAGATTTCACTTTGTGCTACATCTTCTGCATTTAGTTTGATAAATCCTATTCCAAATGCGTTATTTAATCTACGCATTTCATCTCTGAATTCAGAATCGTCAGAGTATTTAAGTGCAACGAGGTAACCTTCGTTTGCCCAACTAGAGTTTGATACTGCTTGAAAGAAGTATTCTCTTAAATGCGACATATCTATGTTTATTTTCATTTCGAAAGAAAATAATTTTATAGAGTTCTCACTAAACGACTTTATTATGTTTAATGTACTTTCTGAATAGTCATCAAATGGAAAATATACGCCTACGATATCTGGGTGTAGCCATTTGTTTTTTCCTTTTTTATCTTTATTTGATTTTTCATGATATATTGTTTTAGTATAACATTTAAAATGAGAATCACCATTAACAAACGAAGTAAGAAGAGGGTGTAAATCACGTTCATAATAACTTTCCGTTTGTTCCGTCACGTTTGACTCTACATTGCTATTTGTGATGGTAGAATTAGGGTGTTGCTTTAATGCAAATTTAACCGGTCTTTTTGAAACTTGTATAAATTCGCTATCAGGATTATCTCTTATTTCCACATACAATTGTGCACCAAGTGTTCTCCAAGGTGTTTTTCCACAAGAATTCAATTTATCCTGAAACCCATATATTTTGGATTTCTCCCATATTTCTTCAACTGTTAAAGGGATATTGGATTTTTGAAGCGTGTCCTTTGCTAACATTTTAAAACTGTATGTTTTTGTTTTTTTCATATTAAGTCACCTACTATCCCATTCTCCAAATCATCAATGGAGTAAATGTGTTCCATAGCGTCAAATGTTTCTTCAAGGTTGTGTCTTGCGCTTGTCCAGCCAGAGCCGTCTGTAAACCACACGAACTCAAAGCCGTCAATAGTTGCTGCTTCCTGAGCAATCTGCTTATAGCTTCGTGCGGTTTCGTTGAGCTTTGAGCCGCCGCTTGCGTAGAAATTCGTTTCAATGCCGTAGATAACCTTGTCGGTCTTGATTACAAAGTCGAAACGCTTTTCAGCCTTGCCTTGATTAGAAATCGCTGAAAGGTCGATATCCCATTTCTCTGTGATTTCGTGAATATACATCTCCTTGAAATAGGTCTTGTCTTTTTCAAAACCTGCCTTAACAATGAAACTTTCAACCAAATCTTCCATAAGATGTCCGCCACGATTTTTACGACCATTGGAATCAAGTCCTGTTTCAACGCCTGTTACATAGTCAACAAGATTGTTGATGATGTGGTTTTCAAGCAAGTCGAATAAGCCTGTTTTACGCATAAATACAACATACTGTTCGGCTGTGCAGTTGACATTTTTGAAGTTATATGTGAAATCTCCGTCGCCATCAATAGCGTAAATCTCGTTCGCTCTTACGGCAAGTAAAATCGGTATGCATTTAAGCGTTTCGGGATATTTTGCAATAATATTCTTGAAATCGCCCTCGATATTCTTTGAGCCAATGAGAGAGTTGAGAATATTAAGTTCAACCTTGATTTCATTGACATTGCGATATACCTTGTCGAAATCTATGTAGTATCCGTAGTTGGCGATACTGCCACGGAATTTTGAAAGCCAGTCTTTAAAGTTACGTTTCATATTATTCTCCCGTTATCGTTTCTTTCTCATAACATAATCATAAGCCTCGTCATAAGCGGCTTTAGCATCTTTGTGACGCACCGTTCCTGCTTGACTGAACGGCAAATGTGATAAATCAGTTCTACGAGGATTGCCCTGCGTAGCATCGTTTAAACCTTCTTCGTATGCACATCCAGCGCAAATATGTCTGTCGCCATTTCTATTGTCTTGTGCATCGGGGAGTGAATCATATTCGGGTAAATATCTGTGATTCTTATTGCAAATACTCATATTAAATCCTCCTTTAACAATTACAAATCAAAAGTTCATTTACACTGCCTCTGCCGGTAGCCTTACTGTTAATCATACGCTTGGCAGAAACACGCATAATTGTATAGCTTGAATACAAGTCATCGAAGAAGCTGTCGCTTTCGTCACTGTTTTTCGGATCAGAATTACTGATCAATACTTTCGCACCTTTTGCTGAGATTTCATCAACAAACTTGCCGAGTTCAATCTGCTGTTTATCGCCAAATTCGTTTTCTGAATAAGAAGTGAACGAAGCTGTTGCGGTAAGCGGGCGATAGGGAGGGTCGATGTAGACAAAGGTGTTCTCATCGATAAAATCAGCACATTTACTGTAATCTCCGCATTTTATCTGAACATTTTTAAGAAGTCCACTTATAAGTCTGAGGTTTTCAGCATCACAGATAGGCGGTTTTTTATATGAACCTATGGGGACATTGAAAAGCCCTTTGCGATTTACACGATATAATCCGTTGAAACAAGTCTTGTTAAGGAAAATGAACAATGCCGCTTTTTCAAGATTAATCTGCTCGTCGCCGTTAACTTTCAGGTCATTAAAACGCTCACGCTTTGCAAGATACATAATCTTACGGTCTGTATCATTTTTCTCCCAAAAAGTTTTCTGCATTTCAGAAAGCATTTCAATAAGCTCATCAACGCTATTCTTAATCTGGGCATATGTGTTGGCAAGTTCGGCGTTTATATCGTTAATCAATACTTCTTTTGGCCTACAATTTGCAAGCACATCAAGAAGAACTGCACCGCCGCCAACGAACGGCTCACAGTATTTATCTATCTTTTCGGGATACTTTGCCCGAATGTCATTGAGGAGCTGGCTTTTTCCGCCTGCCCACTTTACAAATGGTTTTACAGTTTTATATTTCATAAAAACTCCTTTCAGAGCTGTGGTTATACCTATACATTATAATTATAGCACACTTGGTAGGAATTTTCAATATTTTTATGGATACAACAAAACGCCCCTGTTCATAATCGAACAGGGGCGTCAATTTGTTTATTCACCCAACATCAAGACAAACCCTTACGGTCAAATCTTTCCATTGGTTTTGTCGGAGATAGGCACCCTGTGCTTTTCTCCAGTTTTTCGCCATTTCGTATGTGATTTTGAAGTCCCATACGAGTGCGAATTCAGGTTTGACTACCTTAGCGTAATGCAGCCTGTGCAGCAGCAAGTCTTGCGATCGGCACACGGAAAGGTGAGCAAGAAACGTAGTCAAGACCGATCTGGTGGCAGAACTCTACAGAAGTAGGATCGCCGCCGTGCTCACCGCAGATACCGCAGTGGAGGTTGGGGTTAGCAGGTCTTCCGAGCTTGAGAGCTGTTTCCATGAGCTTACCAACGCCTGTCTGATCGAGCTTAGCGAAAGGATCGTTCTCGAAGATCTTAGCATCGTAGTAAGCATTGAGGAACTTACCTGCGTCATCTCTTGAGAAGCCGTAAGTCATCTGAGTGAGGTCGTTAGTACCGAAGCAGAAGAAGTCAGCATTAGCAGCGATCTCGTCAGCTGTAAGAGCAGCTCTGGGGATCTCGATCATTGTACCAACCTCGTACTCAAGCTCAACGCCAGCTTCAGCGATAACAGCGTCAGCGTTAGCGATAACAACAGCCTTAACGTACTTAAGCTCCTTAACCTCGCCTACGAGAGGAATCATGATCTCAGGCTTAACATTCCAATCGGGATGAGCCTTCTTAACGTTGATAGCAGCCTTGATAACAGCCTTTGTCTGCATAGCAGCAATCTCAGGATATGTTACAGCAAGACGGCATCCACGGTGACCCATCATGGGGTTGAATTCGTGGAGTGAAGCGATAATAGCCTTGATAGCCTCAACTGACTTGCCCTGAGCGTCAGCAAGAGCCTTGATATCAGCCTCAGCTGTGGGAACGAATTCGTGGAGAGGAGGATCAAGGAATCTGATGCAAACGGGTGTACCCTCGAGAGCCTCATAAAGAGCCTCGAAGTCAGCCTGCTGCATAGGCTCGATCTTAGCGAGAGCAGCCTCTCTCTCAGCAACTGTATCTGAGCAGATCATCTCACGGAAAGCAGCGATTCTGTCTGCCTCGAAGAACATGTGCTCTGTACGGCAGAGACCGATACCTTCAGCGCCGAGCTCTCTTGCCTTCTTAGCGTCAGCAGGAGTATCAGCGTTTGTTCTAACCTTAAGAGTTCTGTACTTATCAGCCCATGCCATGATTCTTCCGAACTCACCTGCAATCTGAGCGTCAACAGTAGGAATGATACCGTCGTAGATGTTACCTGTAGAACCGTCGATAGAGATGTAGTCGCCTTCAACGAAAGTCTTTCCGCCGAGTTCGAACTTCTTGTTCTCTTCGTCCATCTTGATCTCGCCGCATCCTGATACGCAGCAAGTACCCATACCACGAGCAACAACTGCAGCGTGAGAAGTCATACCGCCACGAACTGTGAGGATACCCTGAGAAGCCTTCATACCTGTAATATCCTCAGGTGAAGTCTCAAGACGTACGAGAACAACCTTCTCGCCCTTAGCGTTCCAAGCCTCAGCGTCCTCAGCTGTGAATACAACCTTACCGCAAGCAGCACCGGGTGAAGCACCGAGTCCCTTGCCCATAGGAGTTGCAGCCTTGAGAGCCTTAGCGTCGAACTGGGGGTGGAGGAGTGTATCGAGGTTTCTGGGGTCGATCATAAGAACAGCTTCCTGCTCTGTTCTCATACCCTCGTCAACGAGATCGCAAGCGATCTTGAGAGCAGCCTGAGCAGTTCTCTTACCGTTTCTTGTCTGGAGCATATAGAGCTTACCGTGCTCAACAGTAAATTCCATATCCTGCATATCTCTGTAGTGATTCTCGAGGATTCCGCAAACTTCTGTGAACTGCTTGAAAGCCTCGGGGAACTTTTCTTCCATCTGAGCGATAGGCATAGGAGTTCTTACACCGGCAACAACGTCTTCGCCCTGTGCGTTTGTGAGGAACTCACCCATGAGCTTCTTTTCGCCTGTAGCAGGGTCTCTTGTGAAAGCAACACCTGTACCGCAGTCGTCACCCATGTTACCGAAAGCCATCATCTGAACGTTAACAGCTGTACCCCATGAATAAGGAATATCGTTGTCACGTCTGTAAACGTTAGCTCTGGGGTTGTCCCATGAACGGAATACAGCCTGAACTGCGCCCATGAGCTGCTCCTTGGGGTCTGTGGGGAAGTCTGTACCGATCTTAGCCTTGTACTCAGCCTTGAACTGACCAGCAAGCTCCTTGAGGTCTTCAGCTGTAAGATCAACGTCCTGAGTAACGCCCTTCTTCTCCTTCATCTCGTCGATAAGCTCTTCAAAGTACTTCTTACCAACTTCCATAACAACGTCGGAGTACATCTGGATGAATCTTCTGTAGCAGTCCCAAGCCCATCTGGGGTTATTGGAAGCCTCTGCCATGTAATTTACAACGTCTTCGTTAAGACCGAGGTTGAGGATAGTGTCCATCATACCGGGCATTGAAGCACGTGCACCTGAACGTACGGAAACGAGGAGAGGATTCTCCTTATCGCCGAACTTCTTGCCTGTAACTTCTTCCATCTTAACGATATACTCGTTAATCTGTGCCATGATTTCGTCGTTGATCTTGCGACCATCGTCGTAGTAAGCTGTGCAGGCTTCTGTGGAGATTGTGAAGCCCTGAGGAACAGGAAGACCCATGTTGGTCATTTCTGCCAGGTTTGCACCCTTACCGCCGAGGATCTCACGCATATCTGCATTACCCTCGGAGAATAAATAACAATACTGATGTGCCATTGGTGTATACCTCCAGTTTTAAACTTACCGGATAAGACCGCCCCTAAACGGACAGCCTTTCCGACTTATAATCATTATAACACATTTCGGTAAAAAATACCATATATAATACGTAAAAAGTTAACCCATTATTTTACTGCATTTTGTACAAAAACCTACAATTGCATACAAAACTTCAAAAAACACTTGCATTTGTCATGAAAGTGTGCCAAAATAAAAGTATGATCATCAAGAAATATCATCATGCTTAAAAAAGCGTTCATATCCCGAGGATATTTGTAACGCTGTCACAATAGAAATTACAGAGGAGAGTTCTTATGAATAAAGCAATAATTTTAGCAGGCGGTCAGGGTAAGCGTATGAAAGCCGATATGCCCAAGCCTCTTTTCAAAGTTCTTGGCGAACCCATGCTCGAATGGGTTATTTCTGCCTGTGAAGATGCAGGCGTTTCCGACATATGCGTGATAAAAGGCTTCATGGGTGAAATGATCGACGAATACCTCGGAGGACGCTGCAAAACAGCTCTTCAGGCAGAGCGTCTCGGAACAGGTCACGCTGTAATGCAGGCTGTCCCCTTCCTTAAAGAGGACGAAAGCGGACATACTCTCGTGCTTTGCGGCGACGCTCCTTTCATTGATTCCGATACGATAAAGAGCGCTCTCGAAGCTCACATCGAACAGAACAACGCTGTTACAGTTATTACCGCAGAACTCGAAAATCCCCACGGCTACGGCAGAATCATCCGTACAGCAACAGGTATCAGCGGCATTGTCGAGCAGAAGGACGCTACAGAAGAACAGAAGGCTGTACGTGAGGTCAATTCAGGTGCATATTGGTTCAGAACCGCCGACCTCGTAGACCTTCTCGGCAAGCTCGACTGCAACAACGCTCAGAACGAATATTACCTCACAGACACGCTTTCAATTGCAATTTCCGAGGGCAAGAACGCAGGAGCATTCCGTTCCGAGAATGCTCAGATCATCAGAGGTGCAAACGACAGAAAAGACCTCCTCGAGCTTAACGACTACGCCCGCCGTGCCGTTATCGGGAAGCATCTCATAAACGGCATCGGATTCACCTGCACCGACGGGGTAATCATCGAAAGAGGCGTCGAAATCGGCGTTGGTACAGAGATTCTCCCCGGCACTATCATCACGGGAAAGACCAAAATCGGAAAGGGCTGCACACTCGGTCCGAATACTGTTATAGACAATTGCGAAATCGGCGACGAGGTAACAGTGAATTCGTCACAGCTGAATGAATCGACTGTTGAAAACGACGTTGTTATCGGTCCGTATGTTCACGTCCGCCCCGGAAGCTGTATAAAAAGCGGTGCAAGAATCGGCGATTTCGTGGAAATCAAGAACTCAACCATAGGCGAAAAAACAGCAGTTTCTCATCTTGTGTACGTCGGTGACAGCGACATCGGCAAAAAGGTCAACATCGGAAGCGGAACGGCTACCGTGAACTACGACGGAGTCTCCAAAAACCGCTGTGTTGTGGGAGATTACTGCTTTATCGGCTGTAACACGAATCTTATCGCTCCCGTAAAACTCGGAAAGGCTGTTTATACTGCCGCGGGAACTACAGTTACGGGTGATGTTCCCGATTACGCCCTCGCCATTGAACGCGGAACAATGAAAATCAACGAAGGCTATACCCTTCGCAAGCTTAAAGCTACTCTCCCCGAAAAGAAATAACTGAATAAAGGCTGTGAAAATGCGTATAATACTCTCACTGATATATAAATGTGGGAGGAATCTATATGAATATCACACCTCAGGAATACGATAAAATGAGCAGAAGCGTTTCACCAAAATCACGCAGTATCGTCAATATCCCCGTGGCATTTGCCGTCGGAGGAGCGATATGCGTTGTGGGACAGCTTCTGCTCTCTCTTTTTGAATATTACGGATTCGGAAAGACCGCCGCAGGTACGTGGACTTCCGTTATTCTTATCGGGCTGAGTGCACTGTGTACGGGACTTGGCTGGTACGCAAAACTCGCCAAACACGCAGGCGCAGGTACTCTTGTACCGATTACAGGATTCGCAAATGCAGTCAGTTCTTCGGCTATCGAAGCAAGGTCGGAAGGGTACGTCCTCGGAGTCGGCGCAAAAATCTTCACCATTGCAGGTCCCGTAATTCTCTATGGATGTACGGCGTCCGTCGCTTATGGACTGCTGTATTGCATTTTCGCTTAGACAAAAAAATAAGCAGGGCATATGCCCTGCTGTACACAGAAAAATCAAATAAATATGTGTAGAACAAAAGAAAGGAGACAACAAAACGAGTGTTAATAATTAAAGATTATTAAACACTATTGTTATTATACAGGATTTACGTCTCAACGTCAAGCGAAATCCGTAAATTTTTCATTAATTTGCTATATTTCTGGCGTTTTGCACAATTGAATGTGCGTAAACTCTTACATAATCAACAAAATAAAAGCACGTAATGTAAAAAAATACTCCCCCTGTTCCGAATTGCAGTCGGAACAGACTATAAATGTTTGCGTGTGCAAACACATTTCCCCCTTTCTTATAATAAAAGGTTGAAAAAAGGTGTTTACAAGAAGATGTTTTTGTGGTATAATAATTTGCGGTAGTTATAAGCGTCCCCCTTTAAAGGGATGCCCATAACAAACTTAAATTTATTTTAGGAGGTCTTTCCTATGTCAATTAAAAGAAAAATGAAAACCATGGACGGTAACAACGCTGCTGCATGGGTATCGTATCCCTTTACTGACGTAGCTGCTATTTACCCCATAACTCCTTCATCTGTTATGGCTGAAGTTACAGACAGCTGGTCCGCTAAGGATAAGAAGAACCTGTTCGGTCAGCCCGTTACAGTTGCTGAGATGCAGTCCGAGGCTGGTGCTGCAGGTACAGTTCACGGTTCACTTTCCGCTGGTGCCCTCACAACTACATATACAGCTTCACAGGGCCTTCTCCTGATGATCCCCAATATGTACAAGATTGCCGGTGAGCTTCTCCCCAACGTAATCCACGTTTCTGCTCGCTGTGTATCTTCACACGCTCTCAATATCTTCGGTGACCACTCTGACGTTTATGCTTGCCGTCAGACAGGTTATGCAATGCTCTGTTCATCCAACCCTCAGGAAGTTATGGACCTCGGTGCTGTTGCTCACCTTTCAACTATCAAGGGCAGAGTTCCCTTCCTCCACTTCTTCGACGGCTTCCGTACATCACACGAAATCCAGAAGATCGAGACTTGGGACGACGAGACTCTCTACGAGCTCCTCGATAAGGACGCTGCTCAGACTTTCCGTGACAACGCTCTCCACGCTGAGAGACCTGTTCTCCGTGGTACAGCTCAGAACCCCGACATCTTCTTCCAGGCTCGTGAGGCATGCAACAAGTACTATGACGCTCTCCCTGCAATCGTAGAGGACTACATGAATAAGGTTAATGAGCTCATCGGTACAGATTACAAGCTCTTCAACTACTACGGTGCTGCTGATGCAGAGCACGTAATCGTTGCTATGGGTTCTGTAAACGATACAATCGAAGAGACAATCGACTACCTCAACGCTGCAGGCGGCAAGTACGGTCTCGTTAAGGTTCGTCTCTACAGACCTTTCGTTGCAGACAAGCTCGTTGAAGCTATCCCCGACAGCGTAAAGAGAATCTCCGTTCTCGACAGAACTAAGGAGCCCGGTTCACTCGGCGAGCCTCTCTACCTTGACGTTGTTGCTGCTCTCAAGGGCACAAAGTTCAACGACGTTCCTGTATTCACAGGCCGTTACGGTCTCGGTTCCAAGGACACTGTTCCCGCACAGATCGTTGCTGTATTCAAGAATGAGACAAAGGCAAGATTCACAATCGGTATCGAGGATGACGTTACTAACCTTTCACTTCCTCTCGAAGCTAACCCCGACTCAGCTCCTGCAGGCACAACAGCTTGTAAGTTCTGGGGTCTCGGTTCAGACGGTACTGTTGGCGCTAACAAGAACTCCATCAAGATCATCGGCGACCACACAGACCTCTACGCTCAGGCTTACTTTGCATATGACTCAAAGAAGTCAGGCGGTGTAACAATTTCTCACCTCCGTTTCGGTAAGACTCCTATCAAGTCAACATACCTCATCAACAAGGCTGACTTCGTAGCTTGTCACAACCAGAGCTATATCGACAAGTATGATATGGTTTCCGACATCAAGCCCGGCGGTACATTCCTCCTCAACACAATCTGGAGCCCTGAGGAGCTCGATGCTAACCTCCCCGGACAGGTTAAGAGATACATTGCTCAGAACAACATCAACTTCTATACAATCAACGGCGTTAAGCTCGGTGAAGAGACAGGCATGGGCACAAGAATCAACACAATTCTCCAGTCTGCATTCTTCAAGCTCGCTAACATCATTCCTTTCGAGGACGCTCTCGGCTACATGAAGGCTGCTGCTGAGGCTTCCTACAGCAAGAAGGGTCAGGACGTTGTTGAGAAGAACTGGAACGCTATCGACGCTGGTCACCAGAACATCGTTAAGATCGACGTTCCCGCTGCATGGGCTGACGCTGCTGATACTCAGATGGGTATGGCTGCTGTTACATGCGAGGACAAGAACCTCCAGGATTACGTAAACAAGATCCAGATCCCCTGCAACGCTCAGAAGGGTGACACTCTCCCCGTTTCTACTTTCGTAGACATGGCTGACGGTACATTCCCCCAGGGTAGTGCTGCATTCGAGAAGCGTGGTATCGCTGTTAAGGTTCCCAACTGGATTCCTGAGAACTGTATCCAGTGTAACCAGTGTGCTTACGTTTGTCCTCACGCTGTAATCCGTCCCGTAGCTCTCACACCCGCTGAGGCTGAGGCTGCTCCCGCTGCTGCTAAGATTGTTGACTTCAAGCCCGCAATCGGCGACCTTAAGTTCATGATGACAGTTTCTACTCTTGACTGTACAGGATGCGGCGTATGTGCTAACGTATGTCCTTCCAAGAACAAGGCACTCGTTATGGAGCCTATCGCTTCACAGATGGATCAGCAGGAAGTATTCGCTTACGGTACTACTATCGACGAAAAGGCAGAGGTTGCTGCTAAGTTCAAGGCTGACACAGTTAAGGGCTCACAGTTCAGACAGCCCCTCCTCGAATTCTCAGGTGCTTGTGCCGGTTGTGGTGAGACTCCTTACGCTAAGCTCGTTACACAGCTCTTCGGCGACAGAATGATGATCGCTAACGCTACAGGATGTTCTTCAATCTGGGGCGGCAGCGCACCTTCAACTCCTTACACAGTAAACAAGAAGGGCAGAGGTCCTGCTTGGAGCAACTCACTCTTTGAGGATAACGCTGAGTTCGGTTACGGTATGTACCTCGCTACAGAGACTCTCAGAAACAGAGTTACTGCTAAGGTTAACGCTCTCGCTGAAAAGACTGAGAACGCTGACGTTAAGGCTGCTATCGCTGAGTACCTCGATACTTACAACGACGGTGCTAAGAATGCTGACGCTACAGATAAGCTCGTAGCTGCTCTCGAGGCTTGCGGCTGTGACGACGCTAAGGCTATCCTCGCTGAAAAGGATTACCTCAGCAAGAAGTCTCAGTGGATCTTCGGCGGCGACGGCTGGGCTTACGATATCGGCTTCGGCGGTCTCGACCACGTAATTGCTTCCGGTAAGAACGTAAATATCCTCGTATTCGATACAGAGGTTTACTCAAATACAGGCGGACAGGCTTCCAAGTCTACACCTACAGGTGCTATTGCACAGTTCGCTGCTGCAGGTAAGGTTGTTAAGAAGAAGGACCTCGCAGGCATCGCAATGAGCTACGGCTACGTTTACGTTGCACACGTTGCTATGGGTGCTAACATGAACCAGTGTATCAAGGCATTCGCTGAGGCTGAGGCTTACGACGGACCTTCAATCGTTATTGCTTACGCTCCTTGTATCAACCACGGTATCAAGACAGGTATGGCTACTGCTCAGGCTGAGGAGAAGAAGGCTGTTGAGGCTGGTTACTGGCACCTCTACAGATACAATCCTACACTCAAGGCTGAAGGCAAGAATCCTTTCATCCTCGATTCAAAGGCGCCCAACACAGACGAGTACAAGAACTTCCTCATGGGTGAGGTTCGTTACAACTCACTCGCTCGTCAGAACCCTGAGAGAGCAGAGGCTCTGTTCGACCAGGCTGTTGCAAACGCTAAGGATCGTTACGATTACCTTACAAGACTTTCTAAGCTTTACGGTGAAGAATAATTGATTATCAATTATTATTAAACCAATAAAAACACCACCATATCGTTTTTGATATGGTGGTGTTTTTTTGTACACGATTTTTCCGATGTTACGACTTTTTGTATAACGTCAATCCGATGGTTTCGGAGTACGGATATTCTGACTTTTCAATATATACATATATCGAATCCGAATCCTTGAATTGAATGAAACCCTTGATTCCCGGAGCATTTTCGTCGCTGTAGGTGTCAAATACTGCATAGTCTCTGTCAGTAAAGTCGATTTCTGCTATTATGGGTTCTGTTGCAAACGTACGAATTTTAGCAATTTCAAATGTCACGGCACCGTCTTTTATTGACTTGACATCAAGCTCATATACTGATTCGTATTCATCAATCCAAGTACCGATAAAATCATCGTAGTTCAGACCTTTGTTATTATAATCCAATACAGCCTGATATTCGGGACATGCTTCTTTTGCAAGCTCTTCTGCTTCATGTCTGGGAATGTATTCGGATACTCTCCAGCCGCCGTTTTCACGAACAAGTGTAATCTGCTGAGGATATTCATATTTATAATCCTCGGGAAAAAGATACTGCATTTGTTCGGGGATAGTATAACCATATCCACCGCATGAAACCAGAGTGGTAAAATCCATATATACATCGGCAACTATCTTGTTTTCATCCTTGCTTCTGATATCTACTCTTGAAGAGGAAAAATCGTGGAAGCCTGCAAAATCTCCGCCAAACCAAGAAGCATAAACCTTTCCGTTCTTCTCCATGAATTTGGTGTCCAGAATCTGACCGATAAGCTTGTAATCCTTTGAATATACGGAATACACATCCTCTTTTATGCTTTCAAATGTAAGCTTATCGCTCTTGAAAGCATAGAAGCAATTGTCGTCTGTTACTATCAGCTTTCCGCTGTTTTTTAAATCATCCATGGCAAGGGAAGAACCATCTAAACTAAGGTCGTTACCTTCTCCGTAAGACTCGGGATACGCAGGAGGCAGCATTGAGTCAAAGCTGTACTCATCAGCAGCAGTAGCGTATCTTCTTATCGCCTTTGCAATTGTTTCGTCGGAATCGTTCACAGGGTCAATATCGGGAAGTCCGAGCTTGTTAAAGTATTCTTCTGTGGTCTGAGGCTGTGTTGTTATTGCTTCTGTTGCAGATGTTTCTGTCTGTGACGTATCTGACGTGCTTACAGAGGTGTTCTGACCTGATGTTAAGGGCTTTGAATCTTTATCGGGTGTATCCTTCATGGCAAACGCTATTGCTCCGCCTGCAACTGCAATCACGCCGCAGGCAGCAATTGTACTTACGATGTGGACTATTCTGCTTCTTTTCATATTATCTTCTCCTTCAACGGTATTATCGTATTTATCTGATGTCATTTTAATTTCGGGTGGTTCTGAGAGTTTTTTTCTCATTTTTGCTTTGAATTCATCTGTATAGTCTATTCCTTCATAGCTTTTTCGGAAATCATCTTTATTCATGCTTATGCCTCCTCTATCTCGATTTTAAGCTTTGACCTTCCCCGTCGGAGAAGTGAGCCGACTGTGTTTTCGCTTTTATCAAGTATCGACGCTATTTCCTTTATTGAGTATCCTTCATAGTAGTAAAGAAATATCACCGATGAATACTTCTCAGGAAGTGTCGCAACAGCTTCCCTCAGTTCTCTTGCCTGCGTCGAATCAACCGACATTACGCTTTCGGGAACAGATTCAAGTTCTGTTCTTACCTTTTGTCTCCAGCTTTTCTTATAATTGATGCAACGATTTATGGTTGAACGCAGAAGCCACGCCTTGAGATGCTCATCGTCGTTGAAGCTTCTCGGGTTTTCGTGGAGTTTCAGGAATACCTCCTGTGAAATATCCTCTGCTTCACTGTAATTTCCAACGCAGCAGTAGGCTGTTCTCAGTATAAGCTGACCGAATGTATCAAAGGCATATAATGCTGTGAATTTATCGTCAGTCATTTCCATATCACACCCTTGTTGTTTATTTTCTCCCTCTGTGAAATCGGAGAATTGTTTCTGTACAGAATGGTTTGCAGGACATATCTGAATGTCCTTCTATATACTACACAATCGGGAAAAGCCGAATTGTGCATGGCAGAAAAAAATTTTTTCAGGTTTTCTGCCATGCACAATTATGCTATATATATATTTTTCTGCCAATTCGGTCGCAGCTGCGAATCAGCTCATCTGTTCAGAGGAAAAATAATTGCTATCGAGAATCGTCCCTCTATATCAATGTCTGCCGTTACACGAGCCCCAAGCTTCTCGCAAAGACATTTCACAACATAAAGTCCGAGTCCCGAACCGCCTTTTTTTCTCGACGCAGGCTTATAGAATGGGTCAAAAACCCTGTCTGCATCTATATCAGTTTCATCATCGGTATCGTTGAACACTGAAAGCTCCACACCCTTATCCGTTTCCGCAAGCGTCACTCCCATGCGACGGACTGCATACTTTTCGGCATTTGAAAACAGGTTCTGGATAATTCTTGCCACATAGACCGTATTACCCTCTATAACAATTCCGTCGGAAATACTAAGCACAGGCGTTATTCCCCTCTCCTGCATCCAGCCGTACTGCTCCATAAGCGCATCCGACAGCATATTGCTCAGATTAAGATTCTCCACAGCAACCTCTTCCTGTCCGTTTTCAAGCTTTGACAGCTCAAAGAATTCGTCGGAAAGTTCTTTAAGATACTCGTTTTTGTTTATGGCGATCGAGAGATACTCCTCATTCTTGCCTTCAAGCAGTCCGCTTTTCTCTATCATCTGAAGATAACCGAGCGACGCCGTAAGTGGTGTACGGAAATCGTGCGAGATTCCCGAAACTATATTGTTCAGCTGTTCCCTGCTCCGTTTGTACTCAATGCTCAGTTTTCTCTTCGCATCGGTATGCTCATTGAGCTTTACCGCAAGCTCAGCAATGTCGCTGTGAAAGCCGTTGACTCTCACGGGCCGATTGTACTCGTCATCAATACGCTTTTCGACCTGCCTTGTAAAGCTCCTCAGCTCACTCAGAAGCAGTCTGTAACGTCTGACAATCGCAATCAACAATACAAGGAGGCACACTATTACTGTAATCAACACAGCTTCCATAGTACACCTCCTTTTAATTTATCTGAAATTCTTTCTTCTGTGGCTTATGTATGTAAGTATATAGAGCAGCGAAACCGTCACTACAAAGCTTCCCGCAACCATAGCTATATATTCTGCTGACGTGTAATCATATCCGAGTTTTGTAATCTGAATATACGGAGATGTGTCGAACAAGAATCCTGCAAATTTATTGCGTACTCCGGTGATTTCAGCGTCATAGAACATATAAAGCATCATTGTAATCATGGCATAGCAGTATGAAATAACAGCACCAATAATTGCTCTTCTGATAATCATCGAAATAAGCAGAACCAGACTTGTTGCATGAATTACGATAATCGTCAGAAGAAGAATCGGAAGCCACGGCTTTTCAATTCCGCCTGTCCCGTAATTAACAGCAACCGCAGTATACGATACCGCTACGGGAACTACAACAATCACAAGAGAATATATATTGTATACAATCAGTTTGCTAAGAATAATATGATGCGTATTGGCACCATCCATGATTTCATAATAATGAAATCTGTCGGAATACAGTTTTCCTATCATCAATGAAATGATAATTCCTATAACCTCACTCAGCACCATCGCTCCTGTTTCGGAATAAGATGCCAAAAACCAAAACAGTTCAGTGCCGTCTTCACAGTCAACTCCTGCTTTATACGTCAGAAATGTCATATAAATCGTGAATAACGACATCAGCACATAAATCGGAAGAAATATTCCTGAACGCATTGAACGGTAAAACTCTGCCTTAATCAGTTTATTCATTATCAGCACCTACCTTTGATAAATAGTATTCCTCAAGACTCTCACTCTTTGAATCAAGCTTCGTAAGAATGAGTCCGCTGTCGGTTATGGTCTTTGATACCGTTTCGATTTTATCAAGGAGGTCGTACAAATGGATTTCCTCGCCGTATACGACCTTGTACTGCTTCGTCCCGAGCTTTTCCTCTATGACCGCTGCTGTACGGTTTATGTCATCTGTACGGATTGCGATATAGCTGCGGCACTTCGCCATAAGCTCTTCCCTGCTGATATTCTCAATGAGTTTTCCGTGGTTTATTATCGAAAAATCCGTACACAGCTCGGATAACTCAGAAAGAATATGGCTTGAAATAATAATGGTAACATTCTTTTCCTCGGCAAGCCTTTTCAGCATTAATCTGATTTCCACAATTCCCTGTGGGTCAAGACCATTTACAGGCTCGTCGAGAATCATAATCTCAGGCTCGGTGAGAAGCGCCATGGCAATGCCGAGACGCTGATTCATACCAAGAGAATACTTCCTTACAGGCTTTTTGCCTGCATCTTTAAGTCCCACAAGCTCAAGAAGCTCACTGATTCTGCTTTCATCAGCAACTCCCTTGACGTAACGGACATAATTCATATTCTGTCTTGCATTAAGCGTCTTGTCAACCATCGGAGCTTCAAGCATAAATGCCATTCTGCTTCTTGAAGCGTCGAGGTCTGTACTGTCCCCGAAGAAGCTCATTTCTCCGCTTGTGACTCCCGCAAGACCTGCCATCATCTTCATGATAGTTGTTTTGCCTGCACCGTTAGGTCCTATGAGACCAAGAATGTGTCCCTTTTCAAGAGACAGACTGAAATTCTCAACTACAGTTTTTTTACCGTATGTCTTGTTGAGATTCTTTAGTTCAATAACATTCATTCTACCACCCTTTCCGTGACTGTTTTGTCTGTAATTACATTATATACCCTCATAGTAAAGAAATGGTAAAGTAAAAGGTTAAGAAAAGGTTAATCAAACAGCTTATAGCCCATTCCCCAGACTGTTTCGATGTATTCTTCGTCGGGGTCGAGTTTTTTCAGCTTGCTTCTTATATTGCTCATGTGAACTTTTATGGTAGTGTCGTCATTGAAATACGGTTCGTTCCAGACGCTTTCAAACAGATTGGACTTCGAAAAAAGCTTTTTCGGATTGAGAAGCATCAGTTCAAGAATCGCATACTCCTTTACCGTGAGCGACAGATGCTCTCCGCTTACTGTTGCTGACGAATTGCTCCTGTCAATCACAAGCTTCTTATAAGTAAGCGACGTCCTTCCGTCATTGACCGCATTGTTCCCGTATCTGCGGAGAACTGCTTCAATACGCACAAGAAGCTCGTCGAGATCGAAAGGCTTTGTTATGTAGTCGTCTGCTCCCATGCGTATTGCGTCGATTTTTGACTGCACCATGCTTTTCGCCGATACAATTATTATCGGTATATCCGAAAACTCACGCACCTTTTTCAGAACATTGTCCCCGCTCTGGAAGGGCAGCATAAGGTCAAGTATCACAAGTGACAGGTCATTTTCGTCACGTATCATACGCACAGCATCAAGACCATTTTCAGCAGAAAGCGTCGCAAATGCGTTGTCTGAAAGATAGTCACATATAAGACGGTTGATTTCCTTATCATCCTCAACAATCAGAATTTTTTTCATAAATTTCTCCCGGGAAGTGTTTCCTTAATCAATGTCAGCTCAACAACTTAAATCGGCTTAATATAGCTATATTAAGCCGATTTAAGTTGGCAAAGTGCAAGAAAAAATAATAGGATTGATATTTTTTCTTGCACTTTGTTTTGCCCTATAGGGCAAAATGAGCTGACACTTTTACCGTGACAGCTCATTATATAATCAATCTTCGTCGGCAACAGTAACGGCAATTCCGAGAGCCTCAAGGCTTTCGTCATCCACTGCTGAGGGACACTCCGACATAAGCTCGCTCGCATTCTGAACCTTTGGGAAAGCTGTAACGTCACGGAGACTGTCTGCCTTACACATAATCATTGCAAGACGGTCAAGACCGATGCCCATTCCGCCGTGAGGAGGCGATGCATAACGGTAAGCCTCTACAAGGAAGCCGAACTTCGCCTGAATTTCCTCGTCAGTCATGCCGAGTGACTCAAACATTCTCTGCTGAAGCTCGTAGTCGGTAATACGCATTGAGCCGCTTGAAAGCTCTGTTCCGTTGAGAACGAGGTCCCATGCCTTTGCACGCACTTTTCCGGGGTCGGTATCAAGATACTCTATACACTCCTCCATAGGCATAGTAAAGGGATGATGTGCAGCAACCCATTTTCCGCTTTCCTCGTCATGCTCAAAGAACGGCATTTCGGTAATCCAGAGGAAATTATACTGATTCTCGGGAATTACATTCAGACGCTTTCCGCAGATAAGTCTGAGTGCACCCAGAGTTGAAAGAACAGTTCTTGTCTTGTCGGCACAGATGAGTACAAGGTCACCCTCGTGAGCGTCAACAGCGGCACAGATTTTCTCAAGGTCTCCCTCGCCGAGGAACTTCTTGAACGAGCAGTTAGGCTCGTCAGCCCAGCGGATGTAGGCAAGTCCCTTTGCACCGATACCCTTGGCATGTTCAACAAGCTTGTCAATTTCCTTACGTGTATATGTTTCGGCACCGTTCTTTACATTGATTGCACGTACAGAACCGCCCTCATCTACAGCGTTTCTGAACACAACAAAGTCGATGTCCTTAACAGCATCGGTAATATCCTGAATCTCAAAACCGAAACGTGTGTCGGGCTTATCACTTCCGTAGCGGTTCATAGCGTCTGCAAAAGTCAGTCTCGGAAGCGGAGTAGGCACGTCCACGCCAAGCACGTCCTTAAAGACTCTCTGAACAAAGCCTTCTACGCACTCCTGAATATCCTCTGCGTCAACAAATGACATTTCAAGGTCGATCTGAGTGAACTCGGGCTGACGGTCTGCACGGAGGTCCTCATCACGGAAGCAGCGTGCAAGCTGGATATAGCGGTCAAAACCCGAAACCATAAGAAGCTGCTTGTAAATCTGCGGCGACTGAGGAAGCGCATAGAACTTGCCCTGATGTATTCTTGACGGGATGATGTAGTCTCTCGCACCCTCGGGGGTTGACTTTATCATCATGGGAGTCTCGATTTCAAGGAATCCGTTCTCGTAGAAATACTCACGTGTAACCTTTGCAATCTCATGACGCATCATTATATTCTGCTGGAGAGGTGCACGTCTGAGGTCGAGGTAACGGTGCTTCAGACGAAGCTCCTCGTTAACCTTTGTCTCGCTTGTGATTTCAAAGGGAGTTGTCTGAGCCTTTGCAAGGACTCTGAGGTCTGTGACGAAAATTTCAACATTTCCCGTTTTAAGCTTATCGTTCTTGCTCTCACGCTCACGTACCTCGCCCTTTGCCATGAGTACGAACTCGCTTCGGCACGACGACGCCTTCTCAAAAATCTCAGGAGCAGTTGTCTCATTGAAAAGAAGCTGAACAACGCCTGTTCTGTCACGCAGAACAATAAAAATCACGCCGCCCTTGTCTCTTATTCTGTCAACAAAACCACCAACGACAACCTCACCGAGTGATGCTTCGGTGACCTCGCCGCAGTAATGTGTACGTTTTAAACCTTTCATGCTGTCTGCCATATCAGTCATTCTCCTTTTTACCGAAAGCTCCGAGGACTTCCTGTTCCTCAAGACCTTCCATAAGCTTGTCAAAATAAACCGCATCGAAGTTCACTGTGAACTTGTCATCGAGAAGGATTTCGGTTTCTTCACCCGTTTTCATCTCTTTGAGCTTCGCCTTACCCTCGGAAAGTTCATTATCTCCGAGAACAAGCGTGAATGCAGCTCCGAGCTTGTTTGCATACTTCATCTGAGCCTTGATTCCTCTGTTCATGAGGTCGAATTCAGCGTAGTAACCGAATTCACGCATTGAAGCTGCAAGGGTCATCGCCTTTCCGAGTGCGTCATCACCCATTGTTGCGATATAGAGATCACATTTCTTGGGAGTGAGGTACTCGCAGGACTGCTTCTCCATAACGAGCAGCAGACGTTCAAGTCCCATTCCGAAACCGAGTGCAGGAGTATGCTGTCCGCCGAGCTGTTCGATAAGTCCGTCGTAGCGTCCGCCTCCGCAGACCGTACCCTGTGCACCTATTTCGGTTGTAACAAATTCAAATACAGTTTTTGTATAGTAGTCGAGTCCTCTTACGATTTTGGGGTTGATTTTGAACTCAATACCGAGATTTGTAAGATGGCTCTGGAGCTTTTCGAAGTGGCTGCTGCAATCCTCGCAGAGAAAATCTATAATCAGTGGAGCGTCCTTTGCAATATCGCCGCATATGGGACTCTTGCAGTCAAGAATACGCATGGGATTCTTGTCAAGACGTGTCAGACACGTATCACAAAGCTCGTCCTTTCTGTTCTCAAAATAAGCACGCAGTGCTTCGTGGTATTTCTTACGGCAGTCGGGACAGCCGATTGAGTTTATATAAAGCTCGATATTCTTGATTCCGAGACGGTCAAGAACGATTTTTGCAAGTGATATTACCTCTGCGTCGGCAGCAGGAGATGCACTTCCTGCCATTTCAACGCCGAACTGGTGGAACTCACGGAGTCTTCCTGCCTGAGGACGCTCGTGACGGAAACACGATGTCAGATAGTACACTCTCTGAGGCAGTGCCTCGTTAAGCAGACCATTCTGGAGCATCGCACGGATTGTACCTGCGGTACCTTCGGGACGCAGAGTGAATTCAGTCTCCTTAGCCTTTACCGTATACATTTCCTTCTGTACAACATCGGTTGTTTCTCCTACAGAGCGAAGGAAGAGTTCCGTATTCTCAAAGGTGGGGACTCTTATCTCACCGAAGCCGAAGCTTTCGGCAGTTTCCCTTGCGATTTTTTCGATGGTGTGCCATTTGTGGGCATCCTTGGGGAGAACATCCTCGGTGCCGTTAGGGCGTTTTATATTCATAGCCATAAAATCAAGCCTTCCATTTGGTATTCGTATTGCTGCGCCGATTGTTACTTGTCCGGTCGGGCGAGCAATATTAATCTTCCACAACAAAATTGTCCCTGAAAAGGGACAATTAAGGTCTGGTTTGTATAAGCCGCAAAGCTCCTCAGATGCCGGGAGTTCCGACTTCACGCCAATCGAGGTCACCACGCTCAAGAGCGAGGATAAGAGCCTCTGCCGTAGCGATATTTGTTGCAACGGGAACATTGTGGACATCACAAAGTCTTAACAGATTCATTCCATGAACATCTGTAGCCTTCGGATTGATTGGATCCCTGAAAAACAGGAGAACATCGACCTCGTTGCATGAAAGGAGTGCAAGTATCTGTTCTGCACCGCCCTGTCCGCTGAGGTACTTGATTATCGGAAGCCCTGTAGCTTCACTTACCTGCTTTCCGGTTGTATTGGTTGCAATAAGGGTATGCTTAGAGAGTATTCCGCAGTAAGCGCTGCAGAACTGAACCATGAGCTCTTTCTTGGCATCGTGAGCAATAATTGCAATCTTCATAAATTACATCCTTTCTCCGTATACGGCTTTTGAGGATTTACCTGCGGGAGCCGAACCCGAAGCTGAATCAGCTGTTGAATGTAAGAGGAACAAATTCTCCTCCGAGGCGCTTTGAAATAGCGTCAAAAGCTTTAAGTGCTTCCGAATCGGTAGGAATCGGATTACCCTTGCCTGTAGCAACAGTCATCTTGAAATCGTCGGGGATAACGCCGATAAGCTGAACGCCTACCTTATCAATTATTTCATCGAGAGTTGAAACAAGACCGTTGCCGATAACCTTCTTGCTCACCTTGTTGATGATAAGACGCTGGCTCTTGTTTCCTCTGTTGTAGAACTCGTCCGACATGAGGGCAGCGTCTCTGATGCAGACCTGATCGGGAGTTGAAACCACGAGAATGAGGTTAGCCTGTTCAACGATATCGAATACGTGCGAATTGATTCCCGCACCGGTATCTATAATAATGTATTCAAAATATTTCTTGACAGAAGAGCATATGTCATAAATCTGCTGTGCAGTTACAGAAACCAGATTCTTGGGAGCACAGAGGATATTGAGATTGGCAGCCATAGGCACTGATGAAACCGCATCAAGAGCCTGCTTCTTGCCGCTGAGAACATCACCCAGATCATTCTTTATGTCATTTTCCATACCGAACATGATATCAAGGCATCTCAGACCGAAATCAAGCTCTATCAGAAGAGTTCTGTGACCCTGTTTTGCGAGGGTATAGCCAAGGCCTGCACATACAGTTGATTTTCCTGTTCCGCCCTTTCCCGATGTTACAGCGATTATTTTAGACATTTTCATTTCCTTTCCGAAATATGCCGAAGCACCGCAGTTCAATTTCTGAACTGCCGCAGTGGATATTCTATAACCTTAATTTACTTACTTTATATTATATCACAAAACCATATTAATGTCAAAAGAATTTTTGTGCAAATAATAAAATTGTGATTTTTGCCGTTTTCGACTCGGTATTATTGTTTATATCGCACAAATCCCACGTAATCACTGCTTAAGGCAACACCGCACAAAGCCCGCCTGACGGCTTTGCACGAAATCTGCTTGCATATTTTTCGCCATTCCGCACAAAAATTCCTTGACATACGTCAGTATGCCTTCGGAATTTCTGTACAATCTGACAAAAAATCTGACTTCGCATCTTTCGCACAAGCTCTGTGCGGTATTGCCTTAAATCTTTTACCTTGCATCGTATCAAGTTCAGCAAGTTTTTTGTCGATTCCTCCGAGAACAGCGATTTTGTCCGCCGACCACAAAGGTGCGATAAGCTTAGATTTATCGCCGTCTCCCGTAATACGCTCTATGACCGTTTCAGGCGGCAGAAGCTCCAGCTGACGAACCGTTATATCTATGTATTCGTCTCTCGTAAGAAGTCCGAAATCTTCATGTGAATAAAGCTCTGCAAGTCTTGTCCCCTTTATGACGTGGAGCATCTGGATTTTTACCGCATCCGGTGCAAGCAGTGCAGTCTGTTCAGCCGTCTCAAGCATCATTTCGGTTGTCTCATACGGCAGACCATTGATGATATGCAGACAGACACGTATTCCCCGCTGTCTGAGTCTGAAATAGCCGTCGAGGAACTCCTCGTGCGAGCAGCCCCGATTTATGAAGCCAATCGTCTTTTCGTGGACCGTCTGCATTCCAAGCTCAACCGTCAGTGTCGTTTTTTCATTAAGACTGCTGAGGACATCGAGAACTTCTTCGGAAAGACAGTCGGCACGTGTACCGATTGAGACTCCTGCAACCTGAGGAAATTCAAGTATGCTGTCGTACAGGGCTGCAAGTTTGCCGGCAGGAGCATATGTATTGGTATTCGCCTGTAAATAGGCAATCACAGAAGCTTCGGAACCGTTTTTGCGTTCAATTCTTTCTATTTCCGCACTCAGCTGTTCACTTACTGTAAGTGACGGCCTGGTAAAATAGCCGCTTCCTCCGTCGCAGAAAACACATCCGCCTACGCCTCTGGTTCCGTCGATATTGGGACAGGTGAATCCGCAGTCAAGAACCGCTTTATAGACTTTTCTGCCGTATTTATTACGGTTATAATAGTTAAGGGTGTGATACCGCTTATTGTCAAGAGAATACTCAAACGGACTTTTCTGCATAGAAACCTCCTGTTTTTTATCACAATTAATGTCAGCTCATCAACTTAAAATTGGCTTAATATAGCCAATTTTAAGTTGACAAAGTGCAAGAAAAAATAAAGGAATTGATAATTTTTCTTGCACTTTGTTTTGCCCTATAGGGCAAAATGAGCTTGACATCAATGAATGTGATGCGCAAATTCCTCATATTATAAAGAATTTGCGCTCCCCGAACGAAGTTCGGGGCAATAACCGCCTGACGGCGGTTATTGAGGACACATTAATTATACCATATACAGTACCTGTTTTCAAGACCCGTCCTCCTTGTTATTCAGTGCAATACCTCACTGAAACCTCACAAAGACGTCAGAAACGGATTGTACAAAAAAGAACGGCTCCCCTGTCCGATTTGCAGAGGCAAGCCGTTCTATGCGTTATATTATGCTCTGAGTTCTGCTCCGATTTCAGCAAGAGCCTTCAGAACACGCTTCATAGCAGCGTCTGCCTGCTCGTCGGTGAGAGTTCCCTCGTGAGAACGCATTGAAATCGAATATGATACGCTCTTTTTGCCGTCCTCGATCTGCTTGCCCTTATAAACGTCAAACAGAGTAACTTTCTCAAGGATTTTGCCTACAGCACCCTTGATTGCCTTTTCAAGCGCTGCAACAGGAACGTCATCGTCACAGATAAGGCTGAGGTCACGGGTCGATGCAGGGAATTTCGGAAGCGGACTATATGTGATTTTCTCGTCGGCAGCCTCCATAAGCTCAGGAATACAGAGCTTTGCCACATATGCCTTTGTACCAAGTCCGTAAGTTTCAAGAACATCGGGGTGGACCTCACCCATAATGCCGATATGAACGCCGTTTCTTACAAGAACTGCACTTCTTCCGGGATGGAAAGCATTCTTCTCGCCGAATACATCGCAGTCGGATGCACGATAATACTCAACATCACTGATTCTCATTTCATCAAGGAGCTGTTCAACCATGCCCTTCATTGTGTAGAAATCAGCGTCGCCGCCGTACATACCGATAGTGAGTCTCTGAGGCTCATCGGGGAGAGAATACTCATAACGGTGCTTCTTATTGCCGTTGCAGGCAAGTGTGTCGCCGTTGATGTAGGGCTTCTCCTCGGCAGCAGGAAGGTATTCCTTGCTGATTTCAAAGAGACAAGCCTTTTCGTTTCTGTTATTGTAGTTGAAAGCAAGTACGTCAAGCATCGAGGGAATTGTTGTTGTTCTCATAACGCTTGTGTCCTCACCGAGAGGATTTACAATGCGTACAACATTGCGGAGCTTGCTGTCCTCTGCAATACGGATTTTATCGAAATACTTCGGTGATACGAAAGAGTATGTTGCAATCTCGTATCCGCCGAGTGAAACGGCAGCGTTTCTGAGTGTGCGGACAAACTTCTGCTCCGCTGTGTACTCTGCTCTTGCAACACCTCTGAAATCGGTTGAGGGGATATTGTTGTAGCCGTAGATACGTGCAACCTCCTCGGCAATGTCAGCCTTGCACTCAATATCAATACGGAAGCTCGGTGCAATCACCTTTCCGTCGGCAAATGTAAAGCCAAGACGTCCGAGGTAGTCCTTCATGTCAGCTTCTGAAATGTCTGTTCCGAGGAACTCGTTTATCCATGCAGGATTGAACTCAACAGATGCAGGGGTCTTGTCTGTGTAATCACAGTCGATAACCGTATTGAGAACCTCACCTGCACCAAGCTCCTCAACAAGCTCAAATGCACGCTTCAGACAGGTCATTGAGATAAGTCTGTCAACGCCTTTTTCATAACGTGATGAAGCATCGGACTTCATTCTGAGCTTCTTTGAAGTACGACGTACCTGTGAAGGCTCAAAGTATGCCGACTCAAATACAACTGTTGTTGTATCTTCCATGATACCGCTGTATTCTCCGCCCATAACGCCTGCAACGGCAACGGGCTTCTTCTCATCCGCAATAACGAGCATATCGTCGGAAAGCTCACGCTCTACACCGTCAAGAGTAACGATTTTTTCGCCGTTGACAGCATTTCTTACGTTGATGTGACTGCCCTCAACATAGCGGAGGTCGAAAGCGTGCATGGGCTGACCGTATTCAAGCATTACATAGTTTGTGATGTCAACGAAGTTGTTGATTGGACGTACACCGCTTGCACGGAGACGCTCTCTCATCCATCTCGGTGAAGGCTCGATTTTAACGTTCTTTACGATGCCTGCACAGTAACGCTGACACTTCTCAGTGTTGTGGATGTCAACTTTAAGCATGGAATTTATGTCGCCGTCAACGCCCTTGAAGTCGGGTTCCTTTACAGTGAGAGCCTTGCCGAAGGTTGCGGCTGTCTCTCTTGCAAGACCGATTACACTGAGACAGTCGGGACGGTTTGAAGTGATTTCAAACTCAACCGATGTGTCGTCAAGACCGATTGCCGAATGGATGTCCTGACCGATAGTGCAGTCCTCCTCAATCACGAAAACGCCCTCGGGATCAGCATAAGGGAAGTCGTGTGAAGTAAGACCGAGTGTATCAAGTCCGCAGAACATTCCGAAGCTTTCAACGCCACGGAGCTTGCCCTTCTTGATTTTAAATCCACCGGGAAGAACTGCTCCGTCAAGAGCAACGGGAACAATATCGCCTTCCTTGACATTCTTTGCATTTGTTACAATCTGTATGGGAGCGTCTGCACCGATGTCAACCTGACATACGAAAAGTGCGTCGGCATTTTCGTGAGGTCCCTTTGAGAGAATCTTTCCGACTACTACGTTTGTAATCTCTTTGCCTTCGACCTCATAACCCTCTACCTTCGAACCGCTCATTGTAAGAGCGTGGCAGTAATCCTTTATCGGCATATCGGCTTCAACGTAGTCGTTAAGCCATTTCATAGACAAATTCATTTATTTTACCTCCTGTTTATATCGTTATTCCTGCTTCTGACAACAGTAATGCTTTCCTTTTTTATGGTATTGTAATACTCCTCCATGTCTGCTTTCTGAAAATTGACCTTGAAAACAATTTCCGCAGCGGGACAATGCTTGATAAAAGTCTCATAAAACTCCCTTGGCAGAACTCCGAGACCGATTCGTACCCGACAGTTTCCGAAGCTCTTTGTTTTGATGAGGAGTGATGTTGCGGTCGGAGATGATGTATAGGAAAGCGTGATAAGAGCGTCTATTTCATAATACGGGAGAACAACTCCCTCTGTTGAAAACAGATATTCTGATGTGAAGTATAACTTTCTGTACGGAGTACAGCTTTCAAGTTCTTTTTCTATGACCTGTGATTTATGTTCCGAAACGGCATTAAGCTGTTTTTTGAACGAAGCACTCTGCTTTATATTGTAGAAAATCAATGCTGCGTCAACAGATACCGCAATAATCTTCCACAGCATACCGTAATCGTGACCGTCAACAAATTTAAGCAGCGGAATAAGCAGAAGCGTATAGACAATATTGAAAATCGTCCAGAACAACGATACTTTTCTGATATTTTTCTTGTATAACCCGAATAATCCGTCGTCTTTCATTATCAGAACTGCTCTAAGAATCTTACATCGTTCTCATAGAGGAGACGGAGGTCGTTGATGTCGTAACGTCCCATAACCATACGCTCAAGACCGAGACCGAATGCAAATCCCGAGTAAACCTCAGGGTCGATTCCGCAGTTTTCAAGAACCTTGGGGTGAACCATGCCTGCACCGAGAAGCTCGATGTATCCCTCGTCCTTGCACATCGAACATCCGCAGCCTCCGCAGTTGAAGCAGCTTATGTCAACCTCGCATGAAGGCTCTGTGAACGGGAAGTGGTGGGGACGGAAACGAAGCTTGCAGTCTGCGCCGTAGAGCTTCTTCATAAGCATATCAAGTGTACCCTTGAGGTCGGACATTGTGATTCCCTTGTCGATAACGAGTCCCTCAATCTGGTGGAAAAGAGGAGAATGTGTTGCATCAACGGCGTCTGAACGGAATACACGTCCGGGAGAAATAATGCGGATCGGAGGCTTCTGATTCTCCATTACATGAACCTGTACGGAGGAGGTCTGTGTACGTAGGAGAACAGTCTCGTCTGTACCGTCTATATAGAATGTATCCTGAGTATCACGTGCGGGATGGTCGGGAGGAAGATTGAGAGCCTCGAAAACGTGGTAATCGTCGTCGATTTCGGGACCGTCGGCAATCTCAAAGCCCATTCCCATGAAGATTTCACGGATTTCGTTCTCAACCCTTGTGAGTGGGTGGAGCTTGCCCATGGGAGCCTTCTTTCCGGGAAGGGTAATATCAATTGACTCCTCCTTGATTTTAGCTGCCTGAGCCTCTGACTTGAGAGCTGCAAGCTTGCTGTTGAGAGCTTCCTCGATGTCTGCTCTTACCTGATTTGCAAGCTGACCGATAACGGGACGCTCCTCTGCGGAAAGTTTTCCCATCTGCTTCAGAATTGCGGTAAGCTCGCCCTTTTTTCCGAGATACTTGATTCTCAGCTCATCAAGAGCCTTGATCTCGGTACAGGATGAAAGTTCCTGTTTTGCTTGCAATTCGATTTTTTCAAGCTGTTCTTTCAAAATTATCACCTCATAAAATTTTTGTGCTGACATAAAATAAGTGCCCTGTCCAACAGGACAAGACACATCTTGCTTTTAACCACCCATTGTCAGGAGAGCCAACACTCTCTTGTCTTTAACGCAGACCTACGTCATCGTCTACACTGCCGCAATATGTATTCCGACATTTCAACGCTGCCACTCGTGAGTGAACTTCAGTCTGCGGTCCGACAGGGCACTCACACCATTATGCCCCTCTCTGACGACATTCCGTAAACCTACTCTCTCAGTCATTGTGTTGTTCACAAATTATTATAAACTTATTTCAAAAAAAAATCAAGTCTTTTCTTGAAATTTAAAGATTTTTGTGCTATTATATTAACATACGATATATTAAGGAGATTTTATTTATGGATAATTTTGCAGAACAGCTCATTAAAAAGAACGAAACCGCTTCAGATAAGCTTAAAAGAATCGTGCTGACCATTATCGGAATCATCGTGACTCTCATGCTTCTTCTGCTGGCTGCAATGCAGCTTCAGAACGGTCTTGTTGCCACTATCGGAATCATCCTTTCCGTTGTGGCTGCTTTCGGAACATTCCGCATTGTACAGTCGTCCATGATCGAGTACGAGTACACCTTCACCAACGGAGAACTTGACGTTGATAAGATTATCGCCAAGAAAAAACGCTCAGAAATGCTTACCGTAAACGTGAGAAAGTTCACAGCCTTCGGAAAATATGAGGACGGCATGGAGGAAACCGAGGATATGACAATCGTTCTTGTTTCCGATAACATCGCAAGCCATGAGTATTACGCCGATTTTGAACATGAGGACTACGGAAAGACACGTCTTGTTTTCTGTCCCAATGAAAAAATGCTCTCAAATATCAGAAAATCCCTTCCAGCAAAGTTAAGGGCGGAGCTTGACTCCTGATACACTGTCCATATAATCTGCTTTAAGCGGAAAAAATATTTTTATTACGTATCATGCCGTAAATGATACGCAAAAAGGAGGTATTACATATGCAAATCGTTTCCCCCAAACAAATGAGGCTTATCGAGGAGCGCTCTGAGGAGCTCGGAGTCTCACGGAAAAAGCTCATGGAAAATGCCGGAAAAGCCCTCGCTTCCGCTATCGACGATTACTGCCGCAAGGAACCCGATATTCCACCGGAAGAAAAGTCGATCGTCTTTCTTGCAGGCAAAGGCAATAACGGCGGTGACTGCTACGCTGCGGCAAACGCCCTCATTTACCGTGGCTACAGAATCACTATCATCAACATCGGCAGCCAGCCCTCTACCGAACCCGCTGCCGAAATGTATGAGCGTCTCCCACGTGAAAGAGTTGAATTCATCAACGGCTCAAGAAGCGAAACCGTCGACCTTGCTATCGAAGCGGCTGAGCTTAACTATATGACGCTCGATCAGGCAAAGGAAAAAGCCAAGGGTGCTGAAAGCAACTCTATCGAGAATATCCTTTCCAAGGAAAAACAAAGAATTCGTATTGTCAAAAACGCTCTGCTCTGTGCATATGTCGTCGTGGACGGTGTTTTCGGAACAGGCTTCCACGGCGAACTCAGTCAGGAAATTATCGAGATATTCAGCATCGGTACGAGTGCTTACCGTATCGCCGTTGATATTCCAAGCGGCGGAAACTGTACAACGGGTACGGTTTCTCCCGGAATCTTCAAAGCTGATGAAACCATCACCTTCGGCTTCCTCAAGACCGGCATGACGCAGTACCCTCTCAAAAAATACTGCGGAAAAATCACTATTGCCGATATAGGTCTCCACGTGAAAGCCGTCAACGCCGTAAGCGACGACCGTCAGTACCACCGCATAGACCGTAATTATCTTGCCGCCTTCCCTCCGAAACGTGAATGTGATACCAATAAGGGAAGCTTCGGCTCTCTGCTCGTCATTGCAGGAAGTTCATCAATGCGTGGAGCTGCTGCATTTGCGGCGCTCGGTGCACTCAGAACAGGCGTGGGACTTGTCCGCATCGCATCCGTTGAAAAATGTATCGACACCGTAGCCGCCCTTGTTCCTGAAGCTACCTACATCGAACTTGAATCCGATGATTACGGATATATGCTCTATGACCCCAATAAAAATGCCCTCCTCGACGCTATGAAATCTTCCGATGCTATCGTAATCGGCTGCGGTATGGGAGTTACCCCCGATACAATTGAACTGACAAAATTTGTCGCAGAAAATGCGGATTGTCCTGTAATTATTGACGCAGATGGAATAAATTGCATAGCCTCGGACATAGATATTTTAATGAAGAAAAAGACAGACATCATTATTACTCCTCATCCGGGAGAAATGGCACGCCTTCTCGGCTGTGACATTCCGAAAATAAACGGAAACCGTATGATTACTGCCGAAAAATATGCCGAAAAATTCGATGTTACAGTCGTACTCAAAGGCGCCGGCACTGTTATCGCCGACAGCAGAATGACTGCCGCAAATCACACGGGTAATTCAGGCATGAGCTGCGGCGGCTGCGGTGATATTCTCGCAGGTATTATCGGTTCGATAGCAGCTCAGGGATGCAGCATCTTTGACAGTGCCTGTGCAGGCGTTTATATGCACGGACTTGCAGGTGATGCTGCCGCCGTAAAATTCGGCATGGAGGCAATGCTCCCAAGAGATATAATCGAATGTCTGCCCGATTCATTCAGAATCCTCAAGGAAAAACAAAAACAAAGGTGATTATTACGCAGTCCACCTGAAAATCACCAAGGAACTCCAAAAACAGGGATGTAAAAAGTCAGTATACATATTTTCAGAAATGGAGACGATTATATGAAACGACTTGTTACACTTCTTGCCTGCATGATTATGGGAATCTGTCTCATAACATCATGCTCTGTCCCTCTCAAGAACTCAGCCTCACGCAAAAACGGACTCAATTGTGCTTTTGAAGCCGATGTGTCCGTTACACTGGATAAGCTTCAGGCTGAAGGTACCCTCCACCGCTTCGGCGACGCTATGTGGGACATCGAATTTACTGCCCCCAATACCCTCAGCGGAGTTAAGCTCTCATTCAGCGAAGGTAATACCGAGGCTTCCTACAAGGGACTCAGTTTCTCCGTCCCTCAGTCAGCACTTCCCGTAAAGGCAATGATGCTCAATCTGATTGAGGCTGTGGACGACAATGCCCGTCTTGCTGAACTGAAAGGCGAGGAAAAGGACGACACCCTTGAAGTAAGCGGTAAGCTCGAAGGCGGCGATTACATCATTACCGTTGATAAGGACGGCAGACTCCTCAGCTTTGAAATGCCCAATAATAAGCTGAAAATGCTTTTTGCCGAGCTGAATGTCACAGAAGACGCACCATCGTCATCAACAACTTCAGAATCATCCTCAGCAACTTCTGTGCAGACTACCCAGCCTGCTACGACAACCCGCAAATAACACCAGGACGGTCTATGACCGTCCGTTTTTTGATTAAAACAAGAAAATTTGTTCTTCCTCTTTATTTTGTAAATTTTTTGTGGTATAATATATCTGTATTACGTTTTTAAGAGGTTTTTTATGGAGCATTTCAAGCTTTTTTCACAATATGCCCCCGCAGGAGACCAGCCGCAGGCTATCGAAAAGCTGGTATACGGTCTCGAATCGGGCAAAAAAGAACAGATTCTACTCGGCGTAACGGGTTCGGGAAAGACCTTCACTATGGCAAACGTCATCGCAAGAGTCAACAAGCCGACACTCGTCCTCGCTCACAATAAAATACTTGCAGCTCAGCTATGCTCGGAGTTCAAGGAGTTCTTCCCCGAAAATGCCGTGGAATACTTCGTCTCATACTACGATTACTATCAGCCCGAAGCCTACGTCCCCAGTACCGACAGCTACATCGAAAAGGACAGCTCCGTCAACGACGAAATAGATAAGCTCCGACATTCCGCAACAACCGCCCTCGCAGAACGCAGGGATGTCATCATTGTTGCGTCTGTTTCGTGCATCTACTCTCTCGGAAGTCCCGACGAATACCGTTCGATGGTCGTTTCCATCCGTCAGGGAGCCGAAAAGTCCAGAGATAAGCTCATAGATGAACTCGTCAGAATCCGCTATGAACGCAATGACATCGCCTTTGAACGTAACCGCTTCAGAGTACGTGGCGATGTTGTGGAAATCTTCCCTGCCATGTCAAGCGATACGGCTGTGAGAGTTGAGTATTTCGGCGACGAAATCGACCGCATCTCCGAGATAAACGTCGTAACAGGTGAGGTAAAGGCTGTCGTTTCCCATGCGGCAATCTTCCCTGCTTCACACTATATCGTCGGCGACGACAAAATGGAAAGTGCGCTGCGTGAAATCGACCGTGAACTTGCTGAGCGAATTGAGTATTTTCAACAGAACAACAAGCTTATTGAGGCTCAGCGTATTGAGCAGCGTACCCACTACGATATGGAGATGCTGCGTGAAGTCGGCTACTGCAGCGGCGTTGAAAACTATTCACGTGTTCTTGCCGGCAGACCTCCGGGAAGTACTCCCGAAACCCTCCTCGACCACTTCCCTGAGGATTTTCTCCTCATTGTCGATGAAAGTCACGTTACGCTGCCTCAGGTAAGAGCCATGCACGCAGGCGACCGTGCAAGAAAAACAACGCTCGTGGACTACGGATTCCGTCTGCCAAGTGCAATGGACAACCGTCCGCTGAACTTCGATGAATTCAATTCGCATATAAATCAGGCTATTTACGTCAGTGCAACTCCGGGGCAAATTGAACGTGAGAAAACAGATACAATAGTGGAACAGGTAATCCGTCCCACAGGTCTTGTTGACCCAGAAATAATCGTCAAGCCTACCGAGGGACAGATCGACGACCTGCTTTCCGAAATCAACCTCAGAACTGAACGCAATGAACGTGTTCTTGTGACTACTCTCACAAAGAAAATGGCTGAGGACCTTACCGACTACTACGAAAAACTCGGCGTTAAAGTGCGGTACCTCCACCACGACATCGACACAATTGAACGTATGGAAATTATCAAGGACCTCCGCAACGGCGTTTTCGACGTTCTTGTTGGAATCAACCTCCTCCGTGAGGGACTCGATATTCCCGAAGTAAGTCTCATCGCTATCCTCGACGCTGACAAGGAGGGCTTCCTCAGAAGCGAAACCTCTCTCATACAGACTATCGGACGTGCTGCACGAAATGCAAAGGGTCAGGTAATCATGTATGCCGATTCCGTTACAGGCTCGATGGAACGTGCAATCACCGAGACCGAACGCCGCCGTTCTCTCCAGACTGCCTTCAACGAGGAACACGGTATCGTCCCGAAAACCATTATCAAGGATGTAAGGGACGTTCTCGAAATAACCTCTAAAAACAAGGTTGAGGAAAAGACGAAAAAGAAGAAGATGTCCGCTTCACAGCGTCAGCAGCTTATAGACAAGCTTACCGTTGAAATGAAAAACGCCGCAAAGCTTCTTGAATTCGAACACGCTGCGTATCTCCGTGATAAAATCAAGGAACTGCAGTCACAGCCATAAAACGAAAGGGTATACTATGACCGATAAAATTATCATAAAAGGTGCAAGAGCCAATAACCTCAAGAATATCGACCTCGAAATCCCCCGTGACAAGCTTATTGTCATGACGGGACTTTCGGGTTCGGGAAAATCCTCCCTCGCTTTCGATACGATCTATGCCGACGGTCAGCGCCGCTACGTTGAGAGTCTGTCGTCCTATGCAAGAATGTTCCTCGGACAGATGGAAAAACCCGACGTTGACAGCATTGAGGGTCTCTCCCCCGCAATTTCAATCGACCAGAAAACAACTTCAAAAAATCCACGTTCAACCGTCGGAACTGTCACCGAGATATATGACTACCTCCGACTTCTCTACGCAAGAATAGGTGTTCCTCACTGTCCCATATGCGGCAGGGAAATTTCTCAGCAGAGCATCGACCAGATGGTCGATACCATTATGGAGCTTCCGGAGGGTACACGTATACAGCTTCTCGCTCCTATTGCAAGAGGACGCAAGGGTGAATACAAAAAAGAACTTGAAAGTGCAAGAAAAGGCGGTTTCGTCCGTGTAAGAGCCGACGGAATCATGTACGAGCTTTCCGAGGAAATCAAGCTCGACAAAAATAAAAAACATAATATCGAAATCGTCGTTGACCGTATTATCATCAAGGACGGCATCGAATCACGTCTCACCGACAGCCTTGAAACTGTTTTCAGTCTCACCGAGGGACTTGCGGTGGTGGACGTTATCGGCGGTGAGGAAATGCTCTTTTCGCAGAATTACGCCTGTCCCGAACATAATATCAGTATCGGCGAGCTTGAACCCGTGATGTTCTCGTTCAACAACCCCATGGGAGCGTGTCCCAAATGTACGGGTCTCGGTGTTTTCCGCCGTATCGACCCCGACCTCGTCGTCCCAAACAAGGACCTCAGTATCCTCGACGGCGCAATCAGTGCCATGGGCTGGAACAGTCTCGACGAAAGCTCCATAGCAATGATGTACTATTCCGCAATATCCGCAAAACACGGTATTCCGCTTGATGTTCCGGTCAAAGAACTGCCGAAGGGCGCTATCGACCTCTTCCTCTACGGAACAGGCACTGAACCTCTTGAACTGAAACGTCCGAAAACTCTCGGCGGCGGAGTCTACTTCTCACCGTTTGAAGGCGTTATCAATAATATAGAACGCCGCTATCACGACACAAACAGCGAATACGCCAGAAATGAACTCGAATCCTATATGAGTGAGGTCGAATGTCCCGTATGCAAGGGCAAAAGACTCCGTGACGAGTATCTTGCCGTTACAGTCGGCGATAAGAATATAAGCCAGCTGACAGACCTTTCTGTCCGTGACGCCCTCACTTTCTTCGGCAGTCTCAGACTCTCCGAACACGACAGCTTCGTCGGTGAACGCATTATCAAGGAAATTATGGAGCGTCTCGGATTCCTGAAAAGCGTCGGACTCGAATACCTGACGCTTTCACGCTCGGCAGGCACTCTTTCAGGCGGAGAAAGTCAGCGAATCCGCCTTGCAACTCAAATAGGTTCATCCCTTATGGGCGTACTCTACATCCTCGATGAACCAAGCATCGGTCTGCATCAGCGTGACAACGACAAGCTTATCGCTACCCTGAAACGTCTCCGTGATATCGGAAACACTCTCATTGTCGTAGAGCACGACGACGACACTATGCTTGCCGCCGATTATATCGTGGACATCGGTCCCGGTGCAGGTGTAAACGGCGGAGAAATAGTCTTTTCGGGAACAGTGGACAAACTCCTCAAGTGCAAAAATTCCATTACAGGTCAGTACCTCTCAGGCAGGAAAAAAATTGCGCTCCCATCGGAACACCGCACAGGAAACGGAAAATTCCTGCATATTACCGGTGCAAGGGAGCATAATCTCAAGAATATCGACGTGGATATTCCGCTTGGAAAACTTGTCTGCGTTACGGGAGTTTCGGGTTCAGGAAAGTCGTCGCTTGTCAACGAAATTCTCTACAAACATCTTGCCGCCAAGCTCAACCGTGCAAAAATCAAAAGCGGACGATTTGACGCTATGGATGGTCTTGAAAACCTCGATAAGGTCATCTGCATCGACCAGTCCCCTATCGGACGTACTCCTCGCTCAAATCCCGCAACCTATACAGGCGTTTTCACCGATATCCGTGAGCTTTTTTCACAGACTGCCGACGCTAAAGCAAGAGGCTATACAAGCGGACGTTTTTCGTTCAACGTCAGAGGCGGACGCTGTGAAAAGTGCGAGGGCGACGGTATTATCAAAATCGAAATGCACTTCCTCCCCGATATTTACGTCCCATGTGAGGTCTGCAAGGGCAGACGCTATAACCGTGAAACGCTGGAGGTCCACTATAAGGGCAAATCAATTTACGACGTGCTTGAAATGACCGTTGACGAAGGTCTCGAATTCTTCGAGCATATCCCCAAAATCGCCCGTAAGCTCAGAACACTTCAGGAGGTCGGTCTGGGATATATCAGAATCGGTCAGCCTGCAACCACCCTTTCAGGCGGTGAGGCTCAGCGTGTGAAGCTCTCGACAGAACTCTCAAAGCGTGCAACCGGTAAGACAATCTATATCCTCGATGAGCCTACTACGGGACTCCATACAGCTGACGTCCATAAGCTCATTGACGTCCTCCAGAAGCTCACCGACCAAGGAAACACCGTCCTCGTTATCGAGCACAATCTCAACGTCATCAAGGTTGCCGACCATATCATCGACCTCGGACCTGAAGGCGGTGACGGCGGCGGAACTATCGTCGCACAAGGTACTCCCGAGGAGGTCGCTGCCTGTGAAAATTCATATACAGGAAAATACCTCCGCCCCTATCTTGAATAAACATAACCGACGTTGTATGGATAATATCGGTACAGAAGCATTATATGTATTTATCGGGTGAAACCTTTCTGAGGAAAGGTTTCACCCGACCCCCCTTCCAAAGACTTTTAATACAAATTTCAGCCCCATAGGGTGCATCCAGAAATTTTTGAACATCGAGTTCATCTGGAATATGCACCCTATGGGGCTGAAATTTCATACTGAAAGTTTTAGGAAAGGAGTTTGAGGAAGAACCCTTTTTCAAAAGGGTTTTCCTCAATAAGTAACGTGTATGCTCCTGTATGGACATTTCCCATACAATATCGGCTTATTATATGGATTTGTGAAATGTACGGGAAATTATATCATCCTGCTGTTCCTTTGTAAGCTTCACGAAGTTCACAGCGTATCCCGAAACACGCACAGTAAGCTGCGGATATTTCTCAGGATGAGCCTGTGCATCGAGGAGCGTCTCACGGGTAAATACGTTCACATTGAGGTGATGTCCGCCTTTTTCAACGTAGCCGTCAAGAAGCTCGATAAGGTTGTCAATCTGATTTTTATTTGCCATGATTATTCCTCCTGTTGGTTGATTCACCACGAATGCCGTCATTCCTCATCATCGTCAAAGAACTCCGTGGGCTGCTGACAAGCACCTTTTACACCGCATACGTCTGTGCTTTTCACTGTATTGACAGTAAGGGTACCATCGGTATCAGACGCTGAAATGTTTACGTGACCCGAACCGCCGTCCATAAGACTGTCAATAAGGTCGGCAAGTTCTGCGGGAGTCTTTCCTGATTCTCTGAATATATTTTTCTCCATTACTGCTCATTCCTCAGCTTGTCAAGGTCAATATCACCGACAAAAATATCCATATCCTTGCCGAGAGCATCGGGAATAATTGAAAATGTATTGGAAATTCCGTCCTGAGCGTGACGGAAAGGAAGCTTCGCAACCGACGCAAGAGAAGCTGCCGCACCGTGAGTATCACGTCCATGCATTGGATTTGCACCGGGAGCAAGAGGAATTCCCTGTTTGCGTCCGTCGGGAGTATTTCCTGTCTTTTTGCCGTAAACGACATTTGATGTTATAGTCAGAATAGACATTGTGGGAACGCCGTCACGATATGTATGATGCTTCTTTATCATTTCCATGAAGCGGCGCACAACCGTAACCGCAATCTTATCCACACGGTCGTCGTTGTTGCCGTACTTCGGGAAATCGCCCTCGATTTCATAGTCGGTGACGATTCCGTTTTCGTCACGGATACATTTTACTTTTGCGTACTTGATAGCGGAAAGCGAGTCTGCAACAACGGAAAGTCCTGCGATTCCCGTAGCGAAGTAACGCTTCACATCCCTGTCGTGAAGAGCCATCTGGATACGCTCATAGCAGTATTTATCGTGCATATAGTGAATGATATTGAGTGTATTCACATAAAGTCCGGCGAGCCACTCCATCATAGCTTCGTACTTGTCCCAGACGTCATCATAGTCGAGATAATCTCCTGTAACAGGTCTGTATTTGGGTCCGACCTGAACCTTGAGACGCTCGTCAACGCCGCCGTTTATAGCATAAAGCAGACACTTTGCAAGATTTGCTCTTGCACCGAAGAACTGCATTTCCTTGCCTACGCACATTGATGATACACAGCAGGCAATTGCATAATCGTCGCCGTGAATAACACGCATCATGTCGTCGTTCTCATACTGTATCGACGATGTCTTGATTGACATTTCAGCACAGTATTCCTTGAATTTGCGTGGAAGCTTCTTTGACCAGAGAACTGTCATATTCGGTTCGGGAGCAGTTCCGAGGTTGTCGAGGGTATGCAGATAACGGAAGCTGTTCTTTGTTACAAGCGGATGACCGTCTACATCAACACCGCCGATTGATTCCGTAATCCATGTGGGGTCGCCCGAGAAAAGCTCGTTATAATCGGGAGTACGGGCAAACTTCACTATACGGAGCTTCATGATGAAATGGTCGATAAGCTCCTGAGCCTGCTCCTCTGTAATAATACCTCTGTCGAGGTCACGCTGGATGTATATATCAAGGAAGGTTGATGTGCGTCCGAGACTCATTGCAGCACCGTTCTGCTCCTTGACAGCGGCAAGATACCCGAAATACAGCCACTGAACAGCCTCCTTGGCTGTTGCGGCGGGTCTTGAAATATCAAAGCCATAGATTTTTCCAAGCTCCTTCAGCTCCTCAAGAGCACGGACCTGTTCTGCAAGTTCCTCACGCAGACGGATATTCTTGGAAGTCATTCTTATAAGCGAAGTCTCAATCTGATGCTTCTTGTCCTCGATAAGGAGGTCAACGCCATAAAGAGCCACACGTCGGTAGTCGCCGATGATTCTTCCTCTGCCGTATGCATCGGGGAGACCTGTAATAATTGCAGATTTTCTGGCAAGACGCATTTCGGGAGTATATGCGTCAAAAACGCCCTGATTATGCGTTTTTCTGTATTTGGTAAAGATTTCCGTTATTTTTGGGTCAACCTGATAACCGTAATTCTCGCACGCCTTCTGAGCCATTCTTATGCCGCCGAAAGGCTGGAGTGAACGCTTGAAGGGCTTGTCTGTCTGGAGTCCGACAATCTGTTCAAGCTCCTTGTTCAGGTAGCCTGCACCGTGGGAAGTGATAGTGGAGACAATACTTGTATCCATATCAAGAACACCGCCTGCCTCACGTTCAAGACGTGAAAGCTCCATTATCTGCTCCCAGAGTTTTTTCGTAGCCTCTGTGGGCGGAGCAAGAAAAGAGGAATCACCGTCATAAAGCGTATAATTCTTCTTGATGAAGTCTCTGACGTTTACGGAATTCCTGTTCCAGCGTCCCTGTGTAAAACCGTCCCATTCGTTCATCCATGTATCTACCATACAAAAACTCCCCCTTTTACCTTACAGAGTAATTCTATTATTATAGTAACACATCGCACCGCCGTTGTCAATCCCATTTCGGTCATGAATGCCGCAAAAAAAGCAAATCGTCACCCTGCACAATTTCTTTCGTCCTATACGATAATCCAAAAAGCATAATTTTAGTCATCAAAACAAAAAGAGGGACAAAATGTCCCTCTCAGAATTGATTATTTCTTTGTTTTTACAGTTTTTTTATCCGTATTCTTTTTGACCTTCACAGGTTTCTCGTCTGTTTCGGGAATATAGATACCCATCTTTTTTTCCTTTTTCTCAAGCTCTTCGTAATAAAGCTTATATACTGTTGCCCAGAGCGGTACTCCAATTAACATTCCGATTACTCCGCAGAGACTTCCTCCGACCGTTACTGCTGCCAGAACCCATATTCCCGGAAGTCCTACTGACGAACCTACTATCTTCGGATAGAATATATTGTTGTCTATCTGCTGGAGTATCACGATAAATATTACGAAAATGACTGCCTGCATCGGGTTTACGGTCACAATGACAAGTGCACTGATTGCTGTACCGACAAGTGCTCCGACAATCGGAATAAGTGCCGATACACCTACAATTACTCCCGTCATTGCTGAATAAGGAAGCTGAAGTATGCTTGAACCGATAAAGGTAAGTGTTCCGAGGAGAATAGCTTCGATGAACTGTCCGATAAAGAACTGTCTGAAGCAATTATGAGCCGTATCAAGGATATGGTTCATGCGTCTGTTGGTCTTTTCGCTGAAATAAACTTTCTGGAAACGGCTCATGTCCTGACGGAGCTTATCCTTTCTTGCAAGGAGATAAATCGCAAAGATAATTCCGATAACTGTATTTGTAAGTGTTGAAGTAACCGTTCCGATAATCGCAACAGCGGAATTGAAAACTCCGAGTGCACCGCTTGTCACGTAAGTCGTAATCTTTGAAAAGTCGATGCTTGATATATCAAATTTTTCAATTTCATCCTGTATTTTCGGATACTCGTCAAGTTTTTTCAGCACGAAGCTTCTGGCATCCTCAAAGACCTCCGGTATTGACATTCCGACTATCTTGACAGCCTCAACCATCTGAGGAATGATTATTTTGAGTATCAGTGCAATCGCTGCAAGTGCAATCAGAAACGACAGCACAAGACACATGGGACGTCTTGTTCTTCCTATGAAATCATCCTTGTGCTTCGGAAAGTACCGCTTTTCAAGAGAACCCATTATTATATTGAAAATGTATGCAATGACCGTACCTATAATAAGCGGATTAAGTGCCGCTATTACAAGTCCCACAAGCTTTATCGCAAGCGAGAAATTCTGTACAAGAAGCAGGGTTCCTGCGGCAATAGCAGCTATGATGAGATAACGCTTTATATCTTTTCTTTCCATAATTTATACCGCTATTTCACTCGCTCAACTTTATAGCCCATGTCTTCAAGGAGGTCGTCAACGCCCTTATCGCCTGAGAAATGGAGTGCTCCGACCATAAAGAAGTAGTTTTTGCCGTCCTTTATATATTCCGAAGCTTTTTCTGCCATTCCCTTATTACGTTCATATATCGAAATATTCTCATAATCGGCGTAATCCTTTTTAAGTTCATCGGGGATTTCGTCTTCTTCCTCAAGCTTCAGCATACCGTCAACGTCGCCCTTTGCCCACAAGTTATACAGTTCAGCAACAGATTCTGCAACAAGCTCGGTTTCCTTACACGCTTCAAGAGTGTCTTCCAGCATGAATTCGGCAAGCTTATCGGAATAACCGAGAGATACAGATGCCTGAATATCAAGAGTCTCGATATTCACAACCTCTTTGCCGTCCTTATCGGCTTCGGTAATGAAGTAGGAGTCTATGCCGCTGAGACTGAGATTCTCTATCTCTGCAAAAGCCATCGACTGAATATTCGAAATCCAGAATCCCGGACAATAATAGTCCATCATGGACATATATGAATTCTTCTCTTCAAGATATTTCTTGGCTGCCTCATAGGATTCCTTTGAGATGTGGTCTTTTATATCAGAGCCGTCCTGATAAACCATTTTTGAATAATAATCCATAATCTGGTCCATATCATTCTGAAGCTCGTTCACGTTGTATTCAACAGCTACCCCGTCGCAGTTTTCATACACATCCATTACGTAATCGGGAAGAGGAAGCGTATCGTCGCCCATAATATGAATCGTTCCCATCAGATACAGCTCATTGCCTGTTTTCGTATCCGTAGCCTTCCAGAGGGCAGGCTTCACAGCCTCATGTGTTATATATTCGCTGAAATCAGCACCTTTACCGTCTTTCTTTTCAGAAGTTTTTTCCTCGGTTGTTTTTTTCTCTGTAGTTTCTTCCTCAGTGGTCTTTTCCTCAGTTGTTTCAGTTTCGGAAGCACCCTCGGCTTCCGTTGCCGTTGTATCCTCGGGATAGCTCATATCCTCAGGCTCACTGCACGCCGATACCGAAGCTGTAAGGAGTGCCGTCATAATGATGCATAGAATTCTTTTTTTCATATTTTTCTCCCTTAATCATATTTGCGTATAACCGCAATACAGATTGTAACATTTCAATGTGATAAAGATGCGAAACAATTGTTAAATTTTTGTTAACACAGTGGTGCAAACAGTCTGAGTATGCTGTCTGTCACACGCTTGATGATAGTTTTTTTCTCGTTTTCAAGGGTACGCTCGGTACATTTTGTCTGAGTCTCCTCAAAATCACGTTTAACATCCGCTATAATTGAAGCCCTGTAAAACAGTGAGCTGCACTCAAAATGCAGGAAAAGACTGCGGTAATCAAGATTCACCGTCCCCAGCAGCGCAAACTTGTCGTCACACACGCATGACTTGGAATGAAGAAATCCCGGAGTGTATTCGTAAATCTTTACTCCCGCACTAAGCAGCGGACCGTAATAGCTCCTCGACATACGATAAACCATCTTCTTGTCGGGTATTCCGGGCATCATTATCCTTACGTCAACTCCACGCTTTGCCGCACGTATAAAGGCGTGAAGAAGATTATCTCCAAGCACAAGATAAGGCGTGCAGAACCAGATATATTCCATCGACTGTGAAAGCAGTTCTATAAACAGATTATTGCTTACAGGGTCATCATAAAACGGAGAATCGTAATAAGAAAGCACATATCCGTCTGATTCGCCTGATTTCAAAGGTTGTGTGTCAAGATAGTCGGACGGAATCTTGCTGATTGAAAATGCGTTCCAGAACTCCATGAACATATACGTGTAATTTCTGACAGTATCGCCTGTAACTCTGAATCCTACGTCCTTCCAGTGCCCGAAGCGTTCACGTTCATTGATGTACTCATCGGCAATGTTGATTCCACCGCTGAAAGCCGTTTTGCCGTCGATTACCATAATTTTTCGGTGGTCACGGTTATTGAGTCTCGCTGTGACAAATACAAGCGGATTGAAAACCGCAACCTTTATTTTTTTCGTTATAAGTCTAAGCACATCCTTACGTGTAAAGGTTGAGATACAGCCCAGATCATCATACATAAAACGCACATCAACACCTGCAGCAGCCTTCTCCTCCAGTATTTCAGCAATCCCTTTCCAGAATTTGCCGTCCTGAACGATGAAATATTCAAGAAATATGAATTTTTCCGCCTTTTTAAGTTCCTCACGCATTGCGTCAAACATTTCTTCACCGACAGAATAATATTCCGCCGATTCGTTCAGACATAGCGGATGTCCCGTTATCGACGTTATATACTTCATGGTCTGTGACGCACGTCTGTCCACGTCTTTAAGCTTTTCAAGAACGGGATTGTCTGTCGGGACATCTATGTTCATATCCCTGAAAACCCTGTGAAACCGTTTTTTCATGGGTTTGCTGGATTTCTTGTTTCCCCAGAAAAGATAAAGAAGTGCTCCGAAGAACGGCATCACAAGAATTATGATTATCCACAGTATTTTATAGGAGCTCTCATCGACCTTCGATACAAGATAAAGCACCAGCACTGCTGCAAGAACCGTCAGAACAGATGCTATCAAGGTGGAAAACTCCCTGAAAAAGCCTATCATAAATACGTACCATAACCCCTGAATTGCAAGTGCAGGGATTATAATAATCAGTCTGCCGATAATATTTTTCATATTGTTTTCCTTTCTTGGTTTTATATTAAAGGCAACACCGCACAAAGCCGTTTTTGTGCCTTGTGTGGTATTGCCTTATACATTGTTTATGAGAGGTTATTATAAGCCTGCCTGCTGCTTTGCGGCAGTAAGAGTATTCTTCATGAGCATCGCAATTGTCATGGGACCAACTCCGCCCGGAACAGGAGTGATGTACGATGCCTTCTTTTCAGCAGACTCAAACTCTACGTCGCCGCAGAGTTTTCCGTTGTCAAGACGATTCATGCCGACGTCAATAACAACAGCACCTTCCTTTACCATATCGCCTGTAACGAAGTTAGCCTTGCCGACTGCAACTACAAGAATGTCCGCACCAAGACAGATTTCCTTGAGATTCTTTGTTCTTGAATGACAGATTGTAACAGTTCCGCTTTCGTGGAGAAGAAGCATTGCCATAGGCTTGCCTACAATATTGCTTCTGCCGATTACAACGCACTGCTTGCCTGAAATTTCAGTTCCGGTGCTCTCAATAAGACGCATAACGCCTGCAGGTGTACAAGGCAGGAATGCATACTCGCCTATCATAATCTTTCCGACATTTACAGGGTGGAAGGCATCAACGTCCTTTTCTGCGGAAATTGCATTGATGACCGTCTTTTCGTCAATGTGCTTGGGCAGAGGAAGCTGTACAAGAATTCCGTTCACCTTGGGGTCGTTGTTGAGAACCTTGATAAGGTCAAGGAGCTGTTCCTGAGTTGTTGTCTCGTCAAGAGCGTACTCAAACGACTGGAATCCGACTGCCTCGCAAGCCTTCTTCTTGTTGTTGACATAAACTCTTGATGCGGGATTGTTTCCCACGATTACTACCGCAAGACCTACCTTGAGTCCCTTCTCTTCCCTGAGTCTTGCAGTTTCTTCGGCAACCTCCTGTTTTACTGCTGCTGATACAGCTTTTCCGTCGATTATCTGTGACATTATTATATCCTCCTTAAAATTTTCATATGTCTGCCGTACAGAAATTATTCCTGCGGCTTTTTTTCATCGTCCGAATCGTCAGCAGTTTCAGATTCTTCGGAATTATCGTCGTCATTGTCGTCGTCACCGAGAATTGAACTTGCCTCTGATTCTTCATCTTCTTCGTCGTCAAAATCGGGAACGAAATCGTCGTCATCATCATCGTCGATAGAAGTCTTTGCGTCCTCGGCAGACATTCCCATGCGGCGGCGACGGCCTTCCTCGATAAGCTGATGCGACTCCTTGGTATTTACATAAAGCACATATCTTTCGGGGTCACGGCGTATTCTCGAGAACATCACAATCTGGAGAATTACAGATACTACAAAGATTAATGCCGAAAGTACCTGTGATACACGGATGCTTCCTATGTAAAGGCTGTCTGAACGAAGTCCCTCAACGAAGAAACGCTCGGCACCGTACCACGCCATGTACATGAGAAGAAGCTGTCCGTCGTACTTTCTGCGCTTCGACCAGAATGCCAGCAGCACGAATCCCAGCAGACACCATACCGATTCATACAGGAAACACGGATGTACCGGATAAAGCTCAAGATTCATGATGCCTGAGCCTTCAGCTGTTAGCGAACCTCCGAGTGATGCGGAATTTTCAAAGATGTACTCCTGAATACGTCCGCCTGTCATACCGAGGAAACTGTCGGTCTTTCCGCCGAATGCCTCCTGATTTACGAAGTTGCCCCAGCGTCCGACGCCTTGTCCGATAAGGAAGCCGATACATGTTATATCAAGCATCGGAAGCATTTTGACTTTGCGTATCTTGCATATGAGCAGTCCGACCGCAAGTGCTCCGATAATACCGCCGTATATGGCAAGTCCGCCCTCACGGGTATTGAATATTGATTTAAGGTCGTCCTTGTACTGGTCCCAGTTGAAAATCACGTAATAGAGTCTTGCTCCGACAAGTCCGCCGATGATTCCGCCGAGAACAGCGTCGATAGTACGATCAGAGTCAAGTCCGAAGCGTTTCATCTTCGGGAAGCAGTATATAAATGCAAGTATGAGTCCCAATGTGATTATAAGACCGTACCACTGAACCTCCAGACTGCCTATTTTAAAGGCAGTGGGGTCAATGCGGAATGTCCATCCCAGCTTGGGAAACTGTATTTCGTTAAGATCAGTTATTTTGTCAACCATTATTTATCCGTCCCTTCTATAACCGACAGCACCAGCCTGTCACGGCACAGTTCGCTGCGGATGAATTCATAAACATCGCTGCACTTCATCTCCGAAAGCACATTGACTGCATCATATGGAGATACTCCCTCCATATGAGAATTAATCATGAGATTTGCAACAGATTCAACATTATTCAGGTCACGCACCATGAGTCCGTATGCGGATTTTCTTATACGCTGGAAATCCTTCTCACTGATTCCCTCTCTGACTATTCTGTCAACCTCTTCGCACAGTGAATCACGTACCTTTTCAGGGTCTGCGGATTCGCCGCTGAAAATAACGGAGAAGAAACCGTCTCCCACAAAGACCTCGGAGCCGAAGCTTGAATTGATTGTGCCCTCTATCAGGAGTCTCCTGAACATTTCAGAAGATGCGTCCGTAAGAAGCGACGAAGCCACTGATGCTGCCATAGACTTTCTCAGCCTTTCCTCACCGGAAGCAGGTCTGCACTTATAACCGATGTGGAAAATAGGAGTTCCGACCTCCTGCTTTTCATAGATTTCCGACTGAACTATGGTTTCGGGTTCGTCAGGAAATACAGATTCAAGTCCCTTGTCCTCGCACGGCTTCAGACATTCATCACAGATTGCAAGAACCTCGTCCGCAGTGATGTTTCCGGCAACAGAAAGCACCATGTTATTGAGATTGTAGAAGGTGTAGTAACACTTGTAAAGAAGGTCTGCATCAATTTCCGCAATGCTCTCAACAGTTCCCGCAATATCAATTTTTACGGGATGATTGTGGTACATGCATCTGAGCATATTGAAGAAAACACGCCATTCGGGATTATCGTTGGTCATCTTGATTTCCTGACCGATGATACCCTGCTCCTTGTCAACGCTCTCCTTGGTGAAGTACGGCTTCTGAACGAAGTCAAGCAGGATTTTCAGCGATTCCTGATAATTCTTCGAACAGCTGAACAGATAGCAGGTCTTGTCAAACGAAGTGAATGCATTTCCGCAGGCTCCTGTCTTTGCGTAAAGTTCGAACACATCGCAGTCCTCGTTCTCAAACAGCTTATGCTCGAGGAAATGTGCAATTCCTTCGGGGACTGTCGTATAGTCCTTATCGTCACGCATTCTGAACATTGTATTCACAGAGCCGTACTTCGTGCCGAAAAGAGCCTCAACACTGCTGAATCCCGGCATTTCACAGATATATATGTCAAGTCCGCTTTTATGCTTTACGTGAATACAGCTGTCGCCCGTGACGGGACTTGTAAGAATATTCTTTTCCATTACTTATCCGCCTCCTTGCTGAGCATAAGGTAAACGCTGTCGAGGGTGAGGGTTCCGGCAGCCTCAATAATACGCTCCTTAGTGACGTTTTTATAGAGTTCAAGCTGCTCCATGGGAGTGACCATCTTTCCGTCGCAGAGTCTCTCGAAGTACCATCCCGAATACGATGACGGCGTATCGCCTATCTGAGTGAGTGCATTATCAAGACTCATCATGGCACTCTGAAGCTCCTCATCGGTGATATTTCCGTTTCTTATCTCGTCAAGCTGACGAAGAATCTCGTCTCTTGCCTTATCAATGTTGGCATGCTCAACGCCGATGTCAACCATGAGCGCACCCTTTGAAGCTACCGTGCGGCAGGCACAGTAATAGCACAGGCTCAGCTTTTCACGCACGTTCATAAATAGCTTCGATACAGGTGTTTCGCCGAAAATCGTACTGAGCAGCTTCATTGCAGCCATATCGTCGGAATCGGATTTGAAGTTCATTACCATTTTGCACTGAAGAACGTCAAATTTATCGGAAACTTCCTCAACCTTTTCCCTGACAGGACTTTTGCTGCGGAAAACGCAGTCCTGAGGCTGTCTGTCAAGCTCTGAAATACAGCTGCGGAGCATTTCTTCAGCCTCCGGATTTTCCTCGGGAGCAATATAGAATATTTCAATGCGGGAAGTTCTTATAAGCTCCTTATACGCCTCATAGGCTTCTGCGGATGTAACGGCAGCTGCCGCCTCCTTTGTGCCGTAGCACGAAAATTCCGCAGGTTCACCTCTGAAAGCAATCTCGGCAGCTCGTGACAGAGCATATCCGCGCTTATTATTAAGCTCCGAGTCAATGCGGTCAAGAAGGTCTTTTTTTGTGATTGCAAATGATTCTGCGTCGAATTCGCCGTCCTTTACGTTGGGAGCAAAAAGACAGTCACGGATAATTGCAAGCATTTCGCTGTCAACATTCTCTCCGTCGAAAGCATATCGTCTTGTAATCCATGAGGCGGTCAGTCCGAGAATCTGGACATCTCCTCTTTTGCGTGTAAATGTGCTGAGAGCTGCTCCGTAAAGCGACGAAAGACGCTCGTTAAGCCGGGCAAGCGTGGTCAGACGACTGTTGGATGCCGAAAGAGTTCCGACACCAAGGGAATTCGGTGCCGCTGTCCGTGAATCAAGCTTCGTGATGAATCTCAGGGTGAGCGACGCTGTTTTGAATTTTGGGTCTATGATAGTGGAAAAGCCGACATTTGCGGCAATTTCTTTCCTGCTGCAGTTCATAGGTGTCAACGCTCCTGTTCTGTGTGATATTGCATACATTTTTTATTATACCATATTACTTATCAAATTACCATACTATTTCGAAATTTTTCATGATTTATGATAAAAAAATTTTTTTCAAAGGACTTGCCACAAAAAAAAAAATCTGTTATAATATTAATATGTAATGATATGCCCGTTATTGACACGCCGATGTAACACAATCCCCTGATTTGTGTCAGGCTGATATAACGGAATAATTCTTGGAGGTGCTTTATGAGTTCCGACCCTTACGGGAATATGAATACCACATAATCCGACGGATGCTCTAAGCTCTCCTGCTTTCGTCGGAAATTTCGGCGAAAGGAGAATCCGCAATGCCACGCTTTGCGGACAAATTCAATATGATTAACTTTTTTACAGCAGAAAACGGTATGCTGCAGTCATGCAGCGAACCGTCACCGGGATGCTGGATTTCGGTTGTCGCTCCTTCCTCACATGAGATAAAGGAGCTTATTGAGGTTTACGGTCTCGACAGCGGCTTCGTAAAGTCCTCCCTCGACGAAGAAGAATCGTCACGTATCGAACGAGAAGATGACCAGACCCTTATCATCATAGATACGCCTGTTTCCATCGTCGATGAGGACAACACCCAGAGCTTCTATACCCACCCTATGGGTATCATACTGACCGAAGATTACGTTTTTACAATCACTCTTAAAGAAACCCACCTCCTCACCGATGCAACATCGGGAATGATAAGAAATCTCCGTCCCGCATTCAAAACAAGATTCGTTCTTCAGCTTCTTCTCAGAATCGCTACACAGTTCCTGAGTCACCTTAAACAAATCGACAAAATTTCATCCGCTGCCGAACAGCAGCTCCACGATGCAATGAAGAACGAGCTTCTTATGCAGCTCCTCGCACTCGAAAAATCTCTCGTATATTTCTCAACATCCCTTAAAGCCAACGAAGCTACCATCGAAAAAATCTTCAGGGGACGTGTAATCAAGCTCTACGATGAGGATCAGGATCTCCTTGAAGACGTCCTCATCGAAATGAAGCAGGCAATCGAGATGTCAAGCATCTATACGGGAATCCTCTCAAGTATGATGGACGGCTTTTCCTCGGTAATCAGCAATAATCTGAACCTTGTAATGTGGCGTCTGACTATAATCACCGTAATTCTCCAGATACCAAACATCATTTTTGCATTCTATGGTATCAACACTGTGGACCTCCCCATACCGTACACTTGGTTCCCGATAACACTGACTCTCTTCCTGACCAGCCTTACCGCTTTCCTCCTGAGTAAATGGAAAAAGAAATAATAAAAAGCCAAGCATACGCTTGGCTTTTTTTGTTATTTCTTCCTGAGCTTGATGAGCTTGTAGACGAAGTATTCTATAGAAATAAGTCCGATTACAACCGCAGCTGCAATAAGTGCTACAACTGCAATATTTCCCTTATCTTCCTTTTCTTCATTTTCTGATTCTTCTGTTGTGGCAGCCGTAGTCTCCTGTGTATCGGGTTCCGCAGTAGTCGGCTCGGTAGTCTCGGCTTCGGTAGTTGCCTCGGTAGACGGCTCCTGCTTCTCGTCGGAAGCATTCACCTTGTCGTCAGCCTTGATTCCGCCGTTTTCCTGAGCTACAAAGCCTGTCAGCCATGCAAGAGAAGCGTTCCAGTTGATTGTACACTCGTTTACAGACCATGCCTCAATGTGGTCAAGATAGCACTTCTGGGGAGCAATCTCGCCCTTCTTCCAGCCTGAACCCTGTACCCACGGATCCTGCATTCCCGAATTCGGTCCGCCTGAAAGAACTCCCTTCGGAGCCTTGGGGAAGTTTTCGTCAATCGAACCTGCCCAGTAGCGGTGGTGAGGATTCTCGACGGAATGTGTGCCGTAGCCCGTAACATACGAATAATCCATGGCGTTTCTTCCGAGAAGGTAGTCCATACCGCCAAGAGCAGCGTCCATGTACTTTTCTTCCTTCGTAAGGAGGTACGCATAGGAAAGAACTACTGAATTGTCCGCTACAACCGAGTTCGAACCCCAGATATAGCCCTTGTCCTTATCCTCGTAGCTAATCTGGCTTGAAGCATAGGGAAGTCCGTAGCCCTGCTGTTCCTCAAGCTTTATGAAGTCGTCTGATGCCTTTGTGATATTCTCAACAGCTGTTTCGTAGTCATCGGAGTCAACAGCATCCTTGTTGAGTGCGATGCTGAATGTTCCGAGAGCTGTAACGTGTCCCCAGTCGAAGCTTCCGTTTGCACCAACACTCTCGCCGCCGTCCATAGTTGTGGGACATTTGAGGAACGCATCGGAAGTCTCCATATCGTCATGATACTTATCATCGCCTGTTGTGATGAAAAGCTCTGACGCTGCCCAGTAGAACTCGTCCTCCACATAATCGTCGCCGTAAGCTCCGCCGCCGATAGACTCGTCAAGAGGTGCAAACATCTTCGGATTTGCCTTTGCAGCATCATACGCCTTTTTCGCAGCTTCAAGACACTTATCGGCAAAATCGTCGTCGATACCCTTCCAGAGACGTGCCGCCTGAGCTGCACAGGCTGCAAGATTAAGGGTAGCCGCAGTCGTCGGGGGCTTGACGATACGCTTCATTTCGTCGTCAGCGGGAGCTATTCCGAGAGCTGTCCACTTCTCGTCATGAGCCTTGTGGTACGCCATTCCCTCAAACTCGCCGTCCTCGACCATCATCTTCAGCATCCATTCCATTTCCCAGCGTGCTTCGTCGAGAAGGTCGGGAGCACCGTTATTGTTTTCGGGAATATTCATGGTACCGTCGGCATAAGCCTTTTCAAAACCGAAAGTCTTTGCGGTTTCGTACTGGTTCTGCATGAGCCAGAGAGAGAGTCCGCCGTTTACGACATATTTTCCGTGGTCACCTGCGTCGTACCAGCCGCCCGTAACGTCAATGGAGCCGCTTGAACCGCTGTATCCCCATGTCTGCTCAATCTCAGCCATGTCCTTTGTGTGACCTGCTTCACGTGCAAGAGTGTCGGCGTCGCCCGAAGTTATGTACTTGCTTTCAATTTCTATTCCGCTTCTGTTCTGATAGAAGTAGTTCAGCGAATCGTAGAGAAGCTCCGAATAGACCTCGTTTCCGCCTATCGGGAATTCACGGCTCTTCGCACCGTTTTCAGCCTCAATTGTAAATACGCCCTCCTCCTTGAAATCGGAGAAGTCGATAACGTGAACGGTATCGTCGGAATCGGCATCTTTTCCGAAATATTCGGATGTACCAGAGTAGACCGTCTTTCCGTCCTTATCCTTGATGTCGAAGTCGATGCCGTCCTTTTCGTCGGAGATGAGGGTAGCACGCTTTGCACGGTCGGTAAAGTATCCAACCTGATTCGTGAGGACTTCTGCACGCTCCCACTTGAAAGCATTGAGATAGTCATTCTCATCGCCTGTGAGGTCGATAAGCGACATATTATCGAATGTGATTACAGTACCCGCAGGGAAGCAGCCTCCGGGAGTATACTGTCCGTCGCCGCCGAGGTGGAATGCCCACTCAGCAACCTCAAGAGACTGACCTGCCGTAAATGTAAGCTCAACCTTTTTTGTCTCGTTGGCATTGATCTGAATGGGGTCCCAGTGGGAGTTGAAATCGCCTTCGCCTGTTGACATATTGTGCCAGATTTCAACGTCGCCGTCAAGATTACCGATTTTTGTGTAGTATTTTCCGCTGTTCGAAGCCGTTATCTCGTACTTCACCTGATACTGGTGACCTGCAACGATTTTAAGTCCTCTGTGACGGAACTGACAGTCCCATCGGTCATCACCGCCGTTTGAAGCTCCGCCGGGATTTATGATTGTTGCCTTGTATACGCCGTCCTCAATAGCGAAGTCCATTTCGCCGGGAGCAGATTCAACGATATGCCACGGGAGTCCCACGCCGCTGTCGAAATTCATCTGACCAAGCTGCTGACCTGCATTCGCTGTCATCGGAACTACCTGCATAACTGCGGGAGCCATTATTCCTGCTGCCACAGCAGCTGCCGCCATAGCAGAAAACGCTCTTTTGCCGAACTTTGTCCTTTTATTCATTAATCTATCCTCCGCACACTTGTTTTTTCACGGCCGATGCCGTACTATCCACCTTATACTTTAATACTTTTTAAGCCAAATGTAAAGATAATCACGAAAAATTTACAATTAATACTGCATTTTATCCTATTATCAAACGAAATCGTCCGCAATTTTCGGCAAATAAAGCAACGGCACCTCCGTTTTCTGCGGAAGTGCCGTTGAATATTTCTGAAATCACGATAATCAGACCATAGCCTTTTTGATAGCATCAAGAAGCTCGTCGTAGGTCTCGAATGCAGGGAACTGCGGATAATCTGCCTTTATCGACTCTGTACTTCTGAACAGGAAGCCTGCCTTGCTCGCCTGAATCATACCGAGGTCGTTGAAGCTGTCGCCGCTTGCAATCGTATCGTATCCGATTGACTGAAGTGCCTTTACTGTTGTAAGTTTAGACTGCTCACAACGCATCCTGAAGCCTGTGATCTCGCCGTTTTCAGCTACCTCAAGGCTGTTGCAGAAGATTGTCGGCATACCGAGCTTCTTCATGAGAGGTGCGGCAAACTGCGTGAACGTGTCACTTATGATGATAACCTGACACAATGAACGAAGTTCGTCAAGAAACTCCTTTGCACCGGGCATAGGGTCGATTTTTGCGATTGTTTCCTGTATTTCTTTGAGTCCGAGACCATGCTCTTTAAGAATTCCGAGACGCCAGTTCATGAGCTTGTCATAGTCAGGCTCATCACGTGTGGTTCTTTTAAGCTCGGGAATGCCGCTTGCTTCCGCAAAAGCAATCCAGATTTCAGGTACGAGAACGCCCTCAAGGTCGAGACAGGTAATATACATAACAGATTCCTCCAATAAAATTTCTTACACCCCTATTATACTACAGTCCGCCTTTTTTGTCAATCAGAAAATCCCTTTTAAACTCAAATCCGATTTTATCAGCGGTCATTTTCCAATAAAAAAATACCAGAAATCTATTGACATTTGCACCAAAAAAAGATATAATATATATGTTGTATTTATTTGCATTTTATTATTACGGCAGTAATATGCAGCTTTGTTTTAAATCATTAAACGGTGCGGAACGTCACATATACAGTTCCGGCACTTTTAAATTATGATATACGGAACAAAAAATGGACACCCTTGATGTCCCCAATGTTTATGAGTCTCCCGCTGCGGAGCACTCTTGACGATATATTTTTAAAAATGAATAAAATAATGCGGCATTTACCGCCGGAGTAATAGGTTTATAGTACAAATACTCTGGTGCACTGCGGTTAAGGCAACCCTCTGCATCATCAAAAAAATCTATGAAAAGGAGGTAATGCACTGTGGATCTAATCATCGCAATAGTCCTGATAATTGTCGCTTTGATTGCAGGAGCTGCTGCAGCCGGTTTTGTATTCTACAAAAAAGGCGTAATCGCAGGCGTCGAAAAACGTAAGCTCGAAGCCGAAGGTATGATCGGTTCTGCCGAGAATCAGGCTGAACGTATCATCGTTGACGCTAAAAAAGACGCTGAAAGCAAAAAGAAAAACGCTCTTATCGAAGCCAAGGACGAAATTCACAAGCTTCGCTCAGAAGCAGATAAGGAAATTAAAGACCGCAGAGCAGAGCTGTCACGTCAGGAAAGACGTATGCAGCAGAAAGAAGAAAATCTCGATAAGAAAACAGACAACCTTGAGAAAAAAGAAGAAATCCTTAACCAGAAGATTAAGTCTGCCGACGAAAAACTCAAAGAAGCAGAAACTATCAAAAAAGGTCAGCTCGATGTTCTTGAAAGAATCTCTGAGTTCACCAAGGATCAGGCTAAGGAATACATAATCTCAAAGCTTGAGGATGATCTCGTTCACGAAAAAGCCGTCAAGGTCGCTGCTTATGAGCAGCAGATCAAGGACGAGTGCCACGAAAAGGCAAGAAGCTACATCTCCCTCGCTATCGCTAAGGTAGCAGCAGATCAGGTTTCTGAAGCTGCCGTTTCCGTTGTCCCCCTCCCTAACGACGAAATGAAGGGTCGTATCATCGGACGTGAGGGACGTAATATCAGAACCCTCGAAACTCTTACAGGCGTTGACCTCATTATCGACGACACTCCCGAAGCTATCACCCTTTCATGCTTCGATCAGATTCGCCGTGAGGTGGCAAGAATCGCTCTCGAAAAGCTCATCGCTGACGGACGTATCCACCCCACACGTATTGAGGAAATGGTCGATAAGGCTCGCCGTGAGGTAGAGTACCGCATCAAGCAGGAAGGCGAAAGAGCCGTTATCGAAACAAATGTACACGGTCTCAACCACGAGCTCATCAAGCTCATCGGACGCCTGAAATTCCGTACAAGCTACCGTCAGAATGTTCTCGACCATTCAATCGAAGTCGCTAAGCTCAGCGGTGTTCTCGCCGCAGAACTCGGTGTTGACGCCAACGTTGCAAGACGTGCGGGTCTTCTTCACGACATCGGTAAGGCTCTTACATCCGAAATCGAAGGTTCACACGTTCAGATCGGTGTTGACGTCTGCAAGAAGTATAACGAAAATCCCGTTATCATCCACGCTGTAGAGGCTCACCACAACGACGTTGAACCCAAAACGGTTATCGCCTGCATCGTTCAGGCTGCCGACGCTATCTCCGCTGCAAGACCTGCCGCAAGAAGCGAAAACTATGAAAGCTACATCAAGCGTCTCCAGAAGCTTGAGGAAATCTGTAATTCCTACGAGGGCGTTGAGAAGTGCTTCGCTGTCCAGGCAGGACGTGAAGTTCGTATCATGGTCGTTCCCGAAGTTATCAACGACGAAAAAATGGTTATCGTCGCAAGACAGATCTCCCAGCAGATTGAAGCTGAAATGGACTACCCCGGACAAATCAAGGTTAATCTTATTCGTGAAAGCCGGGTTACCGACTACGCAAAGTAAAAGCAAGCGGACGGCGAAAGCTGTCCGCCTTTTTATTCCTGCACCCTCTGACGCAGCATGTCCATATGCTGCATTCCTAAGGAAAGAAAGGTAAAAAAATGGCTAAGACTATTTTCAATTCAACCGAAAAATCCAATTTTATCCTCAATATGACCGAGGATCAATACGGAAAGCTTGCATCTCTCGGACTGATTGCAGCATGCTTTACAACATCACTTTTTACAATAGTTCCAATTCTCAGCGATAAGGCTTCATATTCGATTTCTACAATCGGTCTCGCTGTTTCGGGCGTTCTGTGCATGATTCTGGCAATGATCGCATTAATTAAGAAATACGTCAGCCGAAGGATAATCCTGCCTGTCGCTGCATTCGGAGCAATGCTGCTCTGGAGCGTTGTTTCACTCATTTTCTCTTATGACTACAACGTCGGCTTCTACGGCTTCCCTCAGCGTGGAGAAGGTATTCTGGCTCTTATATTCTATTTCTGCTTCTTCATTACCGCAGCTTCTATAAAACGCAAAAAAGCTGTCTCAACCTTCTTTACCGCCATTACTGCCGTCGGACTGCTTAACTCTTTATGGGCTTTAATCCAGATTTTTACAGGAGAACTCGATTTCCCTGTCTATGCATGGCTCTCAACAATCAATATTGACACAGTAGCTCCGTCGGGACTTGCGCAGTCACCGATATTCCTCGCAATGCTTCTCAGCCTTTCCATGACTGCCGCTGCCGCTGACGCTGTCCTCACGGATAACAAGGCAACGCGGATTTTCGACATAATCTGTCTTTGTCTTTACAGCTTTGTTCTGATCTTCACACACTGTATTATGGGAATTTTTGGTCTTGTTTTCGGTGTTGTTACAGTTTTTGCCGCTGCTGTCAAAGGCAAGACTCCCAAGGTGAGAATGCTTTCCGTTCTTGCAATAGTGCTTTCCGCACTTACCGCATTCGTTATCGGTATAAACTTCAAACCCGACAAAAACGGAAAATTCGGTCTGTATGACGGATATATCCTCTGGTCTGCCGATTCATGGCAGCGTATCGACGCAAGCGGAAACTTTAATTCAAATCACGTCGATATAGACTCTCCCCTCGATGTCTATTCACACCTCAACAACAAAACTATTGATATTATAAAAGAATATCCGCTTACGGGTACAGGTCCCGAACAGCTCGTATATCCCCAACTCTATACCACCGGCGGACACCCGGATGACGCTCCTGTTACCGATATTATCCCATCCAATCAGGGTACATTCGATAAGGTCTACAACGAGTACCTCTATACCGCTGCAACACGTGGTATCCCCTCTGCCATCGCTCTGTTGACGCTCATTATTTCAGTTCTGTTCATTATCCGCAGAAAACTCAAGGACAATGCAGACTCCCATACCTTCATAACAGGAATGCTCGTTATATGCGGAGCCATTATATTCCTCATCGGATGCAGCAATATAACATTCTCACCTGTTTTCTGGGCTTGTGCAGGTGCAGCCTGTGCAGAACTTAGCGAAGTTTCCGAAACAAAGAAAAGAAAATAATGCTCAGGACGGATTCTGTCCACAAATACAGAAAACCGTAAGGACTGACTAACAAAAAGCACTTGATTTTTTCACCGAATATGCTAAAATAATTATAAAGGCTATTCTTTAGCTTAAAATTTAATGGAGGTGTCCAACTATGGCATATATTATTTCCGATGACTGCATCAGCTGCGGTGCTTGCGTAGGCGAGTGCCCTGTTAACGCTATTTCTGAAGGCGACGGCAAGTACGTTATCGACGCTGATACTTGCGTTGAGTGCGGTGCATGTGCAGGCGTTTGCCCTGTTTCAGCTCCCAACGCTGAGTAATTAACAGTACATACGAAAAACAGCTTCCGCAAGGAGGCTGTTTTTTTATACCCGTAAATCTGATTGAAAAAAATTTTCCGCAACCTCTTGACAAATCCTTCTTTATGTGATATATTAAACATATGAACAACCGTTCATATGACTGGAGGTATTCATATGGAAAAAACTTTTATAATCAAAAATCTCGATTGTGCCCACTGCGGCGGAAAAATAGAAGACGCTCTTAATCGTCTTGATGGTGTGGACTCGGCTGTGCTGAACTTCCCCATGAGAAAACTCAGAATCTCAGGAAATATCGACGAGAAGCTTATATCACTCATTAACTCCACGGCTTCAGCTATCGAAACGGGAGTGGAAATTGTCCCGGAAGCCGAAGCAGTCTCCTGCGGTCACTGTCACGACTCCGAGGATTCCCACGAAAACGGACTTCCCATTCTTATTACGGGAACAATCTTTTTTGCTGCGGCAATCGCTGCGGACGCTGTTTTCGGAATTCTGCCGCTGACTCTTGCACTTTTTGTTGTTTCCTATCTGATTCTTGGCGGAAATGTTCTGAAAAATACTGTCAGAAATGTGAAGGCTCTGAAAATCTTTGACGAGAACACACTCATGACCGTTGCGACAATCGGTGCATTTGCAATCGGAGAATACGCCGAGGCTGTCGGAGTGATGCTGTTCTTCCGCATTGGCGAGCTTTTCGAGAACTTTGCTGTTGCACGAAGCCGTAAAGCCATTACCGAAACAGCAAAGCTTAAAGTTGACGAAGCCGATGTCCTTTCTGACGGCGAGTTCATCCGCAAACCATCGGAAGAAATCAAAGTCGGTGATATACTCCGCATAAAAAACGGCGAGCGTATTGCTGCCGACGGAATTGTTGAATCGGGTGAATCACGTCTTGATGTATCGGCACTTAACGGCGAACCAGTCCCCGTAACCGTCCGCAAGGGCGACAGCGTAATGTCAGGCAGTATAAACCTTGCTGATGTGTTCACGCTCAGAGTCACTTCAACCGCCGAAGAATCCATGATTTCAAAAATTGCAAAAGCCGTCGAGGACGCCTCAGCTAATAAACCCCATATCGACCGCTTTATCAGTCGATTCGCAAAAATATATACGCCTATTGTCATTGTCGCCGCTGTTCTTACAGCAGTAATCCCCTCTCTTATTACGGGTCAATGGACAAAATGGATTCACTCCGCACTTACATTTCTTGTAATAAGCTGTCCGTGTGCACTTGTTCTGAGTGTTCCGCTTGCTTATTTTTCGGCAATCGGTGCTGCTTCAAAGCTCGGTATACTCTTCAAGGGAGGAAACTCAGTTGAAGCGCTGGGGAAAGTGAAAGCCGTAGCATTCGACAAAACGGGTACTCTCACCGACGGAAGCTTCACCGTAACCGCTGTCGAAAGTTTCGGCAAGCTCAGCAATGATGAACTCCTGAAAATCTGCGGAAGCTGTGAGCAGATTTCGTCGCATCCTGTGGCAGTCAGCATTACGTCACGCTGCCGTGAGTTCGACCTGAACCTTGATGAGCCGCAGCAATCACGTGAGCTTGCAGGCAGAGGAGTCTCCGCTGTTCTTTCGGGAAGTGAGATTCTCTGCGGAAACAGAAGAATGATGGACGAAAATGATGTGAGGCTCCCCCGTGAAGTACCGGATGTTGCAGGAAGCGTCGTTTACATCGCTGTTGACGGTATTGCCGAAGGAATGATTGTTGTATCGGATTCTGTGAAAAAAACAGCCGCAAAAACCGTAGCTGCTCTGAAAAAAATGAAGCTCACAACCGCACTCCTTACAGGTGACAAATCGGAAAATGCACGTATTACCGCCGAACTGCTCGGTATCGAACACGCTTTCGGCGAACTTACTCCGCATGATAAGCTTCACGAAATAGAAGCGCTTCGCAGCAGATACGGTGAGACAATGTTCATAGGCGACGGCATCAACGACGGTCCCGTTCTTGCAGGAGCAGACGTCAGCGGTGCTATGCAGACCGGCTCTGACCTCGCTATTGAAGCGGCTGACATGGTGTTTATGAACCCCGAACCCGAATCGGTAGTCCGTGCCAAGAAAATCGCTGACAGAGCCGTATTGGTTTCGTATCAGAATATTGCGTTTGCACTTGCGATAAAGGCTGTCGTACTTGTTATGGGCTTGCTTGGTCATCCGAATATGTGGCTTGCCGTGATTGCTGATTCCGGCACGGCTATGCTTCTGATTCTCAACTCAATACGTCTGCTCAATACGGAAAAGCTGAGGAATATCGAATGATTTACAGAATAATTGCCTTAATCCTTTTGATTGTTTTTTATGCATTTTATATCGTCAAGCTGCTGATTCTGAACAGGAAGTCCATACAGACCAATCAGGCAGGCAAGGGCAATAAGCCGAAAAAAGTCCTTGCGACTGAACGGATTATGAGCATTGCTGCCGTGTCAGCACTGATTGCACAGATTGTAAGTATATTTTCGGCAGACCTGTGCTCCTCTGCAACTCTGAAATGTATCGGTCTGATTGCAGGCATCGGCTCGGTATTCTTTTTCGGCTCAGCAGTTGTTTCAATGAAGGACAGCTGGAGAGTGGGAATCCCCGAAGAAAAAACACAATTAATCACCGACGGTATTTACAAGCTCAGCAGAAACCCCGCATTCGTCGGATTCGACCTTACATACATCTGCACGCTGCTTGTTTTTCCGAATATTCCCCTGCTGATTTTATCGGTCTGGTCAGCTGTAATGCTGCATTTCCAGATTCTTCGGGAGGAAGAATTCATGCAGGGTACTTTCGGCAAGGACTACTGTGACTATAAAAAACACGTTTCACGCTATTTCGGCAGATATTACAAGTCATAAAAACAGACATTCATACGAAAACACCCCCGATTTCTCCTTGAATCGGGGGCGTTTCACATTTATCCGGATTATTATTCAACGGAAATTATATAGTAGTAAACAGGCTGACCGCCGTTTACAAGCATGACATCTATTTTGTCGCCAAGCTTGGACTGAACAAGTTCACGCAGCTGCTCTGCATTTTCCTCGGTAACATCAGCACCGTGGATGAGTGTGACGTAGCTTACATCTCCCTTTGTCAGCTTCTTTACAAGCTTCAGAGCCGCCTTATTGACGTCTTTTTCTGTAAACGAGAGCTTACCGTTATCAAGTGCGAGAATTTCGCCCTCCTTGATCTGGTGACCCTCAAACTCCGAATTTCTTGCCGCAAAGGTGATAAGTCCCGTAGACACCTTTTCAAAAGCCTTTGTCATGGCAATACGGTTTTCGGAAAGCTCCGCTGAATCGTCGAATGCAAGCATTGCTGCAATTCCCTGCGGAATTGTACGTGTCTGGAGAACGCATACCTTTCTGTCGGTAAGTTTTACAGCCTGTTCAGCAGCCATAATGATGTTCTTGTTATTCGGAAGCACAAAAACAGTGCTTGCGGGAGTTGAAAGGATGGCACGGAGAATATCGTCCGTTGAGGGGTTCATTGTCTGACCGCCCTTTACGACAACATCGGCACCAAGGTCCATAAACATCGCTTCAAGACCATGACCTGCGGCAACAGCAACAAATCCGAACTGCTTTGTAGGTTCAGCAGGAGTAAAACCTGCTTCTGCGGCTTTGGCGTCCTTGACCTTGTTTTCGTGCTGGATACGCATATTTTCAATTTTCGGCTTGGGGTCGTTGATGAAGTAACCGAATTCAAGTGCCTTCTGAAGTGCCTTTCCGGGATTATCCGTATGTACATGAACCTTGATAATCTTCTTGTCGTCAACAACAACAACACAGTCGCCTATGGTCTCAAGGTATGCACGCAGCATAAATACATCGGGACAATTCTCGTTCTTTTCAAGCATGAATTCCGTACAGTATGTAAAATTGATTTCCTCATCGTACTCGCTGACAGCTGTTCTGAATGAATCGGAAGAAGCCTCGTCGGATGAAGGCTCGGATGGCTCGGCAATTGCACCGCCCTTGAATACATCGGTCATTGCACGGAATATGATTGCAAGACCCTTTCCGCCTGCATCAACTACGCCTGCTTTTTTCAGCTGCGGAAGCATATCTGTGGTAAGAGCAAGAACACGCTCTGCCTCGTCGCAGACCTGTTCCCAGAAGATAACGTCGTCGCTTGTAGAGTTCGATGCTTCGGCAGCCTTCACGGAAGCTGCCTTTACAACCGTGAGAATAGTACCCTCAGCAGGCTTCATGACTGCCTTGTAAGCTGCGTCAACACCGAGTGAAAGTGCATTTGCAAAGTCCTCGCACGAAGCTTCCGTTTTTCCGTCGAGTCCCTTTGAGAATCCACGGAATATGAGTGAAAGAATAACGCCGGAGTTTCCTCTTGCACCTCTTAAAAATGCAGACGCTGCTGTTGAAGCGACTTCTCCTGCGGTAGTATTATCGGGAAGACGTCTGAGTTCTGCAATGGAATTGCCGATTGTCATAGACATATTAGTGCCTGTGTCGCCGTCGGGAACGGGATAAACATTAAGCTCATCCACTTCACGCTTTCTGTTTGTAATTGTTATGGCAGCAGAAATAACAGCGTCCCTGAGTAAAGAACCGTTTATCAAAATAAATCCTCCAATACGAATGATATTATAGAAATTTTGCGGGATTTCTTATCCTTTTATGTCGTCAACGCATACACGGATTCTGCCGACAGTTACGCCTGCGGCTTCTTCAAGAGTGAAGCGGACTTTGTTTGTGATACTGCTTACTGCAGCGGTAATATTTGTGCCGTATGTGACCTTGATGTGAAGGTCTACATTGAGTATACCATCATCGTTTGTACGGATGATTACACCCTTGTTCTTTTTGCATGTCTTTCCGGGAGTAATTGCCGATACAAAAGCCTGAACAGAACCAACACTGCATACGTCAGCAACACCAAAGCATCCTGTAACGGTATGTCTTATGAGTTCGGTGAGATACTTTTTTGATATCGTAATTCTTCCGATATGATTATCCATGTTTACCATATTGACACACTCCTTTATAGCTAATCATAAAGTACCATTTTATATTATAACATATATCTTCGGATTTTACAAGAGAAAAATAAAAAATATATTTTCTGCCTAATAAAAAAGAAAACATTATCGGAATCCGTCCCCGAAGGCTTGGGTTCCAATAATGTTTCAAATCACGTCCACGCAGCCGCTGATGGCTTTACTGCCTGAAATTATATTGACCGTGTCACTGTCACAGCATCTGCGAATGTGATGAACGGGCAGACGCAAGTTTGCAGGCTTACTATCAATTAAAGTTCTACCTGTTACGAGGAACAGCAGATATCTTACGAAACGTATAGCAAACATTCCTATGACGATAATTGAAAGTCTGCATGGGGATTATATTTCATTGCAGGGTGCTTCTGCATTGAATGCATTAGTGCGGGTAATAGAAAACTGACTTCGAATCTTTCTCACAAACACTGTTCGGTAACGCAAGCAGATTGGTTACAGATCCGAGTGATGCTGCGAGTGAAATTCTGTCACAGCTCGATAACTTGCATTTGGTGATTGCTTAGATTATGAAAGATAATCATTCAATTCACTTTGAAGAAAGAATGCACCGTTTCAATTTCCGCTGCACAAATTAATGCTTCTGACCGTATCTCTGACCTTCAGCACAAAAGCAGGAGATACGGAAAGTTCATCAATGCCCATACGCAGGAAGGTTTCCGTCAGGCTTGTATCCGCCGCAAGTTCACCGCAGATGCCGATCCATTTTCCGTGCTTATGTGCATTCTCCGCTGCCATTTCAATCAGTCGCAGAATAGCTTCATGATGGACATCGCAGAAACGATCAATTGCAGGATTCTGTCGGTCACAGGCGAGTGTGTACTGCGTAAGATCGTTTGTGCCGACGCTGAAGAAATCCACCATCGGGGCAAGTCGGTCACTGATGAGTGCCGCCGCGGGTGTTTCGATCATGATGCCAAGCTCTGTATCTTCTGAATATTCGATGCTTTCCTTGCGCAGCTCTGCTTTGACTTCATCGCAAAGGGCGAGAATTTCTTCCAGTTCCCATACATTCGCAATCATCGGGAACATGATGCCGAGGTTGCCAAATACCGATGCTCTGAATAATGCTCTCAGCTGTGTTCGGAAAACCTCCGGACGATTAAGACAGAGGCGGATTGCACGTATACCAAGTGCAGGATTTTCTTCTTTTGGCATGTGGAAATAGTCGCACTGCTTATCCGCACCAATATCCAGTGTGCGTATGATAACTTTTTTACCGGCCATGCTTTCCAGTACACGCTTATAGATCCGGAACTGTTCATCCTCAGAGGGATAGTCAGTATTTTCCAGATAGAGGAATTCACTTCTGAAAAGACCTATACCTCCTGCATCATTCAGCAGCACTGCACCGATATTATCCACGCTGCCGATATTTGCGTAGATATTGATTTTTCTGCCGTCAAGCGTAATATTTTCCTTGCCCTTGAGTTTCTGAAGCAGTGCTTTCTTTTCCTGTTCTTCGGCACGTTTTTTCGCGGCTGTTTCAATTGTTGCATCATCAGGATCAAGTATAAATTCCCCCGTGAATCCGTTTACAACAGCCATATCTTCGTCCTTGACCGCAGACAGAAACTCCTCGCCGACGCCGATAATTGCAGGAATATTCATGTTTCTTGCAAGAATTGCCGTATGTGAATTGGAAGAACCATGTGCAGTCACAAATGCCAGTACCTTGTCCTTGTCAAGCGTGACTGTTTCACTGGGGGCTAAGTCATCCGCACAGATGATCACCGGTTCGTCCGACTGTGTTTCTGTGCTTCCGCCATTTGTCAGACAGCCTATGATGCGGTTGGAAATATCCCTTACATCGGCGGATCTTGCCTGCATATAGGCATCGTCCATCGCTGCGAACATTTCCGCAAAATTATCTCCTGTGATTGCAACAGCATATTCCGCATTGACATTCTGGGTTGTGATCATTTCTGTGATGGCATCGTTATAATCCTCATCCTCTACCATCATCATATGAATTTCAAAGATTGCCGCATTCGCTTCACCGACTTCACGGAGAGCCTTTTCGTAGATTTCCTGAAGTTGTGCAATTGCTGCAGTTTTGGCATCTTCAAGTCGTTTCAGTTCAGATGCAGTATCTTCGGTTTTTTCACGTCTGACCTGTACATCCTGTCGTTTGAATACGGAAATTTTTCCAACAGCGACTGCACCATATACTCCCTTACCTTGATACTTTAACATATTTCCACCACCTTATTGTTTATCCGCAGTACAAAAATGTGCTTTATAATTCTCAATTGCTCTTTCAATGACAGCAACAGCTTCCACAGGACCGCCAATATCTCTGACAGTTGTAGATTTACTTTCAAGCTGTTTGTAAACAGAAAAGAAATGTTTGACTTCTTCAAAAATATGCTTTGGAAGTTCCTTGATATCGGTATAGTTCATATATGTGGGGTCACTATAGGGAATTGCAATGATTTTCTCATCCCCCATACCACTGTCCTCCATATACATAACACCAATCGGGTAACTGCGCACGATTGTCATCGGCTGAATCGGCTGTGAACATAGAAGCAGTACATCAAGCGGATCGTGATCGTCACCGTATGTACGAGGAATAAAGCCATAATTCATGGGATAATAGGTAGCAGTGAACAATACCCTGTCAAGTGCCAGCATACCGGTTTTTTTGTCCAGCTCATATTTCATATTACTGCCCTTGGAAATTTCTATCACCGAAACAAAATCGGTGGGATAAATTCTATCATCGTCAATATCATGCCAGATATTCATCATTCTGTCCTCCTGCTTTCCGGCAAGCTGAAATCGTCTTGCCGGAAAAGAAGTGTGAAATTACAGGTTTGCTTCGAAGAAATCCTGCATTGCCTTTTCGGATGCTGCTTCATCACCGCCATTAATGGTCACAACGATGGTATTGCCGCACTTGATTCCCATGCCCATGAGCGCCATCAGCTTTGTTGCTGCAGCTGACTTTTCGCCGCATGTAATGGTAATCTCGCTGTCGAGTGCCTTAGCAGTCTTAGCAAGCATGCCTGCCGGTCTTGCATGAATACCCAGTTCGTCCTTGATAGTGTAAATAAATGTTCTCATAGTGATTCTCCTTTTCATAGATATGATGATTTCATTTTATCACAGACTGCCGTAAAATGCAACGCTTACTGCATTCTTCCATAGATCTGTGTTGTTTTAAAGATTTCTTCTTTCAGCGTATCCGATAAATCAGTCGGAAGCAAACGCCATTTCCAGTTTGTTCCCACAGTCGAGGGAACATTGATGCGGCTTTTGTCGTCAAGTCCCAGCCAGTCCTGCATGGGGATGATGCAAAGCTTTGCACGGCTTCGCATGATAAGACTGATGAAGACTTTATGCAATTTCTTATCCGGTGTAAATTCATCGCAGAGATATTCTCTTGCCATACTGCGTTCCTCATCGGTGATCGTCTGAAACCATGCGGTAATGGTCTGATTGTCGTGTGTTCCTGTGTAGGCAACACAGTTTTCATTGTAATTATGCGGAAGATAATCATTACGGCTGCCGGTATCACGACTGTCAAAGGCGAATTCCAGTACCTTCATATTAGGGAATCCACTGTCCTTGACAAGCTGACGTACGCTGTCCGTCATAAATCCGAGATCTTCTGCAATGACCTCACGCTTTCCGAGTGCCGCTTCAACTGCATGGAACAGTTCCATGCCCGGACCTTGTTCCCAGTGTCCATTCTTTGCTGTTTTGTCACCGTAGGGAATCGCATAATATTCGTCAAAGCCACGGAAATGGTCAATTCTGACCACATCATACATCGCAAAGCACTGACGCAGGCGTTCAATCCACCATTTGAAGCCGGTTCCCTTGTGATATTCCCAGTCATACAGAGGATTGCCCCAGAGCTGTCCGTCTGCTGCAAAACCATCCGGCGGACAGCCTGCCACAGCTTTAGGCAGTCCCATTTCATCTAACTGAAATAGCTCAGGATTTGCCCACGCATCTGCACTGTCAAAGGCAACGTAGATCGGAATATCTCCTATAATCCTGATACCGTTTGCATTTGCATAGGCTTTCAGATTGTTCCACTGACGGAAGAACTGGTATTGCAGGAATTGGTAGAATCCAATTTCCTTCGCAAGTCTTTCCTTCCAATGCTTCAGTGCTTCCTCTTTTCGCAGTCGTATGTCCTCCGTCCAGTTATCCCACGATACACCGCCGAAATGATCTTTTAATGCCATGAACAGTGCATAGTCTTCAAGCCACGGCTGTGATGCGGTAAATTCCGAAACCGCATTGTCATTTTCCATTCGGTTGTATGCTTTTCGCAGGAGCGAATAGCGGGTTTCATAAAGTCTGCTGTAGTCAATGCAATCCGTGTCGTGAAGTGCCGCCGCTTCACATTCTTCCTTTTCGAGCAGCTGTTCATCACACAATGCGTCAAGGCTGATAAAATAGGGATTTCCGGCAAAGGTCGAGAAACTCTGGTAAGGGGAATCTCCGTAGCTTGTTTGCCCTAAAGGCAGTATCTGCCAGCAGGTTTGCCCTGCATCTTTAAGAAAATCTACAAATACATATGCCGCCTTGTCAAAACATCCGATGCCGTATTTTGACGGCAGGGAAGAAATCGGCAGCAGGATGCCTGCACTTCGTTTCATATTCCCTTACTCCTTTCATAGTTTACGATCACGCCATAATGATCGGATACAATGCTTCGATTCTTTCCATTGAAGATGACTTCTGATGAGATAATCTTACGCTTTTCGCTGCACCAGATCTGATCAATACGCATACCGTCCGTGCTTGTAGTTTTATCCTTCCAGCCGTCAATGACTTTGCCGACGGTAATGCCGTTATCTTTTTCTTTTGCAAGCAGATAGCTGTCATGCCAGCCGTCGTTGCGTATCATATCGTATCCCTCGCCACGAACCTCGGCAGGACTGTTGAAATCGCCCATCAGCCAGACATGCGGATATTTTTCCATCTCTGCCTGCGTCCTCTGCCATTGTCCCTGAAACGGTTCATCAGGATCATTCCACCAGCCATAATGCACGCTGAAGAACCATTCTTCGGGTGCGGTTTCTGTACGGATGCCAAGAATTTTGCGGGTTTTCCAGTTGTTGTAGTCATCAATCGCACTTGTCTGCACGATTTTTGTTTCGATGATAGGACTGCGGCTCATGAGAGCAATACCCTCATCGTATTTGTCGTAACCCTTTTTCAGTGGCAGCCATGTCCAGAAATAGCGGACACCTCGATTTTCCAGCATCTCTGCCGCATGGTATACATGGTTATCCTGTCGGATAGCAATCCCCTGTGCACAGGGGATGTATCCCTGTGCAGTTTTGACGGGCATTTCTGCAATGGTCTGATTCACTTCCTGTAATGCGATCACATCGGGCTGTTCCTCCGATACCGCCTTCACGAAAGTTTGCAGTTTTTCGTAATAGTATTCTTCCACAAGGCTGTGGGTATTGAGTGTGAGTAGTTTCATAATTCACCTTACAGAATATCGTTGATATCGGATTTGAGCACGTCCGCCTTCGGTCCGTAGATCGCCTGAATACCTGTTTCCTTCTTCACAAGACCGAGGGCACCTTCCGCTTTCCAAGCGTCGTTATCAGCCACAAGGGCGGGGTTTTTGACAGTTACACGGAGTCTTGTCATGCATGCATCAACCAGTTCAATGTTTTCTCTTCCGCCAAGCAGTGCAATGATACGTTCAGGCTGACCATCGGAAGAGGGCTCCACATTGTCGGACGCAGCTTCCTCTGCACCATCTGCAGTATAGTTGCCCATACGTCCGGGAGTAGCGAACTTGAATCTGCCAATCATAAAATGAGCTACAAAATATCCAACTGCAAAGAATATCACAATAGCAATCAGGAAATGGATGATATCACCTGTAAGACCGGCCTTGACGGACATCGGCACACGAGTAAGAAATTCCAGATTGCCGAAGGAATGCAGTCTCAGGTCGATGATACCGGAGAGTGCGAATGCACAGCCCTGTAAGATTGCATAAACGATATACAGAGGAAGTGCGCAGAACATGAACATAAATTCAATTGGTTCTGTAACGCCTGTAAGGAATACTGCAAGTGCAGTGGAGATGAACATGGAACGGTAATTCTTACGCTTATCCGCATCTACTCTGCGATACATGGCAAGTGCAATACCCAGCAGAAGACCGGTTGCGCCGATCATCTGACCGACCTTGAATCTTGCAGGTGTCACACCCTCCAGAAGTGCCTGATAGCCTGCCATATCGCCGGCATCCTTGAGATTGATGAGGTCTGTTACCCATGCCAGCCAAAGCGGATCCTGTCCGAAAACCTCTGAACCCGCACTGACACCTGTAAGAATTTCGTATGTACCGCCAAAGGAAGTGTAATTCATCGGGATAGTCAGCATATGATGCAGGCCGAACGGCAGCAGCAGACGCTCAAGTGTACCATAAATAAACGGTGCAAGAACAGGGGATGTATCTGAAGAATTGGCTATCCAGATACCGAACGCATTGATGCCTGACTGAATCAGCGGCCAGATTACAGCAAGTCCAAGAGAGATGATTACCGACCAGACAATGACCATCAGCGGCACAAAACGCTTGCCGTTGAAGAAGGAAAGTGCATCGGGAAGCTTGCGGAAATTATAGAATTTATTGTATACCATACCTCCCACGAAGCCGGAAATAATACCAATGAATACACCCATATTAAGTGCCGGTGCGCCGAGGACTGAGGTAAAATAATTCTCCACCAGCATTTCCTGTCCGAACAAGGAATGCACCACTGCATTCGGATCGGACAGCATGTCGTTCGTCACGCCGAAAATGACACCGGTAATATTATTGATCAGGATGAATGCAATGATCGCCGCAAATGCACCGCCTGCCTTTTCTTTTGCCCAGCTGCCACCGATTGCAGCTGCAAATAGGATATGAAGATTGCTGATCACTGCCCAGCCGATATTTTCCATGACACTGCCGATGGTTGTCACAACGGAAAGGTCGCCGCCAGCCATGCCAACGAGCTTGCCGAGGCTGATCATCAGACCTGCTGCCGGCATTACGGCAATAACAGTCATCAGTACCTTGCCAAGCTTCTGGAGAAAATCAAAGTTAAAGCCTTTTTTCTGCTTCGGCGCAGGCTTTTCCGGTTCGCTTGCCGGTATTTCAGACTGATTTGTTTCTTCCGCAGCTTCTCCGAATGAAAGCAGTACATCGCCGGCTTTCACAGTGTCGCTTGTGACGTGCATTTCCAGATCATCTGCTCCGTCGCAGACAAGCACGGGCGTGATAAGATTAATACCCTTTTCTTTTAACAGTGCAATGTCCACTTCTGCGACAAGATCCCCCTTTTTCACCTTGTCACCCACAGCAACCAACGGCTTGAAGCCCTCACCTTTCAGAGCAACGGTTTCCAGACCGAAATGCACAAGGATCTCCAGCCCATCGTCTGAGCTGAAGCCATAGGCGTGATTGGTTTCCGCAATGGAAGAAATTTCACCGTCCACAGGGCTATAGATCTTGCCGTCCGTCGGAATCACTGCACAGCCGTCCCCCAGTAACCTTTCCGAAAATACCTGATCCGGCACGTTATCAAGCTTTTCCACTGTTCCGTTCAGCGGCGAATGAATTTTCAAAAGCTTGTTCATAATCGTATCCTCCTTTTTTTCAATTGCACGTTTGTGTTGTGCAATTTTGCATTTACTCTATGCAATGATAATAACATATTTCTGCAATTTTTGCAACAGTTTTCAGAAAAATTTCTCATTGTTTGCACAAATTCAGCGTTTTCTACAAAACAAAGATTGCATTTCACAGCATTTTAACCATATAATAGCATTTGTGTCGTTCGATTTGCATGTTGTTGCACGAAATTTTGCAAAAAAATTCTGCAATCGCATTGACATTTTCATAAAAATGCCTTATAATAAGTATAACATTCAAACAAGAAAGCGGGGAGTCGCATGTCCGTTACATTAAAAGATGTTGCAGCACTTGCAGGGGTATCACCATCCACTGCGTCAAGAGTCTGCAAAAACCATCCGTCCATCAGTCGTGAAACCAAGGAAAAAGTCCGCAAGGCAATGGAACAGCTCGGATATGAGCCGTCTGCACAGTCCGCCGGACCCGAAGCGGTCAGCCGTACAATTGGTATCATTCTGCCACCATCTCCAAAGGAATCGTTTGAAAATTCCTTTCACCTTGAGGTGATACGTGGCATAAGTCAGTTCTGCAATCAGCACGGCTATATCAATACCGTCATCACAGGACAGGATGAAGAAGAGATTCTGCTTGCATTGACAAACATTGCTAAGAGTGGACAGATAGACGGATATATCGTGACCTATTCAAAACAGGACGATCCGATCATCGACTACCTTTATAATGAAGGATTGCTGTATGTGGTCATCGGCAAGGCGCATCGTTTTGCGAATCAGACAGTATATGTGGACAATGATAATGTGCTTGCAGGACAGGAAGCTACAGAATATCTGCTTGCAAAGGGGCATACCAACATTGCGTATCTCGGCAGTGACGGGAATCTGATGTTTTCCGCCGACCGCCGAACGGGATATCAGCTTGCACTCCTGAACAGCGGCATTTCTGTTAATCCGGAAAATATTGTGGAACTGCCGTTCATTCCGGAGGAAAATCTCGTATCAGTACAGTCGCTTCTCCAGAAAAAGGACCGCCCCACAGCGATTCTTGTCAGTGATGATCTGTTTGCCGTTGCACTTGAAAGAGTCTGCATTGAAATGGGCATCAGGATACCGGAGGATCTTTCAATTATTTCCTTCAATAATTCCCTCTTTGCCCGCATCACATCACCGCCGCTGACTTCAATCGACATTAATTCCGTACAGCTTGGTATTGAAGCGGCATCACAAGTAATCAATCACATTGAAAATCCCAATCTCCTCGCCACCAAGATTATCGTTCCGCATAAATTGGTAGAGCGCAATAGCTGTATCAACATATAAATAATCGGCTGTACGGAGGTTTTTCTCCATACAGCCATTCTTTTAAAGCTTCCAGATGTCCTGATTATATTCTGCGATCGTTCGGTCGGAAGAAAAATATCCTGCCTGTGCGATGTTAACGAGCATCTTTTCTGCCCATGCCATACGGTTTTCATAGTCCGTATAGGCACATTCTCTTGCTTCCACATAGCGTTCAAAATCAGGGAAGGTCATGAACCAGTCCTTTGTGGTCAGTTCCTTGTAGAGGCGTGTCAGACGTATTTTGTCACCGATTTCTGCAAGTTCTTCACTTATGATGAAATCCACCGCTTTTTTGAGGGTCGGATTTTCTGTGTAGTACTGCTTTGCATTGTAGCTGCCGTTTTTATATCGTTCCACAACGGTATCACTGTCATCGCCGAAGATATAGATATTCTCATCCCCCACAAGTGCATGGATCTCTACATTTGCACCATCCTCCGTGCCGAGGGTGACAGCACCGTTCAGCATGAATTTCATATTGCCTGTGCCGCTTGCTTCCTTCGAAGCGAGTGAGATCTGTTCTGAAATATCACATGCCGGAATCAGCTTCTCTGCCAGAGTGACGTTGTAGTTCTCGACCATGACGACACACAGATACGGATTCACCTCCGGATCGTTTGCAATCAATTGCTGCAAACATAGAATCAGGTGAATGATGTCCTGTGCGATGGTGTATGCCGGTGCAGCTTTTGCTCCGAAAAGGACGGTGATCGGCGTTTTCGGGGTCTTGCCGGACTTGATTTCCAGATATTTGCAGATGACATACAGTGCATTGAGCTGCTGACGTTTGTATTCATGCAGACGCTTCACCTGGATATCGAAGATGGAATCTGCATTGATGGAAATACTCTGTGTTTTGGCAAGATACGCCGCAAGCTGGTGTTTTTTCTCCTGCTTGACAGCAAGCAGCTGGTTCAGTACCGCTTCATCCTGACGAAATGTGAGCAGTTTTTTCAGTTCCTCCGCATTCTGTTTCCAGCCGTTTCCGATCAGCTTTGTGATGAGTGCGGACAGCTCCGGATTGCTGTGCATCAGCCATCTGCGGAACGTGATGCCGTTGGTCTTGTTATTGAATTTTTCAGGGTAGAGCTTGTAGAAATGCTGCAGTTCCTCATTCTTCAGAATCTCCGTGTGCAGGGATGCCACACCATTGACGCTGAAGCCGTAATGAATGTCAATGTGTGCCATGTGAACACGTTCTTCCTTGTCGATGATATAGACAGACGGATCATCAAATTTTCGGCGGATCTTGTTATCGAGTACCTCGATGATGGGCATGAGATGCGGAACAACCTGATTAAGCTGGGAGATCTTCCACTTTTCAAGTGCCTCTGCCAGAATCGTGTGGTTTGTGTAAGCACAGGTGCGGCTGACGATGGAGATGGCATCATCCATCGGAATGCCCCTTTCCATGAGCAGACGGATGAGTTCCGGAATGACCATAGTCGGGTGTGTATCATTGATCTGGATCACCGCATAATCCGGCAGATCGTAGAGTTGACAGCCTCGTGCGGTACATTCGTCCAGAATCAGCTGTGTACCGGCGGATACCATAAGATACTGCTGATAAATTCTGAGAAGTCTGCCGTTTTCGTCACTGTCATCAGGGTAGAGAAACAGCGTAAGATTTTTGGCGATTTCGGTTTTATCAAAGTCGATGCCGTCCTTTACAACAGATTCATCTACGCTTTCAATATCGAAGAGACGCAGTTTATTGGTCACGCTGCCGTAGCCCGTGACATGGATCTCGTAGAGACGGGCTGTGACCGTAATATCACGGAATCTTACTGGATAGGTAATGTCTGTACGATTCAGCCAGCTATGATCATTTAGCCACGGATCGGGGATGGTCGTCTGTGCATTGTCCGAAAACACCTGACGGAACAGTCCGAAGTGATAATTCAGCCCGATGCCGTCGCCGTGCAGTCCTAAGGTTGCGATGGAATCGAGGAAGCATGCTGCAAGTCGCCCGAGACCACCGTTGCCGAGAGATGGCTCGTGTTCGATCTCCTCGATGTCACAGAGATCCTTTCCGGTGGAGGAAAGCTGTGCTTTAACATCTTCATAGATGCCGAGGTTGATGAGATTGTTGGAAAGAAGCTTTCCGATCAGGAATTCTGCGGAAATATAATAGAGCTTCTTTTTGCCTGAGGCATGGCATTTCTGCGATGCCATCGCATCGGTTTCTTTCAGCAGGGCTGCGTAGATTTCAGCATTGCTGCATTCGCTGATGGATTTACCGTAAGCTGCAAGCAGTACTTCATTCAGATTCATATCATTCTCTCCTTTGTATGGATTATGTATCACCGGTATGATTCTATTGTATCATCTTTTGGCGACTTTATCTTGCAGTAAACGGCTCCATTTTTGCACAATACTATCTTTTTTCAAAGGAGTGTTATTTTTGAACCTGACAAATTATGAAATCTATCATGAAGACAAAAGCCACACTTCTCCTGAATTTCCCTATAATACCTATCTATGTTCCATTCCGTTGGATTTTTCTGCGGTGAATATGCATTGGCATGAGGAAGCGGAGATCATTGTCATCAAAAAGGGAATGGGTATTATTTCGGTTGATCTGACCGAATACGAAGTTCAGATGGGCGATATTGTTTTCGTTATGTCCGGACAACTTCATGCCATCCGACAGCTGGGGAACAATGCGATGGAATATGAAAACATCCTGTTCAAGCCGTCTCTTCTGCGTTCCGGCGGATGCGATCTTTGCTGGGAAAGCTTTTTGTTGCCGATGCTCTCTGCCAATGTCGATATACCGACTGTAATTGGACCGGAACATGCGGTATATCGGGAAATTGCAGAAGCAATCGGACAGATTGACCGACTTTGTGATACCAAACCAACAGGATACCAGCTTGCAGTAAAAGGGTATCTGTATCTGCTGCTGTACCATATGCATTCGCAGTGCAGAACATCCAGCAGCAGACCGCCGCAGAAGCATCTGGCGAAGCTTAAAACAATACTTTCTTATGTTGAGGCGCATTATGCTGAACCAATCACGATAGAGGAGATGGCTGGAGTTTGCTTTTACAGTAAATCCTATTTTATGAAGTTTTTTAAGCAAAGCATGGGAATTGGATTTATTGCCTATCTCAATGATTTTCGTTTGGAGATTGCCGCACGGATGCTTCTTTCAGCTGATGCCAATATTCTGGACATTGGTTCTGCATGTGGGTTTGAAAATCTGTCGTATTTCAACCGTTCCTTTAAGAAAAAATATGGGGTGACACCTGGCAAGTTCAGGAAAAAGTGATTGGGTAATGGTTCGCAAAGATACAAAAACCGCTAAGAACATCTATTCTTAGCGGTTTCTCATTGGAGCTGGTGACAAGAATCGAACTTGCAACCATGACTTGTTTATAAAGCGACAATTTATTCGTTTTAAAAAATGGAGCGTTTATTCCTATTCTACGCCGCATTCTTCGATTCTGCGGCGTTTTCAAGTTTACCGATAAAGCGGTAGTAAATTTCAACTTGCTGAAATACTCTGCCATCCTCAGCCACTTCCTTGTGATGCACTACGATTTTGTCAATCAGTTCATTCAGAATGGCGGCATCCAGTTGGTCGATGACCGTGTACTTCCTGATGAGCTTCACGAATTTTTCTGTGGAATCATTCTGTGCATTAAGCTCTCCCATTCTTTTTATCATCTCAGGAAGCTCTTTTTTTATTGCATTCTGCTCAGATTCATATTGTG
>SVNK01000007.1 GCA_015066935.1 Ruminococcus sp. | reverse complement strand
CCTGAACCATCGTCAAGAAGCTCCATCTGAGCGAATGCACCTATCGGGAAGCCCTCGATATCGTCTTCAAATGTTTCATCGTCCATAACAACCTTTACTGTCTGCCACTTACCTTCGAACTCGAATTCGTCCTCATCCTCAGTTGTGTTTTCCTCAGTTGTTGCTTCTGTTGTTTCATCTTCCTTGGATGATGTTGTCTTTTTGGACGTAGTTGTTTCATCCTCGTCGTCATCGTCGTCCTTTACGGATGATGTAGATGTGCTCTTCTTATCGTCGTCATCATCATCATCGTCACCGCAGGCTGTGAATGCACAAGTCATCATTGCACAAGCAATTAAAAGTGATAAAAGTTTTTTCATATCCATTCTCCTTAAAATACGGGAACTGCATCCCGTTATATTACAACAGGCTTATCGCCCGTTTTGCACATGATTATTCCTGACGCTCAAGCACTCTCTTCGTACCGTTTTTACATTCGATTGTGAGAGTATCACCGTCAAGCTCAGCCTTTCCGCTGATGTCATCGACAACGCTCAGTCCGCCGATATAATTGCTGAACTCAATGCTGTCGCCGCTGAATTTGTAATTCATTACTCCGATTGCAACAAGCATCGTTGAGTCCTTTTCAACGCTCACGCACATTTCAGGAACCATGTCAAAGCTTGACGTCATTCCCTGTGCAAGAGCCTTCTTCATCACACATTCTCCCAGCATATATTCACCGTCAAATGTATCGGGAACGGGATCACCTATTCTGTCGAGAACGAGTGCAAGCTCATCCATATACTTTATCGACAGTATATCGCCGTCATATTTTATCATCTCGTTTTCGATACGGTTTTCACAAAAAACGAAGTCGCCGTCCTCGAAATGCATGGAATCGGAAATATCGCTGTAAAGACTGACATTCCCTTTCTCATCGAAGATATATCCCCTGCTCTGTTCCTCTGTTCCGGAAAGCAGCCATGTTCCCGCAATGGAGGATGCGTCGTTTTCCGGACTCTGCTTCTTATCAGAACACCCTGTAAAACAGAATGCCGCAGCTGCAAGGACTGCTGTACCAATAAATAATCTTTTCATAATCATCTCCTGAAATGCGTCATCAATGACTATTATATCACTTAACCTTCATCTTTTCAAGTAAATCGGGAATTTTTTGCAGAATTGTAACATTTTGTCACTATTCCGTCCGATATGAGGTCATTTTATCCATAAAATCTTTTTTGATTTCAATATAATTCTACACATATCAGCTTCTGCCGTCCTTGACAATTCCCTTTTTTAATGTTAAAATGAAAAGGATAAAAGGGAGTAGCTTCTCTGCAGAATCAGAGTGTCCGCATCGCCATTCCCACAGTTCTCATATACTGTCGGGCGGACAAGGCATTCTTTATGCCGTAGCAAGACTTTTATTGCAACTTTAGGTGATTTTCTACGGCTGCAATAAAAGTCTTATTTTTATGCTTTCGCAGGAATCAATTATCACGGTCTTGTCTGCCGTAACGACCGAAAGGAAGGGTTTTATCATGAATTATTTCAATCAGGACAAGGAAACGGTTGTAAGTCAGCTCGGTTCCGACAAACAGAACGGTCTCACCGATGAACAGGTTCTCAAAAGCCGTGAAAAATACGGTGAAAACGTTATCTCAGAGGAAAAACAGAAAAGCCTTCTGATGATCTTTCTCGAACAGTTCGCTGACCTTCTCGTTGTTATTCTCATTATCGCTTCAATCGTTTCAATGCTCAGCGGTGAGGTAGGAAGCACAATCGTTATTCTTTTTGTTCTTGTTATGAACGCTGTCATCGGCACCGTTCAGAATGTCAAGGCTCAGAAATCTCTCAACAGCCTCAAAGCTATGAGCTCGCCCAATGCCCGTGTCATCAGAAACGGCGTACAGGTTGAAATCCCTGCTACAGAGGTCGTTGTCGGCGATATTCTTCTCATTGAAGCAGGAAATGTTGCCGCTGCAGACGGACGTCTCCTCGAAGCTGCTTCGCTTCAGGTCAATGAGAGTGCGCTCACAGGCGAATCTCTCAACGTCGTAAAGTCCACCGATGCCATCGCCTCCGAAGAACTCGCACTCGGTGACCGTGTGAATATGCTCTATTCAGGCTCCAATATCTCCAACGGACGTGGTGTTGCCGTTGTTACAGGAGTCGGCATGGATACCGAAATCGGTAAGATCGCTTCTCTCATGCAGAATGCAAAGAAGAAAAAGACTCCTCTTCAGGTAAGTCTCGATAAATTCAGCAAGATGCTCTCGATTACTATCATCTGCATCTGTATAATCGTCTTCTTTATGACTAAGTTCATTAACGGTCAGCCGACTGTTGATGCTATGATGTTTGCTGTTGCCCTCGCCGTTGCAGCTATCCCGGAAGCTCTCAGCTCCATCATTACAATCTCCCTCGCTATCGGAACACAGAAAATGTCCAGACAGAAGGCTATCGTCAAGGACCTCAAGGCTGTTGAAGGTCTCGGCTGCGTATCAATCATCTGCTCCGACAAGACAGGTACTCTCACACAGAACAAAATGACCGTCCGTGACATCAACTTCCCCTGCGACCGTGCCAAGGATGAGCTTCTCCTCGCAATGGCTCTCTGCAACGACGCTGCACAGTCAGGCGATACATGGCTCGGTGACCCGACTGAAACCGCCCTCTCCGAGTACCTCGGAAACGACGAGTACCTCCGCATGAGAAACGAGAATTCCCGTGTAGACGAAATCCCCTTCGACAGCGACAGAAAACTTATGACAACTGTTCACGTTATCGGCGGCGAACGTGTCTCATATACAAAGGGCGCCATTGACGTTATCATGCCTCGACTTGAATACATCCTCGACGAAAATGAAGTGCGTCCCATTACGGAAAACGACCTTGAAACACTCCGTCGTGCAAACAGCAACTACTCCGAAAACGGTATGCGTGTGCTCGCATTCGCAAAGAAAATCCTTACAAACGACGCTCATATCGGTACAAACGATGAATACGGATTTATCTATATCGGTATGACCGCAAGCACCGACCCGCCCCGTGAGGAAAGTAAGGAGGCTGTTGCAAAGTGCATTTCCGCAGGCATCAAGCCTATCATGATCACAGGCGACCATAAGGTTACTGCTATTGCAATCGCCAAGGAAATCGGTATCTACAAGGAAGGCGACCTCGCTCTCGACGGTCCCGAGCTTGACAATATCTCCGATGAGGAGCTTTCTGCCAAGCTTGAAAGAATCTCCGTTTACGCAAGAGTTTCACCCGTTCATAAAATCCGTATCGTTGAACTCTGGCAGAAGAAGAACATGGTCGTTGCCATGACGGGAGACGGCGTTAATGACGCTCCCGCACTCAAAAAGGCAGACATCGGTGTTGCAATGGGTATCACAGGTACAGAGGTTTCAAAGGACGCCGCTTCAATGATTCTTGCCGACGATAACTTCGCAACTATCGTAAAAGCCGTTGCAAACGGACGTGCCATCTACAGCAATATCAAGAACGCAATCAAATTCCTTCTCGCAGGAAACGCTGCGGCTATCCTTGTGGTTCTCATCACAACAATTTTCAATCTTCCCCTGCCTTTCAGCCCCGTTCACCTGCTTTTCATCAATCTGCTGACCGACTCCCTCCCCGCACTCGCACTCTGTATGGAGCCTAAGCAGCCCGGTATCATGAACGAAAAACCACGTTCCTCCAACGAATCAATCCTCAACAAGGAAACAGGCGTGTACATCCTTTTCCACAGCTTTGTCATCGCTGCCTGTGTCATGATTGCATTCATGATAGGAAAGGCAAGCTCCGATTCCGCCGCTATGGCAAGTACTATGGCTTTCGCAACACTCTGTCTTGCACGTCTCTTTGAAGGCTTCGACAGCCGTGGAAAGTACTCCCTTGCAAAGCTTGGTCTCACTAAGAATATGTTCTCAATCGGAGCATTTCTCCTCGGTGCACTTCTCCTCGTATGCGTACTCCTGATCACTCCTCTCCACGGATTCATGAAGATAAGCAGTGCCTTCGACGCTGTTAATCTCCTTCAGGTTGTGGGACTCGCAGTTATCCCGTTTGCTCTCACACAGATTCTCAGAATGATCAGAGAAGCTGTCACAAAGGAATAATTATGGACGCAAAAAATAAATTTGTTAAAGCTCTCGCCTTATCCGGCGGGAGCTTCGTTTCAGAAACAGCACCTGCTGACAATAACAGTCTTTCTGCCGAAATAATCTCCGCTTTATCGGAACACTCCGCTGACGGACGACGGATTATCGTCCTCGACGAAGTGGACTCTACCAATACCTTCGCCAAAAAACTCGCTTCCGAGGGGGCGCCGCATGGAACGGCTGTTATCGCTGATATGCAGACCGGCGGCAAAGGCAGACTCGGCAGAAAATTCGTATCCCCCTCAGGCAAGGGTATCTACCTCAGCGTTGTGATTCGTCCCACATTCGGAATCGAACTTGCCCCCATGATTACATCGGCAGCGGCTGTTGCAGCGGCAAAAGCTGTTGAGATGCTTACAGGAACTGATGTACAGATTAAATGGGTCAACGACCTCTACATGAACGGCAGAAAAATCTGCGGTATTCTTACGGAAGCGTCAATCTCTCCGAAAATGAAGCACCTCGACTACGCCGTCATCGGAATCGGAATCAACGTGAGAAGTGTCCGTGACGATTTTGACGACGAGCTGAAATCCATCGCCACATCCATTGAAGACGAAACGGGAAAGCGTATCGACAGGAATACTCTCTGCGGAGCCGTCCTCGACAGTCTTGAGGAAGTCCTCGGAAGTATGGAAAACAGGAGTTTCCTCGACGACTACCGCCGCCGTGAACTTCTTACAGGCAATATGATTACCGCAAATATCGGCGGTGTAACCCGGACAGGCAAAGCTCTCGGTATCGACAGCAACGCCAACCTCATTGTGCAGTTCCCCGACGGCACCATTAAGAATCTCAGCTCGGGAGAAGCCAATCTCTGCAGAATTGCAAAAAAATAAAGCCTTGGGTTAAGGGTAATGTCCGTACAGAAGTATATACGTGACTTATTGAGGAAAACCCTTTTGAAAAAGGGTTATTCCTCAAACTCCTTTCCTAAAACTTTCAGTATGAAATTTCAGCCCCATAGGGTGCGTCCGAAAAAGTTTGAACATCGTGTTCATCTGACTACGCACCCTATGGGGCTGAAATTTGTATTAAAAGTCTTTGGAAGGGGGTTCGGGGGAGAACCTTTCCTCAGAAAGGTTTCACCCGATAAATACATATAATACTTTTATAAGGTCATCATCCTTATTCCGAGTTTTTTTTATTTGCATAAATTCTTCCTACAGCAAACGCTGCCACGTCCGCAAGCACGGATGCAACTCTGATAACAAGCACGAAAAGTACTATCTTATCGGCAAATTTATCGCCGCTGACAAATATCATGACGCCTTCACGGATACCGATTCCACCCGGTGCTCCCGGAGTTACAAAGCCGATTATCCACGCAAACATAAACGCTCCCGTGAGTGTGAGAAGCTCGGAAAGCTCTGCTGAACTGCCGAGAATGAGTCTCAGTGCCGTAAAGTAGAGTGCCGCTGAAAGAAGTGCGTTAAAGAAGTAATACAGAACTCCGCTTGCAAGACTTCTCCTGTTTTCACGACGGAATGCCTTTGCATAGCGTGAAAGATACTCCTTCAGCTTCTCCCTGAACTTCAGATACGCAAGTACTCCCAGTACAACCGCCGCAGCCATTACCGCTGACGCCGCAATTACAAGATTCTTTCCGTACTTTCCGAGAAGGTCCGCAACAACTCCGCCGAGAAGCACTGCCGAGACAATTCCCGTGGAAATCACACAGAATGCTATATCAAATACCGTCGCACAAGCCACGTCAACGTGGCTTATTTTCATATCTGCCGCAAGCTTATTGCGCCCCACATACTGGAACACGTTTCCGGGAAGATACTTGTAGATGTTCGATTTCGTGTACACAGGCATTGCCGCCGAAAACGGTATCGACGTTCCCGAAAGTGACCTCGTGAACACAAGCCACGGATAACATCCGACTACAATCAGAAATCCCTGCACGACAATTCCCAGCAGAAGTGACGTTATTACCTCTCCCGAAGCGAAATCCTCGGGGTTTATGTCCATATCTGCGAACTTCTTTACCACAAATGCAAGTGCCGCAATTACAACGATGTTTCCGAGAAGCTTTACAAGCTTTTTCAGATTCAGCTTTTTCTTCATTTTCTGTCCGCCTTTTCCGAAAGACGCTTTACAACCTCATTCATTCTGTCCCATGAATAGCGGTAAGCCTCCGCACGAACATTGTCTCCGAACTCAGTCGCCTTTCCTTCCCTGAAGAACCTCACAACAGCCTCTCCGAGAGTCTTCGGATTCTTCGGAGGAACAATATATCCTGTCTTTCCGTCGATTACAACTTCGGGAAGACCTCCGACATCTGTGGCGATTACAGGCTTTTCAAAGCTGTATGCAATCTGGACGATTCCGCTTTGTGTTGCGGACTCATAAGGAAGTACCACAAGGTCGCAGGCGGCAAAATATTTTTCAATCTCCTTATCGGGGATGTAGCCGTCAACAACTGCTATCGAACCGCTGACTCCGCTTTTTTCAATGAGACTCATGTAGTCTGCCTTATCGCCGCCGAACTCTCCCACAATCATCAGCTGAATACTGCTGTCCGCCCTGACTATATCAGGCATGGCATTTATGATGTGCTTTAAACCCTTGTACTCCCTTACAAATCCGAAAAACAGCAGGATTTTCCTGTCATCGGGGATTCCGAGGATGCTTCTTGCTTCGTCACGGCTCATGTCCTTTATCTTGAACATATTGTATGTCGGGTGAACAGTTGTCTCGTAATTCGGACGACTGACAATACTTTTAAGGTCGTCGGCGTCCATTTTCGAATGTGTTATAAAGCCTGCACCTTTTTTCAGAACACGCTTCGTCAGGAATCTGTCCATCGGGAAGCGCTCGTGGGGGAATACGTTATGACACACGAAAAGCTTCGGGATTTTTCTCAGCATCGACGAAAGAAGCATGTAGCAGGGCGAGAAATACGGATGCCACCACTGCATGATCAGAAAATCCGGCTTCATTTTCTTTATCTTCATCGCACTCCCGATAATGTTGAAGGGATTTGCCGTATTGATAAGGAATTGTGCGTCGTCTATTTTAAGAACATCATTGTCGTAGTCTCTCTGCTCCTTTTTGAACAGCAGCTTCGGGTACTGCATCTTGTACGAGACCGTTTTTACGTCGAAATCCTTTTTCAGATTCTTCACCATAGACCCTGTATAATGGGAAATTCCTCCCTTATACGGATAAACAGGTCCTATCATCACAAGTTTTTTCTTATTCTCCGCCATTCTTTTCATCCTTTTCTGCACAGTCAGCCTTTCTGACCCTGTACTGTATATCCTCAAGCAGCTTTCTGTTCGCAGCTATCGTATCACCGAGAAGTCCCAGAGTAATAGTCTGGAAGCCCATCATAAGGAATATCGCTGTAAGTATGAGAGACTGTACGTGACCGCCGCCTTCACCCATTCCGAGAAGTATCAGGAAGCGTACTCCCAGTGCGCATCCCAGAAGCATGAAGATAAGTCCGAGCGTCATGAAGAACTTCAGCGGCTTGTACATTACAAATGAACGCACGATTACTGTGGATGAACGCTTCATGTATCTCCACATACTTGAAAAAAGTCTTGAAGGACGTGTTTCGGGGTTTGTCCTGATCGGAACGGAGGTCATTGCAACCTTGTTGTTGCCTGCCTGAATAATTGTCTCAAGCGTATATGTGTACTCATTCACAACATTAAGACGAAGTGCCGCTTCCCTTGAATACGCACGGAAACCACTGGGAGCGTCGGGGATGTCTGTTCCCGATGCAACACGAACTACCCAGCTTCCGAGATGCTGGAACTTTTTCTTCTTCCACGAAAAATGCTCCGTCTGGTCAATCGGACGCTCTCCGATTACTATATCTGCCTTTTCGTCAAGAATCGGACGGACGATTTTTTCAATGTCGGCTCCGCAGTACTGGTTGTCGGCATCGGTATTTACAATTATATCCGCACCAAGGTGGAGACAGGCGTCGATTCCTGCCATGAATCCCTTTGCAAGTCCCTTGTTCTGCTTGAACGAGACAATGTGGTGGAAACCGAGCTCCTTTGCCTTTGCAACGGTATTGTCCTTGCTTCCGTCATTTATTATAAGATATTCTATCGTATCTATACCGTCTATATGACGGGGAAGGTCGTTGTAGGCAAGCTCAAGTGTTTCCTCCTCGTTATAGCATGGTATCTGAATGATAAGCTTCATAATTTAGTCCTCCGTGTTGACTTTTATTGAATTGAGCTGCATTTCAACAGCCTTGGGGTCGTAAAGGAATACGATGATTTCCATATCGTTTACAGCCTGTTTTACATCGGCATTGAGCTCAATGCTTACCACGCCGTTTTTATCTGTCATGTCTGATGTCAGCTCCGTATGAGCAAAGCTTGTATCTGACGAGTTGCTTCTCAACTCCGCATAGCCTATGCTGACGGTATCTTCATTTACTCCGAATACATCGTCAAACTCCATATCAAGGGTAAAGCTGTAGCGTCCCTCGTCAAGTCTGAGGTACGGTCCGAAGCAGAGATACGGATTTTCGGGATTGCTTTCAATCGCATCCTCGTCCGCAATATAACATTCCGCATCAAAAACATTCATCATTGAAAGCGGAAGCTCTGTTCCCGACGACTCACTCTTTCTTCCCGATACCAGCACTCTCTTGTCGGAAAGGTCAAGAATCTCGTGTCCCGCATAGCTGATAATATCGCTTTTGTTGATGAATATTACGGAATCCTCACTCATTTCCATGCCGTCCCTGTAGAAATCAACTCTGACATCATTCATTTCATACTGGAGATAGCAGGCAAACGTTCCCGTATCAGGCTCAACATAGACGTCTTTTTTTCCGCTTTCCTTAACTCTGTCAATGAGTGCGCTGTCGCTCACGTAGTTTTCCTGATTCTTCGTAACAGCTATCATTGCGGCAGGTGTATTGACATTGAATGCGTACATACAGATGAATGAAGCGACATATATTCCAAGCTTATGCTTTTTAAGTGCATAAAGCACCAGTGCAAGAATAAAGAAAATCGTCACGGAATAGCTCAGATACGCATGAAAATTCGTTCCGTTCTCATCATAAAGTCTGCAAATTCCGGGGACTGTAACTTTGTTGAGTACCTGCTGTGACGCCTCCTGAACCGTTATGGCAGCTCGTTTTGCTCCGATTTTCATGATAAGCGGTATGAGCATCATTGCTCCCATATCGTATTTATCCGCATTGTAAAGGAAGCAGATTCCCGTCATGATGAGTATACCCACCATTATATCAAAATAACGTGTGTAGACTACATGGTCGATACGTGTGAAATCGAACATGAAAACTCCGCTGATTATCCACGTCGAGATAAACGCACAGAATATGAACAGCAGAATATATGAGCCGTTCTCAATCTCGCTGCCTTTTTTCTTTCTGATAACACCAAACGTCTCTGCTGAAATCCTCCTGAGCATCGCCCACATTGCAAAAAGTGCAAGACAGAATGTTGCCGCTGAAATCGCAAAACCCTGTGACGCAAGTATCGAAAGAAGTCTTTTTACAGACTCTACCGACGAGAACGCTGCCTTTATCTTGCCGAATACGCTTGAAGCGTCGTTTCCGCTTGATGCTCCCGACTCCCACAGCACAGATTTGAGATGAGACTTTATAAGCTTATCCGCTATGACTCCAACCGCAAGAACACCTGCAAATACTCCGCCCTGTCTGAGATTTACCTTTCTGAAAACCATTGCTGCTGCCATTACAAGTACTGCAGATGCTACGATTCCGATAGTCCTGTTATGGACCATGAACAGATATGCTGCTGCCAGTCCGAGACATCCGCAGTTAAGACAGGTCGGCTTGTTTATGACTCTTACAAGAAGAAACACCGTGAGAGTTGTTACAAAAAGCAGTGCCGTTTCACAGAATGCAATGGCTGCATTAAGACGATAGGCTGTATAGAATATACCTGCCGCTGCTGCAACGCTTGCGGGAAGCTTCTCAAGCTTCGGAAAAAGATTCCTCAGTATATAAACAAACATGAAATACGAAAGCATCTGCATCACAATGTTCAGCACAAGTGACGCCCTGTATAACAGAACCGTGTCCGGAATAAGCTTCACAAGAGGTGCAAGCATAAAGCTGTAGCCGTATGAATACCACGCAAGTGAATTTGAAACGCCTCGCCAGTCCAGACCTGCAAATTCCGCCGCATGAGTCCAGTATCCCATTTCGTCGTTATACACGATCGGGTTGCTGCATTCTCCGACAATTCCGAAATTCACCAGAAATACTGCCGCCGCAAACAGGAGTGTCACTATGTCCTGAGGCTGAAACTTCGGAAGCGAAAGTCTGAATTTCTTCTTTTCGCTCATATATTGTCAATGACCTCCTTAAAGCTGTCGATAATGACCTCCCAACGGTAATTATCATCAATGTATTTTTTCGCATTTTTTCTCATAAGTGCGTATTCGCCTTCGTGTGAGAAAATATAACGGAGAATTCCCTCGAATTCAAAGTAATTCTTATAATAAAGTCCGCCGTTGCTCTTTACACAGTGCCCCTTGAGAACCTCGCATACACCGTTCACGATAACAGGTACGGAAAGCGTCATTGCCTCCAGAACCGAAATAGAAAGACTCTCAAACTTCGACGGCAGCACCAGTGCCTTCGCTCCCGCAATGCCGCTGAACTTGTCCTCCTCGCTGACAAATCCGAGACTGATTATGTCCGGATGCTTCGGAATGTCGCAGACAGCCTTCCCCATAAGTACAAGCTTCAGTCCGTGTTCGGGACAGCGTTTCCTGTACTCGGTAAAATACCTGAACAGCATGGGACAATCCTTACCCTCGTCAATACGTCCGACGTAAATAATGTAATCGCCCGTAATGTCGAATTTACTGCGGAATGACGCCTCGTCAGGCTCGCACGGAAGCTCGACTCCCGTTCCCATGACCTTGCTCGGAATTTCTGCGGTTTCGGGGAAAAGTCCGTTGACAAGTGCTTTTTCCTCGTCTGTCAGGAACACAAACGCCTTCGGCAGCGTGAACAGTCTCTCAAACGTCTTGAAATGTATGAACGGCTCCTCGTGAGCTGTGGGGATAAACACCGATTTTTCCGCAACTTCGGGCATTCCCATTACGGTCAGGTAATAAAGATACGTCACGAAAATAAACGCATCGTACTCGTCCTTATGCTCTCTGATGTAATTCACCGCATCGGGACTGTAAGGTCCCTGCTTTTCAAACCATATCTGCTCTGCCGCTGTGTCGGTATCTCCCGAAGCAGCCCTGCTGAGGTAGGCTCCGTTGTACTCGTTGAAGTCCTTCGCACGGAGCTTATCTACGCTGAAACGACGCACATGAACTCCGTTTATATCCTCCTCATCGGCAGTATAATGGTTTTTCCAGTCGGTATAATCAATGGCTCTGGTAGTGATAACATCCACCTCAAATGCCTTCGTAAGACGCTCAGCTATAAGTCTCGTATAGTACTCAGAGCCGCCGTTGACCTCAAGTCCGTAGCGCTGATTGACCAGTGCAATTTTCTTCATTGTTTCACTCTTTTCAATCTGTCCTGTAGTCATTCTCCGGTTATTTCTGCGAAGAATTCCTTGTATTTTTCAACAATAACGTCCCAGTCGAAATGGGACTTCACATATTCTCTGCCGTTGCTGCCCATACGCCATGACGTATTCTTGTGGGCAAGCATATAATCAGTACAGCCCTCAAATTCAAAATAATTCCCGAAATACAGTCCGCCGTTGGATTCACAGGCAAAATTCTTCGTAACCGAACATCCCTCATGTACAAGCACCGGACGTCCGCACAGCCAGCTCTCCATTATAACAAGCGAGAAGCTCTCGTTGCGTGACGGCTGACAAAGAAACTCCGCTGCTCCCTGTGCATTGTACTTGTCCTGACGCTCCACGAAGCCAAGGTCGAGGATTCTGCCGTTTTTCACAAGCTCGTCGGGAAGCTCTATGCTTCCTCCGCCGATAAGCACAAGCCGCAGGTCTGTCTCACGCCGTCTGATGTACTCGGAAAAATACTTCACAAGCGTATGGACGTTCTTACCCTCGTCCTTACGTCCCGCATAGAGGATAAACTGCTCCTTTACGCCGTATTTTTCACGGAAAGCCGCAGGGTCGGGGACTATATCCGTATCCATACCGATTCCCATGACGATTGTTTTTGTGCCCCTTTCGGAAAAACGGTAGAGTCTTTCTGCAAGCTCGGCTTCGGGCTGTGCATTGAAAATCATTCCTGCCGCTGTCGGGAAAATCTCACGGAAACGACTCAGATATGCATAAGCTTCATCGTGAAAACACGGTATGAGTACCGATTTTTCGGGGCATATCTTCATTCCGTTGTAGGTTGTTCCGAACATATACGGAATAAATACAAACAGTGCATAGTCGTCGCTGTGCTGCTCCATATAGGCATAAAGGTCGGGACTGTTCACCATTTCGGAAAGGAAAATATCCTCCTCTTCAGGCGTCACGGGAGTATTGCTCATGAGCTTTGCGTTCACCGAGTCAAATGCTGCCGTATCACGCTTTCTCGCTCTGAACCTGCGTATCGGAATACCGTTTGCGGTTCTGTCCTCGCCCTCTTTGTAGTAATTTTCGCTCCAGTCAGAGCCGAATTCCTTTACACAGGTTGTAAGTATTTCTATGGGAACTCCGCCGTAATGAAGGTGCGACGCAACCTCACGAAGCTCCATTTCGGCACCTCCGGGGATGTCATCGGCATACCACGGAATAACAAAGCCTATCTTTTTCATTCTGCTGCTCCTTGTATTTATCTGTTTATGAAGTTTTTCAGCTGTGTTTCAAAAATGCTCATGATGCGTTCATAGGAAAAGTCCTCAAGACGCCGACGCTGTCCCTCGATAATATGTTTCCTGAGAGACTCGTCCCTGATGACACGGTCTATGACTCCTGCCGCAAAGACAGGGTCGCTGTCGGGGAGGAGTATTCCGCTTCCGCCCATCGTATCGGGAAGCGCACTCGATGCCAGTGCAATAACAGGAACATCAAAGAACATCGCCTCGACTACGGGTACACAGAAGCCCTCGTGCGCACTCATGCAGACAAATACGTCCGCAAGACGGTAATACGCAAGTATCTCGCTGAATTTTATATGACCCGTGAAGACTACGTCGTCCTCCAGACCGAGTGCAGCGGCATATTTTTTAAGCCGTTCAAAGTAATTTTCCATGCCCGAATATGAGCCGACAAGTATCAGTCTTGAATCGGGATTCAGTCGTCTGTAGCAGTAAAACGCACGGATAACGTCCTCCTGCTTCTTGTTGGGAGCAATACGTCCCACGAAAACAAGATTCTTTTTCCCGTCGGAGTACTTCCGTAAAGTCTCCTCATCGGGAGTCTGCTTATAGTCCTCAAAACGGATAAGTATCGGACGAACGTCAATCGGACACTTGTAGCCCATTTTCAGCAGTTCTCCCCTGTTATAGCCCGAATCCGCCATGCAGTATTCAACCTTGTCACTGAGATAGCGCACGCCCTCGTAGCCGTACTCAGTAAGAGCAGCCGCTTCGCTGCTGTAGGGACGGAAGAATTCCGTGGGAGTTATGTTGTGGTATACCATTATTCTGCGGCATTTCATTTCCGCAAATCTGAACGTCAGGTCGGTTCCCATCGACTTATGATACAGCACAACGTCGTCGTCCCTGAGGTCCTTCAGCTTATCGACACTTTTTGCCGAATCCGCAGGCAGTCGCTTGTCAATGTTCTCCGCATATACCTCCGACCTGAACCCCATTCGTGCAATCGCTTCCTTCAGTGCAAGCGTGTCGTTTCCGATAGCGTCACCGAATGAAAGAGTCGGCAGAAGCTGTATAACTCTCATTGCTCCGTACCCTTTCCAAGTCCGCTGCGAAGTGCTGCATTCTCCTGTTCAAGTCTGTCGATTCGTCTGAGAAGCTCTTTCTGGGAAAGCTCCATAATTTCAAGACGGTCGGCAAGCTGCTTCTGAACGTCAGAGGAACAGCTGTCACTGCCTGACGCCGAAGCTGCTCCGACAAGACAGTTCAGAGCCTTTACTGTATTTGCATTAACATCATTCTGCTCAAAAACCGCAGGCTCAACGTAAAACTTCACAAGCTTGCGGATAACCTTCTTGAAAAACACCTTTATCGGATTTCCTGCAAGATTCTTGTAGGGCTGGACGTAGTAATGTGCGTTCAGCCAGCGCATTGCCTCCTCAGCTTCACCGAGAGTAGCTCCGCTTACGTCGGCTGCCTTTTCGTAGGGAACATCCTCAAAGCTGAGCATATCCGAGGTGAGTCCCTTATCTTTTATTTCCTGTCTTATCTGAGCCATTATGGCTTCTATATTGATGTTGTCGTTGACGTTTTCCATTGCTGATGTCCTTTCATTTCACAGCTATTACAGCATAATCCTGACTTCCGTACAGTACCTCCGAAACATGGTTCATCGCTTCATTGAAGCTCTCTGCTCCTTCGATTTCAAGCGGAGGTATGGTCTGCTGCGGTCTGCTGCTTTCTGTATAGATTATCTCTGTATTCTTAAAGCCTGCCTTTTCAAGACAGTATTTCATAGTAAGCGGATGGACCGGCTTTACATGCGAGGGGTCGATGTAGAATGCATTCGTATATATCGCCAGTGAGGTGGGGTTCGGAGTCTCTATGACAATGCATCCTCCTTCGGTCAGCTTTTCGTATGCAGCACTGCAAAGCTCGGTTATCTGACCGATTTTCAGATGCTCGACAACCTGTCCGAGGAAGATTCCGTCAACCTCTCCGCACTGTGAAAGATACTTCACACCGTCTCCGCAGACAGCTCTGAGTCCCTTCATATTGCAGTAATCCACATAAGGCTCGTATATATCGACTCCTACGGCGTTTATTCCGTTATCCTGCATGAGCGAAAGGAATTCCCCACGTCCGCAGCCGATGTCAAGCACATTCTTCTTGTCCCTGAAATACGGCAGATACGCCTCCTGAGCCTTTTTAATGCTCTCGATAGAGCCACGGAAATGATTCTCAAAGTCAAAATAGTCTATGCAGTCATAGTCCGATGAGCTTTCCGGAGTTCCGACAACAGCGACCGCAGCCGATGTCTGCTCCGGAGCCTTCTGAATTGTACCGCTTTTCTCGATTCTGCTCAGTTTCAGCCGCAGAAGTTCGCAGTCCGCACTGAGTGATGCAATGGCAGTATTGTTGTTGCGGAGATTCTCGCACGCCGATTCGAAATCACGTCTGAGAGAAGCCGTTACTCCGTTCTCGCCGTAAATGTCGCTGCCGAGCTTTTCTACCTCGTTCCTGAGCTTTTCGTTTTCAGCCGAAAGCTCCCCTACGCGTCTGCTGCACTCCGCTGTTTCAGCAGCAATATTTTCAAGGTCTTCCGCAATCGCCTCAAAGCCCTGCATCACGGATGCAAAAAGCTTGTTTTTCAGCTTTCCCTTAGCTCCGCCCTGTGCTCTGAAATTCTGTAAAAACAGTTTTATATTATTCATGCGTTTATCTTCCATTCATGCTTTACACGGGCAATTCCTACATCGCCCTGCGGTGTTATCATTTCAATACGGTAAGCCTCACGGTAATAGTCCACGGGGATTCCGTCGCCTGTTTCGATGGCAAAGTCGATAAGATACTCGCCTGCAAGAAGTCCCACATCTTCAAGGATTATCTCGGCAGTACCGTTCTGAGTCAGCCTGAAGTCAGACAGCTTGTCGATTCGTGTATTCGTGCCGTAGCACTGGACTCCCGCCGTGTTGAAAATACCGATTCCGATTACGGCATCCTCGACCGTCTCCTTAACTGTGTATCCGATTCTGAATGTGATGCTCTCACCTGTACGGAACACTCTCTGTTCCGCACCGTCGGCAGAATGTGCGGTTATACTTCTGATACGTGCCTTACCGCTTCCCCAGCGTTTTTTCTGCTCCTGAGACTCCTCCGCAGCGTTCTCTTCTGACGAAGTCTCCTCGGCAGACGGCTGTTCGTCGGTCTGTTTTTCCGCAAGCTCCTTACGTGAAGTCTCCTGCATTTTTCTGCCCATGAATTCAAGGTATTCAAGGTCGATTTCCTTGGGATTACCCTCACGGCGGATAAGTCCCTCGTGAATCCAGACTGAACGATCGCATATCTGTTCAATCTGTCCCAGAGAGTGGGAAACTATGACAATTGTCGTCCCCTGAGCCTTTATCTCCTTGAGCTTGTTGAAACATTTCGCCTGAAAATTTGCGTCTCCCACAGCCAGAATCTCGTCAATCAGAAGAATATCGGCGTCCACGTTGATTGCAACCGAAAACGCCAGACGCATATACATTCCCGAAGAATACGTTCTGACGGGATTATCTATGAATTCCTCCAGCTCCGAAAAGCTGATGATGCTCTTTATGCGTGAGTCTATCTCTTTTTTGGTAAGACCGAATATAGCAGCATTTGTGTATATATTCTCACGACCGCTCATGTCGGGGTGAAAGCCTGCACCAAGCTCGATAAGACTTGAAACTCTGCCCTTCATGGTAATTGTGCCGCTGTCGGGGTACATTATCTTCGTCAGAAGCTTGAGGGTTGTACTCTTTCCGCAGCCGTTATGACCGATGAGTCCTATTGCTTCGCCTTTTTTTACGTCAAAGCTGATTCCCTTGAGAACCTGACGTTCCTCGTAGCGGTTCCGCTTTCTGAACAGCAGACGTTCCTTGAGCTGTGCTCCCTTGTCAAGGTACACCTTGAAGGACTTCGTCACATTTCTTACTTCGATAGCATTTTCGTTACGTTCCATTACAGTTCCTCCGCAAAGTGCTTCTGAAGCTTGCTGAATACGATACATCCTATGAAAAGGAACAGTATTCCCAGTCCTGCCGCAGAAAGGAGCGATGTGAGGTCGGGAATCTGCTTGTGGTAAAGCACATCTCTGTAGCACTCTATTACATGAGTCATGGGGTTGAGGTTGAACACGGGGAGAAGTCTTTCGGGGACGATAGCCTTGTCATACATAATGGGAGTCATGTACATCCACGCCATTGATATTATACCGAGAATGTGTTCAAGGTCACGGAAATAGACAGTCACTGCCGACGCAAGAAGTGCCATTCCGAGTGCAAGCAGGTACTCAACTGCCATAATGACAGGAAGCGTAAGAAGTGCAAGGAAATTCACTCCCACTCCCGAGAAGATTATAACCGCAAAAATTACAATAAAACACAGCAGCATATTCACAAAACAACTTGTGACATACGAAATCGGTATGACCATCCTCGGGAAGTAGATTTTTTTGATGAGGTCCTTCTGTGCGACTACCGATGCCGCTCCGACCGTTATTGAGGACGAAAAGAAAATCCATGGGATAAGTCCCACAAAAAGATAGAGATAGTATCTTTCAATGTTGGTTTTCAGAATGAACGAGAATACTACTGTATATACAATCAGCTGGAAAAGAGGGTTTATGAAAGTCCACAAAAAGCCCAGAACAGAGCCTTTATAGCGTCCTCTCAGGTCTTTTTTCACAAGACTGAAAATCATCTGCCTGTAAGCGTAAAGCTCTTTTACAGTACCCATCCGCATCTCCTTTCTGCATATAAATCTGAACCTGCGGCAAAATACGACAGCAATAAGAAAGGGCTACCGAATTTTACAGCAACCCTCTCTCTTTCTCTTAAACCGCAGTTTTCTTGTCGGTCTTATTTGAAGTTTTATCGGGAACGCTGACCTTTTCGATTTCCGCATTGAGTGCACGAAGCTTGCCTTCCATGCAGTCGTAGCCTCTTTCAATATGGAAAATATCTTCGATTTCGGTCACGCCCTGAGCAGCAAGTCCCGCAATAATGAGTGCTGCACCTGCTCTGAGGTCACAAGCCTTTACGGGAGCGCCCATAAGTCTGCCCGTACCCTCAACAAGAGCCACCTTGCCGTTCACAGTGATATTTGCACCCATTCTTCTCAGCTCGTCAACATAGCGGAAACGCTGTTCCCACACGCCCTCGGTAACAATGCTTGTACCCTCGGCAAGTGTGAGGAGTGTTGCGATCTGCGGCTGCATATCTGTGGGGAATCCGGGATGCGGAGTAGTCTTGACGTTTGCCTTCACAAGAGGACCATCGCACCATACACGGATGCTGTCGTCATACTGCTCGATATTTACGCCGATTTTCTCAAGCTTCTTTGTTATAGACTCAAGATGCTTCGGAATAACGTTCTTGATAAGCACGTCGCCCTTTGTTGCGGCAGCGGCTATCATAAATGTACCTGCCTCAATCTGGTCGGGGATAACGGCATAGTTTGTGCCGTGGAGACGCTCTACGCCACGGATTTTGATAACATCCGTACCTGCGCCCATGATATTTGCTCCCATTGAGTTGAGGAAGTTTGCAAGGTCAACGATATGAGGCTCCTTGGCAGCATTCTCGATTACGGTAAGTCCCTCTGCCTTTACAGCGGCAAGCATTGCGTTCATGGTAGCTCCGACTGTAACAACGTCGAAGAAAATCTGGTTTCCCGTGAGCTTGTCCGCACTGAGGTCAATCATACCCTGACTGAGATTATACTCTGCTCCGAGAGCTGAAAATGCCTTGAGGTGCTGGTCGATGGGACGGTCTCCGAGGGGACATCCGCCCGGCATCGAAACTCTTGCCTGATTGAATTTACCGAGAAGAGCACCGAGAAAATAGTACGAAGCTCTCATCTTTCTTGCAGTTTCATAAGGAACACAGCACTTATCAATACCCGTAGGGTCGATACGGTATGCGTCCTTTCCTATATTTGTAACTTCTGCGCCCATTTCACTCAATATACGCAGACTGATTGTAACATCGCTGATAGAGGGGACATTCTCGATAACACAAGGCTCGTCCGAGAGGATAACTGCGGGGAGTATAGCTACTGCGGCATTCTTGGCACCGCTTATGGTAACTTCGCCTGTAAGGCGGCGTCCGCCCTTTACAATAAACTTATCCAAATGAATTCTCTCCTTATTTACGGGAATTTTTTATATTTATATCTGCTCCCGATTTTTCTTTTGTTCTTTTTAGTTGTAGTCGCTGATATACCACTTAAGTTCTTCGCCGTTGTATTCGCTTACCTCTACAGACTCGATAACAACGGGAGTAACAGGTCTGTCCTGACTTCCTGTGGGAACGTTCTGAATCTTGAAAACGATGTCAAGACCGTCGAAAACCTGTCCGAAAACAGTGTATCCGCCGTCAAGGTGGGGAGTTCCGCCCTGTTTGAGGTAGATTTCCTTTGCAGACGGTGAGAATGTCTTGCCGTATGCTGCCTCGATCTGACCGAGATAGCTTTCTGTAACGGCTTCACCTGTAACAATATAGAACTGGCTTCCGTTTGTAGCTGTGGAGCCTGAATTTGCGTATGCAAGGGCACCGGGACAGTGAATAAGATGCGGGTCTGTGCCGCCGTCGAACTTTTCACCCCAGATGCTCTGACCGCCCATACCTGTTCCCTGAGGGTCACCGCCCTGAATCATGAAGTTGGAGATGATACGGTGGAAGATAACTCCGTTATAGTAATCCTGTTCTGCAAGACCGATGAAGTTTTCAACGCCCTTTGAAGCATATTCAGGGAAAAGTCTGATTTTTACAGCACCGTAGTCCTTGATGTTGATTGTTACGATTTTATCGCCCTTCTGAGGAGCTGTATAGTTTGCAATTTCAGCTTTTGCAGGGTCCACATTTTCCTTTGAAGCCTCTGTAGGCTCTTCGGCTGTTGTGATCTGGACACCTGTTGTTTTCTGAGTGCTGTCGCTTGTTGTGCTTACGCTTTTCTGTGCACCGCATGAGCAGCATACAGAAGCTGTTATAACGCTGCAGAGAAGTGCAGCAAGGATTCTCTTGAACATAATTTAAACTCCTTTTACAAATTGGTTCTTACAGTTTGCACAATTCCATAATAATCCAACTTAATCATTATACTACAATAAATCCCATTTGTAAATAGTTTTGGCTGATTTTTGTAAATTTAAGCTTAACATTATTGAAAAAAACTCCGATTTTATTCCAAATCGCCCTTATTTCCCTCATCCTCGGCTGTATATGTTGAAATTTTTACAGATTTTATCATTACGTCCTCAACCGGCACAAGATATGTTCCGTTTGTTTTTGACTCAAGCGAAGCAAGCTTGTCAACAACGTCGAATCCCTTGTAGGTCTGACCGATTATCGTCATCTGGTGGGAGAAGTTCGGGATTCCTCCCTTTTCAACAAACGTATCCGTAAGCAGATTGTCACCCGAAATCGCACGCAGCTCCTCAGCTTTTTCGTCGTCAAAAGCTATTGAATTCATTATATTGAAACGGCTTCCGCAGTAGTAGTCTCCGCCGCCGAAGAACTTTTCCTTAAAACTCTGCTCAAATGCCGTGGTAACCATGCAGACTGCTCCTCTGAACGGCCAGAGGTCCTGATGAAGCTCACGTGGTATACGCTCACGAGGCTGGTCAAGACCGCCCTCGACACCTCCGTTCTTATCTTTTGCTCCGAGTCCCGAATAAGCACCATTCTGAGAATCGTAGACATAGGTATTGTCGTAGTAGCCGCTTTCGGCAAGCTCCGTGAAATTCTTCACAGCCTGCGGCGAATACTTCGGATAAAGAACAAAGCGGATTTCTCCGAGAGTAGTGTCCACAATTGCAATGGGATCGCCCTCTTTCGGCTCAAGGGTCTGGACAAGTCTGATCGTCGCAAAATCTATATCGACGTACTTACTGTTGTTGCCTCTGACAACATTGATGAGCATCAGCGAAAGCGAAAGAACTCCCGTTATTATCGTCATCACAAGCAAAAAAACAATTGGTTTTCTTTTATTTTTCATTTTGTTACCTCACAAATCATTATCTGTCATTATTAATGTGATGCGCAAATTCCTTATATTCTAAAGAATTTGCGCTCCCCGAACGAAGTTCGGGGCAACAACTGCCTGACGGCAGTTATTGAAGACACATTTATTATAACCGCATATTTACAAAAAGTCAAGGCGTCATACTTTCTTCGTAAAAAACGCACCGCTGCTGCGGTGCGTTTGAATTATCAGAGTTTCTTCTTTTCGTCCTCGATAAGCTTGAGAAGGTCGTCGATTGACATATCTGACGCCGACTTCTTCTTGGCATTATTGTTGCTCTTGGTGATGATGTCGCCTATATCGGGAGAACTGCTTGCCGGTGCGGCAGGCTTTGCATACGGACTTTTCAGGGGAGCTGTCTTCGGAACGTCTCCTCTTGCCATTTCGGCAAGCTGTGCCTTGGAGAGAACTCCTGTATTGTCGGGAACAGTTGAAGCAGTCTCGTTCGTTTTTGCAGCCGTTGGAGCTGTACGTTCAGCCTCGGCAGTCTTTCTGAGCATTTCCTCACGGAGCGCATCGGCTGTGGGAGCTGTTGAAGAAGAACCGCCCTTGTTTCTTGCTGCAAATGAAGATTCTGCAGAGCGCTGTGCCTTGAACTGCATTGTACGCTCTTTCTCCTTCTGGTAGGGTGAATCAGGGTTAACCTTTTTCTGACTGAAATTCTCTGCAATTGACATCTTCTTGCGTTCAAGCTCGTCACTGGGCTGGATTTCCTGTGAAGCCTCGAAGAGAGGAGTGCCGTTCTTCACATGAGAATTTCTCTGGGGCTTATCGCCGCCCTCCTCGTACTCGTAGAAATCATATCCTTCGTTCTCATCGTCCTTGCTCTTGACAGAAGCGATTTTTATGATAAGGAAAATCACAAGTATTACGCACGGCAGAACAAGCTCAAGCAGTATGCCCTTTACGCTTGTCGTGAATGTTACGAAACGTCCGAGGTCACGACTTTCGGGATAACCCGAAACAACTGCGAGAATATCATTCTTGGTGATTGTCTGGTTAACATCATTGATGACAGAGTCGTCACAGGTTCTGTATGTGCCGTTAATGCTGTCAAGGTCATATATTATACGAAGGCGGAGGTTCTGCGGGTCATCGGGAGGATAGCAGAGAACAACCGTACCCTTGCCGATTTTCTCATTTGCGGCGTCCTTCGGGATAAGAGCCGAACCCTTTGTTACCTTGTCGCCGATATTTGCGTCGTCCCCTACTATATAGATGTATCTGTTCAATATCTTCGGGATTTTTCCGTCATAAAACATTATATTCGTTACAACCGAAATAACAATGAATACAAAGCAGATTGCTGCTATAAACGCTTTAAGTATTGAGAAACTTTTTTTCTTGCCCATAACTGACCATTCCTTTTCATTTTGTTGTTCGTTTTTCTTTTTTTTGTTTTTCCGCCGAAAAAAGTCGGCTACAGAAACATTATATCACATTTATAAAATAATTTCAAGTGTTTTCATGTTTTTTTATTTAAAACTGTGCCGCAACCTTATTATAGGCATATTTTCGTTTTTTAATCACAGAATATCACTTGTTGAGAAACATACGTCTGCCCGTTCAGACACCGTTTCAATTCATTATTACACCTATTTTCGCAAATTGTAAATTTTTTGGAGAAATATTTGTTAGATTATACCATTGAAAAACGCATTGAAACATAGTATAATGAAATATATACGGCGTGTAATGAGAATTGTACCGTATTTCGTATTTATAATTGTATATCTAAAGAAAATATATACAATTTGTAATAAAGTCACTCGTGTGACAGATTGGAGATATTATATGGCAAACAAAAAGGAAAACCCGTTAATGGAAAAAATCAGATATGAATTCCCCCGCAAACTTCAGCTCCTTTACAGCGTTTCACCCGAAGAAGCATCCGATAAACAGGTGTATCACGTCCTCTCGTCTATTGTAAAGGACATCCTCGCTGCTAAAAGACAGAGCTTTATAAACCACACCAATTCCGTCGGAGGAAAGCAGATTTACTACCTTTCCATGGAATTCCTTATGGGCCGTTCACTTAAGACAAGCATCTATAACCTCGAACTCGCTGACGGCATCAGATCCATGCTCAAGGAACACGATATAACCCTCGATAAAATCTATGACTACGAACCCGATGCAGGTCTCGGCAACGGCGGTCTCGGCAGACTTGCCGCATGCTACCTCGACGCCCTTGCAACAGAGGGTCTCCCCGCTATGGGTCACTCTATCTGCTATGAGTACGGTATCTTCCAGCAGAAACTCGAAGAAGGCTGGCAGACCGAGCTCCCCGATAACTGGCTCCCCGGCGGAAGCGTATGGCTCGTCCCCAAGCCCGAACTTTCTATCGACATCCACTTCGAAGGAAACCTTCAGGAATACTGGGATAATCAGTACCACTACATTTCCCACGTAAACTACAGCACCGTTGTTGCAACACCCTATGACCTCTACGTTTCGGGCTACGGCTCTGAGGGCGTTTCCGTACTCCGTCTGTGGTCGGCAAAGGCTCCCAACTTCGATATGGAAATGTTCAACAAGGGTAACTATGCAAGTGCTCTTGCACAGAATTCCGTGGCAAACGCTATCTCAAAGATTCTCTACCCCAACGATAACCACCTTGAAGGAAAGAGTCTCCGTCTCCGTCAGCAGTACTTCCTCTGTGCGGCAGCTGTGGGCGACATCGTAAACAACCATATGAACGTTTACGGTACTCTCGATAACCTCGCAGACAAGGTTGCTATCCATATCAACGATACTCACCCCACCCTTGCAATCCCTGAGCTTATGCGTATTCTTCTCGACGACTGCGGCTATACTTGGGAAAAATCATGGGACATCGTTGTAAGAACCTTCGCCTATACAAACCACACCGTTATGGCTGAGGCTCTCGAAAAGTGGGATGTGAACCTCGTTAAGCACATCATCCCCAGAATCTTCTCTATTATAGTTGAAATCAATAACCGCTACTGCCAGTCTCTCATGGAGAGAAACGGCTACGACAGCGTGAAAACTACACGTATGTCCATTATCAAGGACAATACAATCCACATGGCAACTCTCTGCGTTGCCGCCTCACACAGCGTAAACGGCGTTTCAAAACTCCACTCCCAGATTATCAAGGACTCCGTTTTCCACGACGAATACGAGAATACTCCCGAAAAATTCAAGAACGTCACAAACGGTATCGCTTACAGAAGATGGCTCTATCAGTCGAACAGCGGTCTTACAAAGCTCCTTTCCGATACTATCGGCAAAAAGTTCATCAAGGACGCTTCAGAGCTTGAAAAGTTCAGAAAATTCGAAAACGACGAGACTGTCCTCAATAAACTTATGGACGTTAAAAAGGCAAACAAGGAGTCCTTTGCAAAGTATGTGAAGAATACAAGCGGCATTATCCTCAATACCGACAGTATCTTCGACGTTCAGGTAAAGCGTCTGCACGAGTACAAGAGACAGCACCTCAATGTAATGAACATCCTTGCCGATTACGCTTACCTTATCAATAATCCCGATGCCGATTTCACTCCAAAAACTTACTTCTTCGCAGCAAAGGCTGCTCCCGGATACTACCTTGCAAAACAGATAATCAAGATGATATGGGCTATATCCGAGGAAATCAGAAAGAATCCCCGCATAAGCAGCAAGCTTCAGGTTGTTTTCCTCGAAAACTACTGCGTAACCCTTTCCGAAATCCTTATGCCCGCAAGCGATATTTCAGAGCAGATTTCTCTCGCAGGTACAGAGGCTTCCGGTACAGGCAATATGAAGCTTATGCTTAACGGTGCCGTTACTCTCGGTACTCTTGACGGTGCAAACATCGAAATCAAGGAGGCTGCCGGCGACGATAACATCATCATCTTCGGTATGAAGACAGAAGAAGTGAACGCTCTCAAGGCTCGCGGCTACAATCCCGTTGACTACTATAACAACAACGGCGTCATCCATGAAGCCATTGAACGTATGTACAGAGGCATCAACGGCTGTACTTTCAACGATGTCGCCAATTCCCTCAAGGACCGTGACCCGTATATGGTTCTTGCCGATTTCGATTCCTACAGACAGGCTCAGAGATACAGTACAGAGTGCTACAACGATAAGATGAAGTGGGCTAAGATGTCACTCAACAATATCGCAGGCGCAGGTATCTTCTCTGCTGACCGTGCCGTTTCCGAATACGCTGAAAATATCTGGAATCTTCGCTGAAAAACATAACAGAATTGTGGATTTACGGGCGGAGCTGTACCATGATACGGTATGCTCCGCCTGACAAAATATAAAAAGGGGGTTGACGCCAATGCGGGACATCTACAATACATGGGACCTTGACTATAAATCAATTTTCGGTGCGATAAAGCAGTTTGAAACCTGCCGCTTCACAATAAGACTTCCTAAGGACATAAAGCCTGATTATCCGCCTGTCCTCGTGCTTTTCAGGACGGGCTTCAAGGAACGCTTCCTCAATATGAACATCATTAACGAGGAAGAAGACTGTATCGCCTATACAACTGAATACAACGCACGCTACAGCGATGTGCACTATTACTACTTCTCCTATACACAGCACGGCACCCGTCACTATATCAAGAAAAATGACTGCCATTACGGATGTATCGACCATGGCGACCTCTTTCAGCTTACCGTCTACTCAAATACCTATGAGACTCCCGATACCTTCAAGGGCGGCATAATGTACCAGATTTTCCCCGACAGATTCTGCAAAAGCGGAAAACATCACGATAATGTCCCGCAGGACAGAATTATCCGTGATGACTGGGGCGGAACTCCGCTTTATAAGCCCGATGAGAACGGTCATGTGTGGAACAACGACTACTTCGGCGGAGATTTTGCGGGAATACAGTCCAAACTCCCCTATCTGAACGAGCTCGGAGTTACGTGCATCTACCTCAATCCGATTTTCGAATCCCACGAAAACCACCGCTATAATACTGCCGATTATATGAACGCCGACCCTCTGCTCGGTACAAACGATGAGTTTGAGGAGCTTTGCAGAGAAGCAAAAAAATACGGTATCTCGATAATCCTCGACGGTGTGTTCTCTCATACAGGTGCGGACAGCATCTACTTCAACAAGTTCGGCCGCTATCCTGAGCCCGGTGCTTATCAGTCCCGTGACAGCAAATACTTCGACTGGTATACCTTCATCAACTACCCCAACGTCTATGAGGCTTGGTGGGGCATTGATACCCTCCCCAACGTCTGCGAAAACAACGAAACATTTACCGAACACATCTGCGGCGACGAAGGTGTGCTGAAATACTGGCTCGGTAAAGGTGCCGCAGGTTTCCGTCTCGATGTTGCCGACGAACTCCCTGACCAGTTCATCCGCAATCTCAGAAAAGCCGTCAAGAGTTTCGACGACGACAAAATCGTAATCGGTGAGGTCTGGGAGGACGCTTCCAATAAGGAAAGCTATGGCATAAAAAGACGCTATCTCCTCGGTAAACAGCTTGATTCCGTCATGAATTACCCCTTCCGTGAAGCCATTATCAATTACGTCAAGGGCGGCAGCTTCCGTGATTTCATATACTCTGTAATGACGATTATGGAGAATTATCCCAAGCCGACTATCGACGTCCTTATGAACTTTGTCTCAACTCACGATATAGAACGTGCCATAAACCGTCTCGGCGGCGAGGACTGCAACGATAAAAGCAAGGACTGGATGGCTGAAAGATACCTCACCAACGAACAGTATGCCTATGGTAAAAACCTCCTCAAGACCGCCTTTGCTCTCATGTATTTCCTCCCGGGTATACCAAGTATGTACTACGGCGATGAGGCAGGTCTGCAAGGCTATAAAGACCCGTTCAACCGTCGGTGCTATCCGTGGGGAAACGAGGACGGCGAGCTTATCGCCTATGTTTCCGAACTCGGCCGTATCCGCAAATCAATCCCCAATCTCAGGGACGGCGGTATCTATTTTTACGAGAATAACGGCAGCAGTATCGACGACCGTGTAATCCTCTTTACCCGTACAGGTTATGAGCGTGACTACATCTTCGTTGTCAACCGCAGCCGTGACAGGGTCCAGATTGAAAATCTGAGCAGCTATCTGCATGTGTTCGAACAGTTCATGCCGTTCTGCGGCAGGTACGAAAACGATACCATTACCATCGAACCTTACAGCTACACTATTGTCAAGGCTCGTTACCGTAAATAATATCTGAGGACGGCAGTTTATGCCGTCCTCAGTTTGTCTGTAAGCCCGATTTTCAATCAGATTTCATGCGGACGACCAATGGTCGTCCCTACATTTATACACTTAAAATAGCCTCAGTAAGGGACGGCAGTTTATGCCGTCCTTTTGTTTATATTTACTAAACAGCTTCCCACCATCATTCTGTAATTGTAAATATTTATAAATAAATGCAAAATTCTTTTGGATGTTTGCAAAATCCGCTATTTTATGCTATAATGTATTCTGTATAATAATATCCGATTGGTTTGAATATTCCGAAAGAAGGAGAATATTATGGAAAAATCCCTGATGCTCAGATACAATTCACCTGCCTCTGATTTCAACGAGGCTCTGCCCGTCGGCAACGGAAGAATCGGCGGCATGATTTTCGGCGGTGCACTCCACGAAGTCATCAAGCTCAATGAGGACTCGATATGGTCGGGCGGTCCACGTCACAGAATCAATCCCGATGCCCGTGAAGGACTCGCCGAGGTACGCAGTCTCATTAAAGACGGAAATATCCCCGAAGCCGAAAAAATCGCTTTCGAAAAGCTTCAGGGCGTCCCCGATAATATGCGTCACTATATGCCGCTCGGAAACCTCAATATCGTTATGAAGTCAGGCGGCAAGGCAAAGGATTATTCTCGCTCACTCGACCTCTCCGACGCTGTGTCAGAAGTCGGATTCAGCGTGAACGGACTCAATTACAGAAGGTCGGTATTTGTTTCTGCTCCTGACGAGGTGATGGTCATCAGAATTTCTGCCGATTCTCCGGCTTCTGTCTGTCTCGACTGCTTTATCGACGGCAGAGAAGAACGATACGACGATAACCGTCCCTGCGGCGAGAATATGCTCCTCTTCAACGGTGGTGCGGGAAGTCGTGACGGCATATTCTTTGCAGCCGTTCTTGGTGCAGTAAACACAGGCGGTACGCTGCGTACAGTCGGAAATCATATCAGAATCGAAAAAGCCGACGAGGTCATGCTTGTCCTCTCGGCAAGAACAAGCTTCTACGGAGAAGGTTACGAGCGTTCTGCTGTTGCTGACGTTGAAATGGCTCTGAAATCGACGTGGGATGACCTTTTCAGCCGCCATGCAAATGACTACAGGTCGCTTTTCGACCGTGTTGAACTTACACTCAACGATAACAGCGGAAATTCGGCTGCCGAGCTCCCCACTGACCGCAGAATCCAGCGTCTGCGTGGAAACGAGCTTGACAACAAGGAGTGTGACCGTCTTATCCGTGACAATAAACTCTTTGAACTTTTCTTCAACTACGGACGCTACCTCATGATTTCGGGAAGTCGTCCCGGTACCCAGCCGCTTAATCTTCAGGGTATCTGGAACGAGGACATGATGCCTGTACGTGGAAGCAAATACACTGTCAATATCAATACAGAAATGAACTACTGGTGTGCGGAAAGCTGCAATCTCTCAGAGTGTCATCTGCCGCTTTTCGACCTGCTTGAGCGTGTCTGCACAAACGGCAGAACTGCCGCAAAAGAAATGTACGGCGTCAGCAAGGGCTTCGTCTGCCACCATAATACCGATATATGGGGAGACTGTGCTCCGCAGGATACATTCCTTCCCTCCACAATCTGGCCTATGGGCGGTGCGTGGCTTGCACTCCACATCTTTGAACATTACGAATATACCCTCGATACGGAATTCCTCGCAGACAAATACCATATCCTCAGAGAAGCGGCGGAGTTTTTCACCGAATACCTCATTGAGGACGAAAACGGTCATCTTGTGACCTGTCCGTCTGTTTCTCCCGAAAATACCTATCTGACCGAAAACGGCGTCAAGGGTTGTCTGTGTTCGGGACCGTCAATGGATTCGCAGATTATCACGGTTCTGTTCAGCGACGTTATCAGAGCTGCGGAAATTCTCGGCAGAGACAAGGCTTTCTCAGAAAAGCTTGCGGAAATGATTGTGAAACTTCCCAAGCCCGAAACAGGCAAATACGGTCAGATCAAGGAGTGGGCTGTCGATTACGACGAAGCCGAAAGCGGTCATCGTCACGTTTCCCAGCTCTTTGCACTCCACCCGTCCGACCTCATTACTCCGCATAAAACTCCACGTCTCGCAGACGCTGCAAGAGCTACTCTCATCAGACGTTTCATTCACGGCGGCGGTCATGTCGGCTGGAGCTGTGCGTGGTCCGCAAATATGTGGGCAAGACTCTACGACGGTCGTATGGTTTACGAAAACCTCAGAAACCTTATCACCCACTCGCTCAACTCCAACCTCCTCAACTCTCAGCCGCCTTTCCAGATCGACGGAAACTTCGGCGGTACAGCAGCTATTGCTGAAGCTCTGCTCCAGAGCTGCGGCGGAGAAATCATTCTTCTCCCTGCACTCCCCGATGAATGGAGCGAAGGTCATGTGAAAGGTCTCAGAGGCAAGGGCGGCTTCATCATTGACATGGAATGGTCCGACTGCAAGCTCACAAAGGCTGTTGTGACTTCCTGTGCAGGCGGTGAATGTCGTCTCAGGACAAACTGCGTTGCAAGCATTATCGGCAGCAACGACGTTCCCGCTGCTTCAAGAATCGAGGACGGCGTTATCGTTTTCGATACCGTAAAGGACGGAAAATACGTCATCAGAACCTGATGACAATACGACATTAAAGGACAGACAGATGAATTTATCACGTTTAATTGCTGTAACGGCAGCCTCCGCAATAGCATTCTCCTCTCTCGGAGGATGCAGCGGAAAAAATAAAAAAAAGGCTCCTCCGGTTCCTGTCATAGAGGTTGAACCCACCACAGAACCAACCACAGAGCCGATTCCCGCAGAGACTTTCCCTCAGGAACCCGTCACCTACCCCGAAATTGAACAAAAAGATACGGGAACCCTCTACGAAGCCGAAAATGCCGTTTTCAAGGGCGGACTCTCGGTTGAATACGATAAGGATAATTACAGCGGTGAAGGTTATGTATCGGGCTTCCCCGAAAGCGGAAAAGGCTCGCTCACGTTCAATATCAATGCCCCCAGCAACCAGCACTACGATATTTCATTCAATATTGCCGCAGAAAACGACGCTCCCTGCAATGTTTCCCTGAACGGCGTCAGAATCGCTTCATTCAGAGCTGACGCAAGCGGAAAATTCACTCAGGTTACGCTCAGAGGAGTCTTTCTCGTAAAGGGGCTTTCCACTATCGAAATCGCTCCCGAAGGCAAAAAAGTCTGCATTGACTATCTCAAGCTCACCAACAACACTTCGCTCCGTGAGGGAGGATATACCGCAGAAAACACCCTTGCAAACAAGAATTCCGCAGAAAACACCGAAGAACTCATGAATTTTCTCACTGAGAATTATGGGGAATATATCATCACGGGACAGTACGCATCGTCGCCCGACAACTCCGAGCTTGACCTCATTTACCGCAATACAGGAAAATATCCCGTTATCCGCTTTTCAAACCTCAGCGTGTCCCGTGACAGCTTCGACAACAGCTTCATGGAACTTGACGCTGTCTCCGAATGGTACAGAAACGGCGGTATTTCCTGCGTTTCGTGGTATTGGAGCTCACCTTCGGCAAAAAGCTCTGTCAACACCTCCGACTGCGATTTTTCTCTCAGAAACGCTGTGACCGATGAGAATATCGCATTACTCTCTCAGGAGGAAATCAGAAGTCTTTACGGCAGCGGAATTATTTCCAAGGAATGTTACAGTCTCATTCTCGATATAGACAGCATGGCAGGTCAGCTCACGTCGCTCAGAAACAGAGGGATCCCCGTTCTCTGGCGACCTCTCCCCGAAGGAAGCGGAAGCTGGTACTGGTGGGGTGCAGACGGTCCCGACGCCTATAAATGGCTCTGGAATCTCCTCTACAAACGACTTGCGGAATACTTTGAACTCGATAATCTAATCTGGATATGGAACGGTCAGAGTAAGGATTTCCTCGTTGATAAGTCCACTTTCGACATCGCCGCACTCGACCTCTATATGGACGGCGAAAAAGACTACGGTGCCAGATTCTATGAGCATTTTGCCGCCGTAAACAAGTTCCTCGGCAGCGATAAGCTTATTGCAATCAGTGAATGCGGAAGCGTCCCCGATGTTGACAGCTCATTCCGTGACAATACCGTGTGGTCATTCTTCGGACTCTGGCACGGTGAATATGTTCAGGACGAAAACGGCAGTCTTTCCGAGGAATTTACAAGCCGTGAAAACCTCATCCACGTATATAATTCGGACGGCTCTCTCACTCTCGATGAGTACAGACAGATGTGCGGATTCACTGATAAGAAGTCTCCCGCAGAAACATCCGAAAACACCGAAGTCTCCGAATAAACAACAAAACAGGTCAGAAACCGCATCTGCGGCATATAATGAATTACTGCACCTGATTGCCCTCAGGAGGGATATAATGTATAACGATTTCACTCCCCGCCGACCACTTTCGCAGTCGCAGGAAGAACTGTACAGCAAACTCATCGGCGAGGTCTCAAACAGCCATTTCAGAGCGGTAAGCTTCAAAATGACCGATACTCTTGTTCTGCTGCCGTTTTCGGGTATTGCAGACATCTGCGCTCTTATGGAAAAGGATTTCCGTGAGCTTTGTCCCGACGAAAAAAGAAGCTTTACCGAGCTTCGCAGTGCCGCACAGGAAGCTGCACTCAAAAAAATGAATGTCATGTGCCGTGTAACGGTAAAGCTCATATACAGCATAATCGAAAAGCTCGGAAAAGTCAGTCCCGAAGCCTCTCAGAAGCTCATGGAGCTTGAATGTAGTCTTGCTGAGAAGTATTCATTTCCCAGAGAATGCGGAAAGGCTCTTTTCCGTGAAGCGAAAAAGTCCAGAAAACGTGTTGTGATTACGGCTGACTCTCCCTACCCCGAAGAAACCGTAAAGCGTATCCTTGAAAAATGCGGTTATTCCTCTTACGATGAACTTGTTCCGGTCTCAAAAATCAAAGGCTGCACGGCTGAAAGCTATTTCTCAGAGGTGCTTTCAAAATCGGGAGTCCCTGCGGATAAGCTCATTCACATCGGCGGAGACGTCGCTTTCGATATCGAACTGCCAATCTGCAAAGGCGCAAAAGCGCTCCTTCTTTCGCCTCCGTATGAACTTATGGACAAATCAGGCAGAGTACGTGGTTATGCCGAGGATAAAAAACTCTTCGATTACGATAACCCCGACTTTCTTCAGCTCAGATGCTGCTTCGGACTCTATGCCGCTTACGGCTTCGATACACCCCTGAAAAAGCTTCCTATGAGCGATTTCTGCGAGGATGAATACCTCTTAGGATTCCTTGTCCTCGGTACGCTGAGTCTTTCCACCGACTCCTCTCCGCTTACCGCAAAACAGTCGGAGATTCTCTCCGCTTTGGAAAATAACCCTCGCATAATCGAAGGTAAAAATGACTTTACCGCAATGTTTTCCGCACATTTTGGCGGATGTGAGTTTCCCGCAAAAGCCGAAGGATGCCGTCTGCCGCTGGAATTTATCGAAAACTGCTGTGCTTCCTCCGACAGAGCCTTCCTAAGCGACGGTTTGTCCGACAGCTTTATGAAGAAATGGGCAAAGTCCGTCAAGGAACCTGAGATTGTCCGCTACAAGCCCCAAAAAGACAAAAACGGACGTCTTTCGAAGCTCGCCGACAAAATGTTCCCTCCCGGCTCTCAGGTAAGAACAATTGTTGACGACATCCTCTCCAAAGGGCGTAAATAATTCGACGGCAGATTTTTCCGTCATTCCTTTCATCATTTCTCATCTCTATAAGACTTATTGATACATAAATTTCCGTTGCGATATGTGCCTTCGACGTGTTATTATATTTAACGTGCTCTGAAAACAATATTCTGTCAGTGCAAGAACAAACGGAGGTCGAAATTAATGGAAAACAAGATCAAGGTACTTATCGGGGACGATTCAGGTGCAGGCGTAAGCGTTGCAAACAAGCTCAGAGAGCGTGGAATGTACGCCTATACAAGGCGTAAGGACTGCCGCACTATTATCGAATCTATCAAAAATGATCCCCCCGACGCTGCTGTTCTCGACATTACTGCCCAGAACGGCGATGTCATCACTATCATGAAACAAACAAAGGAAATGGGCGTGAAGTTCCCTGCTTTCATCATTACCTCAGACTACGACAATGAATTCATTGAACGTCAGGTAATTGATAACGGCGGCTCAAAGTTCCTTCTCAAGCCCTATGACGCCGACGACCTCTTCAGTGCCATAAGCTCGGCTCTCGGCGATAAAGCCAACAGTATCAGCGACGATATGGAGGTCGTTATCACTGAGATTATCCACCAGCTCGGCGTGCCTGCACACATCAAGGGCTACCACTACCTCAGAACTGCTATCCTCAACTCTATAGAGGATAAGAATATGCTCGACAGCGTTACAAAACAGCTCTACCCCACCGTCGCAGGTATCTACGACACTACTTCTTCCCGTGTTGAACGTGCAATTCGCCATGCCATCGAAATCGCATGGGACAGAGGCAACGTCGATACACTCAACTCATTCTTCGGCTATACCGTTGATACGGGCAAGGGAAAACCTACAAATTCCGAGTTCATCGCCCTTATCACCGATAAGCTCAGACTTCGCTACAAGGCGGCTCTCAGACGCTGACACCTTCCCGAACCTGCCGCCTTAAACAGTCCACATGCCTGTATTCACAGGCTGCAAATATTATATAACGGAGGTATTACCATGTCTTTCAGAAAAATTGACGTTTCAGACCTTTCATTCAACCCCTTCAAGAAAATCGGTGAGGAATGGATGCTCCTCACAGGCGGCAGCAGTAAGGATAACTACAACACTATGACGGCTTCATGGGGACAGCTCGGTGTTATCTGGAATATGAACGTCCTCACAAGCTACATCAGACCTAACCGCTATACTTACGAATTCGTGGAAAACGGTGACTCCTTTACTGCTTCGTTCTTCGGCGAAGATAAGCGTACTGCTCTTGCGTTCTGCGGTGCTCATTCGGGCAGAGACTGCGATAAGGCTAAGGAAACAGGTCTCACTCCCATGGAAATCGACGGATGCATGAGCTTTGAAGAAGCTGAAATGATTATCGTCTGCCGTAAGCTCTACTGCTACGACCTCGAAGAAAAAGGCTTCCTCACCAACGACGGTATCCCAGAAAAATTCTTCGGCAATAACCCCTACCACCGTGCCTATATCTCGGAAATCACCGCCGTCTACGTAAAGGAATAATAACAGCAAAAGGGAGTCCGCTGTGGACTCCCTTTTGTTATCATCTGCCGTAATCGGTATCATTCTTGTGCGAATGCCTGCCGTCGGGCTATTGTTCTTACGAATTGAGATAAGATCTTACAAGCACCTGAAGAAGCTCGTCACGGTCGATATGACGAATAAGACTTCTTGCGTTATTATAGGTGGTTATGTAAGTCGGGTCCTCCGACAGAATATAACCAACGATCTGATTTATGGGATTATAGCCTTTCTGGGTAAGAGCGTCATAAATGATGGTGAGATTTTTTCTCAGTTCTGCCTCTTTGTCTTCGTTTACGGAAAATGTCATAGTTTTATCAAACATATTATCAGCTCCTTACGGGAAAAATAACTACGGGTAAACACATGCCCGAAAATCAGGTACGGTATTCTCCGAACCTTACTTCTATTATACAATAATTCAGAAAACTTTTCAAGTGATAAAGACATTTTTTCCCATTTGACCGTATTGACCTGTCGAATTTATTTATTTTGCACAATATGTACTGCCCGTAATTTTCGGGCAGTTAAATCAGCCGCAGCAGCCTGTTCTCTTGACGAACGAATTACAGTCAGTACATTCGGGAACTGTGGGGTTTGCCTCGTGAGTACCTACTGTAATACAGCCGAGGGTACAATAGCTGTCTGTAACCATGTTGTACTGGCACTGTGATACAGTACATTTGATGCTTTCGTTTTTCTTCTTGTTTTCCATTTTATTCTCTCCTGTCTTATGATATGCAGTGCATCTGCGCTGCCTGTATCTATTATGGACGTTATGCGAAGGATTATTCATTTTCTGCAATGGCTTAAGGCAATACCGCACAAAGCTTGTGCGAAAGATGCGAAGTCAGTTTTTTCGTAAGATTGTACAGAAATTTCGCAGGCATACTGCCGTATGTCAAGGAATTTCTGTGCAGGATGGCGAAAAAAATGCAAGCAGATTTTGTGCAAAGTCGTCAGGCGTGCTTTGTGCGGTGTTGCCTTAAACTTCCGCCCATAATCCTCATCATTCTTCACATAATACTACTGCGGAGGTTCTCCGCATATAACACAAAAAGGACTTTTAAAATGAAAAAAGCAGTACCTCTTACGGCGGCTGTTCTTGCCGCAGCTGTAATGCCTCAGTCAGCAGTAATTGCTGCCGACACCACCAAAATCGGCTATGGACAAGGTACCGCCTGTGACAACAAAAATCGTCCCGTTGATGCAGTGGCTTTCAACAGCAGGTTCAGCGACCTCGGAGCCTATGCACTCACAGAGGACGACAGCCGTATCATTATATCCTTCGACCAAGGCTACGAGAACGGCTATACCGCCAAGATCCTTGATACTCTCAGGGATAAGGGCGTAAGTGCGATATTCTTCCTGACAGGAGACTATGCAAAAAAAGAACCTGAACTTGTAAAGCGTATGATTGCCGAGGGTCATACTCTCGGTAATCACGGTATGACTCATGCGAGTCTGCCGACACTTTCCGATGACAAAGCCAAAGAAGAAATAATGTCGCTTCACAACTTTGTGCTGAACAACTACGGCTATGAAATGCAGTATTTCCGCTTTCCATGCGGTGAATACTCCGAACATTCACTTGAAATCGTAAACGACTGCGGATATAAGACGCTGTTCTGGAGCTTTGCTTATAAGGACTGGTTAACCGACAGTCAGCCTTTGCCCGGCGATGGGCTTAAAAAGCTTACAGAATCGGCTCACGGCGGAGAAATTCTCCTGCTTCATTCCGTTTCGTCCACAAATGCCGCAATCCTCGGCGAAGTTATCGACAATTTCAGAGCCAAGGGCTTTACAGTCTGAACAAAAAGCGGAAATCGTTCCCCAACGGTTTCCGCTGTTGTTTTATCAGTCTAAAACTATGTTGTTTACCCCAATAGCGGAAGCCGTTCCCCAACGACCTCCGCCTCACTTCCTGAGCTTACGCTCAATCCCCTTTCTGCGGATTCCCCAATCCGCTTCCTATATCGTCAGTATCCCTATACATCTTTGCAGATTCCCCAATCTGCTTTCCTGTATCATGGTCAGATGAGCTCGAAGACAATTTCCCCGACAACCTCTATTATGAATTCAATGAATACTTCCAACTTCCTGTTCATTTATTTATCCTCCGTCAGGTTATGAACCTGTCTTCTGTGATGAAGCGTCGTCAAGATCCACGTTGAAAAGAAGTCCGCCGTTTTCTCCGTTTGTAACCTTAGGCATAACGCCGTCCCACTTCTGAATCTGCTCATATGCAATTACCTTATCAGTAAGCGACTCTTCAAGAAGTCTGTTGGCTTCAGCACGTGCTTCCGCCTCTTTGAGCGTAGCCTCTGCCTGAGCGTCGGCTGCAATAACCTTTCTTTTAGCGTCGGCATTTGCAATTTCAATTGCCTGTTCCTGTTCCGTCTTGGTCTTGAGGAGGTTCTGCTCTGCAACCTGCTTGGCTTCAATAGCGTTATTGAACTCCTCAGAGAAGTCAAAGTTTACAATATTGAACTTTTCTATGTAGATTCCGTAGCTGTTCAGCTTTGAATCAAGTGCCGATTTTACCGCTTCACCTACTGCCGCACGCTCTGTAATAAGCTCCTCTGCGGTGTACTTTGCGGTTGCCGACTTCATACACTCCTGAACCGCAGGAGTAATAAGCACCATCTGATAGTCCATACCTACGTTCTTGTACATCTCAGGCGACTTGTCCGAGAGCAGACGATAGTTTACCGCAACGGTACTGCTTACGGTCTGAAGGTCCTTTGAAACAGCCGACGAAGGTGTTTCGTAAACCTGAATCTTGTTGGACATCTTTTCTACCTGCTGTATGAATGGGACTTTTAAATGGAAGCCTTCCTGATAATTCGCCTCGGATACCTTTCCGAGAGTCATTACAACTCCCGTATGACCTGCGGGAACTATTGTAAAGGAGTTTGCTGCGACAATAACTGCCGCAGCAGCAATTGCAATCCACTTTGCACCCTTGAAATCTTTCTTTACTGAGCCGTCCTTATTAAGCTCCTGAAACTTCACATTTCTGAATTCACTCATATAATTAACCCTCCGTAACGTCTATCACTTCATAGACCCTTCTGTTTTCACCAGATTCATTTCTTCTCATTTTTCCGATAACATTCTTCACACACCATACAACAAGCATTCCAACTGCGGCAAGCACTATAAACGTGCCTGCTATAAAAATCACTGCCGCTGCAAAAAGTCTGCACAGTATCCCAAATAATCCCTTTATCATTTCATTTTCTGTTCCTTATTGATTTCGTCCGCTGAAGTTATCAGCATTGCAATTGTCATCGTAACCGTCATGCATATGAATGTGCAGGCTATACTTTCCATGCACAAAAGCATTCCCGTTACAATAACCGATACCGCAAAAAGAATAAACAATACCCCTTTTATTCTTCCTGTCCCCGTGAACTTTCCAACTATATCATTCATAACTATACCCCGTTATTTTTCCGTTTGTATTTCCGCAAGTGTCTTATCCATTTCGTTTTTCAGGTATGCAATCCTGCACCCTGTTGCCATCACGAACATCGCCTTGAGCAGCTTTTCTTCGTTGGCACGTACCTCCTGCGGACACTTACCGATCTCCTCGGCAATAAGCTTTCTCAGAGCTTCGGGAGAATATGCTCCCTCATCCTCAGCAGTATAAATAATCCTGCACAGTATGTTATAAAGTGTTTTGTCATCAATAATGTCGTCGGATGTATCCTCAACATCACCATTGACGTACTCCATAAGCCGTGCAATTTCTTCAAGCTTTACCGGTCCCCTCATCATATTTATCAGTAATATGCGAAGCACCTGCTTTTCAGAATATTTCTTGCCTTTGGTTGCAGTTACCCATCCACGTTTAATCCAGTTCTGAATCGTTGTTCCTTCAAGACCAGTCAGTGTCGAAAGCTGTGAAAGCGTGAGTCCGCCTGTAGCCTCAAGCACAGGAGCAATCATTGAAAAAGAGTCATTACGTGCTGCTTCGGAGTATTTTAATGTAGTTCCGGGAATCGTCAGATTCAAGTTCTTCATCTCCTCTCTTGCGATACATTGATTATATCACAAGTTCACACGAACTTCAAGTGTGTTCTTTCGACGTTTAGGCGGATTTTTTGCCGTTTTTTGTAATATATCATATTATTTTAATCTTTTTCGCACTTTTTCACGATTTTTCACGTTTTTTGAAAATTTGAAGTCGCTCACATATTTATTCATTATTTCCCGTATTTTGCATATATATTACTATATCGGATAAAAGCATCCAAAGGAGTGATATATGTGAAACCCGACCCTTCTCACAGAGCTGTTGTCCTTGGAGAGTATATCATCGAAAACAGAACAACTGTCCGTGCAGCAGCAAAACAATTCGGTATCTCTAAAAGCACCGTACATAAAGATGTGAGCGAAAGACTCAAAAAAGAAGACCCTGCCCTCTACAGACAGGTGAAAGATATCCTTGAAATCAACAAACAGGAACGTCATATCCGTGGTGGTCTTGCCACTAAACGTAAATACGCCAACCTCGCCGAAAACAGAAAACATAGTGTATAATAATAAAGGACTGCAATAAGGTTATTGTCCGCACAGGATTATATACGTTAATTATTGAGGAAAACCCTTTTGAAAAAGGGTTCTTCCTCAAACTCCTTTCCTAAAACTTTCAGTATGAAATTTCAGCCCCATAGGGTGCATATTCCAGATGAACTCGATGTTCAAAATTTTCTGGATGCACCCTATGGGGCTGAAATTTGTATTAAAAGTCTTTGGAAGGGGGGTCGGGGGAGAACCTTTCCTCAGAAAGGTTTCCCCCGATAATACACATATATACTTCTATGTGGTCATTCCCCTCATTTTGCAGTCCTTTATTATTATACTATTATTAATTTTCGGGAAGTGATTTTACAAGTCCGAGCAGATATTTCTGGATTGAAAGAGCATCGGCATTTGTAACACCGCCCCCGGGAGCATTGCAGTCAGCATTAAGCTCGCCCTGTGCTGTAAGACTGTACTTTGACGGATTTGCCTTAACCTGCATGATGAGTACAGCGTCGGCAAGATTTACTTTTTTGTCCTCATTCGAATCACCGTAAACGATATCAACATCAGGATTATTACTCCCTGTAGTAACAGGTATGGTTGTTGTAGTCGTTGTCTTGCTTGTTGTGGTAGTTGTAGTAGTCTTAGATGTTGTAGTTGTGGTCTTGGTAGTAGTTGACGCCGAGGGTGGCTTTACATTGCCCTTGCTTCCGCCGTCGATATTGCTTCCCTCGCTTGAAGCGTAGTTTGCATAGTAATCGCCGAGTGAAATACCGTTCTTTCCGAGTGCAACATTGTGGTCAAGACCGATGTACTTTCCGCTTGACTGTGTCTGCCAGAGTGAAGGCTCAAAGAGACCGTACTTTTCGTCGTCCCATGTCTTGAAATCAGTTCCGAGAAGTCCGCCTGTATCGCCTGAGTTGGGGTTCAGACACCAGAATGTGTGGTTGATGTGATTGTTTATCATGTAGTCACGGAGAAGCTCCATCCACTTCTGGTTGTCGCCGCCGTCCATGTGACCGCCCCACTCACCGATAAGAAGCGGTGCGATGTCCTGATCGTTGATGTAAGCCCATGTATCGTACCAGTAGTCATCGAGGAGGGTCTGTGTGGTGAAGTCCTTATCGAACCATGTCTGCGCATAAACAGACTTTCCGTAGTCGTGAGGTGAATAGATAATCTGACTTGTACCCGATTCCGGCACAACGGGATAGTCCTTTACGCCACGGAGATTTCCTCCCCACCATGCACCATGCCATGGAGACTTGTCGCCGCCCTCCCAGATATCGGGAGTATCATAAGTGTAGCCGAGTTCGGTCTTGGGGTACTGCTCAACGCCCTCGATGATAATAAGAGCATTGGGGTTTACGTCAAGAATAGCATTTGCACATGTTTCTGCGGCATGCTTCCAGTTATTCTCGTCGGTGGAGTCGTCCCACTTGGCAATGTCAGAGGGACACGAATCACCTGTATATCCACGCTTACCGTGAGGCTCATTCTTGAGGTCATAACCGATAAGTGTATCGTCGTTCTTATACTTGTCTGCGAGCCATACAAGAGTCTCAATCCAGAGTTCTGTTGTGATGCCTGCCTTACCGTACCACAGCTCATAGTTATGTCCCGAATTGTTTGCATCGGGGCTGTGGATGTCGATAAACGCCTTGATACCGTACTTCTTGCACTTCTGCATGATGATATCAAAGATTTCCATGGAGTTCTTCAGAGTTTTTCCGTCCTCAAGAACGAAATCCCTGTTGATGTCGCCGTATTTTCCTGCGGGAGTAATTGTTCCGTCCTCGCCGACAACGTCCTGCGGAGGATTGTAGGAAGCCTGCACCGAGCTTACGGGATTGGGATCGCCGTTCATCCACGACAGAAGAAGTTCTGACGAAATCGGAAAACGAAGCACATTTATACCGTGGTCAGCAACGCCCTCAAGGAAGTCGTCAACATCGGCTGCATAAAGTCCGTGTGCACAATTCTCGGAACAGTTGAAGCCGAACCAGTTGGCACCTGTAAGCCATACCTGATTGCCGTCCTTGTCATAGAGGCGGCTGCCGACTGCATGAATCCAGTCGTCGTTGCAGTCATCTGCTGCTGCATTTGCAGTAAGCGTTTTTTCCGTATCGACGGAAGCGTACGGTGCAGCTGTGTTTGCAAGCATTACAGCTGCCGAGACCGCTGCTGCGGCTCTCAAAAATTTCTTCATAATATATTTCCCCTCTCAATTCGGTGCATAATTGCACCATTATCAACTATATTGTAACATCAACGTACCGAAATGTCAATAGTACGCTGTAAATTTCTGTATACATTGCCGAAGAATCCTTCATAAACAATTCATTTTTCACAATAAGCTCAGCCAAAAAGGACCGCTGATGCGGTCTTGCAGATTATCAATAATCCTCATTTCAAAATCAAAAGTCCAGCGGACGACCGTTGGTCGTCCCTACACGGTGAATATGCTCACTGCAATTGTAGGGGACGGCGTCTCGACGTCCCGTTGCATACGTTTCTCTACAGATGGAAAAGGACCGCTGATGCGGTCCTTTAATTCATTATGCTATTATGTTTTTTCAGGGAGTGACGCAACAAGTCCGAGCAGATATCTCTGTATTGCAAGGGCGTCCTTGTTTGTAACGCCGTCGCCGGGATTATTGCAGTCAGCATTCTTTTCACCCTGCTCCGTAAACGAGTACTTTGCCGGATTCGCCTTAACCTGCATGATAAGGATTGCATCTGCAAGGTTTACAGTTCCGTCACAGTTGGAATCGCCGTAATAAGCCTTTGTATCGGGAGCACTGCTTGTTGTTGCGGATGTTGTTGCGGAGGATGTCGTTGTAGTTGTCTTTGAAGTTGTAGTTGTGGTTGTCTTAGAAGTTGTAGCAGTTGTTGAAGTGTCCACAGGATTGCCGTTGGAAGTCTTTCCGCCGTCAAGGTTGCTTCCTTCTGACGACGCATAGCTTGTGTAGAACTCGTTCAGTGAAAGACCGTTCTTTCCGAGAGCCACATTATGGTCAAGACCGATAAACTTGCCGGTTTTCTGAGTCTGCCAGAGTGAAGGCTCAAAGAGACCATACTTCTCCTCATCCCATGTCTTGAATGAGTAGTCGAGGAGTCCGCCTGTATCGCCCGAGTTCGGGTTAAGACACCAGAATGTATGGTTGATATGATTATCAATCATGTACTCACGGAGAAGCTCCATCCACTTCTGGTTCTTACCGCCGTCCATAAATCCGCCCCATTCACCGATGAGCAGCGGAGCAATCTCCTCTTTATTGATGAATGCCCATGTTTCGTACCAGTAGTCGTCAAGGAGAGTCTGGGTTGTAAATTCCTTATCGAACCATGTCTGTGCGTAAACTGACGGACCGTAGTCGTGGGGAGAATACACAAGCTTGTTCTGATATTTTCCGAGGTCGATAGGATACTCCCTTACGCCACGGAACTGACCGCCCCACCAGCCGCCGTATGCCGGAGGATCTGTTCTTGAGTCGGGATCGCCCCACTTGTGACCCTCTCTGGGGTACTGCTCAACGCCCTCGATCATAATGAGTGCATTGGGATTCTTTTCAAGCATTGCAAGAGCACACTTCGTTGAAGCATATGCCCAGTTATTTTCGTCTGTTGAGCCGTCCCACTTTGCACCTGCGCTGCCTTCGGGACATTTTCCGTGCGGCTCATTCTTGAGGTCGTAAGCGATGAGAGTATCATCGTTCTTGTATCTGTCGGCAAGCCATACGAGCGAATCCTGCCACATCTTTGAAGTTACGGGGACGCCTGTTCCGCCCTTTGTCACAGCCATTGTATCATAGCTGCCTGCTCCCTCGTCGTAGTACCAGAGGTTGTAGTTATGACCTGAGTTGTGGAGTGCGGGACTGTGGATGTCGATCATAATCTTGACGCCGTACTTCTTGCACTTTGCCATGATTACATCGAAAATCTCAAGACTGCTCATGCATTCTCCGTTGGGACGGCACAGATCAGGATTGAACTTATAACCGTCGTCATTCTTTGGATTTATAGTAATGAGGTCATGGTCGTCGATGCCTTCCATCCATTCGAGGATAAGCTCAGTAGCCATAGGCAGACGAAGAAGGTTTACACCTCTGTCGGCAACAGCTGAAATAAGCTCGTCAACATCGGCACTCCATAATCCGTGGGGGAATCTTTCGCCGCAGTTGAAGCCGAACCAGTTAAGACCCGTAATCCATACTTCATTTCCGTTCATGTCGTAAAGACGGCTTCCCTCTGCGTGGAGCCAGTCGTCGTTACAGTCGTCAACAGCATAAGCCGTTACAGGCTCCGGCTTGATTGACATGGGAGAAACTCCCGAAACGGCAAGCATAAGTGCTGCTGTAGCTGCCGTCATAATTCTTTTTGATGTTTTCATTGTTATACCCTCTCTCTTAATATGTACAACAGGTGGATGTTCGTATGAAGGTTCTGATTGGGAAGTTATGCTTCCCCATCATATTTTATATTGTAATTGTACCACGTCTTTTCACAATTGTCAAGGATATTCCATACAAAACTCACATACACCGCCGACTTTGACTATCTTTTATCAGTCTGTTGTTATACTGACCAATCGAACGGCGTTCATTTTATGCACAATACAGAAAATATCGTTTTTTTGTATGAAACATTGAAAAAAATAAAAAAAACTGATATAATATTATATATAGCTGTTAAAACGATCGGAGGGAATATGAAAAAGATAATTTGTTTTATTGGGGAACTGTTCGTTGATTTCCAGGCGGAAATCGCTCAGTATTTTTCCGACCACTTCGCTGAAAACAACTGTGAAATCACATTCATGGTCAATTTCGATGCTCTTGTTGCAAATGTGCTCTACGGAGAAATCGAAAAGAAAATAATGCATATACCTAATCTGAATAATTACGACGGAATCATTATCTGTCCCGATACATACGCCATTCCCGGTATGGAAGAGGAACTTGCCTTCTTTCTTATGAAAAATGCAGAATGTCCCGTTGTTTCCCTTCGTGTCCGTGACGACAGATTCTATAGCATCACTCTCGGAGACTACGACGCCATCTGTCAAATGACAGAGCATTTCATCGTCAAGCACGGTATGAAGCGTGTCTGCTTTATGACAGGCAGAATGGAACTTGAGGACGCTCGTGTGAGACTTCAGGCTTACAAGGATACTATGGCAAAACACGGTATCGAAGTCACCGAAGGTATGGTGTTCTACGGGAATTACTGGCGTAAAAAAGGCATGCAGGCTGTTGAATGGTTCCTCAGTCAGAATAAAGAACTCCCACAAGCCATTGTGTGCAGCAATGACTACATGGCTATTTCAGTGTGCAACGCCCTCAGAGCAAAAGGTTACCGTATCCCCGATGACATCGCCGTTTCAGGTCTCGATGACATCGACGAGGTCCGCTACCATATCCCACCGATTACAAGTATCCGCGCTTCAGTATCATCAATGTGCAGCAAGGCAATGGAGGTTCTGAAAAATATCTGGGACGGTAAGCCACAGGATAAACAGATAGTCATCCCGCTTGAGCCTATTTACAGAAACAGCTGCGGATGCAACACCGAAATAAATATGCAGGATTTCAGGGACATCTACCTTGAAAAAGAATCCCTCCAGCTCGTCCTCGCATATACCCCCTACCTGCCCCTCGATTTCGAAAACGCCGACGACTTCGATGAACTCATTACAAGTATTTACCTCAAACTTTCAAATAAATCATTCGGCACTCAGGACGATTTCGGAATACTGTATTTCTGTATGTGCGACGAATCGGAACGCCACGATTTCCAGCTTGAAAAAAATCTGAGCTACACGGATAATATGCACCTTAAAGCTATAATTACTTCCAAGGGCATCAAAAGGTGCAGCTGCAGATTTAATCGCCACGAAATACTCCCGAGAGAATATATAGTCTCGTATTCGCCCCTTTTCGTCTTCACCCTTCACTGCAAGGACTATTGCTACGGCTACCTTGTAATGCAGAACGCTGATATTTCAAGGTTCAAGGACCTTATAAAACCTCTTGTCTTCGCTATCGGAAGCTCCCTCGACAGAATCAGAATGTATTCCGAAAACAAGAATGTCCAGACACTCAGAGAACAGTCCTACATCGACGAGCTGACCGGTATCCCCAACAGAAGAAGTATGGAGCGTTATATAAGAAAAATGTTCGAACAGTTACAGCATACATCACAGACTTTCTGTATCGTAAGCGTTGACCTCGACGGTCTTAAATATATCAACGATACCTACGGTCATCTCGAAGGCGACGCTTCTATCAAGGCTGCCGCAAAAATCCTCGACGCTTCAAAGCCTGAATCGGGTATCGCTGTAAGAACGGGCGGCGACGAATTCGTTGTAATGTTCCTTTCAAACTGTGAAAACGACGCTGTCACTTTCATAGATACCATAAACGAAAAATTAAGAGTAAATAATCTTCAGTGGCATAAACCCTACGAGCTTTCAATGAGTGCAGGTTATGAGTACTGCCACAAAAACACCGACATACTCCTGTCTATGCACAAAGCCGATAATAAAATGTACGCTGTGAAAAAAGCAAAAAAGAAAAACAGAATAGACTGACTTCAGATCGTCCGTTGTATTGTAACGAAATGACATCTGCGCTTTTGTGAAAATTGTCGGAAATCACCAAAAATTGCAATTATGGAAAAAACTATTGAAAAGTATACGGAAATATGCTATAATATCAGTAACATCTGCGGATTATCCGCATTTTTCCAAAGGGAGGTTTATAACTATGAAACACATTAAGACTATCAATAAGGCTAATCTCAAGGAGTCAGCTCAGAAGGGCGGCTGCGGTAAGTGCCAGGCTTCATGCCAGTCTGCCTGCAAGACATCCTGCACAGTTGCTAACCAGAAGTGCGAGAGATAAGCGGATTTTTATTCTGAATTATTAATGAGGCGGCATTCATGAATGCTGCCTCAGACTTTTTTGAAAGGTTTTGTTGAAAATGATACATAAGTTCAAGCTTAACGGCTTCAATATAGTCCTTGACGTAAACAGCGGCGGCGTTCATATTGTGGACGAGCTTACATATGACCTCCTCGATAACGTGGAACCGCCTTTTGATGAGCACTGTCCCGAAAAGGTCGTGGATAAACTCTCAATCTCATACCCCGCCGACGAAATTGAGTCGTGCTATCAGGAAATCAAGGAGCTTTATAACGATAAAATCCTCTTCTCCGAGGACGACTATGAAAAATATGCAAAGTATTCCGTTGCTTCCCCTGTGAAGGCTATGTGCCTCAATATCGCTCACGACTGCAACCTCCGCTGCAAATACTGCTTCGCTTCTACCGGTGACTTCGGTAAGGGCAGAAAACTTATGTCGTTTGAGACAGGTAAGCACGCTATTGACTTCCTCCTCGAAAATTCAGGCGACCGTCCCAATCTTGAACTGGATTTCTTCGGCGGTGAGCCTCTCATGAACTTCGACGTCGTAAAGCAGATTGTCAAGTACGCTCGTTCCCGTGAGGCTGAGTTCGGCAAGAAGTTCCGCTTCACTATCACTACAAACGGTCTTCTTCTCGACGACGATAAAATCGACTTCATCAATAAGGAAATGTCAAACGTCGTGCTCTCAATCGACGGCAGAAAGGAAGTCAACGACTACTTCAGAGTGCGTGTTGACGGCACAGGCTGCTATGATAAGATTCTCCCCATGTTCAAAAAGCTCGTTGCAGGCAGAGGCGATAAGGAGTACTACGTAAGAGGCACGTTCACCAACCGCAATCTCGACTTCTCTGAGGACGTTTTCAGCCTCTACAACGAGGGCTTCGACCAGATCTCTGTTGAGCCTGTTGTAGGCGATTCCGATGAGTACGCTCTCACCGAAAAAGACCTCCCCACCGTTTTCAAGGAGTACGAGAACCTCGCAAACCGTATCATCGAAAATGAGAAAAAAGGCGGAAAGTTCAACTTCTTCCACTTCATGCTCGACCTCGATCAGGGTCCCTGCGCTATAAAGAGACTCCGTGGATGCGGCTGCGGCAACGATTACGTCGCTATCACTCCCGACGGCGACATCTACCCCTGCCACCAGTTCGTCGGCATCGACGAGTATAAAATGGGCAACATCGACGAGGGTACCTTCAATCAGGAAATGAAAACCGATTTCGCTAAGGCTCATGTTTACTCCAAGGAGGAGTGTACCAAGTGCTGGGCTAAATTCTATTGCAGCGGCGGCTGTAATGCCAATAACTACCAGTATATGGGCGACATCAGAAAGGCTCACAAGCTTTCATGTCAGCTCGAAAAGAAGCGTCTTGAGTGCGCTATCATGATGAAAGCTGTCCGCATCTTCGGCGAACAGGAATAATTGACGAAAAAATCCCCGATACAGACGTATCGGGGATTGAGTTTATCAATAAATCATATTTTAATCAAAATATCAAGCGGACGACCAATGGTCGTCCCTACATTTATATATGTAAAAAGCCATTTGTAGGGATGCCCATTGGGCATCCGCATATATATTGTACCGACAATTCAATAATTCTATAATTCCGTATTGTTCAGATATTCGCTTGCGAGGTAGAGCGAGCCACAGACAAGTACTGTGCCGCTGTTTTCGCAGGCGTATTTTTTTGCCTTGCCGACAGCTTCTCCGAGAGTTGTGCAGGCGTCCGACAACGTATACCGACCTGCCGTTTCCGCCAGTTTTTCCGCAGGAATGCAGTTATAGGCAAAGCCGTCCACGGTATAAATTACGTCGCAGTACTGTGCAACTCTACGGACAGAGCTTTCGTAATCCTTTGAATCGACCATGCCCATGACGGCTGCGATACATTTTATTCCTCTGACAAAGGAAATCACATTTTCAACGCCGTCGGGATTGTGACCGCCGTCCACGATAACAGGCGGATTCCCACCAATAAACTGGACTCTCGCCTTTACACGGGAAGTCTCAATGGACTTTGCGATGTTATCCTCAGAAACGTCAAAACCACAGCTTCGGATATATCGGCAGACTTCAATCGCAGTGACCGCATTAACGCACTGCCACCTGCCTATCATTGCCGCAGTATATTCTCTGCCGCAGTATCTGAAACGGCTTCCCTCGGCGGAAATCCCAAGAATCTCAAAGGCGTCTGCGTCGGGCTGTATGAGCAGACTCCCCTTTTCAGACGCCGCCTTGCCGACAATCTCCCCGACACTTTTCTTGTTGTACATCGACAGCACTACCGCCGAGTTTTCCTTGACAATGCCTGCCTTCTGCACAGCAATTTTCTCCACGGTGTCGCCAAGTATAGCCGTGTGGTCGAGCGATATGGACGTTATAACCGACGCAACAGGCGACGGTATAACATTGGTGCAGTCGAGCAGACCTCCGATTCCCACCTCAAGTACAACAATGTCGCACTTCTCACGGACATACCACAGCATCGCAATCGCCATGGTAATCTCAAACTGCGAATAATCTCTGCTGTCTGCGGCATTTTTCACGGTCTCCGCAATTTCACAGAGAGATTCCTCGTCGATTTCCCGACCGTTTATGCGGATTCGGTCGGCATAGTGGGTGATGAAAGGCGAAGTGAACTGTCCCGTCCTGAAACCCGAACGAATCAGAGCGTTTGAGATGTACTCCACCGTCGAGCCTTTTCCGTTAGTCCCCGCAACGTGGATGAATTTCAGCTGTTTTTCAGGATTTCCCACACGTTCCATAAGTCCTCTCGCACGGGAAAGGTCGGTTATCGCCTTCCCCGATTTCGAAAAGGAATTTATGAAATCCATGGTCTCATCAATGTTCATCAGTACGGACTCTCCATAGACTCTGCCTTTGCAACGGCTTCTTCAAGACTCATTCCAGAGAATTCCTGTGCAGAGAAGATACGTCCCGACTTCTTGTCGTCCACGAATGCACCCACCAGAACTCCGGGAAGTGCACTTTCGGGTGAGTTAGGAGCATTTGGTCCTCCAAGCTCTGTTCTGCACCAGCCGGGGTCTGCCAGATTCAGCACAATATCGCTTCCCTGATACTTCGAGCCGAGGTCAATCGTAACCTTGTTGAGAGCCGCTTTTGCAGCCGAATAGCCTGCCTGCTCAGGTTCAAGTGCTATTCCGCTTGTTGTGTTGACGATTCTGCCGAAACCTCTCTCCTGCATCGCTGGCAGGAAATGGTAGCATATCATCATCGGAGCTGTAGTATTAACCTTGAAGCTGATGTCGTAATCGGACACAGGTGTTGTGAGATATTCAGTGCGGTATGCAATCTGAAGTCCCGCATTGTTGAGAATGATGTCAATCTGTGTACCCTTTGCGTCGATTTCCTGAAGCATCTTCTCTACGGAATCAAGGTCGGAAAGTTCAGCTTCAACCACGTATGCTTCAACTCCGAGTGCCTTTACCTCCTCAAGTACCTTCGCACAATGCTCTGCCTTTCTGCTGTGAAGTACCAGATTACAGCCAAGCTTCGCCATGTAAATCGCCGAAAGATAGCCGATTCCTCTGCTCGCACCTGTGAGAAGTGCCCATTTGCCTTTTACATTTGTCATGATTTTTCCCTCCGTTTTCTTCGCCGTACAGTGCTGACGGCAATTTTTATTTTTAATGCAGTTTACGCATTAAAATTCGTAATCAATGCAGGCACGTTCTGTCTTTACTGTGCCTATGAATTTCGCAAACTCAACGTGCGCAGGGTGCACCTGATATGCGTTAAGTCCGTCTATATCGTCAAAATCACAGATAAGAGCGATTGTGTAATTGCTTTCGGGAGCGTCAGCGGAGTTGATAACAAGCTCCCCCTTTTTAAGCTCCTCAACCTTTGCAATTACGTCCTCAAAACGCTTCTTCGCTTCAAGTGCGTTGTCGTATTCGCTCATTCCCTCTGTGGCTTTGAGTCTGAACATTACTATGTGCTTTATCATCTCAACTACCTCCTGAGATTTATGCTTTTACCATATCACTGCAGTTTATTGAGGGAGACCATTTTGAAAAAGGGTCCTCCCTCAAACTCCCTCCCTAAAACTTTCAGTATGAAATTTCAGTCGGACAGGGCACTCCCCATACAAACAAAGAATTCAATGTTTTTTTACGTGTGCCCTGCCTGACTGAAATTTGTATTAAAAGTCTTTGGAAAGGGGTTCGGGGAAGAACCTTTCCTCAGAAAGGTTCTTCCCTGATAAATTACAGTAATGTGCGATAAGCCTTAATTCCTGAATGCAGCGATGGACTGCTCGATTTTAGCCATTTTCTCCTGTGCGACTGCAAGCTTAGCCTTTTCAGCTTCGATGAGTTTTTCGGGAGCCTTTGCGATAAAGCCCTGATTATTGAGTTTACCGCTGAGGAAGTCGATGTCCTTCTGAACCTTTGCCTTTTCCTTTTCAAGACGTGCAATTTCCTTTTCCTTGTCAACGAGTTCGTCCATGGGAATGAAGATTCTTGCGGAGTCTGTAACGGCATTTGCACAGTTCTCATGTTCAACGGAAGCACCTGCCTCTACAGATGAAGCGGAAGCAAGCTTCTCGAAGAATGCGGCACAGGATGTATAAAGCTCAGGCTCGTCCGTCTCGATGATAAGCTTTGCCTTTACCGAGGGCGGTACGTTCATCTCTGTACGTGTATTTCTTACAGCCTTGATAGCTGAAATAATCTTTTCAAATGACTTTTCCTCTGCTGAGTAGTCGATTGAACTGTCGTATGTGGGGTAAGTTTCAAGGATAATCATCGACTTCTCATTTGTGAGAACCTGCCAGATTTCCTCCGTGATGAACGGCATGAACGGATGGAGAAGCTTGAGCATTCCCTGCATTGCCCATACGAGAACCGCCTGTGCCTTTGCCATTGTCTCGCCGCCTGCCTGAATTCTGGGCTTTGTGATTTCGATGTACCAGTCGCAGTAAACGTCCCAGATGAAGTCGTAAATCTTCTGTGAGGCAACGCCAAGCTCGAACTTTTCAAGGTTCTCGCCAACTTCCTTTGCAAGCTTGTTGAACTTGTTTACAAGCCACTTATCCTCTGTTTCAAGGTCGGCAGGAAGTCCTGTGAACTCGAAATCGTCGGGGAGATTCATCATGATGAAACGTGAAGCGTTCCAGAGCTTGTTTGCGAAGTTACGTGCTGCCTTAACCTTGTCGTCGATATAACGCATATCGTTTCCGGGAGAGTTGCCTGTTGCGAGCATAAAGCGGAGAGCGTCCGCACCGTACTCATCGATAACTTCAAGCGGGTCGATGCCGTTTCCGAGCGACTTGGACATCTTGCGTCCCTGTGCGTCACGTACAAGACCGTGGATGAGAACTGTATCGAAGGGAACCTTGCCCATGTTCTCAAGTCCGCTGAACATCATTCTGATTACCCAGAAGAAGATGATGTCGTAGCCTGTAACAAGTGTATTTGTGGGGTAGAAGTAATTGAGGTCCTCTGTATTTTCGGGCCAGCCGAGTGTTGAGAACGGCCAGAGTGCAGAACTGAACCATGTATCAAGAGTGTCAGGGTCCTGACGCATGGGCTTTCCGCACTTGGGACAAACTGCTCCGTCTTCCTTTGTTACAACCATTTCACCGCACTCGTCACAGTAGAATGCAGGAATCTGGTGTCCCCACCATATCTGACGTGAAATGCACCAGTCACGGATGTTTTCAAGCCAGTGGAAATAAATCTTGTCAAATCTTTCAGGTACGAACTTTGTGTCGCCGTTCTTTACAGCGTCGATTGCAGGCTGTGCAAGAGGCTGCATCTTCACGAACCACTGTGTTGAAACCTTGGGTTCAACAGTTGTTCCACAGCGGTAGCATGTACCTACATTATGGCTGTAGTCCTCGATTTTTACGAGTGCTCCCTCTGCTTCGAGGTCTGCAACGATAGCTTTTCTTGCGTCGAAGCGTTCCATGCCTGCATACTTGGGATAATCGTCAACGATTGTAGCGTCGTCGTTCATTACGTTGATAACGGGAAGCTTGTGACGGAGTCCCACTTCAAAGTCGTTGGGGTCGTGGGCAGGAGTAATCTTTACAACGCCTGTTCCGAAGTCCATTTCAACGTAATCGTCCGCAACAATCGGAATCTCACGGTGAACAATCGGGAGAATTACCGTCTTGCCGACTAATTCCTTGTAACGCTCGTCGTTGGGGTTTACGGCTACTGCTGTATCACCGAGAAGTGTTTCGGGACGTGTTGTTGCAAGTTCAAGATAGCCGTCAGCGTCCTTGATTTTATAGCGGAGGTGCCAGAAATGACCTGCCTGATCCTCGTATGTTACCTCTGCGTCGGAAAGTGAGGTCTTACATTTGGGACACCAGTTGATGATTCTCTCGCCACGGTAGATGAGTCCCTTTTCGTAATACTTTACAAATACTTCCTTTACCGCCTTTGAACAGCCCTCGTCCATTGTGAAACGCTCTCTTGACCAGTCGCAGGATGAACCGAGCTTCTTGAGCTGTTCGCAGATTCTGCCGCCGTACTGTCTTTTCCACTCCCATGCACGTTCCATGAAACCGTCACGTCCGAGGTCCTCCTTTGTAACGCCTTCCTTACGCATAGCCTCAACGATTTTAGCCTCTGTAGCGATTGCGGCGTGGTCTGTACCGGGAAGCCACAGTGCCGAATATCCACTCATACGCTTCCAGCGGATAAGGATGTCCTGAAGTGTTTCATCGAGGGCGTGTCCCATGTGGAGCTGTCCTGTGATGTTCGGAGGGGGAATTACTATAGTATAAGGTGTTTTCTTGGGGTCAGCCTCTGCACGGAAACAGCCATTGTCGTTCCATGCGGCATAGATTCTGTCCTCAAAATCCTTGGGATTATAAGCTTTTGCCAGTTCCTTTGCCATTGGATTTTCTCTCCTTTTTTGTATAATTATAAAAAATCGCCCCGAACCTGTAATAGGTTCAGGGCGAACTAAGTCCGTGTTACCACCTGAATTCGGAGCAGTACACTCCGCACTCAATGCCGTCCTTATCGTAACGGCTTCCCTGTAACGTGAGAATCACGCCGACGGCTACTGCCAGATTTCACCGCCGAAGCTCAGAAGCTACTTCACCGCAGTCTCATACCGCCTCGCACCAAACGACGGCTCTCTGAAATCAACCTCACGGCTACTACTCTCCTTCGCAGCTTTATTTATGTATTGAATTACTTTGCAAGAATTCTTACACGGATAACGCCGTCAACAGCATTGATCTTGCCCTCAACGGATGCAGGGATGTCGCCTGTTACGTCGAGCATTGTGTAAGCAAATTCCTTCTTGCTTGCATTAACCATGTTCTCGATATTGATACCTTCGTTGCCGAGTACTGTTGTGATTGAAGCAAGTGTTGTGGGCACGTTCTTGTGGATTACACAGATCTTTGTGCCGATTGCGTTCATTGAAGCGTTGGGAAGGTTTACGCTGTTTCTGATGTTGCCGTTCTCGATGTAGTCGATAAGCTCCTCAGCAGCCATAACTGCACAGTTATCCTCGCTCTCGGGAGTTGAAGCTCCGAGGTGGGGAAGTACGATAACGCCGTCTACGCCGAGTACAACGTCGTCAGCGAAGTCTGTAATGTACTTTGCAACCTTGCCGTCAGCAATTGCCTTTACAACAGCCTCGCTGTTGATAAGCTCTCCTCTTGCGAGGTTGATGAGACGCACGCCGTCCTTCATCATAGCGATCTGCTCCTCGTCGATTGTGTTCTTTGTCTGAGGAGTGTAAGGCATATGGATTGTGATGTAGTCGCTGTCCTTGTAGATGTCGTTGATGTCTGCAACAACCTTTACAGCGGGGTCAAGGTGGAGTGCAGCGTTTACGGAGAGGTAAGGGTCATAGCCGATAACCTTCATGCCGAGTGCGATTGCTGTGTTTGCAATCTTTCCGCCAATTGCACCGAGTCCGATTACACCGAGTGTCTTGCCGTAAATCTCAGGACCTGCAAACTTGGACTTGCCGCCCTCAACAGTCTTGGGAGCGTCGGGAGTGCCCTTGAGTGAAGCTGCCCATGCAGCAGACTCTGTAATCTTTCTTGAAGAAAGGAGAAGTGCACAGATAGCAAGCTCCTTAACAGCGTTTGCGTTTGCACCGGGAGTATTGAATACACAGATACCCTCCTGTGCACAGCGTTCAACAGGGATGTTGTTTACGCCTGCGCCTGCACGTGCGATAGCAATGAGCTTATCACCGAAAGTCATGTCGTGCATCTTTGCACTTCTTACCATGATAGCGTCGGGGTTGCCGCAGTCGTCGGAAACCGAGTAAACGCTCTTATCAAAAATATCTGTACCGATAGCAGAAATCTTGTTAAGTGTCTGAATATTATACATTTCAATAACCTCGCTTTATATTTCTTTATTAAGGCTTATGAAGAAATCAGGAATTCTCCTGCTCAAACTTCTCCATGAAAGCAACAAGCTTCTCAACGCCCTCGATAGGCATAGCATTGTAGATGGAAGCTCTCATACCGCCAACACTTCTGTGACCCTTGAGGTTCTCGAAGCCTGCAGCCTTTGACTCCTTGATGAACTTTGCATCAAGCTCGTCGTTGCCTGTGATGAAGGGAACATTCATGAGTGAACGATCCTTCTTCTCAACTGTAGCCTTGAACATCTTGCTTCTGTCGAGGAAATCGTAGAGGATAGCAGCCTTCTTCTCGTTGTGAGCCTTCATAGCCTCAAGACCGCCCATCTTCTTGAGCCACTTGAATACCTTGCCGCAGATGTAGATACCGTAGCAGGGAGGTGTATTGTAGAGTGAATCGTTGTCAGCCTGTGTCTTCCACTTGAGCATTGTGGGAGTTCCTGCAAGAACGTCATCACGGATGAGGTCCTCACGGATGATTGCGATTACAACGCCTGCGGGACCGATGTTCTTCTGAACACCGCCGTAGATTACAGCGTACTTTGATACGTCAACAGGCTCTGAAAGGAAGCATGAAGAAACGTCGGAAACGAGGTCCTTACCCTTTGTGTTGGGAAGCTCCCAGAACTTTGTACCATAGATTGTATTGTTCTCGCAGATATAAACGTAATCTGCATCCTCGGGAATGTCAAGGTCTGAACAATCGGGGATATATGAGAAAGTCTTGTCTGCGGAAGAAGCTACTGCAACAGCCTCACCGTACATCTGAGCCTCCTGATAAGCCTTCTTTGCCCACTGACCTGTGATGATGTAAGCAGCCTTCTTGTTCTTCATGAGGTTCATGGGAACTGCTGCGAACTGCTGTGAAGCACCGCCCTGAAGGAAAAGAACCTTGTAGTTATCGGGAATATTCATAAGGTCACGGAGATCCTGCTCTGCTTCCTTGATGATGTTATCGTATACCTTTGAACGGTGTGACATCTCCATTACGGACATGCCGCATCCCTGGTAATCCATCATTTCGTCTGCTGCTTCCTTGAGTACCTCCTCAGGAAGTACAGCGGGACCTGCGCTGAAGTTATAAACTCTGCTCATTGTAAAAAACCTCCGTTTATATATTAATTTGTATATATTTCCATACGCTAATTATTATACTCCTTTTGTTCCGAGAAGTCAATACAAATGGCGAAAAAATTTCCCCGTTCGGCAATATTCGTTAAAACGTCCCAAAACGCCTTTTTACGAAGCAAAAATAAAGAGACTGTGACAGTTTTTCCGTCTTGCCTTTACGGCACCGGAATCATACCACAGTCTCAGACATTCTTTTTTCGGGGATTATTCCTCGCTGAAAGCTTCCTCTTCTCTTTTCAGGAACTCTTCGAAAACTTCCTCTATAAGAGCCTCGTCGTCAACGGAAACGAAGTCCACATATTCGGAATCCTCTCCGTCAAAGAGCATTTCGAGGATAACAACCTCGTCGTCCTGATCGTCGAAAGGGAGAAGAACGGAAAATGTTCTGTCCTTATACTCTATTGTGTCGAGCACCTCAAACGAAACGTCATTACCGTCGTCATCGGTAAGAGTTATGAAGCTGCCTTCTTCCTCCTGCTCTTCCATATCCTTTTCAAACTCGCTCATATTGCACCTCCGCAGTTATTTGATGATTTATTATAGCACATCGGCACGGAATTGTCAATTTCCGCTGTGTTTTTTTCTCAGTTCCCTGAAAAACTCCGAAAGCAGCGACGCACATTTCTCCTCCATAACGCCTCCCATTACAGTCGGCTTGTGGTTGTACGGAAGTTCAAACATGCTCTGCACCGAAACAGCTGAGCCGCTTTTATAATCGTATGCTCCGAAAATCACGTCGTCGATGCGGGAATTTATTATTGCTCCGCAGCACATCGGACACGGTTCAAGCGTGACGTATATCGCACATTCCGGAAGTCTCCATCCGCCGAGCTTCTTACAGGCTGCATCAATCGCTTCGATTTCCGCATGGGCAAGGGCATTTTTGTCGGTTTCACGTCTGTTCCGACCCTCTCCGACTATTTCTCCGGTAGTCTTCCTGACCACGACAGCTCCCACAGGAACTTCGCCCTCCGCAGCAGCCATCCGTGCAAGCTCTATCGCACGCTCCATGTATTTTTCCATATTTTCTCCTTACACAAGAAGCTCAAGCACAGCTTCAAGAACGCAGATTCCTGCTATAAGCGAAAACGGAAATGACGCAAGTGCTGTTCCGTAGCGTCTGAGCGACGATGTATGCGGCTTATAGAACGAAAGATAATTCTGCTTTTTTGAACGTCTCACAAGATATAAAGCACAAAATACAACCGCACCTGCAATAAATGCAGCAAGCATAAACGTATTCCTGTTTACAAGCGACTGCACTGTGCTGTCAACTGACAACAGCATGAGTGCTGCCGAATACATCCTGTGGATTATTCTGACGAAAAACGCCGTGATAATTGTTCCGCTTCTGAGCATTCCTATCGCCGCCACAACCGATATAAGAAGTGCAGCAGGCATTTCTGTCAGGTCTCTTGTCATCAGACAGGCTGTAAGTGAACTGATTATAATAGCAAAAATATCACCGAACTGTCTCAGTGCTGCAAAAATCGCTCCCCTGAAAAGCAGCTCTGAAAAAATCGGGAGAATGAGAATGTTGAACACAAAGAACAGCATGAAGTCCGATTGCTCCCACAGACTTATATCGTCGGACTGACCCGTCATGAAGAATTCGTAAATATCATGCGATTCTCCCGAATAAGCCGTCGGAAGACATACAACAGTACACGCCATAAGCGTCAGTGCGATAGAGTTCAGAACCTCGGACGAGGAATTAACCTTACTCATCACCTCAACTCTGAAAGGAAGCTTCAGTTTGTAATGGAGGTATATCATGGGTGTCAGTATGCACAGAAAAGAATTCAGGACTGTCATACCCACCACTTCTGATCCGCCGCCGTAAAATGCGTTTGTGAAAAAATCGCAGTGTATATCAACTCCGATTGTATCGAGAATAAGAATAAGCAAACGTGAAAAGAAACTGTCCATAAAAACGGCAAGCAGCATTGCTACGCCGAGAATCTGCATTATACCGGTAACGGTCTGTTTTTCCGCTTCCGCAACCGTAGTATTTACAAAGCCTTTACTGTCGCTGAAAACCGTTTCCTTGAGGTCCTTTTTATAATTGAAGGCGAAAGGATTGTTCTTGTTGCTGCGCCATTGTCTGAATTTTTCGTTATAGGCTTCATTCTGTGTTGAATAATCAAATTCGTCTATTACGCTGATTACCGAGCTGTTTGTAGCGTTTATTTTATCTTTCATCCTTTCCTCCCCCTTCCGTTATTATTTCTGATTCCTTGATAATAGTTACAACGTACCAATATAATTTTATCACATTAAACCACTCTTAATGTTATTATTTCATTTGTAATCTATAAAAAAAATATTAAATTGTAATTATAATTACTTTAACCTCGCCGCCGTCTTTATCTGCTTGCTTTTCTTGCGTATCTGTGGTATAATAATCAGTGCGGAGGTGGGACTATGGAATTCCTTGTAATTGTATCTGTTGTCGCAGTATTATGCATAATTCTCGGCATCAGTATGGAATATCTCGTTTATGCGGCACTGGCTCTCATTCTCCTGACTATCGCTGCAATGGGTGTATTCTTTCTTGTATCTGCCGTTCTGCTCATCTTCTCGGAAAAAGCCGAGGGCACACTTATCAGAATCGAAAAAAATGAAAAATTTAACTTCAGAACACGTATCTATAATGTGGACGGTTCCGACTTCCGCTGTATCTACCCTACCGATGCCATTATAAGAAAAAATGCCGATAATTGCAGCAAAATATACAGACTGCGGCTCGTAAGAAAAATGAGGGTTGTGTTCGACAGAACTTCCCTTATAACCTTTGCCTGCGTTTTTTCATTCTGTGCATTTCTTATTCCCGCCGCAATCTTTTTTATTCTACGTTTGATTTAAGGAGCTGAATTATGGAGAATTTTATCTGCGAAGAACATGGCGTTCATCAGGATATTATCGAAAAAGTCTCAAAAGTCATGCCCGACGAAGCCGTCCTTTATGATGCTGCCGAGCTTCTCAAGGTTTTCGGTGACTCTACAAGAATCCGTATAATCTTCGTCCTTTGCCAGAGCGAAATGTGCGTCTGTGATATAGCCGGACTCCTCGGAATGACACAATCCGCTATAAGTCACCAGCTCCGTGTACTGAAACAGGCACGGCTTGTTGCGTCAAGACGTGAGGGAAAGGCGATTTTCTATTCGCTTGCCGATTCTCACGTGAAAACAATTTTCTACCACGCCATGGAACACGTTATGGAGTAAAATCGGTCTGAATATTTGACTTGAACACAAAACTGTGCTATAATATAAGAATCCATTAAATGACAGGAGTGCTTGCTATGAACAAGAAACCTTATTATATTACTACCGCTATTGCCTACGCTTCAAAAAAGCCTCACATCGGCAATACCTACGAAATCGTTTTTACCGACGCTCTCGCACGCTATAAGAGAATGCAGGGCTACGATGTCTTCATGCTCACAGGTACCGATGAGCACGGTCTCAAAATCGAGGAGCTCGCCAAGGAGGAGGGTATCTCCCCTCAGGAGCACGTTGACCGTGTTGCAGGTGAAATCAGAAATATCTGTGACCTCATGAATACTTCCTACGACGGCTTCATCAGAACTACCGACGAACAGCATAAAAAAGTCGTTCAGAAAATTTTCAAGAAGCTCTACGATCAAGGCGACATCTATAAAAGCTCCTATGAGGGTCTCTACTGCACTCCCTGCGAAAGCTTCTGGACCGCTTCTCAGCTCGTTGACGGCAAATGTCCCGACTGCGGACGTGAGGTGAAACCTGCCAACGAGGAGGCTTACTTCCTCAGACTCTCCAAGTATCAGCAGTGGCTCGAGGACTATATCGAGGAACACCCCGATTTCATCGTTCCCGAAAGCCGTAAGAAGGAAATGCTCAATAACTTCATCAAGCCCGGTCTTCAGGACCTCTGCGTTTCAAGAACAACTTTCTCGTGGAGTATTCCCGTTACTTTCGACCCCAAACACGTCATCTACGTGTGGATCGACGCTCTTTCAAACTATATCACCGCTATGGGCTATGACCCCGATGGCTCTTCCGAACTCTTTGAGAAGTACTGGCCCTGCGACTGCCATGTAATCGGTAAGGATATTATGCGTTTCCATTCGATTTACTGGCCGATTCTCCTTCATGCACTCGGTCTTGAAATCCCTAAGCAGCTTTTCGGTCATAACTGGATTCTCTTCGGTGAGGACAAGATGAGTAAGTCAAAGGGAAATGTCATCTACTCCGACGATGTTGTTGAAGCATTCGGTGTTGACGGCGCAAGATACTACCTCCTCAGCGAAATGCCCCTCAATTCCGACGGTTCTATCACTTACGAATCACTCATAGAAAGATATAATTCCGACCTTGCAAATACCCTCGGAAACCTCGTTAACAGAAGCGTCGCAATGACAAAGAAATACTTCGACGGCAAGATTATGCCCTCTGCCGAAGCTGAGGACGTCGATGCTGACCTCATCGCCAAGGCTCTTGAAACTCCTAAGCTCATCGCTAAATATATGGACGAGTACCGTATGGCTGACACCATGGACGCTGTTATGAACCTCGCCCGCCGTGCCAATAAGTATATCGACGAGACTGCTCCGTGGGTTCTTGCCAAGGATGAAAGCAAGTCCGCAAGACTCGGAACAGTTCTCTATAACCTCCTCGAAACTATCCGCTTTATCGGCGTTTCTCTTGAACCGTTCATGCCCGAAACTTCCGTGAAGATTCTCGACGAAATCGGTGCGGCTCAGCGTGACCTCGCAAGCCTTGAAAACTTCGGCGGTCTCGAAGCAGGCAGAGAAGTAGGTGAGCCTGTTCCGCTTTTCGCAAGAATCGACGCCGAAAAGTTCATGGAGGAAGCAAACGCTAAAATGGCTGCTCAGATTGCTTCTGCAAAGGCTGAGGAAGAAGCTGCCGAGGAAATCGTCCTTGCTCCCGAAATCGCTATCGACGACTTCGCAAAGGTCGAAATCAGAGTCGCTAAGGTTGTGTCCTGCGAAAAGGTAAAGAAGTCCAAGAAGCTTCTCTGTCTCCAGCTCGACGACGGTATGGGCGGACGTCAGGTCGTTTCGGGTATTGCTCAGTACTACGAGCCTGAACAGCTCGTCGGCAAAAAAATCCAGCTCATCGCTAACCTCAAACCCTGCAAGCTCTGCGGCGTTGACAGCTTCGGTATGATTTGTGCCGCAGATACCCCCGACGGCGTTAAGGTTGTCTTTGTGGACGACTCAATCCCTGTCGGCTCTAAAATCAGATAATTGTATATCGTTTCATTCAGGGAGTCCTTTTCTTAAAGGGCTCCCTGTCGCTTTATGCCGGCTCTCCATAATTATCCTGACGGTCAGGTTGACATCTCAGCTGCTAATCTGTATAATTATCTTAATAAATGTATCATATCATAAAAATTTCCGATGTACATAATAAGTACACATCGTTTGTTTATAATCAAATCATAAACTAAGATGCGAAAGGATGCTTTCAAATGAAAAAACAATATAGAATTATTACACTTGTGATAAATCTGCTGCTTCTTGTGTTGTTTGTCGTTGTGGAAGGCGTGTATACATACGAGACCGCTACCAAGATTATGAACAAGAAATGGGAACGTGCACAATTACATGCACAAATGTCAATTACAAATCCAGATTTTACATCACCTGACACAAACATGATATATCAAGTTCATTATGATGTTGCTAGCAAATCCTGGAATGGACTATATGATGTCGGTTATTATGAATTCTTTTTACGTGATGACGGTAAAAAGATTGAATCATGCAATCACCTGTTTTTATCATTTGCTAAAGTTGGCACAAGTTCTGTTACAGATAATAAATACATCTATGTAGGTCCTGATTTTAAGAACAATAACCGTGGTACCTTGCATCATTTCAAAATTGATGCAATGTGTGATGAAAATTTTATATTCAACGGTACAATTACAGCTGAAGACAACTATTATCAAAATGGTTTTGAGTATACCATAGGCGAAAACGAATTAGCTTCCGCTGAAGATGCTGTGCATATACACGATTGGATAAAACAGAAAGAAAATACAGACTCGATGGAGGTGGTAGAACGTGCACTATCACTCTATACTATAGCTGAATATTATCCAGTTGCAGAAACGGAATACGAAGTTGAGCTATGTGATGAAGCAAAGAAAAAGCTTGAAGAGGTCATCGATAAAGTAGAAAAAGGCTATGTGATTAAGACAAATAATTATGGTAGCATCTCTTATAGCGGACATGATGATATAAACGAAAGAATGGAAAATGGAGAGATAACAAGTTATTCACAGAAAGAGCTTGGTACATCATTTTATATTAGCCATCGCGCCATCAATTCAGATACCGATAACGCATACATAATATATCTTTTCCACCCTCTGGAAATAACGTTCAGAAACAACATCAAAAAATATATCACAAGCCTGATTGTGTTTATTCTGCTGGAAATCTTTGTTGTGATCGTTATGAGAAAGTTGTACAGCAACCGCATGAAATATGAGCTTATGCGTCGGGACCTTACAAGAAGTATCGCTCACGACCTTAAAACTCCTCTTGCTATCACAAAAGCCTATACCGAGAACTGGGAATATATTGATGAGAAGGACAGGCACAGATACGCCGAAAGACTGCACTCGGAAATCGACAATACGGCGTCCATTATCAATGATATGATAAACATGTCTAAATTCGATTCAAAACAGGATCTGAAGCTGGAGAAAGTTGAGCTGCGCTCCATGGTTTCTGAGATATTGGAACGGATGAAGCCTATAATCAGTGAACGTGAACTTGATGTCAGGTTCTTTACCGATAAAGACGACGAAATGTATTCTGTACTTGCCGATCCTAAAATGATAAGAATCGCTATAAATAATTTCATTACAAACGCCGTCAAGTACGCTGAAAGTACAATCACGGTAGAACTCTACAGCAATAAGAAAAAGATAAAATTCGTTATAGGTAACGACGGCAAAACCATAAGCAAAAAGGATATCAGAAAAATCTGGGAGCCTTTCTACAAGGGCGACAAGGCAAGAACTGACAGAATCGGAAGCAGCGGTATGGGTCTTGCTATAAATAGTAGCATACTGAGGCTCCATAAGGCTAAACACAAGTGCACAAGCAAAAACGGAAGAACCACATTCTGGTTTGAAATAAAAAGGATGGATAAAAATGGAAAATAAGTACAGGCTTCTTTTAGCCGAGGACGATAAGGCACTTCGTGATATTACGGCGCTGTTCTTCAGTAAAAACGGATTCGACGTTGACACTGCTGTGGACGGCGACGAAGCATGTGCCCTCGTCGATAAGAACAGGTACGATACTATCATACTGGATATAATGATGCCCGGAAAAGACGGCAAAGAGGTTTGCACACACATTAGAAAAAAATACGACGTCCCAGTGATTTTTCTGACTGCACTCGGCGAGGAAACCGATATTGTTGACGGCTATGAAGTCGGTGCAGACGAATACGTTACAAAACCTTATTCAACAAAACTTCTGCTGGTTAAGGTCAATGCTCTGATTAAACGATACCACGGACTCCTCATCAGGAACGGCAGAATTATAATCGACGAGATAGAAATAGAGCCTGCAAGACGCTCCGTTACTGTGAACAACAAACGAGTCGTTATGCCGCCAAAAGAATACAAGCTTCTCATGTATTTTATCGACAATAAAAATATCGTACTCAGCAGAAATATGATTCTCGACGCCGTATGGGGCGTAGACTACGAGGGCTATGACAGAACTGTGGATACTCATGTGAAGAAGCTGCGTGCTGCTCTGGGCGAAGCAGGCTGCCATATCAAGACAGTTGTCGGGGTCGGCTATATATGGAAAAACTATTCCCCGTAGCCTTTAGTTCATTCAACTGCGAAAATATAAAAGACCGGTTGTTTTCACAATCGGTCTTTTCATTATATCGGTACTCTTCAATTGCAGATAAAGTGTACAAAACAAAAAACCACGCTGATGCGTGGTTTTCAGTATGGCTCCCCAATTCGCATACAAGCCGAAGTATCGTCCAAAGGGAGGGCGAGTGTACTCGCCCCTTCTCTACAATTAAAGATGATGACAACCTTGTCATCGTAAAGATAAACTGAATTTACAAAGGTATCTACAAGTTTGCGTTTGTTGTCATCCAATGAAAGGTCGAGCCTTTTCATTTCTTTCAGCCATTCCACTACCTGCTCTCTTGTAATTATCTCCTCTTGGATTTCCTGCTTGATTATATCTGTTTCAAGTTCTGTCCTCTGAGCTTCCAGCTCTTCAAAACGCTGCTTGGTTTCTCTTGAAACAATACCCATCTCCATTGCCTTGACTAAATTATTTATACTCTGATGAATTTCAGCCAACTGCTTCTGCATAAGAGGTATAGTGGTGTTTTCTTTCTCCTGCAATCTCATTACACTGTCTGCAATATCGTTTATCAAATCTTCCTTGAACATCTTGTCCATAACATCAGTTAGTACGATTTCTTCAATATCTGCCTTGCGTACAGTTTTTTTGTGACAACCTTTGTGCCTTTTTACACCGGTACATTTATAATAGTTGTACTTAATCTTCTGTCTGATTGTGCCACTCTCTCCTATCATAAACTCACCGCAGTATCCGCAAATGAGCTTGGTTGAAAGAAAATACTCAATCTTTGCCTTAAATCTTGAACGAGAGTATTTGTTTTTCTTCAATCGTTCCTGTACCTTATTAAATAGAGCGTCAGAAACAATTCTCGGAACACCGCCGTCAATAATTATGTCACGGTATTTATACTGACCCTTGTATTTTACATTACTGAGCATTGATGTGGCACTTGTCTTGGTTATAGGTTTTCCCTTACCGCTTCGCACCCTCCGAGATAACCTCAGTTGCGGATATTACCTTAACTCCATTCTTACGAAGCGTAGCCTTATAATGTGCCGAGTCATATCTGTTTCTTGCAAATCTGTCCAGCTTCCAAACAATGACTACATCGAAAAGCTCATTCGCACTTTCCTTAATCATTCTCTGGAACTCAGGGCGGTTGTCTGTTTTAGCGGACATCACTCTGTCTATGTATGTACCAACCAATTTAAAACCTTTGCGTTCCGCAAATGCCTTACATTCACGGAGCTGACCTTCGATACTCTCTTCACGTTGGTTATCACAAGAGTATCGAGCATAAATTACTGCCTTCATTGCTACCTCCTTATTGTCGCTGCGTTGTTGATTTTCTTTATTTAATAGTATATCACTTTTAAAAGAATTTGTCAATACTTTAAAGCGCTAAACTGAAATTTTTATTAAAATACACCGAGGATAGAAAATCAGGCTGATTTTTGAGCCTCCTTCTCCTTTTTGCGAAGATACTCCTCCCCAAAACGCTTGCCTCGCTCCGTTTTATAAAAGGCGGCTATCTCTGTCATCAAAACAGAAGCCAGCGATTCTATTTCTTCCTGAGAAAGATTTTCTTTATATTCTGTCTGGTGCGTCATAATCGTCACCTCCAAATCCTTTTCGTCACACCCAGCCAAGCATTTCTTTGGCAATCCATATCAGGAAGATATTTTTATGAAAGGTTATGTATCTGTATCGGGTCTTGCCTATCCGCTTTTCTAAACGGTATCTAACCTCACCAGACTTGTGTTTGGTTGATTTTATAAATCTCCCCCTTGCAAGCTGCCTGAGAACTCTCTGCATATTTACCTTACGTTCCTTTTCGGCAAATGAAACCATATCATTTACGGCAATAACCACACTCGGAATAAAATAAACATATTTATCGTCATAATACCCGGCAAGGATTTTATGACGATTTACATCATCTTTTTTACTGACGTGCAGAAGATAATATCCATCGCTTCTCATAATGTAACTAATGGTGTTCATAAAGATGCAAACCTCTTTATTCATCTTCATACTTGCCACCTCTCTTTTCTGCAACAAGCAATGCCATCGTCAGTATTCCGACAGTACCACCGAAAACAGCACCTAATATAAAATGTATCATAAAGGTATTCCTCCGTTAAATTGCTTTGCGTTTTACGGTTCGTCCATCTGCGGCGAGTTTGTCAAGACGTTCCCGTATATCCGAAATGCTTTTTCTATCCTCGTTAAAAAGCTCTCGCTTTTCTTTATCAGTACCAAACCTGAGATAATCTGAAAGGTATTCTATGTAACCCTGCTTTTTCAGACTCTCCACGAAAAGCGGGTGCAGACTTTCAGAAGGATTTTTAGGAGCATATATTTTTCTCCATTCAATCAGCTTATTAAGGTATTCATCTACAATGGCAGTTGCATTTTTAAGCCACGCCTTGTACTCATTTTCTGCCTGCATTACCTTGTTCACAGGAACGGCGATTTCCCCGTCGAAAAGGTGCAGACCAAAATCATAGCTGATTTTCTTTGCGGCTTCAATCTGTGTAAGCCCAAAGAGCTTTGCGGTAAAACCTGTGCAATCTCCAGTTTCCCCGCAGCCGAAGCAATAGAAATGGTCGTCATAGATTTTCAGGCTTGGTGTGCTGTCCTCGTGAAAAGGACAGCAAGCCATACCCGAATGGTTCATCTGCAATCCATAGAACTTTGCAACGTCCTGCATTGATACCCTGTCCCTTATTTCACCAAAGACATTATTCAATAACACAACCCCTTTCATTATCTCTGAATCTGAAAGGGGTAATATTTTGGCGAGGTGCAGAACAATGCGGCGAGTGATTGTCTGCGGAATTATCCCTTTCATATATTCCGGTCACTCAGCACCCTGTTTTATAACCCTAATCTACAATTTCCGCTATTTGCACAATAAAATTATCTATTCAGCTCACTCTGATTGTAGCTTTATACAAAGTTGTAGGAACAGGTTATATTTTAACGGCGTAACTGACCTTAAATATTAGAGGGGGATAAATCATTTCGCTACTCGCCACAACGAAATGAATTTATAAGTGCCGCCCATACGGGCAAAATCCTCTGAAAATGAAGAATACGGATTTTTTTGTTTTGTGTATGCGTAGCAAGCACAGAAAGAATACGTATTCTTTCACAAATCGCCGCATTTTCGAGGATTACCCCTCAAAAATGCACATTCAGAGAACCCTTACCCTGAATGTGGCTCTCTCATATTTTTAGGCTCTGCCTAAGACCGAAAACAATAGTGGAGGTGTATTTTTGAGAAAAACAAAACAGATGAAACGCAAGGAAGTAATATACAGTATTGAAGAATGGGAAGAAATAAAAAGGCTTGCCGAAACTGCTTCACTCAAAACAGGTACATATATAAAGCGAATATCCCTCAACGGAAAAATCAACGTGATTGACCTAAATGAAGTCACTCCCGTAATGAACGCTTTGCGTATTATCGGCAACAATATCAATCAGATTGCTAAAAAGGCAAATGAAATCAACAGCATTTATGCAGGAGATATTGAAGATTTAAAGGAGAACTACGAAGATATATGCCATACGTTAAATCTATTCCTATCCACTCTACCGTCAACCGCAGCATAGCCTACATATTAAATCCTGAAAAGACGGAAGATATGGTTTATACTACCGCCCTGAACTGTATGGCAAATGCTAAAGACGCATATAATGATATGAAAATGGTATATGAATATTTTTCGGGTAAAAAATATAACGCCCCTCCGCCGATAGACGGCAAAGGAAGCGTTAAAGCTATTCATTATATCCAGTCTTTTGACCCAAACGAAAATATCACTCCCGAACAGGCTCACCAAATTGCAAAGGCTTTTGCAAGAAAGACTTTTGGTGATGATTGCCAGATAGTAATTGCCACACATCTTGACAAAGGACATCTGCACAACCACTTTATTCTGAACAGCTACTCCGTATCGGGCAAGAAATTTTATGATAATCAGACCACCTTGAAAAAGGTACGGGAATATTCTGACAGAGTATGCCTTGCCTTTGACATTCAGCCGATAAAGGAAAACAGAGGGCAAAGCAAAAATATCGCTTACAATGAATGGGAGCATAAAAAGCGTGGCACATCGTGGAAACAGAAAATCCGTCTTGATATTGACAGGCTTATAGGTTCTGTAAAAAACATTGATGAACTGTTATGCGAGCTTGAACTTATGGGATACTCAATAAAACGAGGGAAATATATTTCTATAAAAGCAGAGGGTCAACAGCGATTTGTCAGAACAAAAACGCTCGGAGAAGATTACACGGCAGAAAGCCTTATTTCCCGAATTCGTTGGCGTGACGTGGGGGCAGATGTTACCCTGAACGGAGAACCTGCTCCGCTTCGTTTAGATTATATAAATACTATTGATGAAATGACGCAGCTTGCCGCTATGGGCAAAAAGGTTCAAAGGAAACGTGACCTCAATGCCCCATACTCCCCTGATAATGATATGGATATTTACAAGCTGTCCGCCCAGCTTACGATTATAAATCGTGACAATATCCATTCTATCGGGGAGTTGGAGGGAAAGATTGAAAAATTGAAAGCGGAATATGAAACAACGAGAAAAGAACTGAACCAACTTACAGCCAAGCAAGACAGTATGGACAGCCTTATAGAACAAGCTGAACGCTACTTTGAGCTTGCGGACAAACCACAGCTTACTCTGTCAGAAAAGCTGAAACTGAATATTTGCAAACAGGCTATAAACGGCAGCAACATTCAGAACCTTGCCGACCTTGAACGCATAAAATTTGTCAAGCAAGAAACAGACAAAAAAATTGCAGCTCTCAAATATAGCTTTGAGAACTGCAAACAGCTTTATGATGTGTATACCGATATTGCTAGCACCTATTATCAGATTTCTAATGGGGATTATATTTCCAAGCTCGTCGAGGAAGAAAAACGTAGGCTGGAACGAGAGGAGGATAGGAAAAAGAGGAAATTGTTATAATTGTCTATCACAATAACATCGGGTATTCAACAATATACCCGATGTCACTTTATAATACTACAATTTAGTTTTATTAAACAGAATGATATATTCACATTTTATAAACGAAACTGTAAGCTTCACCTATATGATAGATAAATCCAATTCTTCGGTATGTGCGAATTGTTTTATCATATAGTCATTTGAACCAAAACCCATTTCAATATTATCTAAGACCATATCATATTTCAGCGATATTTTAAACAAATTCAATTTTGAAGCTACCTCTTTATTTTCAATCCAAAACGGGCTATCAACTTCATTAAATAAGAAAAAATCACCTTGTAAAACATCACAATTATCACAACAATTTGCCAAATAAGTACGATTTGCAAATTTCGAATATCTATTTTTATAATTGTATGTACTCTGAATATAATCCATTAACTTGCTTGGAACAAGTTCAATATGAGCTGCTATATGAATTTCTTCTCCTTTATCATAATATACTCCACTTTCAATTTCATCATCAAATTCCATATAGCTTTCTATGCCATAGCCAATAACCCGTGTTTTCTTACCACATTTAAAACAAATATTTTCTCCCTGAATTATATACAAGTGACCACACACCACAAAAAAAGAATCTCTTGGTGAAATCCACTTTTTAAATTTTATATACTCATTTCTATTCTTAACATACCACTTTTTCAATTCAGGATTCCACCAAGCTCCTAATTTTTTTGCCTCATCTTTTTCTGAAAATGGCACGTTTAATAATATCGACATATAATCACTCCCTTATAGTTGTTTACTACATAATTTTGCTTATAATACTACTTCGCTAACTTACTGAAACAATTTCAAAACCAGCATCAATAAGTAACTGTTTATGTTCTTCATCAATCGGTGATGTCTGAGGGTTAGGAATTCCAAGAACAAGTAAATGCTTTGCACGAGAAAATGCTACATACGCTAATCTATTGCTTTCCCTTGCAATTCCACTATCATCTACAAACCAGCTATGCCAATGCGAACCATTATTCTGTGAGTTTTCGCCGCTACTACTTTTATGATATGTCGACATAAATAATACAGCATCTAAACTCATTCCCTTACAGCTATGAATAGTTTCAATGGCACAATTAAATTCAGCTTGTCTTCCAGAGCCGATATCAATTTGCACTTTTTGCTTTGCACAATTATTTCTGAGTTTTCCTAGTTTCAATGTACCTCGATTCCATTTACTTGCACAATCGGACATCAAAGCTTTTTGTAAAGCTTTCTTCCAATTTTCCCAAGTAAGGTCAAAATTATTAAGTTCCGTACTAGATACAAGTGCATTTTTTATATCATTTATACATCTACGCCATTCTGAACTTTCCATCTCGACCGGTTTATATAAATATGTAATATTTTGATGTTCCGATTCAGAGAAAAAGGATCTTTGAATTGCTCTCGCTAAACTTTGAGTGCTACGCTGAAAATCTTCAACTGAACACCCATTATAATGCCAATATAAGGCTTTTGCAAATTCTTCAATGGTATTAATGGACTTGATTACATCTTTTGAGCCATACATTTTATTCCTTAAATTATTATTGCGAACTATTATGCGACTGTTATTTTTATTCAATCCATATACATCAACTAAATACTCAAATTTTGAAACGACTTGTGATTCTTCGCCTTTTTTATAAAGAATTGCGATTAACGGTCTATCTAATTTTGGGGATTGCGTTGAAATAATCTTTTCTTTTTTATTCAATACAAACATTGATGATTCAACAATTGGACTACAACTTCTATGATTTTGGGATAAACGCATTTCATCCATTGATAACTCACTTACAAAAGCATTTGTGTCAGAAGGATCAATATTCCTAAATCCATAAATAGATTGGTCTAAATCTCCGATAATATGAATATTGCAACCATGAGAGTTAAGACATTTTAGAATTTGCAATTCAACAAATGACAAATCTTGACACTCATCTATAAATATCACAGGAAACCTTTTGGCAATATATGTTGCTATATTCTCTTCTTTAATTAATAGATTTAGAGAAAGATATTCCACATCTTCATATAGTGCAAATCCTGCTTTCCAAAATTTTGATTTTAATGCACTTAATTCTTCCTCTCTCCATTTATCCTGAGATAGTAGCCCATCCAAAACACTTTGTCCATTAGACTCAAAACCGCAATACATATATTTTTGGCTTTTCAAATCAAAATAGATTTCATTTGCTTTGATATTACCTAGAGAGTGATATTTATATTTTGTTTCAAAAGAAAAGAGAAAATCACTTGTACATTTTGAGTCAATTAATTTAATGCTGTTATCGAATGTTTCTTTATTTTTATATCCTGTAACCAAACTTAAAAATGGATTGGCAACATATCCATGCAACCAACTTGTAAATGTACCTATAAAATGGGGATAATCTATTTGGTGCCCAAGATACTCTACAGTCCGGCTTCTAATTTCATCTTCTGCTGAATTAGTAAAAGTTAATATAGCAATCCCAGAATTAGGTTCATCCCATTTTTTTATTTCGATTGCACCCTTTAAACCTATTACCTCTGTTTTGCCACTTCCGGGACAGGCGTTTAAATACACATTAGACTTAATATCCGAGTAAATATAATCAATTTGTTCTTCTGAAAGACAATCAAATATACATTTATTTGTTTCTTTGCTTTTGTTGGCAAGCACCCCATTACATATCCCCGTTGTTTGAGGAACATCACAAAAACCACAAATTTGCTCTAACAAAGCTTTTCTTCTAGCCATTATTTTCCTCCAACCCCAAGACAAAATCAATAGCTTTACATATATAATCAGGCACAATAAAACTATCATCTATTTTATCACATAATAATTGCGCAAACAGACCTTTACCTAGATAAGAGCTATCAATTTGCTTTAAGATAAACAATGCCATTTCAGCGTCATTTATTGAAAATTCATCTTCACGCTCTTCTTTGTCAATCTCATCAATATATTTCTGCGCTTTATCAGCAATATCCCCATTGGTCGTTATTGAATCAAGAATTATTTCAAGCATTATTCTTGCATTGCTGTGACTCTCAATTGCTAAATCATATTCAAACGTTTTTAAATTTGAATATACGCGGCAATTATCAGTCATATTTTCAAGTTGCTCCTTTAGATAAATTTGCGGATTTCCACTAGGTAAACAGTTATCTTTAGTAGGTGTAGCTGGTTCCTTTTTTACTACTTCTTCCCCATTCTCAGAATTGATAAATATTTCTTGATTATCAACAGGGTCATTATCAGTTATTACCGCACACTTTACATTAATATTTTTTACCTTTATAAATTCACCTTCGGCAAATGAATTCTTTTTCTTAAATTCAGCCACACGTTCCTTATACGCTGTCTTGGTTTCTCTTTCTTCTTGTTCAGGAATGGTTATTCTATATCCACTATACATTTTTATAAAATGTTGAAAATAAATTCCATTCAAATTTATTACAGAAATGCCCGCATCTTCTAATGAAGTCACTCCTAATGACCCTTTGCTTTTTAAATAGATTTCTGCAAGTTTTGGTACAAGTATTGCTTCAGCAATTCCCTCAACAAAAATATTACCTTTTGAAAAAAGCAGCATTGATTTAGTTGCATCAAGCCATCTATTTATAAAATTCTCGCTGTCATTCTCTAATTTGCATTTTGAAATTGGAGTTATTGATATTCCATCTTTACAACGATTAAAGCATATAATTTGATTTATAGGTGTTGCCGCTGCCAAAATTGCAGAATGGGTTGTAATTATAACTTGTATATCGTGTTCCACTGCCTGCTTACTTAAATATTTAAGCAATTTTATCTGCAACTGTGGGTGTAAATGTGCCTCTAATTCTTCAACAAGTAATATTCTAGGCGATGAATATTTTTCCTTCAACCCCTCAAATTCAGCTAAAATAGTAGCTATGTATATCAAATTATTGTATCCTAAACTATTTTCGCAAAGACTGAAAAAAGCAGTATCTTCTTTTACATCAAGTTCATTTGAAAACAATAGCTGAAGCGACTCTACAATGCGTTCATATGACAGCTCATTGAACCTTATGCTGGTACTTTGAGCAAAAACAGAACCCGCTGACTCTTTTAAACTATCATTAATCAATTTATTGGCACGCTCTATATCTGTTTTCTGTTCTATTGTGTGATTAAAAGCAGCAACTTCTGTTTCTAATTCCATTTTTTCTTTGTTTTTACGCTTTTCTTTTAACTCATCCGCTGATAAATTAGTTAATAATCTAGAAAGTCTAGAACCACGACCGGCTCTCAAGTATCTCTCAGCATCACGCAATGCAGGTAAATATACGCACTGAATATCATTTAAAGGTTCCCAATCAAATGCGCTATTACTTGAACAACCGCCCCATCTTTTCTGTTTATAATTTCCTCTAACATTAGTGCTATGTAAATATTCAACATTAAGTCTAGCATCAAAATTATGATTAAGCCACGTTAAATATTCCACTTTCTGTTCATCTGTTAACTCTGAAAAAACACCAATAATGAAAAGTCGGCAAGGCGATGTATTTTCAGCACATCCCGAAGAATTAAAATCTTCTGCAGTTATCCCTTTATGAGAAAATTCTGACTCATTTAAAAGCATGCGAATAGCATCAATAACTGTACTCTTTCCACAACCATTTTCTCCGACAAGAAGATTTAACCCTTTGTGCAGATTAATAGTAACAGGTTTTTTAAATAACCGCATATTTTCAATTCTCAATTTAGATAAATGCACAACTATCACCTCATATATATAATAGCGTAATGTTATATATTTCGTAATTTTATTATATTATTATACCACATAATCCCTCATATTTCAACAAAATTATAGCGGTATCGCCCAAAAACGATACCGCCACAACTATTTATGCTATTTCATCCTCTGATAACCCAACCGCCGACATCTCATAAGCATAATCAATCTTCTCTTTCTCTAGCTTATCAGAGAGCCGTACAACCTGTGCGAACAGGTCTGAACGAATAGGGAGTATCATTTTCATTTCTCCAAGCACTGAGAGAGCCTGAGCCTTATCCCTGCAGCCAAGGGACTGTAACATACATCTTTCCTCGGCTGTAAGCACGCTGTTCATCATAATCATATTATCAATCCTCCAATCATAATTTCGGCTTTTTCTGCAGCTTCGGCTTCTCTATTTAGGGAGCTTTTTCCGCAGGAGCGTTTTTCTCTGTAAATTTTTCTTCGTAAGCATTTGCCATATTATCAAGGCTTTCACCGCCATTTACCATATCACAGGCTTCTCGGATAATTTCGGGCGGTATATTCAGCTTCAGAGCCTTATCCGAAACAGCTTCAAGCTCCGCCGCATTATCTGATATACCCTGCAAGGTCTGAGGGAGCGTATCAAGAAAACAGCTCTGCTGAATTTCAAGCGGTATAAAGTCTTTCAGTGGCTTAAATCCCACGCTGTCAACGTAATACGCTGTATCGTCAAGCACTACCACATCGGAAACGCTTAACGAGTGTCCCTTGAAATCTTCGGGACGTTCCTGATTGAAAACATAGAACGCTGACTCCAGCTTTTCGTCTGTGCTTTTGCCGCTTAACATTGAAACGTCAGCTTCATACATCTTGTCATAAGTCTTGAAATCGGGCTTCAAGCCTGCCTTTAAGAGCCTTTCATAAGGTTCAAACCTTACGTCACGGGTTTCGTCAACTCGTCTTATCTGATAAATTTCAAAGGTCTTGACGGGTGCTTCAATCTTCGGAGGATTGATGAGATTTGCAAGCCTGCTGTTGCATTTCTCATAATCCCCCTTTGCCATAACCTTTCCTATCGCATAGGTATCATCGCTGTTTTTAACATACTCCTGCAAAATATGTGTATCAGGTGATTTCTTGTCGGGGTTAGGGGTAATACGGTAGGTTACGGCAGGAAGCTCCTTTGTCTGACTTCTGTAAATCTCTGCTGATTTCTCATCAAGGGTCTGCGGATGAACAAATTCACACTTAACTGTACTCTGCTTGCTTTTATAAATATCAAGCAGAGCCTTTTTAGCTTCCTCAATAGTAGCAATACCCGACTTTGCAACTGTTACAAGTCCGTCCGCACTTATTGTCGCTACCGCAAATTTACGGTCACTGGTCTGACGGACAGCGTAATACTCAACAGGCTTCGGCTTTATCCCTGCTTCCTGTTTTCTCTGCTCCAGCTTGTCCTTTGCTGCCTTGTATGCTTCGCTGTTTTCCTTTGAATAGGTCTTTTCGGTCAAAATGTCATAGTCCTTTTTTGAAACGTCAATCTGCCCCGTTCTTCCCTCTGTATCCACATAGGAGCAATTTATCTGAGTAACCTTTGCATAAAAGTCCTTTGGACTTAATTCTGAAAATTTCTGCTCACGGTCATAGGCGGCATTGTCAAGCCAGCCTATACCGTCAACAAAGTATTCGTTCACTGACGAATCGTAGTATTTCGTTTCAGGAATACCACGATGATCGTCACGAAGCTCTACACGTTCAACAGGCAACAGGAATTTATCTTTGCAAACGTCAGGCAACTCAGGCTGACTGACGGACTTTTCAAGTGCTTTTATCTGCGTCTGTGCTTCTGTGATGAAGCCATCCAGCACAGCAGGGTGCGTATGGAATACGGGAGGATACCTGTTTTCGGGAATATCGAAGCTCTTTGCCCATTCCTTGTTCTTTTCAGAAATCCGTCCGTCATAATCGTGACGAGAAATATATTCCGCAAGGGTTCTGCTTACCTTTTCCGCACCGTGTTCCTCAATAACCGTTGCAGCCGCCTGTTTCAAGTTATATCGGTACAACTCATAATTGCTATCTGAAATTGCCTTGTCAATATCAGCCGCTATGTTCACAGGCTTTTGGGGTGCAGGCTTTGGAACAGGAGCTTTGTCTGCAAGCGGCTCGGTGGTCTGTTCCTTGCTCTTTGAATAGCTTTCCTTGACCTTTGCAACAGCCGCCTCATATTTCGCCTTATCAGCCTTGTTAATGGTTATTGTGGTAACAGTGCCTTTTTTAAGACCGCTGAATTTTACACCATCCTCGTCAAGCTGTTTTGCAATGTTCAAAGCGTGACGGGTTTTGAGTTTTGTAATATATTCAAGCTGACCCTTTTCACCCAACTCATCATACGGGGTATTACCGATGACGTTTGGATTTTTGCTGACAGGCTCAGCCTTTGGCTTTTTATCATTAACCTTCTGCTCCTTCGGTTCGGCAGCCTGCTCCTTACTCTTGGAATAGCTTGCTTTGACCTTTGCAACAGCTGCTTCGTACTTTTCCTTATCAGCCTTGTTTATGGTTATTGTAGTAACATTCCCCTTTTTAAGTCCGCTGAATTTTATACCGTCCTCATCAAGCTGTTTTGCAATATTCAGAGCGTGACGGGTTTTAAGGTCTTTGAAATATTCAAGCTGACCCTTTTCACCAAGTTCCTTGTATGGTGTGTTTCCGATAACATTCGGATTTTTGCTTACGGGTTCGGCTGTTCTGTCAACATTGCCACGCTGGGATTTTTCAAATTCAAGCTGTGCTGTGTACTGAAATTCCGAAAGATACAGCTTTGCAGTTTCGGGAGCGTTTTCAATATCTTCTCGGCTTTCAGCACGAACACCGTCAACATATACATCCAAATCCTTATCCCACATTTCAAGGGCGATTTCCTTTGAAACAGGTATCAGCTCACTGTTCTGCTCACGAACAACATCGGGACTCGGCTCTTTTTCGATACCGAAATATCCCTCAAAATTTTCAATTTCGGAGCGTGACTCTGCCATTCCCTCCGTATTATCGGGATAAAGAAGATATACCGCTTCACCTCTGTCATAGGCTTCAAGAGCAGCTTCCTTTGTGTCAATCGGCGTCATATATGTAAAATCATAGCCGTAGCTGTCACGCTGTCTTTGAATTTCCTCCATATCCGTTACGAACTGTACCGTTTCGGATATATTTTCGTGATTACCCGCAAAATCAAGAATTTTGTCGGTATCCTCCTTTGAGAAATTCACACCTCTGTCGGCACAATCTTCAATAAGAAACTCCGCTTTCTGAATATTGTTCAGCTCTGTATCAGCCAGCTTTTCGTCCATTGTGAGATTGCGTTTCTGCAATTTCAGCAGTTCCGATTCGATTTCGGAAGAAATCTTCTTCGCCGCTTCCTGTATTTCCTGTAACGCACTTTTAAGCTGTTCAAGCTGTTTTCCGTCACTCCAAGAAGCTATGTACGGGAAAGAATATTCCGAGGTATCAATGCCAAACCTTTCCGCTACCATAAAGGCAACGGATTCAGCCTGAACCTCTTTTTCATTTCGGGGAGATTTGTTCGTTACAATATCCTTTGCAGGGTCGTGCAAGAGATTATGTGCAGCTTCGTGAAAGGCAGTTTTCAAGGTCTGTGCGTCGCTCATACCGCTTTTGATTACAATTTCATTGTTAGTGGCGCTGTAATATCCCTTTGCACCGCCTTTGATGTCCTTAAACTCAATGTCAATGCCAGTAACCTTTTTGAGAGCCGCAAAAACAGCTTCTTTTCTTGCACTGTCTATATCCCCTGTCAGTTCAGTAACAGGGTCGGGAAGCTCCTTGCCACTTGTCTGCGAAACATCGAAAACATATACTTTCTTGAACGCAAGTCCTGTCATCGGCTTTTCAACCGTTTCCATTTTCTCTGTTCCGTCGGGGGTATATAACTGATTGCCGAACTCGTCAACGGCGGGACGTTCCGTTTCAAGCACCTGATTTGTCTTGTAAGCAACAGGTGCAAGAATTTCAATGCCTGTCTGACCTCGTTCAACTTGTCTGCCAAGCTGTTTCCACTTCCCGTATGCCGCTACAAGAGTAGCGTCGGGACGCTGTAAGTTTATAAGGAGCGTATTTCTTGCGGAATAGTCGGTGAACTTTGAAGCGAATTTCAGATATTCTTTGTACTTTTCGGACTGAAACACCGCCTTTACTCCTTCGTCGATACGCTCTATCATTTCGTCCATTTCCGCCTGCTTCTGTGCGTTATAGGCGACTCTTTCTTCAGGGGTGTATTCTTTTCTTGTGCATGCCATATATTATGCCTCCTAACTATAAATATAATAAAAATCGTGTTGACTTTGTATAAAAAACGTGATACAATGTAATCATAGAAATAACGAAAGGAATGGTGCTTTTATGGCTAAAACCGAAACTCTGCATATACGTGTAAATGAAACCGTTAAGGAAAACGCCGAAGAAACTCTCGGTATGCTCGGAATTTCCATTTCCGAAGCTGTAAATATGTTTCTCTGTCAGGTCAATCTCACAGGCGGTCTGCCTTTTGAAGTAAAGCTCCCTGCTCCCGAGCGTGTAATTGTCAGAAGCAAGGAAGAACTTTACAAGAAGCTCGATGAAGCTGAAGCCGAGTTCCAAGCAGGTAAAACATATACCGCTGACGAAGTATTCGGCAGATTGAGAGAGAAGTATGGCGTATAAACTTGTAATCTCACAAAGCTTTGCAGATGACTTGGATGATACTTTAAGCTACATCTCAAATAGGCTTTACAACCCCACTGCTGCAAACAGGCTTCTCGCCAATGCGGAGGAGGTTGTTTCCTACATAAAGGACAATCCTTTTCTTTATCCCCTCTACCACGATGAAAAGCTCGCTGAAAGAGGTTATCGCTACGCCGTTATTTCAAATTATCTTCTCTTTTACACCATTAACGAAACCGAGGAAACAGTAAATATCGCTCGTTTTCTATACGGCGGTCAGAATATCACGAAAAAGATTTAATGCTCCGATTTTCGGGGTATTTTTCTTTACCTTGCCTTTCGCTTTATAAAACCACTATCAACCTTCGGCTGCTGTAAATCAGGCGGAGTCTGCGGTTTAGGATTTATCTTGTCTGCCGTGCATGCAGACACAGGCATAGCAACCACAACACTTGCGGCTTGCACAGGCTCATTCTCTGTCGGAACATCCGATACAGGCATAGGCTCATCGTCATTTTTGTCTGTACTGAGCTGTGCATTTACATATTCAAGCCGCTTTAATTTTTCTGCAAGTTCCTCTGCACGTCCGAAAGGCTTTGCAACATTCGCCTTTGCTTCTTCAAGGTCACTTTTTGCCTTATCAAGATTAGCGGAAAGCTGCTGAATTTTCTGATTTATCTGAATACCTGCAAGGTTTTCGATACGGCGGACATTACCCACATTGTTTCCGAGTGAAACCTCGGAGGTGTATTTCAGATTGCCCTGCAATACCGCAACACAGGGAGTACCGCTGTTGAAGAAATTGCCGTTTGCGGGATTTTTCTCAATGGAAACATCAAAGCCGAAATACTTACCCAGCTTTACGCTCTCTCCAGTAGTTGAACATTTAATGATTGCTTTTTCAATCTGCTCGCCCACATCGGCTCTTTCATCAAAAATCTTTCCGCCGATTTCCATTTTAAATTCTGCATTGTCGGGGTGCTGTTCTTGGAATGCCTTTAAATCTCCGCTTGCCTTCTGAAGTAAATCCGCATAATTGTCAATGGTCTGCGGCAGCTTACGTTCCGCAAGCTCCTGCATTGAAAACACCATTTTCTTATGCTCCGCTTCAAGATTTTTCAGATTTGCAACATCATTGTCAAGCTGAATTTTCTCCTTAATCATAGGGTTTCCCGAAGCGATTGCCTGCATTTGCGAATATGTAAGCACCATTTCGTCTACGTCCTCGGAAACACGCACAGGGTCTTTTGATGTCATAATCTGATTGATGAACTTTGCCTTGTTAGTTATAATGCCCATCATATATGCGTCAAAGGTTTCCTCTGTCAGATAGTGATAAATACCTACCTCATCAAAGCTGTTTCCCTGTCTTATACCTCGTCCATCCTGCTGTGTAAGGTCGGCAGGCTTCCACGGAATATCCAAATGGTGAATAGCACAAATTTTGTCCTGAACGTTAGCACCTGTTCCCAGCTTTGAGGTCGAGGCGATGATAAAACGCTTTTCGCCCTTTCTGAGCTGTTCAAACATTTCGGCTCTCGCCTTATCTGTCTGTGCGTCACCAGCAAAGCAGATTTCCTCTTTCGGAATACCACGCTTCACAAGGTCAGCCTTGATTGCTTCATATACCGAGAAATGCTCCGAATCCTCGTTGATTGCAATGTCGCAGAATACAATCTGTACGCCTTTCTGCTCCATAGTGTCACGGTAGTTCTGTTCAAGGTTATCAAGCAGCTTCATAACCTTGCTGTCGGGAGTAGGCTCTGCTTCCTTGAAAATACAGCGTGAATCAAGTCCCAAAAGCCTTGCTTCGTGCGTTATTTTCAGCATATTATCAACGGACGGGTCAATATTGCCGTTGTGGATAGCTTCGGAACGTGCCGCAAGCTCTTTCATATATGCCTTTTGTCTGTCATCGGGTTTTGCAGTAACAACAATCGGCTCTCCTGTTTTCAGCTTCGGCACAGGGAGCTTAATCATATCGGGCGTCTGAATATCCGCAAATTCCTTATACATCTGCATAAGCTCAGGGATATTCACAAACTTGCTGAAACGGTTCTTCATCTGAAAGCCGTTGCCCGCAGGCTTGATTTCAAGCTGTGATACCACCTCGCCGAATGTACTCGCCCAATCGTCAAAGGTCTGGAGTCCTGCATTTTTAAGCAGGTCGGGACGGAGGTATCTCTGCATAACGTAAAACTCTACCATTGAATTGCTGACAGGAGTTCCCGTTGCAAAGAGGATATTGTTACAGCCGTACTTGTCATTGAGGTACTGCGTTTTCATGAGCATATCCTCTGACTTCTGTGCGGCTGTTGTCTGCACACCTGCCACATTTGACATTTTTGTTGTTACAAAACAGTTCTTGTAGTTGTGAGCCTCGTCGCAGACAAGATAGTCAAACCCCAGCTTTTCAAAGCAAAGGGAGTTATCCTTTTTGGAGGACAACAGCTTTTCCAAGCGTTCCTCAATCTGCCTTTTCTGACGTTCAAGAGCCTTTACGGAAACTCTGTCGGTATCATCGACTTCCTCAAGAGCGTCCATAATTTCGTTAAGCTCACGCTCCATAAACTGCTTGCGGTACTGGTCTGACATCGGTATTCTTTCAAACTGTGTGAAAGACATAATTACTGCGTCATAATCGCCTGTTACACAACGGGCGATAAATTTCTGTCGGTTGTCCTTTGTAAAATCTTCGGGACGGGCAACCAGCAGCTTTGCGTTTGGATACAATCTCATCCACTCGCTTGCCATCTGCAAGGTAAGGTGCTTCGGAACTACAACACAGCCTTTGTTGATAAGTCCCAGCCTTTTCTTTTCCATTGTTGTTGCAATCATCTCGAAGCTCTTTCCTGCACCTACACAGTGAGCAAGAAGCGTATTGCCGCCCAGCTTTCCACGCAGTACAGCGTTTTCCTGATGTGGTCGCAATTTTATAGCAGGGTTCATACCAGGAAAGGTCTGGTGCGAACCGTCATACTCCCTGCCACGAATTGCGTTGAAAAGCTCGTTGTATCTCTCAACATATTTTTCACGGCGGTCAATATCTTCCCATACCCAGCTTTTAAAGGCTTCCTTCATCTGTCTTGCCTTTTCCTTTGCAAGCTGGGTTTCCTTTGCATTGACCTCATAATATACCTTTCCGTCAACCTCTTTTCTGTCACGGATAACCACATCACGCTGATTGAGCAGATTTTCAAAGATATGATAACTGCTCATACGGCTTGTGCCGTAGGTCTGATTTGCGGCAATAGAGTGGTCTTGATACTTACCCTCAATCTTGTATTCGCCCATTTTGGTACGGGTTACGGGATGTCCGAACATACTTGTATCAGCCTTTGCGTACTCTTTCAGAAATCTGTTGTAATCCTCAACATCAATCCAGTTCGCACCGATACGGACGGAAATTTCACTTGCTTCAAGGTTTTTCGGGATAACCTTTTCAAGAGCCGCAACATTCTTTTCAAAACCGCTGTCGATATGCTTTGCATATTCTCTTGCAATTTTCAGCTTTTCTCTGACATTGCCCGAAAGATATTCGGAAGCCTCCTCATATCCCGACAGCGGTTCATCATCCTTTATTGCGGCGGGATTTCTGAAAATATCATTGCCTAAATCGGCAATCAACTTTTCAGGCTCACAGCCTACAAGCTGTGACATATATGCAATATCCACTCTGCCCGTGCGGTCAAGGGATACCTGCAACGCTTCCTGCGGAGTATCAACCTTTGTTACAGTAACTTCGGGCTGAATGGTACGCTTTGAGAAAATCTCAGCTTTCTCTACCGTCTTTTTCTCTGTATCCACGATTTCAAGTGCCGCAAGGGTATTGAAATCATCGTCCTGTCTGAAACAGCGTTCATTCACGCTGTCCGTTATATTTCCGTAAGCCTTTCTGAATTTGTCATATACGGCATTAAGCTCTGTCTGAAGCTCTTTCAGTTCCTCATCGGAACAGCCTGCCGCCTGTGCGTCGATTACTGCCATAGCCGCCTGACGTATTTTGTGCATACCCATCATTCTGTCAAGGGTCTTACCCGTTTCGGCTACCTGCGTCATAACTTCGTTTTCACGGAAATACAGTTTTCCGTCAACAACGGTATGTGTGAAATTTCGTACCGACGGGTCGGCAGGAATAATGTCAGCTTCATCACGCTGTTTTTCTTCGGCTCTGACAGTTTCAATGCTTCCTTCGATTTTTGCAATAGCCGCTTTGAGCTGTTCCGAAAGCGGAATACTCTCATCGGCAACACAGGTTGTCACTCTGCTATCATCGCCGTACTTGCCTTTCATTCGCTCATCCCAAGCCATAGTGCCAAGCACCATATCTGGATTATCCACGAAATACTTATTACAAGGAATACCGTCAGCCGTTTCGCTCATATGAACCCAATCGGGAACCTCAACGGTCATTGTTTCTCTTTTCTTCAAAAAGAGAATATCCGTAGTGACCTCTGTTCCTGCGTTCTGCTTAAAAGCAGTGTTCGGAAGTCTGACAGCTCCCAGCAAGTCACAGCGTTCAGCAAGGTATCGTCTTGCCTTTTCGTTCAGCTTGTCCATAGTGAACTTGCTTGTAACAAGTGCAACTACTCCACCCGGCTTCACCTTGTCCACAGACTTTGCGGCAAAGTAATCGTGTATCTTAAAATTATGCTTATCATAGGCTTTATCGCTGACACGGTAATCTCCGAAAGGAATATTACCTACAACAACATCAAAGCTGTTGTTATTGAAAGAGGTCTGCTCAAAGCCTTTAATCTGGATACGCTCCTTGGGATAGAGCTGCTGTGCGATTCTACCCGAAATGCTGTCCAACTCCACACCGTAAAGACGGGAATTGTCACGCATATTTTCAGGCATTTTTGAGAAGAAATTACCTACGCCCATACTCGGTTCAAGAACATTGCCGCCCTCAAAACCGAACTGCGAAAGTGCCTGATATACACCATCGGTAACTTCGGGAGGTGTATAGAAACTTGTAAGCGTTGAAGCTCTCGCCGCCTTGTATTCATCGGGAGAAAGAAGCTCACGGAGCTGTTTCTGCTCGGTTTCCCAGCTGCTTGGTGCGGCTTCGCCTAAATTACCGCCTAAACTTTCGGCGGCTCTGTCTGTTGTAAACGCCTGCGGAATACCGCCCCAGCCTACATACTTTGCCATAACCGACTGTTCTTCGGGCGTTGCATAGCGATTCTCGGCTTCGATTTTCTGCAACACCTGTATTGCTTCAACATTCGCCTTGAACTTTGATTTTGCACCGCCTGTCACAACATCATCAGCATTGAAATGATATGTGTATGGTACACCGCTTTTCGGCTCATTCTTTGTAACGGTTATCTTTTCGGGATCGTTTACTGTCTGCATTTCCGTCTGTTGTTTCTGCGTCGGATCTTCGGCTTTCTGCACAGGTGCAGAAAAAGCCTCATTTTTCAGCTTTGCAAGCTCAGCAGGAGCATCAAGTTCTGTATTTCTGTCTGCGATTTCGATAAACCTGTCATAATCGGAAATTTCAGTAAGAGCAAAGGTTGAAGTCTGTAAAAGTGCGGCGGCAGCTTCGTCCAGTTCCATTGCTTCTTCCATTTCCCATTCACCGCCGTCAACGGGAGTAAGGTCGGGAGCATAAATTGTGTACTCCACACCGCCCTCAGTCTGCTGAACTTCGATATATGTTTCATCACGGTTATCCATAAATACAGCACGTTCCTTTGCAGGCTCGTCTGTAATCTCTACGGGAATACCCTCTGCTTCCGCTTTTGCAATGATTTTTTCAAGGGGTGATTGCCTCGGTTCTTCGTCGGGAGAAACCCCGTATTCCTCAAGAACCTTTTTAGCCTGTTCAATCATCGCCCTGTTGTAATCATCATCGAGAGTCTTGTACTTTAAAGTCCGCTTTGCGTCCTTGATACGCTCGTCAATGTCCTTTTGTGTGACATATCGCCCCTCGGCAATAAGCCTGTCGATACGCTGTGAAACCTCGTTCCATTTCAGAAACGTTTCACAATCGGGAGTTGACATTGAACCTTTCTTGTAGCTTATACCCTTTGCATCGTGCCATTCGTTGAAGCCTGACCGTCCCTGTCCGCCTGTGCCGTATTCGTTTTTAAGAAAAGCAATCTTTTCTTTTTCAGTATGCTCTCCCTTGAAAAACTTTTCGATACGGAATTTGCCGTACTGCACACCGCTTCCACCTGTCAACAGCTTGTCCTTTTCGTCCTCTGTCACAAAGAATTTAGGCTCATAGCTGAAATCTGATTTTGTAATAAAATCACGCTTCGGAAGCTGTAAATCTTTAAGACGGGAAAGAAGCTCTTTCGGCTTGTGGAAATGGAAACGCAGAACGTTTCTATCCTGTTCGTACTGACGAATTAAATCTTCAAGTCCGTCAATATATTTCTGCAAGGTTGCGGAATTGGTAAGGCTTGCCTTAATTCTTTCCGTGCTGTCGGGAAAACCGCCCTTGAACATTTCATCGGGAATGAAATATTCTACCTCGCAATCCTGATGAAGATACCACAGCTTGCCTGCAATATCCTTCATATCGTTGTCAATCGCACGGTCAATAATGTCCTGTGAACAGTATTCGCCGTTTTCAAGCATTTCACCGATACGCTCGGCGGCTTCGCTCCATTCAATATGTGCGTTTTTGCCTTCGGGAAATGCGGTATTGCTGATAGCCACAGTAATGCCCGTGTTGTCCGTCCAGCTTGCTACAAGTGCGGCACTGCTGAAATCAGGAGCAACGTATTTATATCCCCTGCCATCCTCACCAAATTCCTTACGGAGAAATTCAGCGTTTTCGGATACGCTCTTGCCTTTCTGGAACTGTGCTACAATTCTTTCAAGGCTTCTCGGCTCGGCACTTCCTCCACGCAGGACGTGATTTACCATATCCGTTGTGGGAGCAGTATGGGATACTGCAATATTCACAGGCTTTGCTCTTGTTTTCTTTTCTGTCTGCTCTATGGGAACAGGCTCCCCGAAAAAAGTGAGCTGTTCGCCCTGTGTGTAAAAGGGTTCAGGTTGAGCAAAAACAGGCTCGGAAATTTCAAGTGCCTTTTCTGGAACAAACTCAAAGCCTTCCTTTGTGATAGTTTCCTGCCACTTGCTTTCAGGGGAATTGTATATATTCTTTTCACCGTTGTCATTTACAAGCGAAATGGAATATGTAGTTGCCGATTTTACTGTCCACAGCTCTCCGTCAAGTTTAATGGTATCTCCCTCTGCCAAATCATCTGCATAATATCCGTTGACATCGTGAGTAACGGGAGAACGGAATATTTCAAATTGCTCCAAATCGTAGTTCTGAATATCCGTCAGCTTGTGAGGTTTGCCGCCGATTTCGATATATGGAGTATCCTCATCGGTACGCTTTACGGGAACAACGGAGCTTTTTTCACCCTGCGTAACCTCTGCAAATATCTGTCCGTCCCGTTCTGAAAAACTGCGGATATGCAAGTCGCTACTCGGCTTAACAGCTTCAACAGCCAGTTTCGGCTTTTCATCAAGGTATTTACCTTTGTCGATAAGGTCAGCGGTAAAGCTCTGTACCAAATCCCAGCTTAACTTTGACTCCTTTGTACGGGAAAGATAGCTGCCTTCCCAAACGGTAAGACCGTCAGCTTCCGCCTTGTATCCTGCACGGACATCATTTACATCAAGCTCTGTATATTCATCCATACGGAAAACTGATTTCATAAACTCACAGCGTTTATCGTAATCCTCATTTTCCTCGAAGAACTCTGCGATTTCATCACGCTTGACCTTGAAAAATCTGTCGTACTTCATAATGCCGTTTATGATGTTTTCATCAAGAAGCGGCGGAAGCTCTGTTGTTTCCATAACCTCGTTGTTTACGATAACGGGTTCTTCCTCTGTCACAGGTTCGGGAGCATACTCACGGCTCTGCATTGCCGCTTTGATAATGTTTCTGATTTCCTCTGCCTGCGTATCGGAAAATCTGTCGGAATGAAATCTGTCAAAGAACTGCACAGGGTCAAATGATGTATCTGCATAGTCCATAAAGACCATACCCGCCGTTTCGTAACTGTCAAGGCGGCGATTGAAGTCTGCGTGAAGAAATCTGTCGATAAGGTTTTGGACTACTACATTCTGAGTCTGAACACGATTTCCTCCATTATCCTGTGTTCTATCGTCAGCACTCTTGTTTTCTCCCAAGTCTGTATCTCGCTGAACGCTGTCGGACGGGGGTTCTGCTGTCGGTACTGCTCGTCCAGTTCCTGAAAGCGTTTCTCCGCTTCTCTGTCGATTTCCCTCGGAATTATGCTCCAGCGACCCTCCATTATGAATATCTGAACCTCTGTGGGATACTCCGTTTTCACCCACTCCTGCCACATTCTGCCCCATCTGCCTATCGACTTTTTCAGAAGTGCCTGTTCTCTTGGGTTCTGTGTGTACTGGATTTCGGGAAGATACTGTCCTGTCGGACTTAATCTGTATGTCATTGCTTCGTTCTCTCCTTTGTTTAAGAATATTTACAATTTCTCGCTCCATTTCCAAGAGAGCGTCCTTTGCCGATTGATTTACGATATTGCAAAAGCGGATAAGGTCACGGCTGTCTTTAAACATATCTGCGGCATTAAGGTTAATACCGCCCGATATTTTCATATCGCTGTCAAGCTCACAGCGGTTTGCGATTACAAATCGTACCGCTGAAACAACCGACTGCTGATATGCCGTAATATCCTTTTCTGACAGCTTCATCTGCCCTACCGCATACTGCATATCAGGCAGACGGCTTTTGATATTGTCCACAGCAACAGCCGCAATAGTTTCCTGAATGTTCTTGCAATCCTTACCGTACTTTTCATTGATAACAGCGGTAAGGTCTGCGGATAAATCCTCCGTCAACTTCCAAAGCTCAGGAACACGCTTGCCGTTTGTCTGTGAAATATCGAAAAGGTGCTTGCATTTGCTATCCTCGCCAAACACGGCAATACTGTGTTCGCCCTTGTTTACAAGCCTGCCCAGCTTGTTCCAAGTTTCAAGAGTTGCAACCTTTGTGGAATTGGGATTCTGCTGATATATGAGAACTGCGTCGGAAAAACTCTGCTTATACATCTTTGCTGAAAAACGCAGAAAATGTGCAAGCTCCTGTTTATCCCGAAGCAGTTTTGTTGTTATGTCCGTCCAGTTTTCACGGACGGTTTGTAGTCTTGACAATAAATATCGCTCCTTTCGGATTGTGTTTTTTCAGAGAATATGGTATAATATAGTTAAATCAAATCTACAGGAGGTAGGTACATTGAACAGAATGTTTGAACTACTTGAAAGCACAGTAAATAAATCCTCTATCACACAACTCAAAGATTTTTTCAACAAATATGCTGATGTATCCAAATGGTATGTCTGTAGCGATTATTGTATTGATGATTCAAACAAGCCCAACGACATTATCACCTTTGTAATATTTCCGCATATTATAAATATACCTGAACTAAAAGACATTATAAATTCAATGCAAAAGACGGATTTAAAAAAATGCAGAACTGTTACAAACGAATTTTGCAATTTTATCAAATCAGGACTATTCTTTAGCATAAGCTTTAAACTTGAAAAAAATAATATTTTTGAAAACTATACACATAAAGCATCTCTCGAAAAAATAATTTCAGATTATAAAGATATTACAGACAATTGGCAAATAACAACGCCAAAAAATACTTCTACATACAAAGAGATGAGCAAGCAACTCGCTTCACTTCAAAATTCTATTCACAAAAAATCATTTAACTACAAATTGCTGAGAAGAACCTTTTTAACCACCTTTTTGGCGAGTTACGTAAAACTCCTTATATACAGAGAAGTACCTAACATTGAACTTTTTAGCTGGCTTTCTGACAGAGATGCTATGACCAACTGGCACAATGGAATATATGAAGTTTTATATCATATTACTTCTCACAATATGATTTCAAAATATATTTCATATGAAAAGTCGAATTCCTGTGCCGAACTAATACCTGAAAACATCAATGATAATATGTTTTATGATGAGATGAACAGGGTCGCTGATTTCATATGTGGAGCATTAGCTGATTACAATTACTCAAATAATCAAGTGACGGGTAAAAAACAATGCAAATTGATAGAAGACGCTATTTCAAGTAATGATTTCCTTATAATAATTGTAATACACGAATCTGGTGTTGCAAAAATTAAACACACCAAAGCATAGTATTAATTTTATATATTCTGCGGAAGCCATCTCAGGCTTCCGCATTTTTATTTATGCACCACGCCTTTTCTTACCGCCCACAAACTCCTCCATCTTGAGGTTCACATACTTGCCCGTATCTTCCAGCGAGAACACCGCACTATACTTATTCCCTTTTGATGAAGTGCAATTCTTCAGCGTAACCTTGCCATTTGAAAGCAGTTCCGCAATCTCGTCAGCCTTGTAGCTTCTGCCGATACGCTTGTCCTGCTTATAAATAAAGAAAACGCATTTTTCACGTCCTGCGGAGCAACTGAAAGCCTTGCTGTTTTCTATAACAGGACTTCCACAGCGAGGACAGTTGCCCACGCTTACCTTTCGTGTGACTTTGACACGATTGCCCCTGCTCTTTTCAAAAGCAATGATTTCCGAAACGCTGTTCTTGATTTCATCAAGCAGCATATCAGCATTGCCGTTGCCGTTTTCAATATCGGAAAGCACCTGTTCCCAATGTGCGGTCAACTCTGCCGATTTTACATTATCGGGAACAGAAGCCGCAAACGCTCTGCCATAATCGGTTGAAACAAGCTGTTTCTTTTTACGCTCGATATACCCTGCGACAATAAGTTCTTCGATGATCGAAGCTCTTGTTGCGGGAGTTCCAAGTCCTCTCTCCTTGACAAAGCCTTTCAGCTCCTTATCGTCAATCAGACGGTCGATGTTTTCCATAACCGCAAGCAATGTACTTTCCGTAAAATGCTTCGGCGGCTTTGTTTCGCCCTGCTTTACCTCAATGTTATCTGCGGTAAAGGTTGCGTTTTCGGAATAAAGTACAGACAGCACTTTGTCTGTATCTTCATCAAGTTCAGCAGGCTCTGACAGCTTGTACTGCTTCCAACCCCATTCAATCGGAGTTTTAACCGTCAGTTTGAAAATCTCATCCTCAACAAGAAATTCGTACTTTGTTTCGGAGTAGATATACGGCTTGTCAACAGCACAAAGGAAACGGTTGATTACCAGCTTTACAATACGCTGTTCGTTATCGTCCAGCTTCTCATCGTCAAGCCTGCCGATGAGGTTTGTGGGAATAATAGCGTGGTGATCCGAAATCTTGTTGTTGTCAATGATACGCTTGTCAATCACAAGTCCCTGCTCCTGCAAACGCTGAACACGTTCACCGTCATATCCCGCAAGGCACTTTACGATACTCTCAACAAGCGGTATCATATCGTCCGAAAGATAACTGCTGTCTGTACGAGGATAGGTAAGAAGCTTCTTTTCGTAAAGGCTCTGTGCTGACTTTAACGTATCGGCGGCTGTCATTCCGTACACATCGTTTGCCTCCTGCTGTAAAGAGGTAAGACTGTGAAGCAAGGGACGGTTTTCCTTTTTCTGCTCTGTTTTTGAGGAAGATACAACGGCAATCTTGCCGCTGCATTTTGCTCTCACGGTTTCTGCCTGCTCTGCGGTATCAAAAACATTTTCACATCCAGCACCGTTTTCAAGGACTACCTTGTAAAACGGTCTTTTTGTAAATGCCGCAATCGCTTCATCACGGTTTGCGACGATATTAAGAACAGGGGTTTTAACTCTGCCAACCTTGTGGCTGTCATCATTTACAATACTGTAAAGACGTGAAAGACTCATACCGAGTATCCAGTCAGCCTTTGCTCTTGTGAAGCCTGCCGCAAAAAGGTTGTCCTTTTCCTTTCCGTCAAGCAGATTCTTCATACCCTGCTTGATACTTTCATCGGTAAGCGAGGAAATCCAAAGACGTTTTGTCGGCTTCGTACAGCCAAAGTAGTTATATATGTAACGGAAAATACATTCGCCCTCACGTCCTGCGTCACAGGCATTGATAATTTCCATCACATCATCACGGCTGATGAGCTTTTTAAGCAGCTTAATCTGACCGCCGTAGCCGTTAAGCGGAAACAGCTTAAACTCCTTGGGAATAAGGGGAAGTGTTTCAAGTTCCCAGCTTTCCCAGCCGTAATCCTCGGGCATTCCGATACCGAACAGGTGTCCGAGAGCGTTGGTTACAATGTAGCCGTTGCCCTGCCAGTAGAATGTATCGCCTTCGGAAATCTTTTCTGTTGCTCCTATGCAGTAAGCAATGGAAGCGGAAACCGAGAGCTTTTCTGAAATGATAAGTCTGAACATATTAAACTGCCTCCTTTTCTTTTTTTATCAACATTGCTGCAGGAATAATCAAATTCTGTTTGAGGATATTCGAAACATCGGTCGTTATATCAAACATAAACTCCCACGCATCGAAATCCTCAAACAAATCCGTTTCAACTCTGTATGTATTCTTTACTCCATTGTTGATAACCTCAATCCTATAAACAAGGGATATTTCACGCTTGTCGAGGTCGTAATAAATATCGTATCCACGCTTAATTCTCTCGCCCGAATCGCAAATATAGTGTCCGATAAAAAATGTATCAAGGTATATCGCTCTTTCTATGAGAACGCCATTTTCTTTAACGCTGTCGGGATAAATCTCGTCGATATAGTTATCTCCTACATAAAAAAATGTAACAGTAAACAGGTATAATTCTGAACCACTTTTTAGGGATTTTCTCAAATGTGGAAAAAGCCGAGTCCACTAGTTTTTTTATATCCTCGACACTCTCATAAGGGGACTGCTCTATGCAGAATTTCAGCATAGCTTCTTTTAAATCATCTGCGACATTTACATATCTTATCATTCATCACTCTTCCTTTCCTCTGTATTTGAAACAACAGCGGTAGAAAAAGCCGCTGTTTCTTCAATATTCTGTGTATCGGGTTCAGCTTCATCTTTGGAAAGAATGCCGCTGAAATCTCCGATTTTTACTGCTTCACGCAGAGCGTCAATATCATAACCGCCCTTATTGATTATCTCGCAGAGAGAGGACATCTTAACCCTCTCCAGCTTTGCCATAAGCTCGCTTTCCTTGCTCTCAAAGGTTTTGAGCATACTTTTATGATA
>SVNK01000017.1 GCA_015066935.1 Ruminococcus sp. | reverse complement strand
ATTGTTTTTTTGAATTCTTCACTGTATCGTGGACTTTTCTTTCCTGCCATTTCTTTTTCCTCCTGCCCTTTTCTTTTATTATACCTTGTCTTTCTCTTTTTGTCTACTTTTTTAGTATAGCACCACACTGGAAAAGCTTGCTGAAACCGAAATGAAGATTACAAATACCAATGCACAGAAGGAAATGCAGGACTTGCTTGAAAAAGTTGCACCTGCGCTGCTCTTGCTGAATGAAGCATTGGAGAACAGAGGCTTCTTCAAAAAGAGTCCGGAGAAACAATTCAAACAAGTGGTTGCCCTTGCCAGAGAAGCGACCGCTGCGATGCAGGAGATCATTGCTTTCCCCAAGCGATTAGAGGGAATGTGTGAGGATACATATAGCGTTCTGGATGCAGTAATGCAGCAGGCAATTCTCACTACAAGGCAAACTGAGGATGAACTGAAAGCATGGCACAAACGCTTGCAGGTCAAGGATGACGAGATGTATTCAGAGGTTGACCAGATGCTGAAGGAAATGCAGCAGGAACGCATGGCGTTGAATGCAGACAAGGATGCCTTCGAAAGAGCAAAGGAAAGCTTGATTACAGATGGTGTCCAGCAAGCGTTATTGTGTTCCCAGCAGAGGGCAGCATGTATGCAGGTATCAGATACATGGCTGAAGCGTACAGGCGGTATTTTTGAGAAGAATATGAATCCACATAATGAAAAGGAGAATGATTTCAATGAAACTGAAAATGTATCAACAGACAATGGCGGTCACCGCCCCCAGAAGCAGAAACCAGCGTTACGGCATCGGCAAATGCATGGCGAAAACTGATTTTGTATACCTTACCGAGCTTCCAGTAACAGAACCTCTTTCCGTCCTTCAAGGGGCACTCGCCTACTTTGAGGAAATGGAATATTTCAAGGCGTTGAGTGTGACCTATCTTGCAGATCATGTATCCGGCTTTTACAGCGTTCGTTTCACAGTCGCAGGAGAAACACTTCTCCCTGAAGAGCTGATACTGGATACGGATGACTTTGAGGAGCTTGGTGAGGCTTATACGGCAAAGTAATTCCATGGTTTGAAAGGAGGTGCATGTTTCATGCATGATGAATGGAGCGGATTTGCAAGCTTGTTGGCAGAGTTGATTGAGAAACATGCATCTGAACTCAACCTTGATGATTTGCCAATTCCCCCGATAGAGGGTAATGAAAGCGTACATACAGAAAACGCTGTAAAGGTCGCATAGTAGTTGACATCCATGTAATAACATGTTATAATAATCGTGAGAGGTAGTGTCCAAACTTTTCAGAGGCACTCTTCTCACGATATTTTATTTTCGGGAGAAAAAGATGGGCGACAGGAAAAAGGTCTATACTTATACAAGAGTATCCACCGCAATGCAGGTGGAAGGCTATTCATTAGACGCACAAAAATCAAAGCTGAAAACCTATGCGGAGTGCTATGATTATGAGATTGTCGGCGAGTATGAGGATGCTGGTAAATCCGGCAAATCCATTGAAGGCAGAGTACAGTTCAATCAGATGATGGAGGATATTAAATCCGGCAAGGATGGCGTGTCTTTTGTGCTTGTATTCAAACTGTCCCGTTTCGGCAGAAATGCAGCTGATGTACTTTCCTCCTTGCAAGTGATGCAAGACTTTGGCGTGAACCTGATCTGTGTTGAAGATGGTATTGATTCTTCAAAGGATGCTGGCAAGCTGATGATTTCGATTCTTTCTGCTGTTGCTGAAATCGAAAGAGAGAATATCCGTGTCCAAACAATGGAAGGACGCATCCAAAAGGCTCGTGAGGGCAAGTGGAACGGCGGTTTTGCACCATATGGCTACAAGCTGGTCGAAGGATGTCTTGAAATCAATGGGGAAGAAGCCGAGGCAATCCGATTGATATTTGACCAGTATGTGCATACTGACATGGGTGCAAACGGTCTTGCCAAGTATCTTGAAAATCACGGCATCCATAAAATCCAGCGACAGAACGGAAAGAATCCGCTGTTTGATGCTGCATTCATCCGCAAGATCATCAAGAATCCTGTTTACTGCGGAAAAATTGCCTATGGTCGCAGAAAAACAGAAAAAAAGCAGGGCACGAGAAACGATTATCACCTTGTTGAGCAGGAGAACTTCTTGCTTGTGAAGGGTATCCATAAGCCGATTGTAACAGAAGAATTGTGGCAGGCTGCACAGGTAAAGCTGCTTGCCATGGCGAAAAAGTATGAACATGTGAATCGAGGAAAAGATGCCAGAGTCCACCTGCTTTCGGGAATCGTGAAATGCCCTGTGTGCGGTGCTGGAATGTATGGTAACAAATGCAGTAAGCGTAAACCTGACGGCACAAAATACAAGGATTTCTTCTATTATGGCTGCAAGCATCGTGATATGCAGCGAGGTCACAAGTGCGACTATAAACGCCAAATTAATGAGGAACTGCTGGATGATTCCGTTGCAGAAATTATCACGAAACTTGTAAGCAATCCGAAGTTCGCCGCTATGATGCAGGATAAAATCAATATGCAGGTTGATACGACTGCTATTGAACAGGAACTGCGAAACTACGAAAAGCAGCTGCGTCAGGCTTATGCGACAAAAAAGAAGCTGGCAGAAGAAATTGACTCCCTTGACCCTGATGACAGGCATTACATCAAACGCAAGGCAGACCTTGACGACCGCCTCTACAGCATGTACGATAAGATAGAGGAAATTGAAAATCTTCTGATTGCTGCAAGAGCAAAGAAACAGGCTATTGCGGCGGAGAAAATGACAAGTGACAATATCTACAAAGTGCTGGTTTACTTTGAGAAGTTGTACGCTGTGATGGACGAGATAGAAAGAAGAAAGCTGATTGAATCGCTTGTGTCAGAGGTACAGATTTATGAGGAACGCCAGCCAAATGGACAGTGGATTAAGTCCATCAAATTCAAGCTTCCAATCATTGAGGAAGATATCAGTGTTTGTCTGGACAATGATACACATGTTGAAACATTTCAGTTCATTATCGGGCTCCGGAAGATTTTCGTGATTTTTGTACACCTCAAGAAAGACATCGCTGATACAATCCTCAATATCCTCTTGAGTAGCAATTCTTCCGATTTTATTTACAATTATTGCTTTAACATATGCACCGAAGCTTTCAACAAATGTTTCAAGTCTGTCCGCCATATTATCACCTCCTGTTATAATAATCGTTTCAAATGAAAAAAGTGGACAAGAATCAGATAAAAAGATTACAGGCAACACCGCACAAAGTCCGCATGACAGATCTGCACGAAATCAGCCGGCATATTTTTTGCCATTCCGAATAAAGAATTTCGTGACATACGTCAGTATACCTACAGGATTTCTGTGCAATCTGACTTCGTATCTTTCGCACAAGCTCTGTGCGGTATTGCCTTAAATTATCCTGATATGCGGAAACATCAATACCCTTGTTCATATTCTCACTTCCTGTTTATCATGATATGCGACAACAGGAAATATGTTCAAAAGGCACATTTCAACTGAAACCAGAGAAATGTGCCTTTCCATCAATCGCTGTCTCTGCGATTATTTTCGAAGGAATTATCATTGCAACGGCAATTCTGATTGTCGTTAAATTAGTTTTGTCTGCTCATTTCAATCCTCCGGTCTTTTATTAGGGTATCTGCATTGCAGTACCCGTTTTATCATATGCTGTTTTCGGAAAAGTGACAATGAATGAGCAGAAAGTATCATTAATTTTGCAGTAATGACATAAATACATACGGATATGTTTTTCATCGGACTTGATGCAGAAGTTCACGTTTCATCAGACAAAGATCAAATATATCCAGTCTGTTGTCATTGCAGAAATTTCCTGCTTTCCAGTCGGCGAGTGTTATATCCGGAACACCAAGCAGCCATTTTTGAAGTGCAACTGCATCAGCAATATTGAATGTGCCGTCTGAATTGACATCGCCTGCTATTGTTCGGGGAGTCCATTCAGAGATTGCTTTCACAGACGGCATCCATGAGGGCTGTGCTTCTCCATTCTTCAGCGGAATGCAGGCTACAGAGATTGTTGCGTCCTGGGTATTAGTCAGATGCACAGCAAGCTTTCTGTACTCGCTGTTGTCGGTCTGATTCGGCACAGGAAGGGACGTCGGCAGTAATTCAGCGTTCATTACGGTAAATTCACCGCCATCACTGATAATTTCTACCCACATTTTATCCGAACCTACGGTTACAACGGCACTTCTGCCGTCGTCGGCAACGTCAATCTGTCCCTTTGTGTGCGCAAACCAGTAGATTTCACCGGGGGAATCCAAAGAAATTTCATCCTGAATGATAACGCATTGCTTGTCTTTGATCATTTTCAGACCACGAATCACGCTTTCTGCACCGCTTTGCTCATATGCATTGGTTAAATCAGTAACAGCATACGCCTCGTTTCCACTGCTGAAATTGCTTATAAGACATTCTGCACCTTCTTGCTGATCGAGATCCTGTGATGGATTTATTGCAAGTGTATTATGACCTTCTGCTCTTATTCGGTAGGAATACAGACGATTCTCAAGTTCATAATTCTCATTTCCGAGATCTGTGAAAAATCTTGCACCGTTTGACTCAATATAGAATGAACCTAAATCGTAGTGACCGTGATATTTATAGTTATTTGTACCGACATGGAGTGCCGCCACAATCCCACTTTCATCCCATGTATTTCTGAAGCTGGCATTTGATGCACCGACCTCTCCCCAGTCCGTAGGAGAGTCGCTGGCAGAATCGGGGGTTTTCTCTTCATCAATCCATAGAAGATCAAGATAATTAAAACTGTCGTTTTCAATTTTCTTAAGACGAGTGGAGGCTATATCATAAGACTGATAATATTCTGCCAGCCAAAGAAACACTGCCCAGCCCGTATCACGACTTTCTCTGTCGTCACCGAAACTGAATGATTTTGGCGTGTTGGAACTCATATAGCGGACAAAATCCACGGATTTGCGAAGTCCCTCGTAATCTGCAAGCCCGTAGTCCGTTCCTGCAGCACTTGTCAGTGCGGAGGAATACAAGCCAAGATAATAGGTAGCGTAATCCCAATAGCCCAGTCCCTCGCTGTACGTACCATCCTTGGCACTGTAGGCACGGCGGACAAAGGCATAGGACTCCTTGTAAGCATAAGTGAGAACCTCGGAAGCAATGTTCCCTGCATCAGCTTCATCTCCGATCGCAAGTGCTGCCATACTCATACTTCCATTACAAACAAGCTTCCAGTTGTCGCCGGGATAATCCTGATACCAACGGTAAGTACGGGTGCGAGGTCTGTCCTCATAATCGTCCATGACCTGCGTGAGACCCTTTTCAATCATGTTTTTTCTGAGGAATGCCCTCTGATCGTCATTCATCCAATGATAAAGCCAGTCATAACCGAAAGCAAATGCTGTACTCATTTCAGCTGTATCAAGAAAATGTCTCGGATTCCAATCCTTGAAATTACAGGCTGCTTCAAGTTCTGCATAGCATCGCTGAGCATATTTTTCGTCTCCGAAAATATTATATGCCATCGCAAGTGCGGCAACACGGCGCTGTATTCTTTTTGATGTTTCGAGAAGACGTATACCGTCCGGGATCTCATATTGACATACAGGTTCATTCATATGCCGATCTGCTTCACCACGAAGTTTTTCAAGCAGGATTCCTGTCACGGAATCATCTCCGATACTTGTTTTCAGTTTTGCAAATTTCTCCTCAGACATGATGATGCGTGGGTGAGCGTATACGCCGTTCCTTTCGATCATGTCACTTATTACCTGTTCACCGTCAATAAATTCACCGTAATTCTCTGATTGTGAACTGCCTGAACCGATGTCCTCCGCAAATACGTTGAACGGCATTACACCGATTACCATGACCAGTACAAGCATAATGCTAAACAGCTGTTTTTTCATAACTTCTTTGTGTTTGGATTTCATGTGAATTCCTCCTTGCCTGTTTTTTCTTCATTATACTATATTTTTTCATGGAATTCAATACAAAAGCAGAATAAAGTCAGGTAAAAATGCGTGTCGGTATTGAAATTCAGAAAAACGGAAGATATGTTTGTCCTGAGTATAGCGTATGGAAAGAAGTGAAAATGATTTGTTGTCCGATCAGTCCTTTTGAATAATTCAGATATTTGCAATAAAAACAGGAGTCAACTCTCAACAGTTCGATTAAACTGTTCAAAAGTTGACTCCTATTCAATTAGATCTGACTTAAAATAACAGTATCTGTTTTGACAGAATTGCCGTACTTGTCGGTGATGACACAGTAAATCTGTCTGCCGTCACGTGAATCGCTCATTGTTGTTGAATATGTGTTTCCTGTAAATGTACTTGTGTAAGAGAACTTGGATGCTCCCTTATTCTTGTAGTACCACTTGTATGTAAGACCGTCACCTGTTGCGCTAACTGTAACAGAAGCTTTTTTGCCGTTAGGAACGATTACATTTTCGGGCTGAGCAGCAATTTTAACTGTATTACCCATGATGAGTGTAACAGTATCTGTTGTAACGGAGTTGCCGTACTTGTCGGTGATGACGCAGTAAATCTGTCTGCCGTCACGTGAGGAAGTCATCTTATCAACAGTGTAGGTGTCGGATGTAATGCTTGTGGACTCGACAAACGATGTCATTGCTTTATTCTTGTAGAACCACTTGTATGTAAGACCGTCACCAGTTGCATTGACTGTAACAGAAGCTTTTTTGCCTTCTGGAACGACTGTACTTTCGGGCTGAGCAACAATTTCGACTGTATTACCCATGATGAGTGTAACAGTATTTGTTGTAACGGAGTTGCCGTACTTGTCGGTGATAACGCAGTAAATCTGTCTGCCGTCACGTGAGGAAGTCATCTTATCAACAGTATAGGTGTCGGATGTAATGCTTGTGGACTCAACAAATGATGTCATTGCTTTATTCTTGTAGTACCACTTGTATGTAAGACCGTCACCCGTTACATTGACTGTAACAGAAGCTTTTTTGCCGCTTGCTGCAACTGCATTTTCAGGCTGAGCAGCAATTTTAACTGTATTACCCATGGTGAGTGTAACAGTATCTGTTGTAACGGAGTTGCCGTACTTGTCGGTGATTACGCAGTAAATCTGTCTGCCGTCACGTGAATCGCTCATTGTTATTGAATATGTGTTTCCTGTAAATGTGCTTGTGTAAGAGAACCTTGATGCTCCCTTATTCTTGTAGTACCACTTGTATGTAAGAACGTCGCCGGCAGCTTTGACGGTTACCTTTGCAGTCGCACCCGGAGCTGCAACCACGGATTGTGGCTGAGTGACAACAGAAGCAGCAATATGCAGGGTAACGGTATCTGATGTTACGGAGTTACCGTAAATATCAGTAATCACACAGTATATCTGTCGTCCATTACGTGTATCGTTCATGGAAACACTGTAGGTATTGCTCTTGAAGCTGTCAGTATAGGAAAATTTTGTTGCTCCCTTGTTCTTATAGTACCACTGATAGGTCAGACCGTCTCCTACTGCCGTTAGTGTTACTTTGGCAGCAGAACCTATTTGTGCGGCGGCATCCTTTGGCTGGGAGGTGATGCGGACTGCGATGCTGCTGTCCAGCTTGATGGCATCGCATGTACTGCATACAAAAACTTCTTTTCCTTCATCATTTGTACCCTTGGAGACGAAGTTGTGTTTCTGCTTTGCGGTGGCGTAGTCTGTTTCGGGGCAGTCTTCATCGGTGCAGATCTGCCAGTGATCGTGATTATCGTAAGTGTATTCAAGTGCATGAATGTGTATCGTTATGGGAGTATTTACAGTCTCGCTGTAAGAGTATCCGCAGGGACATACGTATTTGCTCACCATCTGACCTGCAGACTCAGCAGTAAATTCCGTGAAGCTGTGAGGCTCCGTTTTCTTATTGCCGCATTCGCATACGCAGTAATGCGCACTGGAGCTGCCCACTATTACGGCATATCCCTCGTAATCACAGGTGTGCACTTCCTCCACTGGAGCTGCAGCTACGGTGATGAAACCGGGGATCGTGATTTTTCCGAGATAAGGATCATCCAGTATTCCCACAAAGTGGATTATGTCTCCCGGCTTGGCAGCATCCTTAAGTGTGATCTTACCTGTTGTGGTATTGATGGACGCCGTGTTGGTTTCGTCGGTGTACGGTGAATTACCGAGCTGCGGGATAGGATTCACCAGAGCCCATGTGAGCCTGTCTCTCAGCTGTTTCTTTATCGTATCGCTTTGCAGCTGCGCTCTGAGTGAATCGACTGTGAGATCTTCGGCTTCAAACTTGGATGCACGACGTTGACTCAGCATTTCGACGCGGGCGTGCAGTGACAGCTGAGGTATAAATGAGCCGCCTTCCTGAACTTCGGCACCTCTGTTCACCACGGAAATCGTGTAAGGTACATAGTCATCCGGAACTACACGAACGGTTATTGTCTCGATAGAATTCGAACCATCAGCGAGCGTTGTAACAGCGTTGAAAGTAATATAGCCCAACTCTGTAGTTATAAGTTTAATTGTACTTCCACGAACTTCAGAATCAAAGAACTCGGGAGTTCCGTTATTAATGACCATGAGCATATCGATACTTTCCGAACTGGGTATCCATCGCGTTACGTTAGTGCTATTCAGCGTTGCGTTACTGGGAACAGGACCAACCGTAAGTTCGAAAGTCTCATTTAACTTTACGAAAATCTCATTAACAGGTTTTCCTTTATATAGTATGTTTGTCCCTGTAGGTGCCGTGTATGGACCTGCCACAACCTTGCTGTATCCAATCTCGGTGCCTGCCTCGTAATCTGTGGTTTCCTTAAAGCGTGCATAAACGAAATACACGCCAATCTCCAGATTATCAAACACAGGCTCTGCTTTTGCTTTGCTCCAGTCCAGCGTGGAAAGATCACGATCCTTGTCATATGGATAGATCAGCCATTCAAGAGAATCATTGTAGGAATTGGTTTTAAGTATATATTTTCCGTCGTTGTCAGGATCATCATACCAGTCAAACACTCCTATTGTAGGCCACCGTGTATTCTGATCACGCTGTACCGTGCAGACGTTGGAGTAAAGGGCGTCTTTATAAATACCGTCGTAGGAGGTGATCTTCATACGCACCTGCTTGCCCGTAAGATTACGGTGATACACAAGCACATCTACAGCCAGCTCGTGAGAGATGCGGGAATTACCGTAGTCAATCCATTCACCATTCTCAAGCACCTGCCACTGATATAGTTTAGAACCTTTAAGCTTACTGAAGGCGTCATTGAAGGTCAGCACAGGCTCGCTGTCATAAACAGCATTGCTGTAAGTAACCTCGGCGCCGGAGGTAGCAAATGATCCGCAATAGTCAGTATCGTAGACGATCTCAAGACCGTACCTGTAATAGTAATCAAAAATGCCGTCGTAAACACCATCTTTAACGTCTCTGAATACGCCATTCGTATAGGATTTTGTAACATAAGAATGTACAACGCTGTCAAGGCGCTCCTCCAGGTATGCAACCATATAATACTTATTGGTTTCATCAAATTCTACACCCGAGTAACGAGGGAAATAGCTCAGAGGAATTTTGAAATTATAAACGGTATGTCCGTCCTTCTGCTCCGTATTGAAAGGGGCACTTACACGCTCATAGCTGTTAAGCAGATTACCGTTTTTATCTTCTTCGTACAGCACCCAACGACAAATTGCAAGATAAGCTCTGTCAAAATAGGGGTTATCCTCATCCGTCATGTCGTAGTGGGATTCTGCGGAGAAATAAAGCGTCGGACTTTCTGCGGGTCCATGGTACAGTGTGAAGCCGTTTGTGAGGTTCTCGCCCTTGGAATAGGCATAGATGTCAAAGAGATTGCGATCAAGATAATCCTGCTTTATATTGGTGTCTGAGAAAGAGTAACTCATTTCCTCTCTGGGTTTTACAATTATCGTATCGCTGTCGCTCTTGTAACGGAAATCCAGATCGGCATTTTTAATGCACTCATGCTCAATGTCCTCTTCATCAATATAGACGTGAACCATCCTCGTGTTGAACACGTTGTTTCCGCATCCGTCAACAGCCGGAATGCCGATATTGCCGCGCAGCGTGTCTCGGATACAGCGGCAGTTCGCCCACAAATCAAAGTTTGAATGAGACCATGGCCAGGGACCGCTGTTGACGTTTCCGGCACATCGGTCGGGAAGACGCTCCTTATCGGTTTTGGAGGTGTCGAAGGTACCTGCATTGATACGCAGCGTATATTCATTCACACTTCCGCCGTCCAGACCGTTGATACCGATGACGTTGGCACCGCCGCAGCCCCAGAATTCACCGTCGTTAATGATGACCGTACTGCCTTTACCTGCAATCTGAATTGCAGCCTTGGCAGCGACATTGGACAGGCAGTTGTCAACCATGCTTTCCCTGGTGAAGTCTGAGAACATATTTGAAATATTATCCCTGTTATATTCGGGAACGCCGCTGACGTTGAAACTGTTGCGGAAGCCGCCTCGTCCCTCGATATAACCGCCGTTGACGGTGACCTTGCCACCATTTGCAACAATAGCAGAGCCGTAGATCTGTTCGTAGGCATATCCATTCCAGGTAATATCGGCGATCAGATTCGAGTTTTTGTCCTTATCAAGATAGAAGGAGTTGACCATCCAGATCTTGCGGTTTCTGCCTGCCTTGATGTCTGTATTGCTTACTGACAGCTCAGCACCTGACTCAACGCAGAAAACGTCACGGACTGCTGTGTAGATATAGTTCGGACCGTTAAAGAAATTGGTGCGGTTGTGCATCCAGCCGTCGTACCATACCTCGGCATCGTCCCCGGTGGTGTTTGTGACCGTAAGATCACAGCCCTCACCAAGGTAAAAGAAGGTGAGGGAGTCATACATATAACCGTTATATTTACTGGTGTTTCTATTAAGGTAAAGATTGACGTTATTTTTGTAGTGAATATCGTATCCGTCAAGTTCCAGGAACTTTTTACCCGTTCCCACAACGCACTGTGCCATTTCAGGCTTTCTGACGGTATTATAGCCGTCATCGCCTGTCTTCCAGTCATCGCTGAGCAATTTATCTATGGACGTTTCATGAGAGATGTCCTCGGTGAGCCTGTAATATGTGGGAGAGCTAACTTCCTTTTCCATCTCCGTAATCAGCTGATCCATTGTGCTGATGAGGATGGGGTTCTCCTTGCTTTCACCGACAGTGGATGAGGGGAGGGGAGCATAGCTTTCTGCCGCATTGCCCGTTACGGGAATCATCGCTGCCAGAAATGAAAGAACTAAAGGCAGGGATAAAAGCAGTTTATTCTTCATAATGATTACCTCCTTTGGATTCTTTGTAATAGTGTGATATATCTTTTTGCCGTATTTCGGCATCAGTTGAAATCCTTACAAGAAATCTGCAACTTTTTTGACTTTTGTATTATTGGGTGTCAACGGAAAAGCCCACGCATTACAGTAAGAAGTTCCGTCAGTTCATTATAGGCATACCGTCAGCGCCTACTGAAAAGAAATCATCTCCTACAGGCTCAATATCAGTTTTACCGAAAATATCAAAATGCATATTGTCAGGGCCTGTCGGTACTGATACAGTCTGACCGCTGTAATGTGGTGAAACAGACTGTTTTCCGACCTTGTTTACAGTTGTTTTTGTAAGCTGGAAAGTATAAAGTTCGGTCTGTGATTCAAGCTCCATTAAAACGTAAAGGTAGTTTTTTCCGTCCGCTGTTTTTACATAATATGCTTCACAGTCGTTGGCCATAAGTTTTTCCGCATAATCAGTTTCCGGAGTTGAAATACTCAGACTCAGAGTTCTGTCAACACCGTATTTGCCTTCGTAGCTGTCTGCCAGAGTAAGATGTTCACTGCTTCCGTCACCGTCAAGGTCTGTGTAAAAACTTGACTTCATTGGCAGACCAACAATATATGCATCCGGAGTATTCTTGTATTTTTCATTAAAAAGTTCGGGATACTTTTCGAAATCTATTGTAACACTTATATCTCCTACGCCTGAAACTGCAATTTCACCGTCATCGAAGTATATCGTAACACCATTATACTCAAGAGTCCAGTTAGAGCCGTCCACGATATAGTCTTTGAAATAATCCTTAATAGTGTTATCGCTGTAAAATGTATCTTTGCCAAAAGACTTGTAAAGCTCAGATTCAACTGCTTCTGCCAGTTTATCGGTGTCTGTCACTACATCGGAAAGATGGAGTGTTTCACCTGTTTCAGTGTCGAAGTTTTCTCCCCAGAAGCTTCTGGATTCGGAGTCAATTCCAAAATAGTCATAGGAATTATGAAGTATGCTGACTGCGACGCTGTCTGCACGTCGTACATATACATTAAGATCGAATATATATGTTTCAAAGTTTTCTGCTCCTGAAGAAAGAGCCTTTTCCGCAGATGATGCAAACATATTATTCTGTTCAAGCATATTGACTTCATAAAATTCACCGGTGCTGTTTATTGATTCAGCAAGGTCAGGATATTGTTTTGCAGCATTTTTTCCGAGATAAGCCGTTGAACAATTCGTTTCTGTCAAAGTAGCAGCATGTTCAACTGATGATGCTGATTCGTGAATTATCTTCTTATCAATGTCAAGAATCCTGACTTCCTTTTGAGAATCTGAAGACCCGTTTGTACTTTCTTCGGTTGTATTCCCACTTGTTGCCTGTGTTGCAGGTACAGCAGTTGTGGATTCAGCAGATGATGTTTCTTTGTTTTCTGATTCGGAAGAAGAATGTGAAGATTCTGATGCAGAGTTGTTTTCATTTTTCTCAGAATCGCTGCTGCAGCCTGTCATGGCAGCAAGCAGACATGATATTAAAATTATAATCTGAAATTTTTTCATATTATTCTCCTTTAAGCCCACGGATCGTCAGCAACCGGAGTACGGATGTCCGCAAGACATTGAATATCGTTTAAGAACCACTGTCCCGTAGACGGCTTCTTTCTCAGCTTTATCGGACGTGGATTATCAGCGCCGCCGCTTGTAACGTAAAGCGTTGCCCAGTTTTCCTCGTCAAAGGAATAGGGATTTTCGCTTACCTTTATCACAAAAGGAGTGTTCGGCTTGTAGCCGTTTTCAGGAACTGCACCCTCAAAAAATGAAAAAGTCTTGTAGAATTTACCGCTTAAACGTTCCTTGATAAATCCCTTTTCGTATGTACTTACTTCGGCGGGACCCTTCAGGAAGTTCAGCATTTCAATACAGGCGTCGGGGGATTGTTCGTAGGCACAAAGCACTGCAATCGTGAGTGCTGTTGTCTTGAATGCGGAGTCGAGAGAAGCCTCGGGCATAGCTTTCAGCTCTGCAAGACTGTTCGGCAGAGCAGTGAAGGTGAAGCTTTCCGTGCGGTTTTCACCTTTCCCCGTTGATGAAACTGCACGGTCTGCTTCCTTTTTAAATCCGTTTTTGAGAGCTTCCCCAGCTGTTTTCTTAAATAAATCAAATAATCCCATAATTGTTCCTCCCTTTCAGCACATGCTGTCGCTTGATTTCTTTTCTTGACGTAAACGATGTAATGTGCTAAAATTAAATAGGCGGTTCCTGTGACTGTTGGCGCACCCACAGGAACATTACAGAGTACATTGAACGTGGCAGGATATATACTCTCTTTAACCCCTGCAGTTATTATAATACCAATATTTATGGTTTTACACACTACCCAAATGATAAAAAAAGGGTGGGAAATCCGGAAAAATATGCATAAAACGGGTAGTAAACCGGGTAGGACGCCCGTACAGAAAGGGAATATATAATGAAAAAGATTCTTTCTATCATCTTAACTTTTGCAATAACAGCAGTCTGTTTTTCGGGCTGTTCAGATAAAACAAAGCCTGACGCCGATCATCCGGTGACGCTTACAATGTGGCACGTTTACGGCAGTCAGACAAAGTCACCTCTTAATGACGCAATTGATCGGTTCAATAACACCGTTGGCAGAGAAAACGGTGTCACGGTAAATGTTGTATCGGTAACAAGCTCCTCGGCAATCGACAAAGCTCTTTCGGCTTCGGCAAACGGCGAACCGGGGGCAGAGGAGCTGCCCGACCTGTTTACCGCTTATCCTAGAGTAGCGGAAATTGTTGGAAAGGATAAGCTTCTTTCGTGGGATAACTACTTTTCCGAGGAAGAACTTTCCGCTTTCAGAGACGAATTTGTTTCAGAAGGGGATTTCGACAGTAAACTGCTTATGCTGCCTGTAGCCAAATCCTCTGAAGGATTGTTTCTGAACAAGACTCTGTTTGACAGATTCAGTTCAGATACAGGCGTTTCCACCGATACACTCAAAACCTTCGACGGCTTTTTTGAAACGGCAAATCTCTATTACGACTGGTCAGACGGTCAGAATTTCACGCAGATAAACGATTTCTATAACTATGCTTATGTCGGAATGAAAGCCTATGGCGGCGAATTCATCATGGACGGCAAACTTAATCTTAATGATGATGCCTTTGAACAGGTGTGGTTTCCTTTAAGCAGGTCCGCAATTTATGGCGGAATCTGTCTTGATGACGGATACGCTGCTTCACGCTGGAAAACGGTTGAAATCATCTCTAATACAGGTTCAACCGCTGATATTCTTTATCAGCCTGAAATGGTGTTTTACCCTGACAACACAACTGAATCCATTACCTCGGTTTCCTTGCCGTACCCTGTTTTCGAAGATGGCAGACCTTCCGCTATACACAGAGGAGGGGGACTTTTTGCAGTGAAAAGCAAGGATGAACGTCGAAATTACGGTGCATATATTTTTGCAAAATGGCTTACCGAAAAAGAAAACAACCTGCGTTTTGTTACAAGTACAGGCTATCTTCCTGTTACTGATGAGGCTTTTACAGAGCTTTTTGCCGACACAGGCGTGGCGGAAAACGAGAATTATCGCAACCTTTATGATATGATGAACGGTATGATGAACAGTTATGAGCTTTATTCTCTGCCTGTTTATGATAATGCCTCGGATATTCAGAGCCGTTTTGAGCATAATGTAAAGCTTGTGCTGAAATCCGCCCATAACCAGTATGTTGAACGAACAGCAAAAGGCGAGGATAAAAAAGCCGTACTGAACGAGCTTGCCGACTTTTCCCTTGAAGAGCTGAAACGTCTTTCTGATAAGGATATGTGAGGGTACACCTATGAATATACTGAAATACCTTGACATCAGAGGTCTTGTAAAGCAGTTCAGAGAGGAAGGCTTGTCAATGCGGAGGAGATTTGTTTTCTATGTCTTTTCTGTCATCTGTCTGTTCCTTGCAGTTATTATCATTCTGCTGAACCTGTTCGGTATTCTTAATCTTACCGACAGACAGATCATGAACGACCTTGATGCACAGCTTTCCGCTTGTTCTGACAGTATCGAAGGTGACTGCGATGAGCTTGCGGCTTGTGCAATATCCTTTTCGAGACAGCTTTCAGATTCAATCCAGAACTATCTGACCGAGAATAATATCAGTTTTGATGAGCTGAAAGATAATTCTCAGATGCTTGACGCTCTGCAAAACAGGCTCTATTCCTCTGTTTATCTCAATATGCAGGTTGCTCCCGCAAGCGGTGCATTCTATATTCTCGATACCACCGCAAACAGTTATTCCGCCACTGAACTTTACAGCGGAATCTATCTGAAATACATCAACCTTTACTCCGAAAATACCGTAAACAATGATTTTTCTATTTACAGAGGCTCATTTTCAACGGGAAAAAGCAAGGGAATCAATTTCCACAGCGGCTGGAAAAACGAAGGCAGTACAGACTTTTTTGAACATTGCAGTGAAACATTTTCAGACGGAACACATTATGTTATGAGTCCCGCTGTCCCCATTCCCGATACGTGGGAAAGGGCAAGATATATCTATGTACCGATAAGAAATTATAATGACAATATTATCGGCGTCTGCGGCTTTGAAATAAACGACCTTTTGTTTCAGCTGTCATACAAAACTGACGACGGACGCTGGGGAGATGTAGCCTGTGGTCTGCTTGACGAAAGCGATGGGGTATATTCAGGGCAATTCAGTTCGGGACGTTTTAACAATATCAGAAATGGCTTGAATATCAAAAAACAGAGAGGTTCGCAGTTATTTGATTTCGGCAGTGAAGAATGTGTGGGACTGACAAAGGAAATAGCACTCGGAAATGAAACCTTCAGCGTTGCTGTGATGATTCAGAAAACGCAGTATGAAAGCTTTGTGCGTAAAGGAAAGATTAAGATACTGTTGATTTTTCTGATTGCAGCAATTCTTGCCGCTGTCTGCTGTGTTTTCACGAGCAAGAAGTATGTTTCTCCCATTCTGAAAAAGATAGAGCAGGTCAAATCAAAGGAAGACTACGGCGAGCAGCTTCGTATTCGTGAAATAGACGACCTCTTCGCTTTTCTTGAGGAAAAGGATAATTACTACGAACAGCAGCTTGCTGACCTTGAGAATGCAAAACAATTCGCTGAAGATGAAGCTCGGAAGGCAAAAGAAGAATACGAAAAGGCAGCAGAAAAATACGAGCTTGCCAAAAGTGAAATCGACCGCCTTGCCGAAAAGCACAATGAGGAGATTGTTCCCGAGGAATATCAATTCTTCGTGGAAAACCTCGGTATGCTTACTCCTGCCGAGTATAGGGTATATGAACTTTATCTTTCAGGAAAAACGGGTAAGCAGATTGCGGAAATTCTGCATATTACGGAAAATACACTTAAATATCACAACAAGAATATTTACAGCAAACTCGGAATTTCCTCCCGCAAGCAGCTGCTCCGCTTCGCTGCCCTGAAACAGCACAGGGACGGAAAAGAGGATTGGACGTAAAATTAAGGGTGAATAAATGTGGCGTGTCGCACAATCACTTAATTCACGATTTCACATGTCGTTACTCCTTTATTTATGATTGATATGCTGATATAACCTCAGAAAAATCCCGTACGCATGAGAGGGATGTACATACAGAAGCATATACGTTAAATATTGAGGAGAACCTTTCTTCAGAAAGGTTTCACCTGATATATACGTATAATGTTTTCTATATGGTCATTATCCTTATCAGCGTGGGATTTTTTGCTTAGTGTAAGATGTGGAATATCTGATAGCTGTTTCTGTTCTTCAGAAACAGCAAAAATTAATTAGTACAGAAAAATTTTCAAAAAAACTATTGACAAAAACTGAGAATGGGTGTATAATATTATCAAGATGATATTATCACTTTGATAATATCAGAAAGGAGGGCTTCCACTGAAACAATCAGAAGAAAAACTTTTCCTCGAAAACTATAAAATCGAGGACTACGACAGACCGTCCGTCGCCGTTGATATTGCGGCATTCTCAGTCCGTTCAGACGAAAACGAAGACTACAAACGTGATTCCGTTCAGAAGCTTTCTCTCCTTCTGATACAAAGAGGTATTCACCCATATAAGGACTGCTGGGCACTTCCCGGCGGCTTTGTAAGAAAAGGCGAAACCCTTGAAGAATGTGCTATGAGAGAAATCACAGAAGAAACCGGCGTTACTCCTGATGCACTAATGCCCGACTCTGTATTCAGCAATCCCGGACGTGATCCGAGAGGATGGGTAATTTCAAATGCCTTTGTTTCGGTAATAAGTGAGGAAAATATTAATGCTCACGGCGGCGATGATGCGGCAGAAGCAAAGTGGTTTGATGTAAGTTTTACTGTAAATGACAAAGATGTGGTTCTTGTGCTTCGCTCTGAGGAAAGTCTTATAACAGCAAAACTCAGAATAATATCAGTACAATTCGGTTACCCACACTTCGAAATCATCGACAGCGGAGGACTTGCATTCGACCATGCTGAAATTATTGCCTGTGCACTTTACCGTCTCAGATGTATTATTGAGGATTTCGATATTATCTTCGATTTTCTCCCCGAAAAATTCACCCTTTCATCTTTGCAGAGAGTGCAGGAAGCTATACTGGATACACCTCTTCTGCCTGCGAATTTCCGCAGAAAGGCATCACCCTATATTGAAGAAACTGACGAATATCTGACAGGTGCAGGACATCGTCCCGCAAAGCTTTTCAGAAGAAAACAAGGAGGTTAACACCATGCAAAAAACTTTAATCGTAATTGATATGCAGAATGACTTCATTGACGGCTCGCTCGGTACTGCTGAGGCTGTTGCTATCGTTGACAATGTTAAAGCAAAAATAGACGATTACAAAGCCGCAGGCAATGAAATAATATTCACAAGAGATACTCACCTTGAAAATTACCTTGATACTCCCGAAGGAAAAAAGCTTCCCGTTGTGCACTGCGTCAAGGGCACTCCGGGTTGGGAAATTTCTGAAAAGCTTTGCACTGAGGGCTGCGATATAATCGACAAGCCAAGCTTCGGCTGGACAAAATGGAATGAAAGAAGCTTTGAGGAAATTGAGCTTGTCGGACTCTGCACCGACATCTGCGTTATCTCAAATGCTCTTATTCTCAAAGCATTTTTCCCCGAAGCCGAAATCACCGTTGACGCTTCATGCTGTGCGGGAGTAACTCCCGAAACTCACAATGCAGCTCTTGCAGCAATGAAAATGTGTCAGATTAATGTTATCGGAGAGTGATATATTATGATTAGAATCAACGGCATTGAAATCGTGCGTGGAAGCTTTCCCGACGGTACACTTTTAGTAAAGTACTCTCCCGAAAAGGACTGCGGCTGCGCCAATATAGAATGGTACTATGAAAATGACTGCGAGCTTGTAACACTCATATACCTCACAAAACACCTTAACGCTCACGGAATCAGCAATATTAAACTTTTCATGCCCTATATCCCAAACGCACGACAGGACAGGGTAAAATCTGACGAGGATATTTTTACACTGAAATATTTTGCTCAGGTAATCAATTCACTGAATTTTGAATCTGTAACAGTCCTCGACCCTCACTCAACAGTAAGCGAGGCGCTGATTGACAGAATTGTTGTTCAGACACCGAAGGAAAATGTCCGCAGAGTTATCAGTGAAATTGTGCAGAACAATGGTGCTGAGCCGTTTATGTTCTATCCTGACGAGGGTGCTTCAAAAAGATATTCGGGAATGGTAACGCTTCCCTATGCTTTCGGTATCAAGAAGCGTGACTGGAAAACAGGAAAAATTCTCGGACTTGATGTGTCCGGAAATATTGAAGAAATCAAGGGTAAAAACGTACTGATCGTTGACGATATATGCTCAAAGGGCGGTACATTCCTCTTCTCAGCAAGAAAGCTGAAGGAGCTTGGTGCGGAGAATATTTACCTCTATATCTCCCACTGTGAAAAAACTATTCTCAGCGGTGAACTTATCACAAGCGGTCTCATTAAGAAAATCTATACAACAGACAGTATATGCAATTTCAAGCATGAACTCATAAGCATCATACCATGCGGAAAAGGAGCTGAAAATTATGAAGAATATTAACCCTATGCTTTTGTGCGACTTCTATAAAACGGTCCACAGTGACATGATTAACCCGAAAATGACAAAGTCCATGTCTTACTACACGCCACGAATGAGCAGAGTCAACCGCTGGGATAAGGTTGTAATGTTCGGACTTCAGATGTTCTGCCAGACATGGCTTATCGACTATTTCAACAACAATTTCTTTGCTCTTCCCGAAGATGAGGTCGTTTCAGAATACGAAAGAGTACTCGACGCTTCACTTGGGAAAGGTATATACAGCTCAGAGAAAATAAGAAAGCTTCACCGTCTCGGTTACCTTCCTGTCGAGATAATTGCACTTCCCGAAGGTGAGCTTGTACCGATTCGTGTTCCCATGTTCGGCATTACCAATACTCACGACGATTTCGCATGGCTTCCTCAGGCACTCGAAAGCCTGATATCCGCAGAAATGTGGTATCCGCAGATTACGGCAACTGTCGGAAAAACTTATCGTGACATTGTAAATAAATACTACGGCGAAACCTGCGATGACAGTACTCCACGTGCAAAAGCACTCGGCGCATTCGATTTCAGAGGCGATATGTGTGTGGATGCGGCACTTAAAGCAGCTGCAGGCTGGTGTATGTCCTTTGTGAATACGGCTACGGTACCTGCCATCCCTTACCTTGAAAGCATGTTCGGCTGTGACTGCACAAAGGAGCCTGTTGCTTACGGTTCAGTCAGCACAGAGCACTTCGTTATGTGCTCTAATTATGCGGCTGACGGCGATGAAATTACTTTCCTCAGAAGAATGCTCACGGAACTTTATCCGGACACAAGCTTCTCATGCGTACTCGACAGCTACGATTACTGGAATGTGATTGATAATATTCTCCCTCAGCTCCACGATGAAATCCTCGCTCACAACGGCTGTATGCTTATGAGAGGCGACTCCGGAGACTGCGTTGATGTTGTAACAAAAACAGTTTTCAAGCTGTGGGAGCAGTTCGGCGGAACAGTCAACAGCAAAGGCTATAAGGTTCTTGATCCCCACGTAAAGGCTATCTACGGTGACAGTATAACAGTACAGAGATGTGAGGAAATCTACCGTATTCTTAAGGAAAACGGCTTTGCCTGCTCGAATGCGGTACTTGGTGTAGGTTCATTTTCGATGCACTGCATTGAAGAGGACAACATCCTCAAACCCTTTACAAGAGATACATTCAGCTCATGCATAAAGGCTTGCTATGCGGAAATTGACGGAAAGTGCTACCCGATATTCAAAAATCCCAAGGACGGCGGCTTCAAAAAAAGTCAGCGTGGTCTGTGCTTCGTCTACAGGGACGAGGACGGAAAGCTTGTCTACAGGGATGGTTACACATCCGAGGATATTCCTCAGGGCAATCTCCTTGAACCTGTTTTCAGGGACGGCAAGATGCTTAAAAAGTATACTCTCAGCGATATAAGAAGCAAATTGAACGGAGGAAAATTCTGATGAACTATACATTCAATGCAAAGGAAACTACAGAAAAAGCAGCACAGTGGATTCGTGACTTCTTTGAGAAAAACGGTAAAGGCTGTAATGCTGTTATCGGAATCTCAGGCGGTAAGGACAGCTCTATATGTGCGGCACTCTGCGTTAAGGCACTTGGAAAGGAACGTGTTATCGGCGTTCTTATGCCTAACGGCGAACAAAGCGATATAGATATGGCAAGACTTCTCGTAAATCATTTAGACATCAAGGCTGTGGAGGTAAATATCAACGAGGCTTATAAAGGAGTACTCAACGGACTTGAAAATGCAAAACCTGTAAACGGATTCAGAATGGACGGCATCTCGAATCAGACCATTGTTAATCTTCCTCCGAGACTGCGAATGGCTGTGCTTTATGCCGTTAGTCAGAGCTGTAACGGACGTGTTGCAAACACCTGCAATCTCTCTGAGGACTGGGTTGGCTATTCTACACGCTATGGTGATTCAGTAGGAGATTTCAGTCCCCTTGCAAGGCTTACAGTTGCTGAGGTCAGGGAAATGGGAAGATTTCTCGGTCTGCCTGAGGTCCTTGTTGATAAGGTGCCTTCAGACGGTCTCTGCGGTAAAACAGATGAGGACAATCTCGGCTTTACTTATGCCGTTCTTGACAAGTATATCCGTACCGGAGTATGTGAAGACCCCGAAACAAAAGCTATCATAGACGACAAACACATCAAGAATAAGTTCAAACTTGAGCTTATGCCATGCTTTGAATACCAACCGTAAAAATATATCCCGTACGCTTAAAAGCAGTCACCCATAGGGAAGAAAGATATACCGATTGAGAACAACTGATATTTTATCTGCAAACCACGAATGACCAAACCGAATATAAGCCCTATGCAGAATCATAACGATTTTGTATAGGGCTCTTTTATATTTATATGAAGGCTTTTACTTCATCGGTAATGATATCGTTCTTCCTGCCGCTGCCGGGCTTTCGTTCCCATGGAACGGTCTGTCCTTCCCAGTATTTCTTTGCTGTATTTCGGGATACACTCAGTATCTGTGCCACCTTACGCTGACTGTAATCGGTATGTTCATGATAATATCTGATCTTTTCATAAGGGGGCGAAAATATGAATGTCTGTAAGATAATCGGCAACGATATGAAACAAGGAGTTCTGAAGAATAAACGGCTTCTTTTTGTTCCTATCCTCTGCTTTTTTGAATGTATGTACTATGATAAC
>SVNK01000016.1:7418-23289 GCA_015066935.1 Ruminococcus sp. | reverse complement strand
ACCTGCGGTTTACGATACCGCTGCACTACCTTTGTGCTACACCAGCATTGATATTCAGTTTTAGTTTTGCAAGGCTTGCTGTGTCCGTTGTGATGTCGCTTTAACGACGGCTATTCACATGATTTCAAGCTTGATTATCAGCAGCCACACGTTCACCTGCTCTGAACGACAACCGCACTATCACTTTATCATGGCGTCCGACACAAATCACAAGTATTATTATACATCAAAACGTATTGCTTGTCAAGTTATTTTATAATTTTTCCGTACCGATTCCGACGCTCTCCACTTTATCTGAACCCCTACATTCCGCTTGACAATAAACAATGAATGTTGTATAATACTTATGAAATACAGAAGCCCTGATGATTATACGGAGAATTACGGAACTGTATTGAACAATCTGTTTATGCCCCAAATGGCAAAACAACTATCAGGAGATTTACGGATGAACAATCTGAAACGAATAATTGCGTCAATTACGACTATGGCTGCATTCTCATCACTCTGCGTTTCATGCGATAAAAGCAAGAAAAACGACTCAACTGCCTCACCGACCACCGAAGCAGGCACCGCAGAAACCACAGAGGCAGCGGACCTTCATAAAATGGATATCACATGGCTTGCAGACTATGACCTCAACCCCGATGAAGGTGAACAGACACGTGCTGCACTCAATCTTTACGAAAAGGTCTACGGTGGAAAAATCAATTACGTATATACGTCCCACAAGGAGAGATACGAAAATCTCGACAGGATGCTTGCTGCGGACGAAGACGTGGACATGCTCCCGTTTGATATGCACGATTTCCCCAACGGTACGCTGAAAAACCGCTATCAGCCTCTTGACCCGTACTTTGATAAAATGGAAATGGACTCCGATATATGGACTGACATGAAGTCGGCTATTGATGTGTTTGCTTACGATAAGCAGCACTACGTTATCCCCTATTCGGTTTCCGAGCCGATTTTCCTCACTTACAGCAGGAAAATTACCGAAGGCGAGTCGCTCGGTGACCCCTATACTCTTTATAAAGAGGGGAAATGGGACTGGAAAGCTTTTACAGAAATGATGAACGAATTCGTCGGAAACGGCAATGGTACACGTTACGGTATTCAGGGCGTTTTCGGTGAAACCGCAATCTATTCGACAGGTCAGACCATCGTCAGACACGAAGACGGAAAGCTTGTGAATAATATCGGCAGTCCCGAAATCGGAAAAGCTGCGGAAATGCTCAGAGGTCTTTCAGACAGCAGACTCTATTACAATCCCAAGGACTTTCCTTCAAACTTCCCGTCAAACCACTCAACATTATTCTACGCAATGTCAGACTGGGCGTTGGGTGCTTCAAACGGCGAAAACAGAGATATGGACCTGATGGTTGTTCCTTTCCCAAAAGCAGAAGGCTCAGACAAGAATTACTTCAGCGGAACTTATAACGCCGTGATGCTTGCAGCCGGTTCAGAAAAGGGCGAAGCTGTAGCCGCATATATAAGATGTGAACGTCTTGCTGCAACAAGTCAGAAAATGATTGACGCAGAGAAAAAAGAAGCTCTTGAAGTAAAAAATAACGTCGACGGCAACTCCTTAAGCTTTATCACCGAAGAACAGTACGATGCAATTTCAGAATTCAAAGACCTCAGCAAATTTACTCCCATTTTCGACTTTGGTCTTGGTATGGGTGAAAAAATGTGGGGTTACGGCGAGTACTCCTACGAGACAAGAGGCGTGATAAACAATATCACGGCAGCGATGCTCGATGAAACCGACAAAGCAGAATCATGGCAGGCATTTGCCGAGTCTGCAAAACCGCTTATCGACTCCGAAATCACCAAATATAACAAGTAATCAAAGACCTGTCTGCAATTGCGGACAGGTCTTTTGTCATATGTCACAAAAAAACAATCGGATTATATGTCAATATGTAAAAAAATTTCGGGAATAGAAATAAATACGTGACATTTGTCAGAAGCTGTGTTATAATATATGTGTGTAATTTTATGTGATCCGCTGTCGCTTCCATACATATATTATGAAGCCTTCAAGGCGGACCGCTTTTCAAAGCATTTCGGAGCTTATGCATTTTTCCGACAAGTCTCACGATAATGCAGAAATATAAAAGAAGGGATATTGAAAATATGGACAACAATTACAACAGCTACAGAAACGATGAAGATTATCAGCGTCCCAGAAAAAGAGTTTCAAGGGATACTCTCCGTAAACGTCAGCTCTGTGCACTTTTTATCATTGCACTGATCGTATTGATTATTGTGATTCTCTTTGCCAATGCATGCAGCAGCGGAAAATCCAAAAAGGACAGCAATAATTCAACAACAAGCACTTCCGCTTCCGATGTTTCCACAACGGCTGACCCTGCACTGACCACTACTACCACAACCACTACTATCCAGCTTGTAACTGAGCCTACTAATGATCCCAACAGCGGCTTCAAGCTCAGCAGAACAACTGCATACTATACTGTCGGACAGAGTGAGTACGCCGCAATTATAAGCGAATATCCTGCCGGCTCGTCAGAAGCTGACGAGGTCTGGGAAACAAGTGACCCGAATGTTGCTACCGTAAGCAATCTCGGTATGGTAACGGCAATTTCCGCCGGTGAGTGTTATATCACAGTCTCCACCAAAAAGGACCCGACCAAGGAAGCCATGATAAAGGTTTACGTTTCAGGCAGCCTTAACTGATTAAAAAAAAACAATTCACAAAGCTCCGACTGATGTCGGGGCTTTTTTATGTTCCGCAGAAATCCCCATAAGTCCCGTATCAACGGACCTATGGGGATTGATTCTATCTGAATCCTTATTAATGTGATGCGCAAATTCTCATATTGTAAAGAATTTGCGCTCCCCGAACGAAGTTCGGGGCAATAACCGCCTGACGGCGGTTATTGAGGACACATTTATTATACGTAGGATTCTGCCTTTTTCGATTTTTTCTTGCCCTTGTAAACCTTCATAAGACGCAGCTTCGACTTTATCCCCTTATTTGTGAGAATTCGTGTGATAACAGCCGAAACAAACAGTACTCCGAGGATAATTGCTATTGCAATTTTGCCGCCCTCTGAATAGCTTGCATTATCGTCGATTACAGATGCTGTAACCGAATTCGAGATTGCTGCAAGAAGATATCCGAAGAAGCCTGCAAATCCGGAAACAACGTTTGTACGATGAGAATCCTGCTTTCCGCCTCCGGGGGTTATTGCCGCACAAAGCAGTATGCGGCTTGATATGTACATAATAAGATACGTAATTGCTTTCACAGGAATATGTTCAGCCATACCGAATACCACGAAAATCAGAGCATCCACAGCGGCTACGATAAGGAACGAACAGTCAACCACAGCAGACATAAACACATGGATTTTTGAAGTTTTTACGGGAAGTGTTGAGATAAATGTGTAGTTATATGATACGCTTGTTGCAATAAACATTGATATACACATCATTGCCATTACCATTGCAATCTGAACTCCGCCGGAAATGCCCTTATTCATATCATACTTATTCCATGCTGAAAAAATATTAGCCGCAATCGCAATCAGAATGACTGATATACAGCCATTTCCTATAGGAAGAAGCTTCATAAGAAGCGTCATACCTTTAAGGTTTGTTGGTTTTTCCATTGATTTTCTCCTTTCTGAACGGCTTAACGCTGATACCATGCAGTAGATGCAGCTCTCTTTTCAACGACCGTCTTCTGGATTATGATTACAGCCGCATATGTGCAAATCAGCATAATGACTCCGGGAATGCCTGCACAGAATCCGAATACAGGAAGCTCAAATATATTTTTGGCTATTCCAAGCATCGAGAGCATCCATGCTACATAGAATATCAGAAGCAGTCCGATAAGAAGTCCGTTTTTTGTCTTATCGCTCATCTTTTTGAATACATTGAACATGGTCATATAGAGACATATGCACAATGAAACGTAAATCAGATTCAGCAGACCCGTGCTTGCTGCGGCAGATTCAAAGCGGTCATCAGCAATGTCCATAATATTGAGAACCGCTACATGAATCGAAGAAAACAGCATGAACATCAGATAAGAACGAAATGAGAGTCTGTAAACGTCAAGCTTTGAAATCGGAAGATGCATCATCGCTTCGCCGACGGTAGCACATCCACGGACATTGCTTCTTGCTGTTTCCTGAGTTTTCGTATCGGTATTCGGAATACATGAGTTCAACGCAAAAAGAGTAAACGCCATGAACGTTATTACATATCCGAACGTAGAGTTTGCACCGTCTTCAATAAAATCCTTTGTATCAAATATTACCCAGCACGACGAAGTAATAACCATGATAATGACAAGTATCAGATAAAATACGCATAACCAGCGGTTGGTATTGCCGATAAGTGCCTTAAAAACTTTTGTTGTTCTTTGCAGAGAGGAGTAGGATGGGTTGTACTTAACCTGTTCTTTTACTTTTTTACTCATGAGTTTTCGCCTCCAAGCTCTACAACCTCATCTCTGTGTCCCCAGATGGTAAACGTGAGCAGGTTTTCGATATTCGGAGTTCTTACACTGACTCCCTCAAAGCTGCCGAGATACTTTCTTTCGATAAGTGCCTCAAAATTCTGCGAACCTTTGCGGATTCCGACACACTTTTCCTTATTGGCGGAACTGAGTACCGAAAGCGGACCGCTGATAACCGCATATTTCTCCTCAATCTTGTCGATTTCCGTAGACTCGGTGATTTTACCGCCATTCAGAACTGTTACGCAGTCTGCAATCTTATCGAGGTCACCTGTAATATGCGTGGAAAACAGAACGGACTTTTCACCGTCCCCGACTATTTCTCTCAGAATATCCAGAACTTCAATTCTTGCAATAGGGTCAAGACCTGCTGTAGGTTCGTCGAGAATGAGAAGCTCGGGATGGTGTGCAAGAGTAAGTGCAAGCATCGCCTTTGTTTTCATGCCTTTTGAGTATTCGGAAAACTTCTTCTTTGGCGGAAGATTCCACATCTTTGCATACTTTTCAAAAAGCGGCTGGTCCCAGTTCTTGTAGATGTGGGCGAATGCCTTTGCGTAGTTCTTGATGTTTGAGGTTACAATAAGGTAGTCCTCGTCGGCAACGTATCCGATTCTCTCCTTGCAGGCAATTTCCTCGGCGTCGTTATCCATTCCGAAGATTTTGATGTTTCCGCCGTTTTTCTCAATGGCATTGAGAATGAGTCTGATGATTGTGGTCTTTCCTGCACCGTTTTCACCGACAAGTCCCATTACCATGCCTTTTTCAAGTCTGAACGAGACGTTGTCCAGCTTAAAATCGCTGAATTCCTTTGAAAGATTATTGATTTCAAGTGCGTAATTATTCATATTGAACTTCCTTTCGTCCGATGTTTATTCGTAAACTTCCGATATAACCGTATCTATTCTTTCTTTTTCAATTCCGTGTTCCCTGCAAACCTCTGCCGCTTCCCTCAGCCCTGAGAGCAGTTCTGCCTCATGTGACTTCTGAAGCTCCTCAAGCTTATCAATCTTTACAAATGTACCCTTGCCCGATATTGTATAGACAAGTCCTTCATGTTCAAGATCAATGTACGCTCGCTTCGTGGTTATCGCACTGACGTTCAGGTCTTTTGCAAGCTGCCTCACACTCGGCAGCATTTCGTTGTTCTTCAACACACCTTCATATATGGCTTTCTTGATGCCGTCCTCAATCTGCTCATACATCGGCTTATCACTCGTATGACTTATAATTATATTCATATGCTGTCTCCTTTCTCCGAGGTTGCATACCGTGTATATGCTGTATATACAGTATATCACCTATACACGCACTTGTCAAGTGTTTTTTGAAAAATTTTCAAAAAAAATTCCCCGTCCTTTTAATGGCGGGGAATCATTATATTATTTAAGAAGCTCTGCGAGCATTGATTCAATTTCATTACGGCTGCCTGAAAGCTTACCCTGAGCATAGTTTGGTTTTCCGCCGCCTTTTCCGCTGAACGCAGCATTAAGCTGCTTTACTGTGGATGTGACTTCGGTTTCTTTTGAACTCACAACATAGATATACTCATTTTCGGCGGTCTCCGAAAGAAGGACGCACATAGCGATATTCTGCTCGGCAAGCGTATTTGAACAGTATCTGAGGTCGTCGAAGGAGCACTTCTCACAGAACGAATAACCATTGTCTCCTACCCTTGTAACGCTGAGTCTTGCGATTGCAAGCTCCCTCACGAGCGACTGTTTCTCTCTTGAAACAGTAGAAATCTGCTCAAGCTGTCTGCTCACAAATTCGGCAGTCTTGTCACGTGGAGCAGAGAGCATCTTCATTATGGTCTTGTTTTCGTTGTTGAGGAGCGTATAGTCCGCAAGAGCACGATAACCTGCTGCAATTTCAATTCGTGTGCCGTTTTTGTATGGTGCAAAGGAGGTAATCTTGATAAGTCCGATTTCGCCTGTTTTTGCAACATGGGGTGCACAGCACGCACAGCAGTCCACGTCACCGATCTGAATCAGACGCAGATTCTCCTCAATATCAAGCTTGCTTCTGTACTGAAGCGTAGGGATTTCCTCTTTTGTGGGATATATCGCAATAATTTCAATGTTGTCGAACACCGCTTTGTTGGACGCAAGCTCGATTTTCGCAATGTCCTCAGCCGAAAGCTTCTTGTCAAAGTCTACCATCATGCAGTCGTCGCCGAGATGGAAGCCGACATTGCTGCATCCATAAAGCGAACAGGCAACTCCCGAGACAATATGCTCAGCAGAATGATTCTGCATTCTGTCAAAACGCACGTCCCAGTCGATTTCGCCGCTGACCTCACTGCCGACCTCAATCGGCTTGTCGGTCTTGTGGACGATTACATCCCCGACAATCTGAGTATCTGTCACAACAGCGTCACCGAGTCTTCCGTTATCACCCTTCTGACCGCCTCCCTCAGGGAAAAAAGCGGACTGTTCCAGAACAACATCATAACCGTTTTCATTCGCCGTACAGGAAATGACCTTCGCTGTAAATGACCTGCAATAGGCGTCTTTTTCATATAATTTAACTGTATTTTCCATAATCACATCACTCGTATATTTTCTCAAAATTTATTTGTGTTTCCATAAAGTTTCTGATTTCGCACTTATCATCGTACATGGAATACGCAATGACAAGCTTTGCATAAGCTGCTTCCTGAGTCATTCCATAGAGGAACGACACGCCGATTTCATCACGCCTGTGGAGTCCGACAACGGGAAGCGAATCGTAGACCTCTCCGCACAGCTTTGACGGTGAAATGTATATATCGGGAGCAGCATCTCCACAGTCAGCACAGGCGTCCAGCAGACTAAGAACCGAATTTCTGCCGTAGTCCTCAGCCTTTTCCGAGCAGACCGTTCCTGAATGGTACGTTCCGTGAAGTACCGCTGCAAACTTCGTATAATCAATCACATCATAACGCAGTCCGACATAGGGATTCAGCATGAGTATGTTGTCGGACAGCTCAGGAATTGCCGATGATTCCACAAGCGGCCCCCTCTTTTCCGACGGAAAATCTCTTGTGATTTCCGCAAAATACTCTCCGCAGTTTTCGTCGGAAATATCCGTGATGTCGATTGCTCCCACGCTGAAGAAGTCCTCCGAGTAGTTCCCGCACTGTCTCAAACGTGAGCCAAGATGCAGATACATACGTCCATCAGACAGATTTTTGTAGGTCACATACACATTCGGCTCAATTCCACGGCATATGCACTCAACAGCATATCTGAAATTAGCGTCGCCGTTGGAGCGTGACGATTCAAGACGCTCGTTGCTCGAAACAAAGAACACGGGAATTTTCGTGTCGGCAAGCAGCATTGAAAACAATGATGCCGAATATGCAAGACTGTCGGTACCGTGAGCAAAAACGACTCCGTCGTATCCGCCGTCCTTCACAGACTCAGTGTAAAGTGCGATAATTGAATTCCACCTGTCAACGGTCATATTCTCGCTGAGGATATACATATCACGGGTTGATTCTATGTACACGTCATCGGCGTACACAGAATCGGAATTGAGATAATTCTCTTTAAGCATTACCCCCGCCTCGGAGCTTATCGACAGTGTACCGTACTCATTTTTTCTGGTGCAGATTGTTCCGCCTACGAGTATAAGAAGAATCCTTTTCAACATTCCGACCTCCCTATAATAACATGGACAGTACCGCACAGGAAACACTTTATAAAAGTCATGCACGGTACTGCCCGAAAAATTACTTGAGCTTATTCTGGAGAAGTGTTTTGATTACAGCAGGATTTCCGACACCCTTGAGCTCCTTCATACATGCGCCGAACAGAGCCTGGAATGCCTTTTCCTTACCGTTTTTGAACTCGGTAACAGCCTTTTCGTTATTGCTGATAACGCTGTCGATAATACCTTCGATGGCTGCCTCGTCGAACTTCTTATTGAAGCCCTGCTCCTCACAGTAAGCAACAGGGTCAACGTCATTCTCAACAACGGCAATGAGAATCTTCTTACCTGCACCACGGTTGATTTCTCCGCTGTCAACCATTTTGATGATTGCCGCAAGAGTCTCCGCAGAGATATTGTGGTCGTCCATAGTTTTGCCGTCCTTACGGAGAATACCTGCATAGTCTGTGAGAATCCATGCAGCAGTATCCTTGGGATTGCAGCCGAGTGCCACAACTGAATCAAGAAGCTTTCCTATCTTGTGGTTGGAGAGAATCATGTCGATTTCCTTATCGGAAATGCCTGCCTCCTGATATTCAACAGCCTTGTCGTCGATAGCGACGGGCTTATCTGCCTTTATCTTCTCAAGCCACTCATCGTCGATAATGATAGGCATGAGATTTGCGTCGGGGAAGTAGCGGTAATCAGCTTCTGTCTCCTTATTACGCATTGCGAAAGTCTTGCCGCTTGCGTCGTCGAAACGTCTTGTCTCCTGAACGAGTACCTCTGTCTCGTATTCAAGAGCGTCCATGTGACGCTGAGACTCGTAATTGATAGCCTTTTCAATTGCCTCAAACGAGCTCATGTTCTTGATTTCGGTTCTTACACCAAATTCCTCGCTGCCCTCAGGACGGACGGAAATGTTTACGTCACAACGCATTGCACCTTCCTCGCACTCGGAAATTCCGCCTGAACGGAACATGGACTTGAGCTTTGTAAGGTACGCAATAACCTCCTCGGCACTGCGGAAATCAGGCTGTGTAACGATTTCGATAAGCGGTACACTTGTACGGTTGAAGTCAACATATGAGAAGCTTCCGCTGTGGACGAGCTTACCTGCGTCCTCCTCCATGTGAATCTGCTTGATGCGGATGTCACGTGTGCCTGCGGACGTCTTTACGGGTACAAGACCGTTTGTACAAATCGGGTGATTAAGCTGAGTTATCTGATATGCACAGGGAAGGTCGGGGTAGTAGTAATTCTTCTTATCAAAGGTTGTGTAGCGGCTGATTTCGCAGTTTAGCATAAGACCTGCGGTAACTGCAAGCTCCACAACACGCTTGTTCATAACGGGAAGCATACCGGGCATTCCCGAACAAGCGGGACATACACAGTCATTAGGCTCGTTTGCTGCGGAATGACCTCCGCATGAACAGAAAATCTTGGATTCGGTACTTAATTCAACGTGGGTTTCAAGACCGATAACAAGCTCATACTTCATAATTACTTGACCTCCTTTTCAACGCCTGATGCAAGGCTCAGAAGCAGACCGTCACTGAAATGGCTGCCCATGAGCTGAACTCCGCCGCTTACGAGTGCAGGGATTCCGATAAGGTTTGCGGCAGCTGTGAAGAGACTCTCCCTGAACACCTCTCCGAAAGCCGAATGAATATCATAGCTTGTGTATTCTGTCTTTCCGCATACGGGAGCAAGAACAGCGTCGTAATTCTCCATAAGCTCCTTGAACTTATCGGCAACAATACGGCGTACACGGAGCGACTTGTCAAAGCAGTCGGCATAACGGTTCTTGGAGAGAACGTCCGAGCCGTAGAGGATTACTGCCTTTGTGAGGAAGTTGAAGCCCTCGGTTCTGGAATTTACATATAATTCGTCGATATTTCTGTATGTTTCGGAGCGATGACCAAACTTTACGCCGTCATAACGGGAAACGTTGTTGCAGGTTTCTGCCGACATGATAATCTGCCATGCAGTATTTGCCATTCCGAACACATCAAATGAAATCTCCTCGACAGTTACGCCGAGCTTTTCAAGCTTCTTTGCATAGTCAGCAACTGCCGCCTTTGTGGTATCGTCAGCCTGAGCGAGAAGCTCCTTTACGATGCAGACCTTTTTGCCTGAAACGCTGCTTACAGAGTAATCGTATGACTTTTCGGGAAGACTTGTGCCGTCCTTGGAGTCGTTTCCTGCAATAACAGACATGATTTCACTGATACCCTCTGCGTCTGCCGCATAGACACCGAGCTGTTCGCCTGAAGCGGCTGTTGAGATGATACCGTAACGTGAAACTGTTCCGTAAGTAGGCTTGAGGAAGTCAACGCCTGCAAGAGCAGCGGCACGTCTGGGAGCACCGTTCACGTCAACACCGAGAGCAGCCTTCACGCTTCCCTCAGCAACGAGAGCAGCAGCGGCACCTGTGATTCTGCCGTCAGCCTGTGCATAGTGTGAGAATTCACCCATAAGGTCAAGTCCGAACTCTCCTACATGGGTCTTTCCTGAAACGCTGTAGCCCTTTTCTTCAAGACGGCATACAGCTTCTGCGCTGAAAAGAGGCTTGAAGCCCTCCAGCATATATGATCCCGCAGCAGCCTGAACATCCTTTACAAGGATTGTGTCGTCAACTGCGATATTACCGTTTTCATTGATTAATGCTGCATAATATTTCATCAAAACACACCTCACTTAACAAGTCTGGGTACCTGCCAGCTGTCATCGCTGCGTGCAGGAGCACCCTCAAGCAGGCTCTCTCTTGTAAAGGGCTGCTTTCTCACGTCCTCACGGAGGACATTTGTCATAGGCATAACGTGTACCATAGCTTCAACATTTTCCGTGTCACACTTGCTGAGTTCTTCCTCTGCACCCTTCATCGAATTGAAGATTTCCTGCATAACGGCTTCTTCCTCGTCAGTAAGAGACAGCTGATTGAGCTGCTGAGCATTGGAGAAAGTCGAACGCTTTCCGTATGACGAGCTTCCTGCACCGCTTCCCGTTGAAGCAGTACGCTGTCCGAGTACACTTGTGCTTCCGAGGAGATGAACGTCCTCAAGCTGCTGATTTGTGACCTCGCTCGGAGCACCGAGAAGGAGGTCCTGAGCATTTCCGTTGAGAGGGAATGCGATAACTTCAAGGATTTTTTCCTCGTCGGTAAGAAGCATAACCATACGGTCGATTCCGGGAGCCATTCCCGCATGAGGAGGTGCACCGTACTGGAATGCGTTGTAAAGTGCACTGAAACGCTTCTTCAGCTCATCCTCGCCGTAGCCTGCGATTTCAAAAGCCTTCTTCATGATGTCGATGTCGTGGTTTCTTACGGCACCCGAAGCAAGCTCAATACCGTTGCATACGAGGTCGTACTGATAAGCAAGAACCTCTGTGGGCTTCTTGTTGAGGAGTGAATCCATACCGCCCTGCGGCATTGAGAAGGGGTTGTGAGTGAAGATAGTTTCGCCTGTTTCCTCGTCGATTTCGTACATGGGGAAATCTACAACGAAGCAGAATTCAAAGCTGTCGTCCCTGATGAGGTCGAGCTGTTCCTTCTTTGCAAGCCATGTACGGATAAGACCTGCCTTCTTTTCTGCGTCGTTCTTCTTTTCGTCGCAGATGAAGAATAATGTTTCACCTTCCTTTACACCTGAAAGAGTGATGATTTCAGACTTCTGCTCATCGGAGAGGAATTTTGCGATTGGTCCGATGAACACGCCGTCCTTGAGCGTAATGTATCCGAGACCGCCGAGTGCAACCTCATCGGATGTTGCATATTTGAGTGAATTTTCAAAGAACTTGTTTGATTTGCCCTGACAGTCCGCAACAATACCACGCACGGGCTTTCCTCTGAATGCAGGGAAGCTTACACCTGCAAAGAAATCTGTAAGGTCACAGATAACAAGCGGGTTTCTGAGGTCGGGCTTATCGGAACCGTATGTCATCATTGCATCGGCATATGTGATTCTGCGGAAAGGCTTCTCAGTGATTTTCTTATCTGAGAATGTCTTGAATGTATCGTAGATAACGTCCTCGCAGATTTCGAGAACTTCTTCCTGTGTAGCAAAAGCCATTTCGAAGTCGAGCTGATAGAACTCACCGGGAGAACGGTCGGCTCTTGCGTCCTCGTCACGGAAGCAGGGAGCAATCTGGAAGTACTTATCGAAGCCTGATACCATCAGAAGCTGCTTGAACTGCTGGGGAGCCTGAGGCAGAGCGTAGAACTTGCCGGGGTGCTTACGGCTCGGAACAAGGAAGTCTCTTGCGCCCTCAGGAGAGGATGCTGTAAGGATCGGAGTCTGCATTTCAAGGAAGTCCTTGCTTTCCATCTTGTTTCTGAGATGACGGATGATTCTTGAACGCATGAGAAGATTTTCGTGGTTCTTGGGGTTACGAAGGTCAAGATAACGGTATTTAAGACGCAGTTCGTCCTTGATAAGACGTGAACCTCTTACGTCAAAAGGAAGCATATTCTTCGATTTTCCGAGAACTGTAAGCTCATCCACAACAAGCTCAACGTAACCTGTTGCAATTTTTGTATTGACAGTATCCTCGTCACGCTTTCTTACGATTCCGCTTACCGAGATAACAGTTTCACGGTTGACATTCTTCACCATTTCCTCGTCATGGATGACGGTCTGTGTGATACCGGTATAATCTCTGATGTCAACAAAGATTACGCCGCCGTGGTCACGTATAACGTCAACCCAGCCTGCAAGCTGAACTCTCTGACCTACATGACTTTCGCTGATGTCATTGCAATATAAGGTTCTGTACATATTATCTACCTCCGTTTAAAAATAAAAAGCCCGGGAGAACATCGTTAAATGTACTCCCGGGACGAGCAAACATAATTTACCCGCGGTGCCACCCGCATTGAAACCGTTTTACGGCTTCCACTTTTTATAAAGTTGTGATGTATTACATGAAGTGTTCCCGTACTTACTACTCATCCTGAGTGCGCTTTCAGTCTGCGACGCACTCTCCCTGACGGACTTTCCACAAAAGCAGAGTCTTCACGTTTGAAATTATATCACACAGTTTCCGTTTTGTCAATACCTCACGGATATTTTTTTCGCATAAAAGCTCGTGAAAAATCGGTGCTGCCTTAAGGCAATACCGCACAGAGCTTATGCGAAAGATGCGAAGTCAGATTTTTCGTCAGATTGTACAGAAATTCCGAAGGCATACTGACGTATGTCAAGGAATTTTTGTGCGGAATGGCGAAAAATATGCAAGCAGATTTCGTGCAAAGCCGTCAGGCGGGCTTTGTGCGGTGTTGCCTTAAAGGTATCCTCTGACTTTGACTGCAAGGGCTTCCTCAAGGCTTATCAGCTTCTTCGCCAGATCCTTCGACTTTTCATCGGCAGCGGCGTACTGATTAAGGTAGCGTGACAACGATTTGACTCCCATATTACAGCCGTCCGTGATGAAATCAGCAACCTCGCTGTCGGAACCGTTCACAGCAAGCGTAACATTGGTCTTGAACCACGACATTCCCTTTGCCATGATAGCAGGCTCCTTGCCGTCGTCGTGATATTTGTCGAGAAGTTCCTGAAGTTCCGATTTGATTTTTTCGTGTTCATCGACGTTCTTCTGAAGAATTTCCCTGAATCCGCTGTCCTTTACATATTTGACGGAATCGTTTATGGACGTGACTCCCATCTTTACTCCTGCATCACATTCCCTGAGCAGTTTTATTGTGTCATTTTCAATCATATTTACCCATCCTTTCCGCATACGATGTCTCATGAAACAACTCATATGCCTCGGATTTATTATATGCACTGACATCGCCCTTATTCAATGTTTCCCATAATGCCGCAAAGGTGTTTTTTATGTTTCGTGAAAGATGTTAATCACGGTGTTTGTGAAATATTTCTTTTTGTAGAAAATGTAAAAATTCGCAAAATAATATTGACTGTAGGCTTTTGATGATTTATAATATGCTTGGAAAAAATTTATAAATCAAGGAGATTTATACGATGGAAAAGATTTATACAGGTAAAACAAAGGACGTATTCAAGCTTGACAACGGCAATGTAATGCTCAAGTTCAAGGACGACTGCACCGGTAAAGACGGCGTTTTCGATCCCGGCGAGAATACTGTTGGTCTTACAATCGACGGTATCGGTAAGGCTAACCTCCAGACATCCGTTTACTACTTCGAGCTCCTCAAGAAGGCTGGCATCAAGACTCACTATGTAAGCGCTGACATCGACAACGCTACTATGGAGGTTCTCCCCGCAACTGTGTTCGGTCACGGTCTTGAGGTAATCTGCCGTCTTGTTGCTACAGGAAGCTTCATCCGCAGATACGGCGAGTACATCGCTGACGGTACTGTCCTCGAAGGCGGTTACGTTGAGTGTACTTTCAAGAACGACGAAAAGGGCGATCCCCTCGTAACAAGCGAAGGTCTTGCTGCTCTCGGAATCATGACTCCCGAAATGTTCGCAAGCATGAAGGAGCAGACTCTCAAAATCACAAAGATTGTTGCTGACGACCTCAAGACAATCGGTCTTGACCTCTGGGACATCAAGTTCGAGTTCGGCTTCAATAACGACGAGGTTATCCTCATCGACGAAATCGCTTCAGGCAATATGCGTGTATACAAGGGCGATACAATCGTTGATCCCGTTGAGCTTACTAAGCTTATCAATAACAGATAATTCCTTCATTTACAGACTGTTACGTCTGCAAATGAAACGACGAAAATAATAGCAGTTATGAGCCGACCTCGGTTGAGGTCGGCTTTTTGTTGTGTCCCGAATTCTGAAAGGAATGAGATTAAAAAGCCGTACTCGCAGGAGCAAGAACGGTTACTATACAATCACCCCCAAAAAGAAAAGAGCCGACTGCTCTTGCAATCGACTCATGCTTCTTCTAAATATTCAATTGGCACAGCCTTTGTCAGCCATACGCCTTAAGGATATATAGCTTGCCGTGTCTTACGCTGTTACATCAATGATATAAAGGTGATGTTGAGGATTATCGCCATACTGAGAAAGATACAGGTAAACCTCACCGTCATCGTGATATATCAATTGATGAGCAACATAATCATGCTCACTAAAAAAATTATAGGTTGTAATGACTTTTTTATCTGTCAGTGAATAGATTGCCACCTGATATTCATTTAATCCGTTTATTTCCGAAGGTTGGGAAACGATTCCATAAACAGCAGCTGTTGTTCCATCAGATGAGAAATCCGGACTTCCCAAATAGCAAATATCGTTGTCAAGCAATGCTGAGCAGTTGAATTCTGTGAATTCGTAGGTATCAAGATTTAACTTGCCGATTCCTCTGAAATCCGAAATAAAGCCCTTTGAAAAATACAAGTAATTATCGATTACTTTCTTAGGAACATAGGATGAATGATCTTCGCAAACATCTATACGGAAGTCCTCACAGGTTACAAGGTTATACACTCCCGAGTCCTCTGTTGATTCATGATTAACAATATAATAGCTGAATCTGTTATCGTCAAGCATTTCCCCAAACACGACATGTTTTTCGGTTTCTTCCTTCGGAACCTCAATAAGGGCTGTTTTATTCCCTGATAAATCCTCAAGATACAGATTTGTATCTTCAATAATTTTCCGACCATCAGACAAAAAACACTCTTTTCCATAGGTGAATTCCTTATAATATTCCAGATAGTGACTGTTTTCAGGCAATTTCAAATCAATCATCTGTATATCATTCATCATGTCATCTGTCATGCTTGTATCATTTGTCATGCTT
>SVNK01000016.1:0-7318 GCA_015066935.1 Ruminococcus sp. | reverse complement strand
TATCATTTGTCATGCTTGTATCATTTGTCATGCTTTGCGTAACGTCGGATGTGAATGCTCCCATTTCTGAGTCTTGTTTATCGGAACTTGAATCGCTCAAATTACATCCTGTACATAAAAGTAAAGATAAAGTTACCACTAATAATCTTTTCACAGTTATCACCAACCCCATTATCTATGATTCATAACCGCTTCAAACATAGAGCTATTCAGATTTAATACCATAATCCTCAACAGCACCTGGAACGCCCGATTCCTTGCAGATATTGACAAAGTGCAAGTAGGTGTTTTCACGGTTTGCCTTGTGAGGCTTATTATACTATATCTGCCACAATAAGTCAAGCACTATCTTCCTCCTGCCGAACCGAACAGTGCCGCCTTATACGCAGGTGCGATCACCTGAAGCAGATACCTCTCATTACCACAGCGGTACAGACAGGTTCCTCTCTCCGGATAGCGGATGAGACTGAACTCGGATTCTTCAAGCTGCAATGCGTCCATATATTCCTGTGTATTGATCTGACCTGCATTGAACAGAAAGTGGTGGGACGGAATACTGGACAGCGGCTTGGTGGATTCTTTGATTTCAGGAAGCAAAAAGTCCTCGATGTTCTGACTTGCCAGAATAAATGAGGACTCCTTTTTACGCACACGCTTCATGCCGTTGCGGATATATTCGATTGCGGTCATGTTGGTATGCCGTTGAATACGAACAGCACTGCCGTGGATATTCCACGCTCAGAGAAAATATGCGGTTTTCAGAGCTGGCTGAATGGTACTTTCAGAATTATGCACCTGTTGAACTAAAGGAAAGTACGGTGTATAACTACAAAAGTCAGTACGAAAATCATCTTGCACCCAAAATCGGGAATATGAAGCTGAAAGATATTACAACGCCGAAAATCACTGAGATTATGCAAAGCTACACGCTTAGTCCTAACACAATGAAGAAAATATATGTTGTAATGCAAAGCATTCTCACCCGTGCTGTTGAAGAGGGCTTTATCCGTGACACTCCCTGCAAGCACGTTATTCTTCCGAAGCGCAGAAAAAACAAAAAGCCCGTTATGGACGAGCAGCAAGTCAAAGCATTTCTTAATTTTCTTAATACAGAAAAGTGGGACGCTGACCTTAAAACAATTGTCAAGGTGCTTCTTTACACGGGAATGCGTTCGGGAGAATGTCTTGGCTTACGCTGGGAGGATATAGATTTTGAAAACCGCACAATTTCAATCAACTACAATCTTGCAGACATCGCAGGCAAACATTTTCTTACGACACCCAAAACCGAAAGCAGTCAGCGTGTTCTAGGAATGAGCCAGACCTTACACGATATACTTACGGAACACAAGGCTTTCCAGGATGAGTTGGTTAAATCTCTCGACACAAAATGCATTCACCCCGAAATGGTGTTTACGTCTGCACTTGGCAATTACAGGGACAGAGGTTCCGTGTACACATCATTCAAGCGATTTATCAAAGGCACAGAGTTTGAATCAATGACTTTACACCAGATACGGCATCTGAACGCTACCTTATTGCTTAACAGCGGCGTGGATTTAAAGATTGTTTCGGAACACCTCGGTCATAGCGGTATTGAGGTTACGGCAGATGTATATGCAGACATACTCAAAAGCTCAAAGATGAAGGTTGCGGATTTAATATCGCTTAAACTTGCATAATACAAGAGGATACAAAAAATCCCGTTGTTTTGCAACAACGGGATTTGTCCTTGAAATAATGACAGAAAAATGACATTTTTCTGTTTTTGTATGCCTCAAACCGCATTAATACGAGGTTTGTAAGGGCTGAAATTATCTCTTTGAGAACTGAGGAGCACGACGAGCAGCCTTGAGACCGTACTTCTTTCTCTCCTTCATTCTGGGGTCACGAGTGAGGAAACCAGCCTTCTTGAGAGCGGGACGGAGGTCAGCGCTGAACTCGATAAGAGCTCTTGAAAGACCATGTCTGATAGCACCAGCCTGACCAGTAACGCCGCCGCCTGCAACAGTGCAAACGATGTCGAACTTGTCGAGGTTGTCAGTGAGAGCGAGGGGCTGACGAACGATGAGCTTGAGAGTCTCAAGACCGAAGTAATCGTCGATACCTCTGTTGTTGATAGTAACATTACCGGAACCGGGGTAGATTCTTACTCTTGCAACGGAGTGCTTTCTTCTGCCTGTTCCGTAGTAGTATTTAACCTTTGATTCGTACATTATAAAGCACCTCCTTAAAGTGTGTAAGCAACAGGCTTCTGAGCAGCGTTGTTGTGCTCAGCACCCTTGTATGTTCTGAGTCTCTTGAGCTGAGCTCTGCCGAGGCTGTTGTTGGGGAGCATGCCGTTTACAGCGATCATCATAGCTCTGTCAGCCTGCTCAGCCATCATGTCCTTGTAAGAAATGGACTTGAGACCGCCGATCCAGCCTGTGTGCCAGTAGTACTTCTTCTGCTCAAGCTTCTTACCTGTAAGGATAGCCTTATCGCAGTTGATGATGATAACGTGATCTCCGCAATCAACGTTGGGAGTATAAGTGGGCTTATGCTTGCCTCTGAGAATATGAGCTGCCTTAGCTGCAACACGACCGAGGGACTGTCCCTCTGCATCAAGGATATACCATGTGCGTGTAACTTCAGCGGGCTTAGCCAGTGTAGTTGACATATTGATTTCCTCCTGTTTTTGTGATATGAAAGCTGTCGGAAGTCCGACCTCTTTCGCAGTGCAAGAATTATTATACATGATTGTGTCACGGTTGTCAAGGTCTTTTCGGGAATTTTTTTAATGTATAACCGCAAATCTCTCATTTTCTCTTGCAAATACTCGTTTTCTCTCTGTTTCTCACGTTTCATTCTGTTTTAGAGGTGTAGAAATATCATATGCAATTACGCAGATTTATGTACATTTTGTCCCGTATATTGCCGATTGAATGCCTGCACGCAACTATTATTTATACAAAAATATAATCCTATCCGACTTGAAATAATTTTCCTCATACTCAAGTTCAATAATCTGTGCGTTCTGAGGAACTTCAAAACATATCTTTCCTTTTGTTTTTCTTCCGGGAGACAATGATGCACTAAGGTCATTCTCTGTCAGATAACTCTGATTGCAGCTGTTATTGTCAGCATAACAGTTAAAACCCACCAGACTGCTTATATGTTCGTCCGAATTTGAAATGTTTTCAAACTCTAATTCAAAATATATGAATTTGTTGCCTGCTTCGGGCTGTATAAATTGATTATCACTGATATACTCTCCGCAGGAAAGATAACTGATTCTTAAATTTTTTGTCTCAATAATGTCTCCGACCTCGAACACTTCCTCACCGGATGATTCCGTTGTTGTTTCTGTTGTTGCTTCGATTGAACCTGTTGTTAAAGCAACATTTGTATTACGTTCATCAGTATTTTCAGCTACGGTGCCGGAACTTGTTGAAGCAACCTCCCCGACTTTTTCTGCATTATTTTCTTTATCGCCGTTTCCTGCTATTACACTGCCCACAGCAATAACTCCAACAACGCCAAGAATTACTTTTGTTTTCTTTTTCATATAGGAAACCTCCTTAATATTGATACTCCTATTATAGCATACCGTATTGATATTTGCAAGTGTTTTTTACCTGCAAATTTACTTGTATTAATTCTGATAAAATTAATGTAATATGGTATTATAGAAGTATAAACGGAGTGATGAAAATGTTTGAAATAAAAAAGCCGACGTCATCGAACAAAACGATACGTATGCCTGATAATCTTATAGAAAAGCTCGAAAGGCTCGCAGCAAAGCACGACATATCGTTCAACCAGCTTGTAGTACAGTGCTGTGAATATGCTCTTGAAAATCTCGGGAAAGAAAACACCGGTAAGTAAATCAAAAAACGCAGACCCCGAAAGGTCTGCATTTTATTTCACGTATTAAAGGAAGCTCTGAACAGTCTGCAAAACGGGGTGGTCTATCACAAACGAGAGCATATACATAAGCTGCAGCCAGAATGACGCAACAAGTATCACCGAAGATATGGCAACCGAAAGACCACGGCGGCTCTGATGCGGAGTTGTGGACGGAATCTTGTCAGATATTCTGAAAATTGCAAACATTATAGCTCCGAAGGCGGCCACGGTAAGATATATACCGATTCCGATGCCGTCAAGGTTAAGATAGCCGATTATAGTGGTAAGCGAATTGACAAAGATATGCACCACGATTGCAGGAATGATTGAATTATGCTTCTGTGTAATGTGGGCAAGGAAAATTCCGATTATAAAAGCCAGAATAAACTGTGGGATATTCGAATGAGCAAGTCCGAAGAAGATCGCTGTTGCAAAAACTCCGAAACGCTGATTTGCCCTTGAGAAATTTTTAAGCAGCATTCCACGGAAGAAAAACTCCTCGGTAACCGGAGCAATAATGCATCGGTAAATCAGCATAATCGCTGTACCCGCAGCTGTAACGGCAGTCCCGTCAAGGTTTACAACATTGGTAGTGGAACCGTAATGAGAAAAAATGTCTTCCACAAAGCCTGATACAAGCAGAGAAGTCACCATCAGGAATACCGCTATGAGACAATGATGAACGGCAGTCCATATACTGTAGTCACGTGTTTTTATAAGGTCGTTGAATTTAACCTTCGAGAGCATCATTCCGACAAGTGCCACGACTACATTTGCTATAAGAAAAACTATAAGATTGACCGAGGCGAAAATCGCAGACCCCTTTATATAACTGAGTATTGTGCCGCCGTCAGCATCGGGGTTCATCGACACAAGCACCCTCGAAATAAGGATAAGCAGAAGCGATGCAAGCCAATCCGCAAGAACAAAACGCAGAAATGCGCATCCTCCGCCCAATGCATAAAAGAATTTTATCCTTCTTCGTTCATTGAACTCGGGGTCAAGCGGAATACTGAACCCCTCCTGTTTTATTTCAGGAAGAATCACAGAATAATCGCCGCTGTAGTCCTTGTATTCAGTTGGATTCCCGAATGGTGAGCCGCAGTCAATAGCAGATTCCTCCTGCTGTTTTCGTGCATTCTCGTCGATAATACAGTTCAATCTGTATATTTCATGATTAAGGGCTGCTATTTCAGCCTGATTTCCGGGAGAGTTATTCTCTGTCATTACCTCGCTCCTTTCCAGAATTCAGTAAATTCATTATACCACAGCCTCCCAAAAATGTAAAGAAAAACTTTCTTTCCCATTTTATTTGTCCGAATCCTTATTTTTGGTATTGACACTTTCTCCGTCTTGTGGTATAATATTTAAGCAATAATATTTGAGCAATATGAAGCCGGTGTGATGGAATTGGCAGACGTGCGGGACTCAAAATCCCGTGGTGGCAACACCGTGCGGGTTCGACCCCCGCCACCGGCACCAATGCAGGTTCCTTATGGAATCTGCTTTTTTCCATCCGACACACATATTTGCGCCTGTAGCTCAGTGGATAGAGCAGTGGCCTCCGACGCCATGTGCGCTGGTTCGATTCCAGTCAGGCGTACCATTCCTGCCGTCCAGAATACGGAAAACCAAAATCCCGATTCATCTGAATCGGGATTTTTTATGCACTGAGACTTCTGTGTCTCATTTTATTCGTTTTCCGACACTGTTTTCCCTGAACCGAGTTTTGTAACACGGCAAAGCTCTATACGATGATGCTTTATGTCAAGAACCTCTATTTTCAGACCATCTGTTTCAAGCTCGACATTGGTTCCTTCCTTCGGGATTTCACCAAGCATAGCTATGATATAGCCTCCGAATGTATCATACGTGTCTGCGGGCATGGTTACTCCAAGTTCTTCACTCACCTCGCTGAGAGGCTGGATTCCGGGAATATTCCACACATTTTCGCCGATTTTTTCAAACTCGGCAGAGTTCTCATCATCGTCATCAGCAAAGTCTCCCACAAGCATTTCCACAAGGTCAGTAACGGTAATTATACCACTCATTCCGCCGTACTCATCAACAACAACTGCGAAATGGTCGGCACCACGCTGTTTCATCTGCTCAAAAAGCTTGGCAGCTTTCATGGTTTCATGTACAAAATACGGCTCGGTTACGGCATTTTTCATGATATTTTCACGGCTTTTGTCCTCAAGACGGAAATAATCTTTGGAATCAAGAATTCCGATGACGTTGTCCACGCTTTCGCCGCATATCGGAAGAGCTGAATGACGTGTACGGTGGATTGTCTCCTCCCATACCTCGACGCTATCGCTCTCCCACAGAACCGCAACATCTGTTCTGTGAGTACATACCTGACTTGCCGTTAAATCGTCAAACGCAAACACATTCTTGATAATTCTGTTCTCGTCCTCATCAATCGTGCCTTTTTCGGCACCTGCATCTGACATCATAAGGATTTCTTCCTCAGTAACGGCTTCCTCCTCAGCATCAGGGTCTATTCCCATAAGACGGAGCACCCCGTTAGACGAAATATTGAGCAGCCACACCAGCGGAGCAAAAATCTTCGAAACAAAGCTGATAAGTCCACTCATTCCGAGTGCTGTTTTTTCAGGATTCTTCATTGCAGCTCTCTTGGGAACAAGTTCGCCGAAAACAAGCGTAAAATAGGATAGTATCAGCGTTATAACGACTACCGATACGGAGCTGAGAACTCCTTCGGAGATTTTGCAGCCGTTGTCAAGAAGCAGCTTTACAAGACGGTTTGAAAAGTTATCTGCCGCAAATGCTGCACCAATGAAGCCTGCAAGTGTTACCGAAACCTGTATCGTTGCAAGGAATCTTGTCGGAGAGTCTGTAAGCTTCTTCAGCCGCATAGCCCTCTTGTCGCCGCTTGCCGCAAGCTTTTCAAGACGTGTATCGTTTACGGAAATCACAGCAATCTCTGCACAGGCAAAGACGGCATTGAGTGCAATAAGCACGATTTGCAGAATAATCTGCCCTATCATATGTGAACCTCCAGAAAAATAACGTAATCGGATTTACGGACCTGTATTCCGTTTCATTATTATACCGCATAAAGCATATTATGTCAATCCCCTGCCGAAAGACAGGGGATAAATCATTTATTTCTTTGTAAGAATCTGTGTAGCACCGCCAGCCTTGAAGGTCATCTTTTCGCCGGTGATTGTATATGTGATGGTCTCATTTTCTTCCTTGTTGTAAATCTCAATAGAAGTCTTGCTCTTTTCAGTCCACTCGATTTCGTACTTATCCTCGCCTGCAACCTGAAGATAACCTGAACCATCGTCAAGAAGCTCCATCTGAGCGAATGCACCTATCGGGAAGCCCTCGATATCGTCTTCAAATGTTTCATCGTCCATAACAACCTTTACTGTCTGCCACTTACCTTCGAACTCGAATT